>CAITKP010000030.1 GCA_903892995.1 uncultured Campylobacterales bacterium
ATACCAAATACGATTAACCAAGTATACGATAAATAAAAAAGAGGTCTGTAGCTCCAAGGCGTATCTTCACAGGGCTAGCCGTAGCTAACCCAAGAAGATACAACGCAGGAGATGCGGGCCTCTTTTTTACCCTTCGGGCGAGCAAAGCGCACTGTATTGCTTCGTTAAAAGCACTTGAAGCTACTAGTAGCTCCTACGTATTTTCGCCTCGCACTCCAATGTGTTTTGCTCGTTTAGCGTATGCTTGGTTAATCGTATTTGGTATTACTTTGGCTACAATATGTGATAATTTTTATAAGAAGGTTGCTATATAAATGCTTTGCGGTATAGATGAAGCTGGACGCGGACCACTCGCTGGTGACTTAGTGATGGCTGGATGTGTCTTACATGTAAATATAGACGGGCTTAATGATTCCAAAAAACTCACGCCGAAGAAGCGAGAAACTCTTTTTGAAGAGATCATTCAAAATTCCACTTATCATATAGTAAAATTCTCTGCCTCACAGATCGATACATTTGGTATCTCTAAGTGTTTAAAGATGGGTTTAGAAGAGATTATACAAAACATAGAGGCCGCTGAGTATCTCTTTGATGGCAACTCTACCTTTGGCGTTAGTGGCTTAAAAACACTTATAAAAGCTGATGCCACCATCCCGCAAGTCAGTGCTGCTTCCATCCTCGCGAAAGTCACGCATGATAGAGATATCTTAGAACTCGACAAACTCTATCCAGAGTATGGATTTAGCAAACATAAAGGGTATGGAACAGCCTACCATGTAAGCATGATAAAACAGTATGGTTATAGTGACGTACATAGAAAAACATATAAAATCAAAGCTCTAGAGCCGACACTATTTTAAAAAAAAATTGTATATAAAGGTATAATCGCGCTCATGAAATCAATAGCATATATAGAACAAGCCATCGCAGAACTAGACAAAGAAGTGCAAGAGATACTTTTAAATATGAAATTTTCCCTTACCGAAAAAGATAATTATATGTTGCCTCTTTTACAACAAAAAAGAGTGCTGAACCAAACTTTAGAAGATTTAACATACCTCAAAGAGCATCCGCCAACACCAAACCAGCCATGTGGGATTTCTAAATATAGAGAGGATTAAAAAAAGAAATTTGGGAAATTAAAAAATGAAGTACTCCCCTCCAGATACCTGCGGCACATAGTAAGACGAAGCGTGCTGCTGTATTCCTACCCTGACACATTTCCCCGCAATACCATTGCACAGGTCTAAAGGAGAGCGTTCAAAACACAGTTTTGTATGTCCTGAGCGCTTTAAAGAGCAGAAGTATAGCAAAAAAAAATCTATTTTAAAAGTGAAATTTGATAAAATTTTGCCATGTTGTATATCACCGTAGCACTCAGTGCCGAAGCTAGACCCCTTATTGACACTTTTAAACTCACAAGAACTTATGCACTTCCCTACACACTTTTTGAAAATAGTGATATAAAACTCCTCGTCACAGGCGTTGGGTTACAAAATGCCATCATGGCTACAAGCGCATTTTTAGGGCACTTTTCTCCAAATGAAGACGACCTTTTACTCAATATTGGAATCTGCGCAGCACCGCAATCCTTTGAGATTGGCGAAGCTTTTTTAGTCCATAAGCTTACATGTAAAGTACCTTATGAGTCTAAAAATCAGGTCTATTATCCTGATATTTTGTTTGAACACCCACTCAAAGAAAGCGATCTTCTTAGCGTAGATGAGAGTATGGACATAGCGCAGGAGTTACCCGTAGATATGGAGGCTTATGGTGTCTATAAAGCAGCTTCACGTTTTTTAAACACGCACCAGCTTCTCTTTTTTAAAGTGGTCTCAGATCACTTTGAACCCTTACATGTAAGTAAAGAGAGCGCAACATCTCTCATACAAAACTCCATAAATGCACTGCAAAATATTCTCCACAGTGCAAAATATGTCACGAAAAAAGATTCGCTCTTTAGCCAAGAGGAGCAAGAGTCTATCGATGCTATCGCAAATTACTTCACAAAATCCCAAGCGAGTGCTTTTTATGATGCGTGTTGTTACTATAAACTTCATCATAAAAAACCTTTGGATTTAAAGACTCCAAGCCAAGAAAAACTATCTAAAAAAGAGAGGAGCATCCAGTTTGAATCACTTGTCAAAACCCTCACACTCTAATCTTTTCTCTCATCTCTATATCGAAGAGAGTGTGAGAGATGAAATGCTTACATGTAAGATCATGCAGAAGTTTTCAAACTCTAAGATCATCTTTATCAAACACTACAAAGATGTTTTCAACCGTCCAAATCAAGATTTTACAACACAAAGTAAAAGTAAAAATCTCATCCTCGCACGACGCGAAGCACCTTTTTTATATGAAGGCTCTTTTTATAGCGATGGGTTTGAATATGAAAATTTCTTTTATACACCCTCTATTTTAGGCTGTTTATACGACTGTGATTACTGCTACCTCAGCGGAATGTACAACTCTGCAAACAGTGTCTTTTTTGTAAACACTCAGGATTTTTTTGATGCTGTTTTGCCCTACTTAGAGAAGCCAACACTGCTTGCCATCTCTTATGACACAGATACCCTCGCTATAGAATCACTCACTTCTCACACGCAAGAGTGGATAGAGTTTGCACAGCATCATCCAAATCTGCATCTTGAAGTGCGCACAAAAAGTGCAAATTTTAAAGCAATAAAATCCCTTACATGTAGCGATCAAGTCACACTTGCATGGACACTCTCACCCCAAAAGATCATTGATCTTTATGAGCATAAAACACCCTCTTTGCAAAAACGTCTCGCATCCATTAAAGAGGCTATAGATGCAGGTTGGAGGGTGCGCATCTGCATCGATCCCGTGATCTACAATGAAGAGTTTGCAACGCTTTATCCGCCGCTTATCGATGAGATTTTTAGTTGTATCGATGCCGAAAAACTTTTTCAACTCACACTGGGAAGTTTTCGTATGAGCTCTGTGCATCTCAAAAAAATCAAAAAACTACGCCGAAGTGATATTGCATTTTACCCTTATGAGGTCAAAGAAAATATCGTCTCTTATGGTAAAGAGATCGAGCAAAATATCTTACATGTAATGACTAAACAGGCCACAAAATACATAGAAAAAGAGAGGATACGAACATGGCAACTGCAGTAGTCACAGGAGCGAGCCGCGGAATAGGCGAAGCAATCTCACAAAAACTTTTAGAACTTGGATATGATGTGATTGGCATCAGTAGAACTATCGATGAAAATCCGCTCAAACACCCAAACTTTCGAGCGCTTGCCTGTGATCTCTCTGATGAGGGGATGCTGGCATCCATTCTCACTCTTTTACAAGCAGATCCTTCTATATCCATTTTGTGTAATGTTGCAGGATTTGGGGTTTTTGAACCGCATGAAGAGATCGATCCCCAAACTATTTCAAAGATGGTCACACTCAATCTCACCGCTCCCATGACGCTAAGCAATGCCCTTTTAAGAGCGCTCAAATTTAACGAAGGGATCATCTTTAATATCACTTCCATCGAAGCAACTCGCCACTCTAAATTTTCAGCACTTTACTCAGCTACAAAAGCGGGGCTTCGTGCTTTTAGCCTTTCACTTTTTGAGGAGGTGAGAAAAAGCGGTGTGAATGTTGTGAGTATCAACCCCGATATGACAGCAACCTCATTCTTTGATGATTTACGATTTGAGACTTCCCAAGAGCCAGATAAACGCCTCGAAGCGGAGGATATCGCCGATGCAATCGAAAATATATTACAAATGAGAAAAGGTGTTGCAATCACTGAACTCACGATTCGATCACAAAAATTTGGTATTGAAAAGAAAAAATAGCTTTTTTGGAATCTTTTTTGCTTAGCTAAATAATAATAAAACTCTGTCGATAGTAGTATCAGAAATAAAATATAACTTTTAAAGGATTGATTATGAGCTCAACTGGTGCTTTAAGTTCTCTTGGGATGGGGTCTGGAGTTTTGACTTCTAGTGTTATCGATCAGTTAAAAACAAATGATACAAACCTTATCATCGCACCAATAGACAAAAAAATTTCAACAAATACGCAAAAACAAGCGTCGATGACTCAGCTTGGCAGTTTGGCAACTTCACTCACATCTTCTGTCTCATCTTTGGAAAGTAGTACCCTATACCAAAAACGTACCGTTGCTGGTTCAAATGACAATGTCAGTGTAACAGCAGATCCTGGTGTAGCGATCCAAGATTTTACAGTATCTGATGTGAAGATGGCAACAGCAAGTGTTTTACAATCTGGAAGTTTTAGTGATTCAACAAATAAAATTGCTTCTGACTCAGGCAAGCTCAATTTTAATGTTAACGGAACAGACTATACTATCGCTTACGATTCATCTATGAGTTATGATGACCTCAAAACAAAGATCAATGATGTTGCAGGTACTAACGTTAAAGCAAGTATCTTACAAACGAGTGATACAGGTTATAGCCTTATTATTAACTCTAAGAATACAGGAACTGCACAACAAGTAACACTCACAGATTTAAGTGGAAAACTAAATAGTACACTCAAAAGTGATTCTATTATGTCTGGCGCATTCGCTACTACAGGAACAAAATTTGCAACTGGTGATGGAACACTTACACTTGGTGCAGGTGCTAATAATTACACTTTTGCTTATACAAAAGACACAACTCTTAGCAATCTTGTAGATATGATCAACAAAGATCCTATTGCAGGAGCAAATTTCACAGCTCGTGCTATAAAAAATGATGCAGGAACATACAATCTTGTTCTCACAGCCAAGGGTGATGCAGAAAATAAAACACTAACACTTCAAGATCAAGCAAGTGGGGGAAGTGCGAGTTCTCTTTTAACTACAACTACTGCAACAAACGGGGATATGTCTTCTATCCAAGCTGCCTCTGATGCATCTTTTAAATACAATGGTATCACACTCACAAGAGCCTCAAATAGCATTACAGATATTACTGCTGGACTCACTATCAATCTTTTAAGTAATACTACAACCAGCACAGCAAATATTAGTATAACTCAAGATGCACAACCCATCAAAGATGCTATGCAAAGCCTTGTAGATAGTTATAACGCTGTATCTAAACAACTTACAACAATGACTCAAGCAGATGTCGCAAACAACATTGTCGGACTTTTTAATGGAGATAGCTCTATTAATGGAATCGATCGAGATATCAAAAATATCCTAACATCTTCTAGTAGCAGTGGTTTATCTTTAACACAATATGGTATCAATATCAATAGAGATGGCACGCTCAGTTTTGACTCCAAAGCATTTGATACAAAAATGGCAGAAAGTCCAGATAATATGGCAAGTTATTTCAGTGGAAAAACTACAGTTGGTGCAGATGGTAATACAAGCACAACAGATGGTGTTTTCAACACACTCTACACAAATCTCAATAATTTAACAAAATCTAGTGGTGTTTTAGCCAATTTGACAACAGGTCTTACAACGGAGGCTACATCTCTGACTAATGATAAAACCAAAGCGACAGCTTCACTCAATGCGCGCTATGACACAATGACACAGCAATTTATCGCTTATGATGCGATTATTAGCAATCTTAACAATCAGTTTTCATCTCTCTCTCAACAAATCTCAATGGCAGTAAGTGGCAAATAAAGGAATATAAGAAATATGATGTACCAAGCAGCGGCATATAATACATATGCAAAAAATAATGTAGAGATCGAATCACCACAGAAGCTTATTAAGATGCTTTATGAGGGGATTTTACGCTTTAACACCCAAGCAAAACGTGCGATAAAAGATGATGATATAGAAAGACGTGCCTATTGGATCAATCGTTCAATTTCAATTTTTGTTGAACTTATCAACAATCTTGATATGAAACAGGGACAAGTAGCAGAGTATCTTAATGCTTTATATCAACATCAACTGAGTCTTCTTGCGAAAGCGAACCTAGAAAAGAGTGAAATCTATCTTGATGAAGTCAACAGCGTCACAAGAGGTTTGCTTGAAGCATGGAAAGAAGTGACTGATGTGGAATAATAAGTTTAAAGTCGCGCTCATCACAAAAAACACAAAAGAGCTCGATAAACTTATTTTAGAGATGCCACAATTTGAAACTCTAGATGAGATGCAAGAAGCCTTTTATCTTATGAATCATGCAAAAGAGCTTCTGGAATCACTTAAAGATGAAACAGCACTCTCAATGAAAAAAGTCAAAGATACTATCCGCTATTTAGAGCTTACACAAACCAAGAATATTCAAAAACTCGATATAATTCAGTAACTACTCATTTAGGCAATATCTCATGTTCAATCAAAAAACTATTCTCATTACAGGCGGCACAGGAAGCTTTGGAAAGCAGTTTGTAAAGACTATACTCAGCCTCTACAAACCGCATAAAATCATTATCTATTCACGCGATGAGCTCAAACAGTATGAGATGGCACAAAAATATAATGACAGTTGTATGCGCTATTTCATAGGCGATATTCGAGATCTTCCCCGCCTTCAAAGAGCAATGAAAGATGTAGATTTTGTAGTCCACGCCGCAGCACTCAAGCATGTCCCCATAGCTGAGTACAATCCAATGGAGTGTATCAAAACCAACATTATGGGTGCGCAAAACGTCATCGATGCATGTATCGATAATAACGTACAAAAAGTGATTGCACTCTCTACCGATAAAGCCGCAAGCCCTATCAACCTTTATGGCGCTTCAAAACTCGCTTCAGATAAACTCTTTGTCGCTGCAAACAACATCACAGGCAGTGCAAATACCCGTTTTAGTGTTGTTCGATATGGAAATGTTTTAGGCTCTCGGGGTTCAGTTTTACCCTATTTTCAAAAACTCATAAATGAGGGTGCAACAAGCTTGCCTATTACAGATGAGCATATGACCCGCTTTTGGATTACGCTACAAGAGGGTGTGGATTTTGTACTCAAAAACTTTGCAAGAATGCATGGCGGAGAAACGTTTGTACCAAAAATCCCCTCTATGAAAATGACAGATATGGCAAGCGCAATTGCGCCTCATCTTTCTCAAGAGGTCATCGGTATCCGTCCAGGAGAGAAGCTACACGAAGTGATGTGTCCGCAAAATGATGCTCACTTAACACTCGATTTTGAAGACCATTATGTGATCCAACCGACCATCCAATTTACCCAAAAAGTTGATTTTTCAAAAAATGCTCTTGGAGAAATAGCTCAAAAAGTAGAGTGTGGATTTGAATATAGCTCTGACAAAAACAGCCACTGGCTTACGCATAATGAACTGCTTGCAAAAATAGAACTCACCATAACAGAAGAGAAATGATCCCCTACTCCCGCCAAAGCATTAGCCAAGAAGATATAGACGAAGTTGTAAGAGTCCTACAAAGCTCTCACCTCACGCAAGGCAAAGAGGTAGAACTTTTTGAAGAGGCGATTTGTCAATATATCGGCGCTAAATATGCGGTGACTTTCAACTCCGCAACCTCTGCACTTCTTGGCGCATACGCTGTAAGTGACATCAAAGAAGATGATGAGATTATCACAACGCCCATAAGCTTTGTGGCAACATCAAATATGTTTGTAGCACTTGGTGCAAAACCCCTCTGGTGCGATGTAAAGCTTGATGGCAACATCGATGAACGCTTTATCGAGAGACTTATAACCCCAAAAACAAAAGCAATAGTTCCTGTGGATTTTGCTGGTAAACCTGTCGAGATAAAAAAGATCAATGAGATTGCAAAAAAACATAATCTTTTAGTGATCCAAGACTCTTCACACGCTTTTGGAAGCTCTATCGATGGACAGAAAATCGGTACTTTCGCAGATATGACCATCTTTAGTTTTCATGCTATCAAGCCACTCACAACGGGAGAAGGCGGATGTGTGGTCACAGACAATGAAGAGTTTGCCAAAAGGCTCAGACTTTTTCGCTCCCACGGCATGATAAAAAAACAGCTTTACAACTCCGATATGGTGATGCTCGGACATAATTTTCGTCTGACAGAATTTGCCGCAGCACTGGGACATAGCCAGCTCAAACGGCTTGATAATTTCTTACATGTAAGGGATAAAATCGCTAAGTATTATGATGAAAGATTTAAAGGCCATAAGCTTTTTTCTACTATCAAACTAGAGGCAAACACCACCTCATCTCGCCATCTCTATCCCATCATCCTAAGCCCTGCGCTGCAATGCCCAAAAGAGGATATTTTCAAAGAGCTTCAAGAAAGAGGTTTAGGTGTGCAAGTTCATTATAAACCAATATACCAAAACAGCTATTACAAAGAAAAGTTTGGTGAGATATCTCTACACCCAAAGGGCACTACGCATGTAAGCGATGACTTCTACCGCTCAGAAATTTCCATCCCTTGCCATCAAGAGATGAGCATGGAAGATACCACATTTGTAGCTGACACCTTTCTTGAAGTGATAGAAAAGTATGCTTATCGAGGATGTAGCTTTTAGTTTTTGAGCCATTTTGTCAAAAATTTATTGAGTTGATTTGCAAACTCATGGGCATCTTTTTGTGAAAATGGTTTTGGCCCTCTTGTCATCTCTCCACTCTCTCGAATCGACTCCATAAGATTTCGCATCGCCAAATACTGTTTGATATTATCCACACTGTAAAGCTCGCCTCTGTGATCGATCGCGTGGGCATTTTTGGCGATAAGTCTATCTGCAAGAGGGATGTCGGCGGTAATGACTAAATCACCCGCCTCCGCCATCTCGACAATTTTATGATCCGCTTCATCAGCACCCTGCTCGACGATAAAATAGCTCACAAATCGACTCTCACCAATACTGATCTTTTTATTTGCTACGACTAAAGTTTCAAGCCCCAATCGCTCGATACTACGAAGCAAGATCGGTTTTAAAAGGTTGGGAAAAGCATCGCCATCTACAAAAACTCTCATTAACCGTAAATCTCAGCAACCCGTCCAACCTCTTTACTCATCAGACGTACTTTGATGCCATGAGGATGAAAAGCAGAGTTTGTCAAAATATCTCGAACCACGCCATCTGTGAGTTTTCCCGTATCTTGATCTTGTTTAAGTACGATCGCCACACGTATGCCATGACGTATATTTTTACGTTCTCTACCATCCATTTTTGCCCACTTTCTCGCTAAAAACACAAATTTTATTCATCTGCCATTATATTCTATGTTTGGTGTTAGTTCGCTATAATTTGCCATAAAAATTCCCAAGGAAAACTAGATGAACTTCTTAGATGTCAAAACCGATTATGCGTTTAAAAAAGTGTTTGGAAGTGAAAATTCTAAAGAGATTCTTATTAGCTTTTTAAATGCTCTTGTTTACACAGATAAAAGGAATAAAATTAAAGATTTGGTTATTGTTGATCCTTACAATATTCCCATGATCAAAGGAGTAAAAGACACTTTTGTAGATGTCAAAGCCGTTTTAGATGATGACACCAAAGTGATCATCGAAATGCAAGTCCTCAATCATAAAGGGTTTGAAAAAAGAGTTCTTTTTAATGCCGCAAAAAACTACTCTGTACAACTCAACAAATCACAAGAATACCATCTTCTCAATCCCGTAATCGCTTTAAGCATCGTTGATTTTGTGATGTTTGAAGAGAGCCAAAATGTGATTAATCATTTTAAACTCATCGAAAAAGAGCAATTTATTAACTATGGAGATGATATAGAACTCATCTTTGTCGAGCTCCCAAAATTTACAAAAACATTAGAAAACTTACAAGACATCAAAGAGCAGTGGATCTACTTCTTACAAAATGCAGGAACGCTTGAGTATATTCCAAACAATCTTGATGAAAATATTCAAAATGCCCTCCAAAGTGCTAATGAAGCAAATCTTAACAAAGATGAGCTCGAAGCCCAAAACAAGCGAAAAGAGTTTATATCTGTCCAAAAACTTGCTATCTTAAAAGCAGATGAAGATGGTTTTGAAAAAGGGATGGAAAAAGGCATCAAAAAAGGGATGGAACAAGGCATGGAACAAGAAAAAATAAACATCGCCAAAAACCTCCTTGATATATTAGATGATGCCACCATTGCTCTTAAAACTGGATTGAGCGAAGAAACTATTGCAAGCTTGAGAAGATAACTTTCAATGCGCTCAAAAGCAGTAGCTATTATTCCAGCAAGGGGTGGGAGCAAGAGAATTCCTAGAAAAAATATAAAAGATTTTTTTGGCAAGCCACTCATCGCTTACTCTATACAAGCAGCGCTTAACTCCAAGCTTTTTAATCAAATCATTGTTTCAACGGATGATGAAGAGATAGCAAAGATTGCAAAAAAGTATGGCGCAAAAGTCCCGTTTTTACGCCCAAAAGAGTTAAGCGATGATTTTACAGGAACAGGTGCGGTTGTCGCACATGCACTCAAATTTTTGCAAGAGCATGGATATCAGTATGATTATTGTTGCACCATCTATGCAACAGCACCATTCTTACAATCAAAATATCTTATAGAAGGTTTTGAAAAACTCAAAGAAAGTGATGCTATCAACTCTTTTAGCGCGACATCTATGCCATTTCCTATTCAAAGAACTTTTAAGCTCACACAAGATGGTAGATGCGAGATGTTTACTCCAGAGTACTATAAAACAAGAAGCCAAGATTTAGAGGAAGCATATCAAGATGCTGGACAATTTTACTGGACAAAACTTCACAAACAATCAAATGCGATTATGTTTGCCAATGAGAGCATTCCTATTATCTTACCCAGATATTTAGTCCAAGATATCGATACTCTTGAGGATTGGACAAGAGCGGAATATATGTTTGAGGCATTGAATCGAGAACTTTGTGATAAACGTTAGAGAAGATAAAACTATCCTCATTCGTATCGACTCTTCAAGTACCATCGGGCTTGGACATCTGATGCGCACACTTATTCTTGCGAATGGACTCAAAAACAATTTTCATATAACCTACATTACCCAAGATTTAGCTGGCAATCAAAACTATCTTATAAAGCGAAATGGTTTTTCTCACTTACATGTAAGCGATATGAATTGTTCGAAATTTCTCTCTATTGTGCAGAAAATAGGACCTGCCCTTTGCATCATCGACCATTACGGCATCGATCTTAGCTGTGAAGAAAAAGTAAAAGCGCTCTGTCCGCTTTTAGTGTTTGATGATGAATTTAAAGAGCACGCAGCCAATACCATTTTAAACCACTCCTTTATTGCAAAAAAAGAGGATTATTCCTATTTACAAAACACAAAAATACTTGCTGGTAGTAACTATACTCTACTCAAAAACGGTTTTCTTGAGCATAAAAACAGCTTCACTCCACTTGAAAATCTCAAACACAAAAAAGTGCTTATTACTCTTGGTGGAACTGATCCACTTGAGCTTTCACTTCCCATAAAAAAAGCTCTCATAAATATCCAAAAAAACTTATACCCAAAAAACACTTTGCATGTAGACATCGTCACAACCTCTGCAAATAAAAAACTATCTTATTTAAAAGCCGTAGAAAAAAACCTTATCGTTGATGAAAAAGATATGGCAAAATTGATGCAGCAATATGATCTCATCATCACAAGTGCCAGCACCTCTTTACTTGAAACTTTTGCTTTAAAAAAGCCATTTATTGCAATCCAATGCGCTTCAAATCAAAGCCAAACGGTCGATGTTCTAAAAAGACTTGGTCTTAGCAATGTAATAGAGCATTTTTCACCTGCAACTTTAAAAAAAGCGTTGAATTTTGTACAATACCATCCACACAAGATTCAAAGAGTCTTAAAAAAATATCGCTTCAGCAAAGATGGTGTAGCAAGGGAGATTATTCGTGCATATCAATAGCATCGCATTTTTATCAAACACCATCACAAAGCCCTTTGATCGGTTTTTAAAAAGCTATACACTCACGCACTATCCCCTTGATACTATCATTGCAACACTCTACTCAACAGTACAAGAGGATCTTCTTATCATCTTGCTTGATCACTCCTTTTTTGGAGATGAGCAGAGCTTTACACATCTTAAAAATGCTCTTCATATCTTCCGTGCAAAAAACAACGCTAAAATCATCATTAACACTGTAGATGCCGAGTTTAACCATATATTTACACCCTACCATCTAAACAAAGAGTTCTCACTTGTCTCCCTCAACGCGCAAATCGCTTCTTTACAAAAAGAGATCGCAGATCTGGGGATTTTGGACTTTTATTCACTTTGTAAAGAGCATGGACGCAAAAATCTTATAAATGAAAAGAATGGCTACCTTTTTCAAACTCCGTTTACCAAACTCGCTATGGAGCTTTTAAGTGCAAAGATAGAAGAGCTGATCTCACTCTTTGGCACACCACGCATCAAAGCGATCGCTGTGGATGCGGACAACACACTTTGGGGTGGAATCATCGGAGAAGATGGAATATCGGGAATACAACTAGACAACAACTATCCTGGAATTATCTATAAAAAGTTTCAAAACTACCTTTTAGAACTCAAAAACAGTGGAATCATCTTAATACTGCTGAGTAAAAACGATGAAAGTGCGCTCCAAGAGCTGTTTAGCAAAAAAGAGATGCCCCTTTCTTTGGATGATTTTGTGGCTAGTGCTGTTAATTGGAGCTCAAAAAGTGAAAATTTGAGTGCTATTTTAGAGGAGCTTTCTCTTACAAAAACAGGCATCATCTTCCTAGATGATTCAAGTGCTGAGATCGAAGAGATGAGGCAGAGGATGGGGATCAGTTGCTACAAAATGAACCCTGCAAATCCCCTTGAAAACATCAAGACACTTCAGGAGATCACCGCTTTAAAAGCCTTACATGTAAGCGATGAAGATGTTAAAAAAACAGCACTCTATAAAGTAGAAAAAGAGCGTCAAACACTCAGCGCGACTCTTCAAAGCAAGGATGATTTTATCGCTTCGCTGGGAATTAAAATAGATGTTACATGTAACAATCTTCATCACATTGAGCGACTAACACAACTAACAAACAAGACAAACCAGTTCAACCTCACAACCAAAAGATATGAACTTTCTCAAATAAAAGAGCTGATGAAAAATGGATATGTTTATGATTTTTCAGTAAGCGACAAGTTCGGAGATATGGGGCTTGTAGGTGTAGTCATTATTAAAGAAAATGAGATCGACACCTTCCTCTTAAGCTGTAGAGTTTTGGGTCGCGGAATCGAAGAGTGCGTGTTAGATTTTATAACAAGAAAGCATCCAAATCTTGAAGCACGCTACTACAAAACAGAGAAAAACTCTTTGGTAGAATACTTTTATGAGAACAACGGATTTGAGTGCTGCTCTAAAAGTGAAAACTCCAAGCATTACAAATTTGCCAAATTTGCCGATATCAACAAAAGCATAAGGATAGAGTATGAATCTTAAAACAATTATTTTAAAAGCAATAGAAGATGTCAATGAACAGCTTCAAATCGATGAACTTGAAAATATCCATGAAGAGACTCCGCTTTTTGAACACCTTGATTCCCTTGGCACACTTGATCTCATCTTAGAGCTTGAATCCTCGCTTGAAAATGCCACTGGCAACTACATAGCCGTTGCAAATGAACACAGTATGGACAAAAACAACACCCCTTTTAAAACGATTGTCACCCTAGAAGATTACCTTGCAAAAAGGATCGCAGATGAGTCAAATTAGTTTTGACAACATCGCCATCACTGCGATGGCGACCACCGTTGGCAACAACATCATCAATCTTGAAAATGAGAAAGAGCGCTTTGGGTTTGATGATGAAAGTTTTGCAAGACTTCAAAGAAGCATCGGTCTAAAAACTCGATATATCGTCGATGAAGGAGTCTGTACGAGCGATCTTTGTATACAGAGCGCTGAGGATATTTTTGAAAATTCTAGAGCAAAAAAAGAGGAGATCGAAGCGCTTTTGTTTGTGACGCAAAGCCCTGATTATAAAGCGCCTTCTACTGCCATTATCATGCAAAACCGCCTTGGCTTGCCAAATAGTTGCGCAGCATTTGATATTAACCTTGGATGCAGTGGATTTATCTATGGACTCTTCACTGCATTTTCCTATGTTAACAGCGGCATGAAAAAAGTTCTGCTTTGCGTGGGCGATGTCAACAGCTACTTTTCAGGACACAACGACAAGATATTTACCCCGCTTATGGGCGATGCCGGAGCGGCGATCATTATTGAAAAAAAAGAGGCTCCTCGTAGCTTTTTCTCCCTTTACAGCGATGGAAGCGGATACAAACATCTCATAATCCCCTCAGGTGCGGCAAGAACGCCGACAACAGCTGAGAGTTTAGTACCGCAATTACGAGAAGATGGCGGAATCCGCCGAGATGAAGATCTTTTTATGGATGGTAAAGAGGTGTTTAACTTTGCCATTAAAACTGTGCCTCCACTCATCAAAGAGGTAGTTGAGTTTGCAGGAAAAGAGAACAGTGAGATAGACTATTTCGTACTTCATCAGGCAAATCCATATATCTTAAAAACTATCGCTTCACGCCTGAAAGTGGAAAAAGAGAAAGTGCCTCTTGAAACGGGACAAATTTATGGAAATCAAAATGCAGCGAGTATCCCTGGAACCATCAACGGTTTTTTAAGCGAGGAGTTTAGTTCTAAAAAACTCACAATCGCCATTGCAGGCTTTGGCATAGGGCTAAGCTGGGGCGGGGCTGTGTTGCAGACAGACCATATTTACGCACCCGCAACTCTAATTTATAAAGGAATAAAAAATGAGTCATGCTGAAATATTAAAAGAGATCTTATTGCTCAATCCAAAAGATAAATTTTTGATGGTTGAAACTCTGCTGAAAAGTTTGGACAAGCCAGATGAAACCATAGATGAAATCTGGGCAGATGAAGCTCTAAGGCGTTTTGAAAACTATAAAAATGAAAATACTCAAACGATACCTTTTGAAGATATTTTCAAGTGATAGAGTTTTTACCGATTGCTAAACTTGAATTAGATGAGGCTGTTGAATACTACAATATTCAGCTTGAAGGTTTAGGAGATAAATTTAAGGTAGAGGTTCAAACCTCTTTAAAAAGAGTGTCCATTTTTCCACAAGCATGGTCATTAATACGACTCAATATTAGAAAATGAGAAAATCATCGTCCTAGCGATAAGCCATCAAAATAGAGAACCAAATTATTGGATAAATAGGAGTAGCAAATGACACAAGAGGAGTTTTTAGCACGTTTAAGCGAGGAGATTCAGCTTGATCGTGCCTTACATGTAAACGAAATGCTGTGTGACATCCCTGAGTGGGATTCTTTGGCGATGCTTGGAGCGCTCAGCGTTTTTGATGAGATCGGTGCATCTGTGGAGATCGATGAACTAGAAAATTGTAAGAGTATCAAAGATATTTTAAACAAGGCTGGTTTTGTTGCTTAAAGGTTTTGATATCACGCTCAAACCTCTAGAGAAAAAAGATATCGAAATGGTTCGAGAGTGGCGCAATAGTGAAAAAATCAAACGCTATGCACTCAACCAAAACCATATAAGCAAAGAACAACAAGAGGCTTGGTTTGCTTCACTCGCACAAAAGGAGGATGAGTATTTTGTTATTGAGCAGAGTGAAACTCCCATTGGTCTTATCTGGTTTAACAAGCGTGATGAAGTCGTAGAAACTGGATTTTACATCTATGATGAAAGCAAGCAAAACAGTCTCACGCCTTATAAAATAGTGACTCTTTTTCATGACTATCTTTTTAACACAAAAGAGTTTAAGAAGCTTACATGTAAGGTTATGCATGACAACCCAAGGGCTGTGCGTTTTAACCTTTCACTTGGGTATAAGGAGAGTGCAAGTCATGATGAGTACAAGAGCTATGCTCTTAGTTACGAGGATTATAAAAAAGCAGATGCTAAAATATCGAAATTACTCAAATAATATAGGCTATAATCTTATCTATGAAAACAGATCTCATAAATATCTTAACCTCTTTTTCTGAAATCACATTTGCACTTTTGTTTGGTTCTTATGCAAAAGAGACTCAAACCGATTTGAGCGATATAGATATCGCCATCTATACAAGTGAGCCTATAGATCTACTGAGACAAGGTGAGATGATTGCAATACTTGAAGAAAAGTTCAATAAAAGAATAGACCTGATTCTTCTTAATGATCTCTATAAATTTAATGCTAGGCTTAGCTTTAATATAATAGATAATCATCTAGTATTAATCTCAAAAGATAATGATAAATATGTCGATTTTAAAACAAACGCTCTCCTTTACTATCTTGATATATCGCCGATGTACGAGATGTTTGACAGCAACTTAACACAAAGAATAAAAAGTGGAACTTACGGAAAAGTTAAAGCATCTTGAAACAAATATAGTAACGCTCAGAGAGATCAAATCATCTATCTCGCTTGATGATCTCAAACTCCATAAGCGCCATGAATGGGAAGTGAGGTATGGTTTATTTGAGTCTATTCAAATAGTAATCGACATCTCTTGTAAAATATCCTCTCACTATAACCTTGGAAATCCAAAAAGTTACAAAGAGTGTATTGAACTCCTCGTAAGAGGAAACTATTTGTCTCTTGAATTATCAAAAAAAATCATTTCAATGGTAGGTCTTAGAAACTTATTGGTACATGAATACGCACAAATTGATGATGAAAAATTATATGCTTTTTTAAATTATCTTGATGATTTCATACTTTTTGTGAATGAAATCAAATCTAACTTGTAAAAAAGGAGTTTAACATGGGTGCAAAACTTGAATACCTTCCCTCTTATACCTATGAGGATTATAAACTTTGGGAGGGAGAGTGGGAGCTGATTTACGGCGTGCCCTACGCTATGTCACCAGCACCTATGATCAAACATCAAAATATTAGCAATAAGATCGCTTGGATTTTACAAAATGAGCTTATCAACTGTAAAGAGTGTCAAGCACTTTTACCCGTTGATTGGCGTGTTACTGATGAGACCATCGTCCAACCCGATAATCTCGTCATCTGCCATCAACCCCAAAACGAAGCCTATATATCAAAAGCCCCTGTGATTATCTTTGAAGTGCTCTCAAAATCAACAGCTCAAAAAGATCTGCACCTCAAATATGAACTCTATGAGCAAGAGGGTGTAAAATATTATGTCATCGTTAATCCCGAGGACTCTGTTGCCAAGGTGTATAAACTTCACGATAGCAAATATATAAAAGTGTGTGACGCAGGTGATGAGAGCGTAACTTTGGAACTTCCAGAGTGCGACAAAAACATCTCTTTTGATTTCTCGAAAATTTGGTAAACAATGCAAATAGGTACACACGACACAGATAAAAAAGTCTTTATCATAGCAGAACTCTCGGCAAACCATAATCAAGATTTCTCTCTTGCAAAAAAAGCTGTGAAAGTAGCATATGAAGCGGGATGCGATGCTATCAAACTCCAAACGTACACGCCCGATTCACTCACGCTTGACATAAAAGATGAACGTTTTAAAGCGGGTGATCTGTGGAGTAATGAATATCTTTATGACCTTTATAAACGTGCGTGTATGCCTTATGAATGGCACAACCCTTTAAAAGAATACGCCGGTGAGCTTGGCATACAGCTTTTCTCTTCACCTTTTGACTTAGATGCGGTCGATGTATGCGAGAGCATCGATGTAGCAGCCTACAAGATAGCATCATTTGAGATCACCGACATTCCACTCATCCGCTACGCGGCATCAAAAGGCAAACCTATCATCATCTCGACAGGTGTCGGCGACATCGAAGATATCGAGCTAGCAATCCTTACATGTAAGCAAGCTGGCAATGAAAATATCGTGCTTTTAAAATGTACAAGCGCCTATCCCGCACTGCCAGAGTCTATGAACCTGCTTACCATCAAAGATATGAAGGAGCGTTTTGGCACCGAAGTAGGCTTAAGTGACCACACACTTGGCAATGACGCAGTGATCGCTGCAGTCGCTTTGGGTGCAAGAGTGATAGAAAAGCACTTCACTCCAGATGAAAACATAGAAACGCCAGATGGTGCGTTTTCTCTCTCGCCATCACAACTAAAAGAGATGGTGCAAAGCGTGAGAAATGTGGAAAAAATGCTTGGCGGCATAAAATATGATGAGAAACCGAAAAAATATGCAAGAAGTTTATATGCCAGCCGTGACATCAAAAAGGGTGAGAAATTTACAAAAGAAAATGTTAAAAGTATCCGCCCAGGAGATGGGTTGCATCCGAAGTATTTTGATGAGCTCATGAATACGACTGCCACTACAGATATAAAAGCGGGAACGCCTCTTTCAAAAGATGATATTATTTGACAATTTCCATACATTTGACTACAATTAGACAAATGACAACCAAGGAATATTAATGACAAAATCAATGAGTGTCAGAGATTTAACACGAAGTGGCTCATCTTTGTTTGAGTATGACTATATCGATATTGAAGATAAAAAAGCTCACGAATACAAAGGGGTGTTTGTTCCTCGTCAATACGCTGAGGATGTAAAAAAATTCCTGAATGAAAAACTAGCACAGGAGAGAGATGAAAAGCTAAATAGTATTATGCAATTTAGCGGTATGCTACAAGGTGAAACGCAAAATCAGAGCATTCAAAATTTAAAAGCACAAAAGCAATGAAACTCTTTTTAGATTCTAATATCGTACTTGATTTTTTAGATAGCGCTCGCCCTACACATCAGGATGCAATAAAAATATTTCAGTATATCATCACAAATAATATTGAAACATACCTCAGTGAAGATATGCTCACGACAATCTATTATATTAGTAAAGATAAACAAAAAGTATTAGAATTTTTTGAAAAAATAATGCAATTATGGAAAATTGTAGCTTTTGAGCAAAACACTATAAATGAAGCTATTACAATTTGTAAAAACAACTCTACAGAAGACTTTGAAGATGTTTTGCAATCTCTTGCAGCAAAACGAAATGGATGTCATATAGTTGTTACAAATGATAAAAAATTTTATAAATGTGGTGTGGATATCTTAAATTCAAAAGAGTATTTGCTCTCTATAGCGCAAGGTAGAGTTTTCTAGAAGTACACCATTGAAAATAACTTATTTTTCTTGACAATATATCTATATAGATATACAATTAGATATCAAATTTTAAAGGTTTAATCATGGCTACAGTAAAAAAATTGATATCTCTTGATGAGCGCATTGCCAATGAGTTAGAAGCTGTTTCGCAAGCGCTTCACAAAACGCAAAAAGAGGTGATTGAGACAGCACTTGACTTTTACTTTGATTACACCGATACTGTCGTTGCAGATCAAGTTGTCAATGAAATCAAATCGGGAACAATGAAAATATACGATGCCAAAGATGTGTATGCAGAGCTAGGTATACAAATTTGAATATCAAATACTCAGAAAAATCAATAAAAGATCTTAAAAGTTTTTCACATCCTGATAGAGTTCTTGTTGTAGATAAAATTGAGTACCTCGCTTCAAATTTTGACCTATTAAAAGATTCAAAAAAAGTTACACAGCTAAAAGGCTCAGCTTTCGAAGGACAATATAGATTTGTCATAGCAAAAAAGATACGTGTACTTTTTAGAGTAGAAGAGGAAAATATAATACTCCTTGTTCTGCGTGTAGGTTTTAGAAAAGATATATATTCATAAATGATATGGCATCAAGATGATGAATTCAAAAGAGTATTTATTATCTATACAAAAAAATGGAGTTTTATAAATGGTTGATTTTATCATCGTTGGAGCTGGATATGCAGGCAGTGTGCTTGCGAATCTTTTGGCTACACAGCAAAACAAAAAAATCCTGCTCATCGACAAACGTTCTCACATTGGGGGTAACTGTTTTGACAGCATCGATGAGCATGGTATTCTCATCCACAACTACGGCCCGCATCTCTTTCACACCGACAGTAAAAAGGTGTGGGAATATCTCAGCCAATTCACACAGTGGCATAACTACCATCACAAGGTAGAAGGTTTCATCGACGGGCAGTTTGTTCCCATCCCTTTTAACCTCAACACCCTTTACAAACTTTTTCCCACTTTTATGGCAGAATCAATCGAAAAAAAGCTTGTCAAAAACTACGGGTACGGTAAAAAAGTAACCATTTTGGAGCTACAAAAGACGGATGATGAAGAGCTGAAATTTGTCGCCGACTTTATCTATGAGAAGATATTTTTACACTACTCCGCAAAACAGTGGGGTAAAAAGATCGAAGAGCTAGACCCTGCAGTGAGCGCACGTGTACCTGTGCTAATCAGTAAAGATGACAGATATTTCCAAGACCCGTTTCAAGCGATGCCAAGTGAAGGATATACAAAACTCTTTGAGAAAATGCTTACCCATAAAAACATCGATATACGCCTAAATACCGACTTTAAAGAGCTCTTACATGTAAGCGGTGAAACCTTTTTCTTTGGGGGAAAACCCTTTGAAGGTGAAGTCATTTTTACAGGAATGATCGATGAACTTTTTGATTTTAGATTCGGCTCTTTGCCATACCGTTCTATCGAGTTGGTGTTTGAAAATCATAAAGCCGAGTCATTTCAAAATGCTACAACAACCAACTATCCAAACGACTATGACTACACCCGTATCACCGAATTTAAGAAGATGTACGATACGCGAAACGATACGACGACCATCGCAAAAGAGTACCCTCAAGAGTTTGTTTATGGAGAAAATACACCCTACTATCCTCTCTTTACGGAAGAAAACCAAAAGCGCTACGCCGAGTACCAAGAGTACGCCAAAGATTTTAAAAACCTCACACTCGTGGGACGCTTAGCAGAATATAAATACTACGATATGGACGATATAGTTCTGCGAGCTTTAGAAGTGTATGAAGAAAAATTCAAATAACTTTGTATTGACATTGTCAATTAGCATATGCTACAATGACTCTAAATAGTATACAAGGGTAACTTTGAAAATTGAATGGGATGATAAAAAAAATCTTTCAAACATTGAAAAACATCACATCAGTTTTGAGGAAGCAGCAGAGGTTTTTGATGATCCTATGCATATTTCAAAATTAGATCATAGATTTAGCTACTGTGAAGAAAGATGGATTAGTTTGGGTACAACAAAAAAACAGAAGATTTTAGTAGTGGCCAACATGTTTTTTGATGAAAATGGGGAAGAGCTTATCAGAATCATCAGTGCAAGAAAAGCAAATCAAAAAGAAAGGATTTTTTATGAGCAACATTGAAGAACGAAAAAAATTTGATGATTACGAAATGAAAGATGACTATGATTTTACTGGTGGAACTAGAGGTAGATTTTATAAACCAAAAAAGGTACCTACTACCCTTAGACTTGATGACGATATTATCATATACTTTAAAAAGCTAGCATCTGAAAAGAAAGTGCCCTATCAAAGCCTTATCAACGCACTGCTGAGAAAAGAACTTGAGGCTATATAACCGACAATGAAAAATAATGAACTTTATAACATTTGTGCCATTGTCGTCACCTTCAACAGGAAAGAGCTCCTTATAGAGTGTCTCGACGCACTTTTAAAGCAAATCTACACCCTAAAGAAGATTTACCTCATCGACAACAACAGCAATGACGGGACATATGAGCTCTTACATGTAAAGGGATATCTTCAAAATACTCGAATAGTTTATGAAAAACTCAAAGAAAACATCGGTGGCGCGGGCGGATTTTCACACGGCCTTCAAAAAGCTTATGAAAACGCTCACGATTTTTACTATCTGCTTGATGATGATGCCGAGCCAAAAGATGACGCCATTGAAAAGCTAGTGCCCTATTTAAAACAAGAACATAGTGCATTTGCATCCGCAGTTTACAATAACTACGAGCTACAAGAGACATCTCATCGAGGCAACTTTGACTGGTGCAATATCTATCCGACTCCGCAAAAAGCGATTCCTTTAGCAGAGTATGAAAAAGAGTGTGTAGATATTGACATGGCCTCATTTGTGGGCATCCTCGTCACAAAAGACTCCATCGCAAAGATCGGTTTTCCAAGAGCGGAGTTCTTCATCCATTTTGACGATACCGAATACTGCATGAGACTCTCCAAACTCTCTAAAATTTTAATGATATCGCAAAGCGTCATCTACCACAAAGAGAAACGTCAAGATGAGAAAATAGAAAAAAGTTTTTTATGGCTTAAAAAGAACCGCATCCGCTACGATAAGCTCTGGATCAAATATTTTGGCAAGCGAAATAGCGTTTATTTAGCGAAACGATACTCTACATGTAAGGGTAAAATGTATACAAAAATTTTATGGGAATACCTCGTGCTTATTAAAGATATTCTTCTTTATGACGATAACAAACTCATCAGAATTAGATTTAGCACAGCTTCATATTTGGATGGACTTTTTAGTGTATTTGATAATACTAAAGCAGCAAAAATTTTCAAAGGAAAACAATGAAAGATATTGCAATAATCATATGCAATTTTAATAAAAAAGAGTATTTGAGAGAGTGTTTGGATTCTCTTTTATTATCTGATTTAGATTTAAAAACATGCGATATTATCGTTGTGGATAATGCATCAGAAGATGGCGCACCCCAGATGATACAAAATGAGTATGCAGACGAAGTGATTCTTTTGGAAAATCAGGTTAATAGCGGTGGTGCGGGGGGGTTTGCTAGAGGAATTCATTATGCTATTGATCGCGACTATGACTACCTTGTCTTGCTTGATAATGACATCAAACTAGAACCAAATACCATCTCTGCCCTCAAACAGCATCTTGATTCACATCATGATGTAGCAATCGTCGGATCAAAAATATGCACGATGGATTCTCCTGATATCCTCCAAGAGCTTGGCTCTTTTATAGATATGGAAAAGTTCAATGCAACTACGCCACTAAAAGGGCACAAAGATGCAGATGATCTTCCTGAAGTCGTGGAGTGCGACTATGTACCGGCATGTTGTTTGATTGCCAGAATGGAAGTTGTTAGAAAAATAGGTGCGTTTGACGTGAACCATTTTATCTACTGGGATGATATGGACTGGTGCACAAAAGCAAGAGAATTAGGCTATAAAGTACATGCCATTAATGCCTCAAGAGTTTTCCATAAAATGGGAGCTATCAATACGGAAAATACCTTTTCTTTATACTATTTTGAGCGTAACAGAGTTCTCTTCTTTCTAAAACATTTAAAAGAAGAAGATATTCCAAAGTTTACAAATGTAATAGCGCAAGAACTCATCAATCTGACTTTCTTTTCTAATGAAAAAAAGAGATACAACAGTGCAATTTCGCAACTTTTAGGAATTAGTGATTTAGAAAGAGAATTACTTGGGAGACAAGATGAACGCATTTTGAAAAAAGAGCAGACAAATCCATTTGAACTCTTCAATGATAAAAAATATTTTTCAATCATCTTTATTCCAATTAATGAAATGAAATTTTCAAGAAAAATATATCAAGATTTATCTAATTTTTTTGAACTTGAAGTCATTATTGCAACTGAAAATATAGACTTTTTTACAAAAGAGTTTTCAGATGCACAAGTCGTTGATATCAACTATCTTGAGCACACTGACAATCAACTCTTTTTTTATGCTGTTGAACATATAATGACTTCTCCTAAAGAAAATACTTTACCCGAAAATTCCTACTTTATCGATTGTTTCACGAATGTACAGCAAGCACAAAATATTCACTCCTTTTTAGACTCTTATGAAAGATATAAAAGTATTTTTATGAATATTTTCAAACCTGTTTTTGAAAAAAAATTTATAGCTATTTTCAAAAGGTTGCATAGTATATGACTCCTCTTGTTTCAATCATTATCCCATGCTTCAACCAAGGCGAGTACATTGATGATGCTTTAGATTCTATCTTAAAGCAAACATATACTAATTATGAAATAATTATTGTCAATGATGGTTCGACAGATATAAATACGATTAAAAAGTTAAAAAGTATTAATCACCCTCTCATACAAATTCTTCATACAGTTAATCAAGGAGTTTCAGCAGCTAGAAATTATGCTATTCAACAATCCAA
>CAITKP010000031.1 GCA_903892995.1 uncultured Campylobacterales bacterium
TCACGAGCAAATTGCTCTACATCTACTTCTATCTTCATATGTCGTTCCTTGGGTATTGTTTATTTTACCCGATTGACACAGAATTTTGAACGGTCCCTCAATATTCGGTGAAATAGTTTTTTTAATTTCTTATAAATATTTGGTTTCTAATTAGTATTTCACAGTTTTTTTAAACACTTTTTCAAGATCATCGATAGTCGTTTGTAAATCTTCTAAATTGAGTGCATTTACTTTATCTTGTAAATGTTGGGTTGGAGTTTTATCTTCATGAACATAACGCTCTGTGATAGCTCTTGTATTTTTGATCTCTACATTTTCAAACTGCTCTATAACTGTCTCAATTTTATGTCCTAAAAGTTGTGCAATATCACTATAAGCTACACTTGCTTGACGGAGTCTTGTTGCAAATGTGTGTCTAAAACTATGAAAGCTTACAAGATCGTTTTCAATTCTTTCTTCACTTACAAAATTATTTCTAAAAGTTGTAAAATCACGTAAAAAATAGTGAGAATGTTTTATTTTTCCCTTAATATTGATTGTACTTAGTGTAAAAAGTTGTTCTTTTCCTTGTCTCGTTTCTTGATATTCTAGAAATTTAAACCTCTCTATTAAGTCTTTATGAATAGGGATAAGTCTTGTACTATTTTTTGTTTTTACTTGACCATTTACGTCAAAACAATAAACTTCGTCGTCAAAAATAATATCCTTGGTTTTAAGCTTACATATCTCTTCAACTCTCATTCCACTATATAGTGCAATAAGTGGAATATAAAACTGCTCAGCACTAAATCCAAATACTTCAATCTCACTCGCTAGCATCGAACACATTTGATTAAGCTCATGGGTGTTAAATGGCTTTCTATCTTTTGCAATCTTTAAAATCTTTTTATATCGAATGTCTGAAAATTTGACATTATTTGCTAATACATTTTTTTCTAAAAAGCCGTTAGACACACAAAAATTTAAAAAATTAGTAATGTGTTTTAATTTTTCAGATACATTAGATGCTGATTGCAATTTTAGTTCATAATCAGGACAAAATTCTTCTTCTTGTCCATTATCTATTGCTTCTTTATAATCTTCTGCAAGTAAAACAATATTTTGATTATAAGAGTTATATAAACTTTTTTTGAGTGTAATTTTTGAAGGGGAATAGATTAAAGCAATAAAAAAGCGTTCAAACGCTTCCATTGAATAATCAATAAGATATTTTTCATCTGAACTTTGTAAAAGTGTGCGTATAGACAAGTTTATTTTATCATGCTCATTTTTTTTCTCTTCTTGAACAATTGCAAAATATTCTGCAAAAAGCTCATCTTTATCTTTCATACGATACTTATCTTTTTCTTCTTCGTCTATCATTTTAATCATCTCTTTGGCATTACTGTAAGTTATTGCATTGGTGCGTTTTTTTGTAGTTGGTATGTAAGTATTTTCAAATTTATCTTCTTTAACTCTGCTTTCATTTCTACTTTTATCGTAATAAAGTAGCTCAATCTCTGCTTTGATAATTTCATCCTTTAATCGTTGCTGATTGTCTCTTGAAAGAGTTTGTAGAGCTTTTGTAAATTCTTCTTTAATATTACTATCTTCAATAATAGTATTACTTATACTATTACGTTCATCTTCATCTGCATAAAGATCATCTGTAAGATTTTCAATTGCTTTTTCTATCGATAACGGGTGGCTTCCACTTAACCTTTTACCATTTTCTTTGGTATAAGTGTATTTTTTCTCACGTTTTGAGGCAAAAAGACTATATTCTTCTTTAGCAACATCCACATAGTGCTTAATAATCTCTTTGATATATTCTAGCTCTTCTTCAAAATTCATATGTTCCCTTAACACTTCAATTTTTGAGTTTATTATACTTAAAATATATTTGGCTTCAAGCTTGTTTTTTGTTTTTAAAGAGATACAAAAATTTTGGTAATGTAGTTTTCTGCGATAGTAAAAAGTATCATAATGTTCAAGTAAATATTTCAAATTTGCTCCAAGGTGCAACAAAAAGTGAAACAAATTGTAAAACAAAAGGGTTTTAATGGATGAAAGTACGGAAAATAGGGGAAAGTGGTGTCAAAAGGGGGACTTGAACCCCCGACCCCCGGCTTATGAGACCAGTGCTCTAACCAGCTGAGCTACCTTGACACTTTTAAGAGGCAGAATTATATATTAGTAAACCTTTAAAATTCTTAAAACAAATAGAAAAATAGTAATTCTTTTTAAAAGAATTTTGAATGGGTTTTGAGTATCAAAAAACTATAGTCATATTAAATAAACTATCTTTAGCCATATTGACTCAATTTATATTGACATTGTTACTTTTATCATGTAAAATGACACAAAAATTATTTAGGAGGAAATCAATGAATTTTCAACCACTAGGAAACCGTATTTTAGTTGAGCGTATGGAAGAGGCTAGTACTACATCCACTGGTATAATTATCCCAGATAATGCAAAAGAAAAGCCATCTCAAGGTAAAGTAATAGCAGTGAGTGATGATGTAAAAAATGTCGCAAATGGTGATACTGTTGTTTTTGGAAAGTACAGCGGAAATGAGTTGACACTTGATGGATCAAAATATATAGTTATTGATGTAGATGATGTTTTTGGAATAGTAAAATAAAAATTAGGAGATAAATAATGGCAAAAGATATAATTTTTTCAGATGAAGCACGTAATAAATTAGCACGCGGTGTAGCACAGCTTTGTGACGCAGTAAAAGTAACAATGGGACCACGTGGTCGCAATGTTTTGATTCAAAAAAGCTATGGCTCACCAGTTATCACTAAAGATGGTGTATCAGTTGCTCGTGAGATTGAACTCAAAGACAGACTTGAAAATATGGGTGCTCAACTTGTAAAAGAGGTAGCATCAAGAACTGCTGATGAGGCGGGTGATGGCACGACAACAGCAACTGTTTTGGCAAATGCTATCTTTTCTGAGGGTCTTAGAAACATTACAGCTGGTGCAAATCCTATTGAAGTAAAACGCGGGATGGATAAAGCTTGTGAAGCTATTTTGGCAAACTTAAAAGCAGCATCAAAATCTGTTAAAGATAAAAAAGAGATCGCTCAAGTTGCAACGATCTCTGCAAACTCAGACACGCAAATCGGCGATATGATCGCTGAAGCAATGGATAAAGTCGGACAAGATGGTGTTATCACTGTTGAAGAAGCAAAAGGGATCTCTGATGAACTCGTTGTAGTTGAGGGTATGCAGTTTGACCGTGGATATTTGAGTCCATATTTCATCACAAACGCTGAAAAAATGACAGCTGAGATTGACAATCCATATATTTTACTAAGTGATCAAAAAGTAACTTCACTGAAAGATCTTTTACCAGTTTTAGAACAAGTTCAAAAAACTTCTCGTCCACTTTTGATTATCGCTGAAGATGTTGAGGGTGAAGCGCTTTCTACTTTAGTTGTAAACAAACTTCGTGGGGTTTTAAATATCACAGCTGTCAAAGCTCCAGGTTTTGGTGACAGACGTAAAGCGATGCTTCAAGATATCGCTGTTCTTACAAATGGTACTGTTATCTCTGAAGAAACAGGTCACACACTACAAGGTGCGACAATCCAACACCTTGGTCAAGCTGGTCGTGTTGTTATAGATAAAGATAATTCTGTCATCGTCAATGGTGCTGGAAGCAGTGAAAATGTAAAAATGAGAATCTCTGAGATCAAAACACAGATCGAATCAACTTCAAGTGAATATGATAAAGAAAAACTTCAAGAGCGTCTTGCAAAACTTAGTGGCGGCGTAGCAGTTATCAAAGTTGGTGCTGCAACTGAGACTGAGATGAAAGAGAAAAAAGACCGTGTTGATGATGCACTCTCAGCTACAAAAGCAGCAGTTGAAGAGGGGATCGTGATCGGTGGTGGTGCGGCTCTTGTTCGTGCTGCTGCAAAAGTAAATCTTGATCTTAGCGGAGATCAAAAAATCGGATGTGAGATCATTCTTCGTGCCGTAAAAGCACCAGTAAAACAGATTGCTATTAATGCTGGTTATGATGCAGGTGTTGTTGTAAATGCAATTGAAAATGCAAGCGACGAAAACATAGGCTTCAATGCAGCAACTGGCGAGTATGTGGATATGTTTGAAGCTGGAATCATCGATCCACTCAAGGTTGAGCGTGTTGCACTTACAAATGCTACTTCAGTTTCAAGTCTTCTTCTAACTACAGAAGCTGCGATCTATGAAGTTCCTGAAGATAAACCATCATCGCCAGATATGGGTGGTATGGGCGGAATGCCAGGAATGATGTAAAAGCTTCGGCTTTTTCATCATAACAAACTCTTAACACCTCATTTTCTTCTTTACACAAAAAATAGCTCAGATTTTCACTTTTTTTCAAAACAGAGTGTTTATAGGATAAAATCACCTTTATGAAAAAAATAATATCCCTCCTTTTACTCTTTATCACTTTATATGCAGACCAAAAAGTTGTATTGCAGTTAGATTGGCTGCATCAGTTTCAATTTGCTGGATACTATATGGCAAAGGAGCTTGGTTATTACAAAGATGCTGGGCTTGATGTTGAGATAAAAGAGCCTACATGTAAGACAAATATTTTAAGTGTAATCCCAAAAAAAGAGGCTGATTTTGCAGTAGGGCATTCATCAATACTTATAAGCAAGATAAATGGTGCAGATATTGTAGCTTTAGGTGCTATTTATCAGGCATCACCGATGATACTGCTTAGCCGAAATGAACCAAATATTAAGAGGCTTGAGGATCTTAAAAATAAGAGAATTATGTTGACAGATGATGCCAAAGATATGGCTTCTGTGATGGCGATGTTTTTCTCAAAGAGTTTGACTCAAAAAGATATTAAAGTGATTCCTCATAGTTTTAATCTTGATGATCTCATAGATAAAAAAACTGATGCCATGGCTTCATATATATCCAATGAACCTGTGCGTATGGGAGATAAGGGTGTAGGATATAAAGTTTTCAATCCTAAAGATTATGGATTTTGGTTTTATGATGATATCCTCTTTAGCTCTTCACAATATATAAAAAACAATCCACAAGCAACAAAAGATTTTTATGAAGCTACTTTAAAAGGTTGGGCATATGCGTTTGATAATATCTCTCAAACCGCAGATATCATCCATAAAAACTATAACACTCAAAATAAAAGTTTGATTCAGCTCATAAAAGAGGGAGAGATCCTTAAACATCTTGCATATAAACAAGATACACCTTTGGGATATCTAGACAAAGAGCAGCTAAATGATATAGTAAAAGTCTATAAAGTACTCGGTATGGTCACCAAAGATCTCGACAGCGATTCGTTTATATATGAGTACAATCATCCAAAAGAGCTTGCTTTTAAATTGCACTATGAGGATCTTTTTTATCTTCTTATCATCTCGTTACTTGTTATCATCAGCCTTATTTTTATCGTACTTTTTATCAGTCTTAAAAAAGAGTGGATACATACAAAAAGCCATCTCAAAGAGACTATATTACAGCAAAGTGAAGAGATTGAAAAGCAAAATAAAATCATTATGATGCAGTCTAAAATAGCTGCAGTAGGTGAAATGCTAAGCAACATTGCACATCAATGGCGACAGCCTTTAAATATTATCTCTTTAAATGTAGCCAAGATTGAAACCTCTTTGCTCTTGGGACATGATATAAAAAAAGAGGATATTATGCGTATCAGCGGTGATATTAACCTCCAAGCGCAATATCTTTCTCAGACTATTGATGATTTTAAAAACTATTTTAGTGCAGACATGAATGAGAAGAGCATCTTTAGCATACAAGAGACGATACATAAAGTCAGCGAACTTACAAAAGATGTTTTCAACACTAACCAAATTACAACAGTCGCCTCTATTGAAGATTGCAAGCTTACATGTAACGAAAATCTGTTAATTCAATCATTGCTTACTATTTATAATAATGCAAAAGATGCGATAGTCGAGAGTAAAGTCAAAGAAAAATATTTTTTTATTGATGTGCACTGTAATGCAAAAGAGATAACAATAAGCATAAAAGACTCAGGACTTGGTATCAAAGATGAGATTTTAGAAAGAGTATTTGAGCCCTATTTTACGACAAAACATAAATCAAAAGGCACTGGACTTGGGCTTTATATCGCATATACGATTATCACAGAGCACTTAAGTGGAACAATACTTACTCGCAATGTAGAGTATGAATATTTAAGTCATACTCTACAAGGTGCAGAGTTTAAGATCATAATTCCTATTCTTTAAGACTCAGTTTACTTTTTTTTGTGTTAAAAAGATAAGCACTGCAAGAGAGATGATAATAAAAGATATCCCGCCCATCAAGTAGAGTGCATTGACCATTTTGTCATAGTTTTCAATCGCTATTTTAAACACAACCATAAGGGTTTCAATCGAGAGTGCTATTAAAATTGTGATCAAAAATTTTGTGAGTATTTTGATCTCTATCTTTGAGTCTTTTGAGTAACTTTTGAAAAATACCTCTTGTTCTAAAACTGTTTTTGCTAAGTCAAAGATTGCAAGTCCTAGCGTTGTCGCAATAACTGGTTTGAAAATAGTATCGATATCAATGCTATTTTGTACAAAGTTATTTATAAAGTCGTAAGCACCATACACGATTGCCGACATAGAAAGGAGCATCATAAAAAAGCCAGCTATAAAGTAAAAGGATTTGATAATTTTACTAAAGTAGATATGTTTTTCTATAAGCCCGACACGTTCAAGAAGTTTTTCTAAAACGAAATCCATAAAAATAATATGATCTCCCTCTTTTTTAGAGACAGTGATACAAAGCGTTCCTGTAGTCGAACTTTGATAAGGTGCAGTGAACGCGAAGTTGTTCTCTTTTATATTGAGCTTATTGATGAGGTAACTTCTGCTTTTATCTCTTTCTGTGTCATCGTTGTATTTGCTGTAAATGTTCGCTGAAGTTTGGATTTTTGTAGTTGCATCAACGAGATAAACGACTTCTAGAGAGGGAAATGTAGCAAAAAGTTTTTTATAAAAATTGTGTGCTTCATTATTGAGTTTGCCCAAACTTTCAATACTGCTTTCTATAATATTTTCAATTTTGTCTTTATTTTTGCTATAAAGCTCTATATACTCTTTCATAATCCGACCTTTGTTGTGATATATGATCGAATTATAACTACAAAAAAAGTATAAATTGAGCAAAAAATTGTTTATTAATTAAGCATTTGTATCTAAAACAGAATATCCCAAGTCGCTCATCTTTTGATTGATAAGATCGGTAGCTTTTTCAATTGTCTTTTGGCTGATATCTGGAAGTTTGCTACCCCATGCCTTTTGCGCATCTTCAAAACCTTGCATGATTCCACTTCTTCCTGCGCGAAGCAGGCTCTCATCACCACCAGAACCATTTATGACAAAATCAGCGATTCTTTGCGCTGTTTTATCAATACCAAAGAAGCCATCATCAGCGACAAGAGCTTTTGCTTCATCTTGTGAAAGCTGAGCGATTGGTTTTCCTTCATAACCGATATCTTTTAAAAATTTTTGAAAATCTTGTTGGTTGAGATCGATTTGATTATTTGGAGCTTGTGTGATTTGTGCTTGAGCATCGCTTGAAAGAGCGCTCAATGCTGAGCTACTTTGTTGAAACTGGATCTTTAGTTCTGAGTAATTACTCTTTAAATCCTCTTTACTTTGGAGTTTCATTTGTGTATATTGTGCGTAAATGTCTGTTTGATTTGTATTTGAACCTACTTGCATAGTGATCCTTTTAGGTGAGCTACATTGTGACTAAATCGGTCAAAAAAAGGTTTTGTGTAGAAAAGGCTTACATGTAAAGGGCTTACATGTAAACTATTTAGAGTGTTTTATGAGCTGATGCGCTTGCATCGCAATCTCAAGTTCCTCATCTGTTGGGATCATAAAGACAGGGACCTTACTCTCTTTACTTGAGATGAGCGCGGTTTTATTGAGGGCTTGTTTGTTTTTTTCTTGGTCAAGTGCGATACCAAAAGCACTCTTTAATCCATCAAGTGACATCTGCCTTACATGGTAACTATGTTCACCAACTCCACCGCTAAATATGATGGCATCAACTCTTCCCAAAAGAGCAGTATATGCACCTATATATTTTTTAATTCTTTGGCTCATAATCGCTAATGCCAGATGAGAATCACTGTCATCTTTCTTTACAATCTCTCGCAGATCGCTACTTCCACAGATTCCAAGCAGACCACTTTTTTTGTTGATGAGATTTTCAAGTTGATCTGCGCTGTAGCCTAGACGCATAAGATATATAAGTATCTCTGGATCAAAGTCACCGCTTCTAGTGCCCATAACAAGACCCTCAAGCGGGGTAAATCCCATCGAAGTATCATAGGATTTTCCATTTTTTATGGCAGTAGCACTCGCTCCGTTTCCAAGATGAAGGGTGATGATATTGAGTTGGCTTGCCTCTTTATGCATCACTCTTGCACACTCTTTTAGCAGATAACTATGAGAAGTGCCATGAAATCCATAACGACGGATCCCATACTTTTCATACAACTCTTTAGAAAGGGCGTACATGTAAGAAGAGGGTGGCATCGTTTGGTGAAAAGCAGTATCAAAAACAGCTATTTGTATGCATTGCGGTAAAACGATTTTTGCAGTTTTGATCCCATCAAGATTGGATGGATTATGTAAAGGGGCAAGTATGCAGAGTTTTTGTATCTCTTTTGTAACATCCTCATCGATGATAACAGCTTCATGAAAACGCTCACCTCCGTGAACAACTCGATGTGCTACGATATCGATGTTATGAAGTTCACAAAGAATATTTTCAATGAGTTCATGGCGATTTTCTTTAACCTCTTCAAGAGCTCCATGAGCAATGAGCTCCATAGACTCAAGATCATAAAATTTATATTTTATAGAGGAGGAACCAGAGTTTAAGACAAGTATTCTCATTTGATTGCTGCTGCTTGGATCGCTGTGATTGCTACTGTATTTACGATATCTGTGACACTGCAGCCTCGGCTAAGGTCATTGACGGGTTTGTTGAGTCCTTGAAGAATCGGGCCGATGGCAATGGCATTTGTAGAGCGTTGCACTGCTTTATAGGTATTATTTCCTGTATTTAAATCTGGAAATATGAAGATATTGGCTTCGCCTTTGGTCACAGAGTTTGGAACTTTTAGTTTTGCTACATCCTTGTCGATGGCGGCATCATACTGGATAGGCCCATCGATAAGAAGTGATGGCGAGAGTTTTTTGACAAGCGCTGTGGCTTGTTTGACTCTTTCTACATCTTCGCCACTTCCAGAATCTCCACTTGAGTAGGAGAGCATCGCAATTTTTGGCTCAAGCCCAAACTCTAAAGCTGTTTTTGCTGTAGAGATCGCGATTTGCGCGAGCTGTGTTGCATCTGGATCTTGATTGATCGCACAATCGGCATAGACAAGCACTTGCGTCCCTAAACACATAAAAAAGAGACTTGAAACGATGGAAGTATCAGGGTGCGTTTTGATGATCTGTAAAGCAGGGCGAATAGTGTCTGCAGTTGTGTGTGAAGCACCGCTTACCATTGCATCGACCTCTGCTAGCTGTACCATCATTGTCGCAAAATAGCTTTTATGATTCATCGCATCTTTTGCTGCTTGAAGTGTTAAGCCTTTTTCTTTTCTTGATTCATAAAAAAGTTGTGCATATTCTTCGAGTTTTTCACTTTTCCATGGATCGATGATCTTTGCCCCAGAGATATCAACGCCTAGTTGGAGTGATCTTTGTTGCACACTATTTGGATCTCCTAAAAGGGTGATATCTGCGATTCCTTGTCGTAAAATTATCTCTGTAGCTCGAAGGATGCGATCATCCTCTGCTTCAGGTAAAACGATTCTTTTTTTAGCACTTTTTGCCATATACGTTATTTTATATTGAAACATCATCGGTGTCACAATCTGCGAGCCACTCACTTTGATTCTTGACTCAATGGTATCAGTATCGACACTGGCATTAAATAAACCCAAAGACAGAGCAATCTTTCTTTTATCATGCACTCTCAAAGATGCTTTAGTGGAGGTGATGCCAAGAGCGGTTGTGTAGGTATCGGTTGCAACACTAAAAATAGGAACACTGCATCCATCAAGCCCATGGATAAGCGCTAAAATATTTGGATGTATTTGCATATCAAAAGGGATGATGATTCCTGAGATATTTGGAAAACTCTGCGATTTTGAAGCACATAAAAGACCTACGATGATCTCGGATCTATCCGCGGGAACTATGACAAGATCACCATCTTCGATATGATCTAAAAAGTTATCCAGAGTGAGCGCTGCGACTTTGATCTGCTTGACGAGTTTCCCTCTATCTTCATCTGTTACAAGGATTTTTTTTGCTTTTAGATTATCGATAATATCCCCTATCGTTGGGGTGTCCAGTTCACTAAGCTCTTTAAGAAGATAGAGATTTTCATAGGGAAGTTTTGTTTGAAGCTCTTCATAGATGAGCGGATCGATGCGGTTGATAAAAGTAGCAAAATGAAAACATTTTTGTGTACAAAGATTTTGATGATCGATACTGTAGTTTTCTATAATATCGCTTACATGTAAGCCTTTTGCATTGATAATATTGATAAAGGGCATACCGAAATTTTGGGCTATTTTGAGGTTGATATCGAAATCCAAAGTTTGAAAGAGGGAGCTTTTTGCTATCCCTTGGCAGACAATAAAATCATATTTCTCTTCAAGTTTTTTGTATTTATCTATGAGTTGCTCTATGAGGGAATCGAGTTTATTTTGCGCGATCATCATCAAAACATAGGAAAGCTCAAACCCATAACACTCTTCATAGCGCATATCCAAGCCATATCGAGAACGAATAAATTCGATATCTAAATCTTTTGTATTTTCGATGATGGGCTTAAAAAAAGCGACTTTATGGATCTTTGTACTGATGATATCCATCATTCCCATAGTAACTAAAAGACTCCCAGCATTTTTGCTATCTGATGCGATGAAAAGGGTGGTCATAAGTTGTTCCTAAAGATTGAAAAGTTTTTTGTATTCGCCTATATTTGCGATAATCTCATCAGCTGGTATCGCTTTAGAGTAGTAAAATCCTTGCAGCAGGTCAATATTGTTATTTTTAAGATACTTGACATGCGCATCTGTTTCAACACCCTCTGCAATAACATCCATATTGAGTGCATGAGCCAAAGAGGTGATAGCCATAACAATATGTTCATTACTTTTTTGATCAAAAACAGGGATAATAAATGATTTGTCGATTTTGATAGTATTGATAGGAAGCTGGGCGAGATACTCAAATGAAGAGTAACCTGTGCCAAAGTCATCAAGGGCGACTTTCACTCCAGCATTTCTTAATATTTTTAATTCTTTAATAGCGAGTGATGCATTATCCATAACAACAGATTCGGTTATTTCTACTTTTAAAATGCGAGGATCTGCGCCATAATCAGCAGCGCATTTTAAGAACTCTTTAGCAAAATATTTCTCTTTAAATTGTCTTGCTGAGATATTGATAGAGACAAAAATATCATGAGAACTGAGCGTGTTTATCTCACTTGCAAATTTACAAGCACGTTTCATCACAAAGGCACTGATTTTTAAGATATCGCCTGTTGCTTCAGCGACGGGAATAAACTTATCAGGCGAGATAAATCCATGCTCAGGATGGATAAGTCTCAGCAGCGCTTCAAATCCATAAAGCGTTGATTTGGATGAATCGATAAGAGGTTGAAAATAGAGTTCAAAATAGTTATTTGCAAGAGCATCTTTAATAAGCATTTCAAGTTCTAAAAACTCCTCAACATTTGTATTCATCGACTTGTCAAAGAAGCTGTATCTGTTTTTTCCGCTTAGTTTTGCCTCATACATCGCAGTATCCGCGGATTTTATAAGTCCTGTTGCAGTTGATGCATCTTGTGGAAAAAGTGCGATTCCAATGGAAGAAGAGATGAAAAATTCATGCTCATTTACTATAAAAGGTTCATTGAGTGCATCGATAATCTTTTGCGCTTTAATCCCGATATCTTTTTGATTTTGTATCTTTGTGATGATAACAAACTCATCACCGCCAAATCTTGTACAAATCCCGTTATTTGAAAGAGTTTGCGTTAGTTTATTTGCAACTTCGATAAGGATCTCATCACCGATATCATGTCCCATTGAATCGTTAATATATTTAAAATTATCAAGATCCAAAAAAAGCAGGGCAAAATTTTGTTCGATAATGGTAGATTTTTGAAGTAGACTATCGATCTCATTTTTTAAGAATGATCTATTTGGAAGTCGAGTGAGGATATCATGAAATGCCATAAACTCCATCTTCTCTTGAACCTCTTTATCTCTTGTGATATCTCGAGTGACACCTATGAAAAAGTTTAAGGAAAGATGGTGATTTACCGTACTTGAGAGCCATTTGATGGTACCATCTTTTTTGATGATCCTAAACTCGATTGTCGCAGATTTTGTGGGCTGGATATTATGAAAAAAATGCTCTACTTTTTCTCTATCTTGAGGATGAATCATCAGCATCCAAAGAGAAGCATCATGTAAAAAGCTCTCTTTTGGTTCTCCAAAAATATTTTCAATTGCATCAGATATATACTTGATAGACATGGTTTTATCATCAATATACCAGATGATTTCGTCGATAATATTGACGATTTCATCGAGTTGAAGCTGTTTTTCGACTATTTGTTTTTTATGATCATCAAGAAGAGTTGTGAGTTGTTTGGATTTTTCTTCGAGTTCTCTTTTTGAGCAGTTGAGTTCTAAATTGAGTTTATCGATATTGCTAACATCACGAATGTTGACAAAGATAGACTCTTGGTCATCTATTTTGATACACCGTACATTTTTCGTTGTGAAGATATGATTGCCATTTTTTGCGATAAAAATAGTCGTTTGGTCCGAAGAGGTTTCACCATCTTTTACAGAAGAAATGCACTCTTCAAAGATTGAATCATCAAGAAGATAATTGATAATATTTTTATCAA
>CAITKP010000032.1 GCA_903892995.1 uncultured Campylobacterales bacterium
CTGGGAGAACTGCAATCCTCATTCGAGAATGGAGCCACAGAAAAGACAGAACACCAACTCTTAGAAAAAATCAAATTGCTGGAGAATAAAAATGCAAGTCCGCTATTGCTTTCTCGACATTATAATCTACTCGGCAAGATTTACCTTTCCCTCTATGATATTGGAATTGCATACAAATATTGGAACAAGAGCCTCTTGTTGATTAAAAATAATTACGGTGCGAACACAATCTATCTTGCCGAGAATTATTCTTTGCTGGCGAAGTATTATAGCTTTAGAATAGTAAAAGACAGTGCATTGTTCTTTGCAAATAAAGCTCTGATGATTTGCTGGGATAAAAAGGATAGCTTGGCATTTGTCCCTGTTAACGATATATACAGGGAGTTCGGATATAACTCAAAAATAGTAATTGGAGATAAAGACTTCTTGGGCGCAAGAGAAAAAGCAAGGATTTACTTTGACTCCTCTTTGTATTATAACAATAAATATTTCCATGATAACAATAGTTACAAAGGAAAAATATTCCATGACATTGGCAACACATACACAGACGAAGCACTATACTACAAAGAAAAAATTACGAATCCTTTCAAAGCAAAAGAAAGTCTTGAGAAAGCCAACAAATACTATAATAAAGAATTAGCTATCTACTCCAAGATTAGTGGCAACAAAAGCGAAAAGATTGCAAATATTTATTTTGCCAAAGCCTTGGGAAATGAATATGCCTATAAATACGATAGTGTTTTTAAGTCTCTTGATATGCTACACAAGGCTCTAATTGCGTTAACTCCTAACTACGATGATGCAAATATATTTTCAAGTCCAAGTGGCACTTCAAATTTCTTGAACAAGCCTCTTGCAACAATTTTACTCAGTTATAAGGCTGAGCTTTTTTCTTTCTTATACGATAAGACAAAAGATAAGAAATACATAGAGGCAGCTTACAACCACTCTTTATTGGAGGCAAACCTTTGGGAAGAATTGGTGAAAAGCTTGAACACTTTTGAAGTCCATCAGGCTTTGGATACGTATATGACTGGACTTCAAAACCAGGAGATTCCTGTTGCCGAAAAATATTACAGACTCACTAAAAGCAATATAGTCAAGAATAACCTCTTGAAATGGATTGACTATGCAAAGTATGCTTCTGTCTTAAAACAAGAATTACAAAGCAATTCTCACCGTTCCATCACCGCAATAAATATTTCTGAAGTGCAAAAAAGATTAAAAGATAACGATTGCATCATAAACCAATACTTTGAAGACAATCAGTATATCTGTACCTACATTTCAAAAAATAAATCTGATGTAATGCCTTTATTTCTTTCCAAACATATAAACCAAAAATCTGATTCCTTACTATATTTTCTAAAAAGGTTTAATGAAAAAAACTATTGCAGAACTGCAAAGTGGCTCTATGATACTTTGCTTTCTGAAACAATAAAACTCCTACCATCACAAGTAACACATCTCATTATCATTCCCCAAAACAACCTTTCACAAATTCCTTATGAAGCCTTACTTATCAATAGTTCCAACACTTATAGCAAAGCGGACTTTTTAATTAATCATTACTCTGTCAGTTATGGCTTATCTATAAATCTGTTGATGGCTGATTCATCATCCACTTTAAGAAACAGCATTTCATATCTGGCTCCAGACTTTCAAAAGCACACACAC
>CAITKP010000033.1 GCA_903892995.1 uncultured Campylobacterales bacterium
AAATATATTTTTTAATGCACATATAATATAATCTGTTGGTCATAATATAAAAAGAAATTTTTTTCATTAATAAGGCACCAAATCCATACTTATGAAGAGTCTCCTGAAAATTTTAAAAAACTATCCACAATTTAAGTTAGAACAAAATTATACCATCGCTTTCAAAAATGTAAATAAAAATCACCACCTAATCAATATTGAATTACATAAGTGCAAAATTTCTAAGTATAGAATCAATATACTCACCCTGTGGAGCAACTACAGGCAAAAAAGCTCTTAATATCAGACTGCATGTCACACGCTACATGATAGAGATGTAATGCAACGCTCAATATAATAAATTACGGCTTACAAAGAACTGTCAAAATATGAGCTTGTGGGAGTGTCATAGAGTCTGAGACGCTTGCCAAAGATCACGGCATTGTGAAACAGGAAGCTCCAATTGTCTAAACTTGTTAGCGGTTGGGGGAGACGGGACCATTCACTACATCTTGTTTATAAATATTAAACTAGACCCACTCGTCATAATCTTAATGTAAAAGTATCAAAACTGCACTAACCTCTATTCATCCATAACTTCATCAACTGTAATAATTGCTCATTATCAATGGGTTTACTCATATAATCATTTGCTCCAACATCTAAACATTTTTGCTTATCTTCAATTTGAGCCTTTGCTGTTAACGCTATAATTGGAATTTGATCATAATTTGCATTCTTTCTTATTTCTGCTATCGCTTCATACCCATTCATAATAGGCATCATTATATCCATCAATATGATATCTATGCTATTGTTATTCTCCATCAGAACATCTATAGCTTCTCGACCATTATATGCTGCTTTCACTACCATTCCCTTATCGCTCAGTAAAGCATCTAAAGAGAATACATTGCGCACATCATCATCTACTACTAAAACTTTTTTATCTACGAATGAACTTTCCATAAAAAATGAAGTTTTTAATAAGTTTTTCTGAGAACTACTCATATTTGATTCTATCCTATGTAAGAAAAGGGCTGTTTCATGTACCAAACGGGCTTCTGATTCAGCAGTCTTTAATACTATAGACTCACTATATTGTCGTAATACAGAAAGTTCTTGAGCTGTAAAATCCCGGCCTGAATAAACTATAACTGGAAGCTCACAATGATGTTTTTTGAGTATTTTCAGAAGAGAAATACCATCCATATCTGGTAATCCAATATCAACAATCGCACAATCAAACTTCTTTGCTTTTACATGTAGCACTGCTGATTTTGCATCGGATGCTTCTGTAATATTGATATCATCTGCATTTAATATCTCTATAAGACTTTCTCTAAGAGAATTGTTATCTTCTACAATTAAAAGATCTTTTTTCTCTTTATTGCCTACATGTATCAGTTTTTTTAATGCCTGATCTAATTCGTCGAGCTCTACTGGTTTTTGTAAATAATCAATTGCACCCATTCTTTTTGTTGCAATATTAGGTTCATCAGCAGAAATTATTTTTACAGGAATATGCTTTGTTTTTACATCTGCTTTTAGAAGTTTTAAAACATCCCAACCATCCATCACTGGAAGATTCATATCAAGTATAATCCCTGAAGGTTTATATACTTTTGCTAATTCAAATCCCTCATGTCCATTATTTGAGAGTATTGTTTTTAAGTTTAACTTACGAGCTTCATCTTGAACAATTCTAGCAAAATTGATATCATCTTCTATAATAAGAATTGTCTTATCACCTTTATTAATTGTCAATCTATCATCATCCGAATCAGATAATCTATGTATTAATTGATTCGAAATTACTTGTTGCCTCTCCTCGCCATCTTTTTTAATAACATCTATAAGTTGGGTATCTATACCTGTTGTATCGATTTGAGATGGCAATAACAAGCTAAAAGTAGATCCTTCATTGTGAACTGACTCAACAACAATTTTACCACCTAAAAGTGTACTGAGCTCTTTGGAAATACTAAGACCCAAGCCTGTTCCACCATATTTTCGACTAGTGCTTCCATCTACTTGTCTGAATGCTTCAAAGATTGTCAATATCTTATCTTCTGGTATCCCGATACCTGTGTCATGGATAGAAAATTTTATTGGCAATTTTATATCATCATTACTACTTACTGTTAAACTAATCGTACCCTCAGTATCTGTAAATTTAATTGCATTCGAGAGAAAATTCTTCAATATTTGTTTAATTTTTTCAGCATCTGTATATATGATTTTATCTTCTAATTCATCGACCGTCATTGTGAGTTTTACACCCTTTTCACTAGCCAATGGTTCGAACATAAAATACAATTCATTCGCTAATGCTCCTACATGTACATCATCGAGATGTAAACTCATCATTCTCGCTTCAATCTTACTAAGATCTAAAATGTCATTTATTAATTGTAGAAGATCTTTCCCTGAACGATAAATTGTTAAGGCTTGTTCAGATTGTTTTGGAGTTAGGTTTTGATCTTTGTTATCACCTAAAATTTTAGAAAGTATATTAATACTATTTAAAGGTGTCCTCAACTCATGACTCATATTCGCCAAAAACTCCGACTTATAACGATTTGAGTCTTCCAATTCCTGTGAACGTCTTTCTACTTCTTGTCGTGTCTGTGCAAGTTCACTATTATGTATCTCAAGCTCTTGCTGATTCAACTCTAAGGTACGTGTCTGCTCTTCCAATTGTTGACGTTGCTCTTCAAGTTCTATATTAGCACTCTCTAGCAACTCTTGCTTCTGCTGTGCCTCCCTTGTTGCCTCCTCTGCTATCGCTCTTGAAACCCTCGCCTCCTCTAAAAGTTTTGTTGTTTTTTCTGTATCATCCATCGCTGCAATTAAATTCATATATTGAAACTTAATAATATGTATCATATATGCCAACGTAACGGTTTCAAAAAGTACAAATATTATATGCAATATAGCTATATCCCATCCGCACCCATAGGAATATATCACAACCTTCATTGTCCCTATTTCCTGTAAGTACGTAAATAATAAATGATGAAATGATGCTGTCAAAGACGCTGCTATTAAGGGTAATACATCTTTATATAATGCTAAAAAAGCGAGAACAATAAATACATAGAAATGCATTTCAATACGACCAAGTTGTTGCTGAATCATAATTATTGGAAATCCCATTATTAAAATTCCAATAGAAACTCTAGAAATTGTACTTCCCTTAAAATAATAATAAATTAAAGAGGCTACTCCACTTAATATTGCCCCACCGATTGCCCCAAACATATAAGTATCATAAGTAATTGATGTAATAAAAGTCACCAAGGCCCAATTCATCAAAAAAATAACTAAAAAAGTTCTATCCATCTTTTTAGCTTCTAAATATAAGTTATCTTGAATCAATTGTGTTCTCTGTGTATATTGAGTAATACTCATTTATAGTTACTTTTTAATATCTGTAACTATTAATTTTTTATTAAAAGTGTGCGTATAATATATATTATTTAAAATATATTCATTATCATTTGTTTTTAATAACATGTACAAATTGGCAGTATGATATGTTTCACCTCCTTTTATTAGAGGATCACTTTTGTAAGCTTTTAAACTATTCATAAGTTTTTCAGTTTCTTCTTTAGATAGTTGAAGACCAATGAAATTTTTTTGGAACGAATTAGCAAACTCCTTAACTCCTGATCCATCTTCTGAAATATTTATAAAATAAAATTCCACTTTATCGGTATTATTAACTTTATTGTATATTTCTGATATTTCAGTCAATGAAGGGACGCAAATTTTAGTACAACCTACATATCCAAAATATAATAGAACCACTTTTATATGTTTATTTGTGCTGAACGGCAAAGAAATTTTCTGTCTTGAATCTATTCTTTTATTCTTATTGACATCAAAAAACGTAAAAGAAAAACTTAACATTACAACTAAAACAAACATTAACAATAATATGAAATATCCAATATAATTTTTTTTAATGTTAAAGCTTGGTTCCATATTTATTTTCTCAAACTCTTTCTATATATATTGTATAATCAATGCCACTTGTCAAACTAACTCTAAAATTACGCAGTTAAATTCAGAAAAATTCAACTTCATTCACTATATCTATTTCTGGAGCGCTACTTAACTCTGACAAAATTGTCTCAACTCCTATTATTATAGATTTATTATAAAATGTTGGTATCCCAGATTTTTTTAAAAATGCTTCCTCCATTAGTGAATGTAAATCTACAATAAAAGCTTCAAAAAATAAGCCTAAAAAATCTCTACGCTCATCTAGTCGCTCAACATTTTCTTTGATCTTAAATCCTAATGTTGACATATACCCGCCAACCTCGGCCATAACAGGATAATAAGTAAGTGTATTTCCAAACTTCGAAATACATTGTGAAAATTCTAGTATGTATTCACTTTCAATTGTATCTTGTAACATACCTAAAAATACAAATGAGTCCATCTCCAATAATAAGTCTGTCATCTCATCAATATCATCTCTCGTAATACTTTCATAATGATCTTTATAGTCAACTATATTTAAATTTTGATGAATATTTGGCTTTATTTCGATCTTTTCTTCATCTTTAACTGTCTTAACTACTAAAGATTCTTGCTCTATATGATTAATATTAATATGAAATTCTTGTGGTTTTGTTATTAAAAGTTCTTCAGACTGTTCTATTTTTTCTTCTTGACTATTTATTACGACAATTTCTTCACATATTTTCAATAAACGATATAATAAATCTTCCTCTTCAAATGGCTTCTTAACAAATTGCTTTATTCCAAGATCAATGATGTCACTCATATAATCAAAACTATCATGCGCTGAAATAACCATAATAGGAAGATCATTATTAATACGTTTTAATAATCTAGACATTACAATACCATTCATAATTGGCATTGTAATATCTGTAATTAAAAGATCAGTTGGTGTACTCTTATATGACTCTAGCCCTTCACTGCCATTATATGCATAGTGAACTTCTTTAAAAAATAGAGACACGATATCAACAATTTGCTGACAGAGTAATTTATCATCCTCAACCACTAAAACACTTAAATCCTTTGCAAAAGTTTGAAGTTCTTTTATTATATTCATACTATTCCTCTTTTTTTGAACTATCTTATTTTAGGTAACACTATTTTGAAACAAACACCTTCTGCAGTGTTGTACGCACTTAAGGAACCTCTCAACCTGTCTTCTACTATTACTTTAGACATATATAAACCTATACCTGTCCCATTTTTTGACTTAGTTGAATAATATGGCAGAAAAATTTTTGATAAAATAGCTTCTTCTATCCCTTTTCCCCTATTACAAATAGTTATAACTAATTTTTCATTTTCACTATATATATTCGTTGTCAAATATCTGTCTTTACTCTCAATATCCAAAAGAGCATCATTTGCATTTTGATATATATTAAGTAAAACTTGATCTAAACGATCATCAACCAAATCTTCTTTACCGTCTAAATATAATTCATTTCTTATTGAATTTGCTTGAAAAATTGGCAATAAAATTGTATTTATACTTTTATATACATCTACAATCTTGATTGTATTTCCATCTTTTTTCTTAAAAAAGTTTTGAAATATACCAATCGTAGAGGTAAGATGACGAATAATGTCCTTAGCCTTATCAAGTTCGCTTAATAGCTCATCAAAGGTAAGTTGACCCATTGTCTGCTTTATTTTTATTTTCATATGAATTGCAGAAATTGCAGTCAATGGCTGCTTCCATTGATGAGCAATCATTGATATCATTTCACCCATTGCTGCCTGTTTAGTTTGAGAGATTAATAAATCTTTACTTCTTTTTATTTCAGTAATATCATGAAATACAATAACATCTCTTACCGTTATATCATCTCTTATTCCGATATCATTTAAATCTGTATCAAATGTTGAACTAGATACACTCACACTATAAACTCTTACTCGATTATCTTTATCAATCATCATAACTTCGTGAATCATTTCTTTATGTTCATTAACATAACTAAGCCAGTCGACTCCTTCAATAAAGGGCATTAAATAGCTTTTACTTTCATCATTTATAAAAAGTTCACATATGCACTCATGCTTTTCTTGAAAATCAAAAAGATTTTTATATCCATAATCTTTCAAAAAAACAGTATTTACATCAACCAATCTACCATTATCATGTACAACAACAATTGACTGTTGAGAATTAAAAATTAAATTTTTACTCTTTATCTCATTTTCATATCGCTTTAACAAAGAAATAATCTCATCATTTTGCATTTGTAATCTTATTTTATCTGTTATATCAAACCGGATACTTTTATAACCATTTATTGCACCATTTTCATCAAAAATCGGTTCAATTGATGTATCAGCATAATATGCTGAACCATCCTTCTTTTTATTTTTCATTTGGCCAATCCATATGTTTCCACTCTTAATGGTTTTCCATATTTCAGAAAAAATTTCTGAAGGCGTATCTGGATGACGAATAATGCTATGCGTACTTCCAATTAGTTCTTCGCTGGTATATCCGTTTATTACACAAAAAGCTTCACTTACAGTATCTATAATTCCATTCTTATCAGTTGTGGACTTTATTATATATTTATCTTCTATTCCGTGCATTGTGTTTTCCTAAAAATTAAAAAAATTCAAGGCTAGCTTCTTGATCGGTAAAAGAAGTGCTACCTGAGAAGGCATCATGTTTTCTTTTTGCTTCTTCGAGCGCAATATTCATTTTTTCCTGAAGTTTTATTATCCCCTGATTAAGTATTGAGTGATCAGTACGAACAGAATGTAAATAAACATCAATATTTTTTTGCATGTCACCAATAGCAGAACTAACTGCTTGAAGTTGCTGACTAATAATATCTTGTAATTGTATTGCCTCGCTAAGCTCTGAAGAAAAGCCTTCTTTATGATGTTCTGATATTTCAGCAACTATTACATTTGATGACTTTTCCATCATGTTAGTAATATTATTATTTGCGTTTTCAATATGTTCTAAAATAGATGTAATTGAAACAAATACATTTTCAATTCCTATAGCACTCATTTCATTCCTCGAATAATTTCAATAATTTGTGTAGGTGTAAGTGATTTTGAAACACCACCAAGCGCTACTGCCTCTTTTGGCATTCCATAAACAATACAACTTTTTTCCTCTTGAGCATAGGTCGTTGCTCCCTTATCAAAGAGTTCTTTCATACCGCGTGCGCCATCATCGCCCATACCAGTTAAAATAAAAGCGCTGCAGTTTCGTGGCGCTTCATTTGCACATGAACGAAAGAGCACATCGACACTCGGTTTATGACGGCTCACACGAGGGCCATCTTTTATTTCTATAACAAGTCCTGTATTGATACGCTTTATCATCATATGCAACTCACCTGGAGCAATATATACAGATCCTCGCTCGAGTTTATCACCATTTGCTGCTTCCTTTACATGTACAGGACAAATACGGTTAAGACGTTCTGCAAATGAAGCTGTAAAGCCCGCTGGCATATGTTGTGTTATCAAGATAGGCGGTGAAGAGGGTGAGATCTTTGTAAGAATAGCTTCTAAGGTTTGAACCCCGCCCGTAGAGCTTCCAATAGCAATATATTTTTCAACATTTGTTGAATTGAGAGCACGATTAATCTTTGGAAGCATCGCATCAGCAGACTTTTTATCCTCAAGTGATGTGAGAAAGTTACTAGCAGGTTTTGTTGTTGCTTTAAGCCTTGAATTTGCTGCAGCACGAATCGCAATCACAAAGCGTTCATGCACCTCTTCAAAAAAGTTTTTGACCTGAAACTCTGGTTTGCCAATAACTTCGACAGCGCCGACACTCATCGCTTCAATAGCTGAACGTGAACCTTTTTGCGCTACAGAAGAGCATATAATTACAGGCGTTGGACGAGTTGCCATGATCTTTTTTAAAAAGGTCAATCCATCCATTCGGGGCATCTCTATATCAAGGATGATAACATCTGGCCACCCTTGACGCTGAAACTTCTCCATAGCAAAAATAGGGTCTTGTGCTACACCAACTAGTTCTATATCTGGTTCTTTCGTGACAAGTGTCGTAATCGCCGTTCGAACAACTGCACTATCATCGACAACAAAAACTTTAATCATACAGCCTTCTTTTCATTAATTTTATTGGTTAAAACTTCAAATGCAGGAATGATTGCATTTTGAAGATAGAGATCACAATCATTTTTTAAACCCCGTTTGAAACTTAAAAGTTTGATGGCAGAACTCTCTAAACCATTTTGTATAGCTGCTTTGAGCTCACCATCTACATCTTTAGAGTTCGTTGCAAGTTCCCAAATAGTAACACCGAACAATCGACTATACTTTACAACATCACTATCAGGAACTAAAAAATAGGATCTATCTACTGCATCCACTTGCTCAAGGACACCTGCTTTTTGAAAAATTCCCCTACGGTCACCCAAAAACATATCAAACTGGCAATAAAGATCTCGCGCTTGGTTTGTTCGTCCAAGAGCAAATACAATTTTAAGTTCAGGATAAGCATCTTTAAACGCTTTATAAACCTCATAAGCACTTTGTGCATCAACTTCGCCATCCATAAGAGGAATCACAAAAAGATCGATTCTATAAATCATTCTGCTATCAATGAGCGCTTCCATAACTGCTTTTGCTGTTTTGTTTGCACCTACATCGATACAAGCTGTTTTATCATTAAGCATGATTTCTGTAACTTCATCACGCAAATCACGGTAACCAACTGTAATACGTTCAGAAGAAAAGATTGTGCTTCCTCCAAAGTGTCTGGATTCTTGATTTTCATCATCAAATTCATAAATTACAGGTGTAGTTGCAGAAAGCTGGTACAAAAAAGGTGCCATAATTTGTGCACTGACAGTACTTTTACCCGCCCCGCCTTTTGTATTCAAAACAACGCATTTATATGCTACGTTCATGATACTTCCTTATCTACTATATTTTACGTAAACACTGCCATCGTGATTGCTAAATATAACCCTACGCCCTTTATCTCCGCCTACATCAGATGCAATGACGGGGATTTTGTATGTTTTTAATATATCAAGTGCCACTTGAACATTTCGTGGTCCTACTGAATGCGCTTCATCTATATTAAGAACGCCACCACCAAAAACTTTTGCTTCGATATGACGTAAATCAGCACCTAAACCCAACATTCCATCAATCAAACGCTCTGTTGAGACATTACCATACTTAAGCGTTTTAAGACCATTACCATTCCAAAGAGGCATCAGATAATGATTCATCCCAGCAATCTGTGATTTTGTACAATAAAGACACACTGCAACACAACTACCAAGTACTGTTGATATCTCAGTTGGTTCAGTTGCAATATAAAGTTGTTCTGAGTATATGACTTTTTGATTCATTGTCTAATCATCAAAGAAAAATGCGTCGAGTTCACCGCCAAAGCCAATTGCGCTATCTTGTTCCAAAGATGGAATACTTGCAACGAACACATTGGAATCACCATCACGCGTTATAAAAATGTCACCGCCTAAAAAGTCAACAAAAGCACCTACAACAGAGAGTCCAACACCTAAACCTTGATGCGTTCTATTGTAACCATCTGTTTGTTGGTAAAAAGCGTCAAAAATTGCTTTTGAATCTTTGATCTTATCTCCACGATTACGAACAGAGATAAAAAGTTTTCCATCATCTTCAAAAATATTGATCTCAACTTCTGTTGATGGTGTGCTGTATTCATAAGCGTTTGCGATTAGGTTGATTAAAATCGTATAGATTTTGTCACGGTCATTAAAGATCTCTTCGCTGCACTGTATATTTTTTGTCACTTTGAGCAGTTTTGTTTCAAAAATATGACGCAAAGCATCATCTATATCATTTAGCATAGAAGCGATATTGAAAATCGTTGTGTTATGCTCTAAAACACCTGTTTCAACCGCTGCCACTGAGATAATATTTGAAAGCTGAAAATTGAGTTTTAACGCGTCCATATAAACTAAATGCAGAGTCTCTCTTGCATCTTCATCCATTGTCTCACTGCTAGGTTGGCTGAGTTGGCGTAAAAGCGTAACCATTCCTACCATTGGATTGTCAAACTCATTTCTAATAAGCGATAAAAAACGAGTTTTAGAACTTTCAGATTGAATCAGTTTTGCATTGAGTTTACTTATTTGAGAAAAACAATCCTCTTCAGTTAAAGTTTCTACCATTTCTCATCCTTTTGCATTAATAGCGCGAATTGTATTTGCTATTGTGCTTTTCATAACTTCTGGTGAGCTGATTTTTGTAATCCAGCCATTAAAACCAGCCTCTTTACCCATTTTTTTACTCTCTTCACTAATCTCTGTTGTCAATGCAATAATCATTTTTTTATTGTATTGCGCTAAAGAACGTGCAGTTTTTACAACATCATAACCACTCATCCCCGGCATATTGATATCCGAAAATAAAATATCAAACTCGACAACACCCTCTCGTAGATGTTGTGCGAAAAGTTCGCTATTATCATAAGTTTCAATGGTAATAACACCATCACTCACTAAATCTGAGACTGTATATGTGATCGTTTTCAAAATTGACTTACTATCATCTAAAAATATAACTTTTTTTGCCATGGTTCTTTTCTCCTTTAAGGTTTACGGTATATAGTTGGTTTAACTTGTGTGACACTATTATTAATATTGAACAAACTTTCTGAATGTCCTATAAAAAGGTGCCCGCCTTTTTTGAGGCGTGAGACTACATTTTCTACAATCTTCTTTTTTTCTGGTCCATCAAAATAGATAAGCATATTTCGTAAAAAGATAACATCAAACTCCCCCATATCCCCGTTTGCATTTTCAAGCAAATTCATCCGTCTAAATAATAGGTTTGATTTAAGCTGATCCGAAACAATAAAATTTCCCTCATATTTGCCAACGCCACGCATACAATGCTTTTTTAGATATTTTTGAGGAATTTGAGAAATAAATTTCTCAGGATAAAGCCCAATTTGAGCTGTTTTAACAACATCTGCATTGATATCTGTACAAACAATTTCATATTTTCCATTGCTTGTTCCAAGAACTTCATCACATACCATGGCACTGCTATACGCCTCTGCGCCAATGCTGCACGCAGCACTCCAGATACGAATTGGCCCTTTTTGTTTGGGTAATATTGCAGTTTTTAGATACTCAAAATGGTGTGGTTCTCTAAAAAAACTTGTCTCATTTGTTGTAATGATGTCAATAAACATCTGTTGCTCAACATCATCAGTTTGAAGATACTCATAATAATCTCTATATGATCTAAATTGATAGTAGCGCAATCGTTTCGCTAAACGGCTCTCTACTAACACTTTTTTTTCTGGTTTCATCTGAATACCAGAGATTTTATGAATAAACTTTTTAAAGAGTTCAAACTCTTTATCTGTTAGTTTTATCTCTGTAGATTTGACATTCATCGTGCATAATTCTTAATGGCATTGCTTAAGTCTTCAACATCAAGCTTTGGAATAATATGATGAACACCCAATGAAAGACATTTACTCGCAACACTTCCATTTGCCATATTTGTATTGACTACAATAGGTATTCCACCATAGCGAGGTTCTTCTACAATAGCTTCAATCATTTTAATCCCATCCATAACAGGCATCTCTAAATCAGTTATAATCAAAGAGACTTGATTTGGATCAAGTTGTGATAAACGCTCTAAGAGTAATGCACCATTTGCAAACAGTTCATAATCAAGCTGAAGTTGTTCATAAACAGTTTTAAGAGCACTGCGAATAACACCACTATCCTCCGCTGAGAGCACTTTTCCAGTGATAGGAGTAGATAAATTTAAATTATGTGTTTTATACATCTCATTGTTTTCAATTTTTGGAAATACTTCTAAGAGCAGTTTGTCAGAATCAAACACAAGACATAATCCCTGCACTCCACTTAAAGAAATTTCTGTAATAAAACTTGTTTTCTCATCCAATTCAGAGTTGTCGATCATCTTATTACTATCTATACTTAAGATTCCAAGAACATTCTTTATGACAATACCCATACGTTCCCCACCATAATTACATACCATAATGAGTTCATACGTGCTAGGATCAGCCTCATTGCCCAGCCATCGATCAAAATTTATGATTGGAACAATATTTCCACGTATTTTTGCAACACCGGAAATGATTCCAAATGAATTTGAATTTTCTGTTAATTCTATCTCTTCATACGCGACTAGTTCTTCAACTTTTGCTACGTTTATTGCATACAAGTTATCAAAACCATTGCGAAATATTACATACTGACCACTTGCATCAGCATTGCTCATGATCAACCCTATAAGATCATCATTGTCCTCATACTGTTCAGTTCCAGCTATACTTCGTACATTTTCTATGTCCACGGCCATTATCCTTATTGTATTTGATATGTAAATTTATTTTTCGAAAGTTCTTCAATATCTAATAGAGTAAAAAGATTTAAAATAGTGATGATCTTATCATTAACTTTCGCCATACTTTGTATAAAGTCTTTACGAATTCTTGTACCAAAACTTGGAGCATCTTCTCGCATTTCAGGTAACAATGGATACACCTGATCAACCGCATCCACTATCAATCCTATCAGCAAGGTCTCACTATCATCAAATGTCTCTACAATAATACATACCTTATTGTCATCACTTGTTTTTCCTAATCCTAAACGATCACTCAAATCTATAACTGGTATCACATTACCACGAACATTTGTCACACCTGAGAGATATGAATACATCTGTGGTACATGTGTAATAGATGTATATTCTATTATCTCTTTAATCTCTAAAACCGCTATTGCAAAAGTTTCATTTTTTACGATGAACGTCAAATGTTGATACTCTTCATTTATAGCACCACCAATAACATCTAATTCTTCATTCATATTTATTCCTCCTCAATGATCAATAAGACACTTCTAACAAAGCATCCACTTCATCATTGACCCCTTGATGGGGTCAATAAATTAAAAACGCTCGAAACCCTGTTTTTCTATAGATACTGCTTTAGAAAAACCTCCAGAACTTTGTGCGACTGCATGTGTTTGTGCCACTGCTGGTCTTGCTTGTACTGTTGCTCTTGCCTGAGCTGTTGGCATTGCTCTTGTTGTCGTAGCACCAAAACCACGCCCTTGTTGTACATCATCAACGCGGAAAAATTCCATCATCTGAATCAATTGTTGCGCTTGTGCACTCATCTCTTCTGATGCACTTGCAAGCTCTTCACTTCCAGCTGCATTTTGTTGTGTTACTTGATCAAGTTGTGTCATTGCACTATTGATTTGAGAGATTCCACTATCTTGTTCTGCACTTGCTGAGGCAATCTCTTGGATTAAATCAGCCGTTTTCTTGATTTGTGGAACCATATCTTTGAGTAATTCACCCGCTTTTTCAGAAACTTGAACGCTACTTGCAGTAATCGTACGAATCTCTTGAGCAGCTGCTTGACTACGTACAGCAAGTTTTCTAACCTCTGCTGCAACAACCGCAAAACCTTTACCATGCTCACCAGCACGTGCTGCTTCAATCGCTGCATTGAGTGCTAATAGGTTAGTTTGATTAGCGATATCTCCAACGATACCAATTTTAGTAGCGATCTCTTTCATAGCTTCAACTGTTTGTGTTACAGCTTTTCCACTCTCTTCTGCCATCTCACTTGCTTTTGTTGCCAAATCATCAGTTGTACGAGCATTTTGAGCATTTTGGTTGATCGAACCTGTCATCTCTTCAACTGCACTTGTAGTCTCTTCAAGGTTACTCGCCATCTCTGTCGCACCATTTGAAAGACTTTGTGCTGTTGAGCTTACTTGCTCACTTGCTCCAGCGATTTGTGAGCTTCCGCCTTTAACTTCAATAACGATATTTTGTAAACGATCAGCCATATCATTTAGTGCATTTTTAGCAACTAAAAATGCGCCTTGGTATTCATTTGTAATACGTACTGTCAAGTCTCCTTGCGCCATTGCATCAAGTTTATCATTGACATCTAAGAATGTATCACGAACAACTCCAGCAAATGAGTTAATACCATCAGTAATTTTTCCAAAATCACCTTGATATTTCGCTGTCTCAATCTGTGCATTTAGGTTACCCGCTGCTCCCTCAATATTCATCATATTACTATCGATGATTAGGTTGTTTAGGTTTGTTCCAAGAGCATTGACTGCTACTTTAGTCACATTGAATGCACCTTTATAGTCATTTGTGATTTGTGCTGCAAAGTCTCCGTTTGCAAGACGATCTACGTTATTGTTGATATCTAAGAATGTTGTTCTCATCTGCTCTGCAAATGCGTTGATTCCACCTGAGATTTTTCCAAAGTCACCTTGGTATTTTGCATCATCGATTGATACATCTAAGTTACCAT
>CAITKP010000034.1 GCA_903892995.1 uncultured Campylobacterales bacterium
GCTAGGCGAGAGATCTCACCAAGCCACCAACTACGAGCCTTTGTTGGCTCAGCACCTAGTGCTACGGTCTCTTCAACAGTTGTGAGCAGTTCGGCATTGACCATCGCCGCCATCTCTTTATCAGGGACGCCCCACGCCTCTTGAATCTTCTTACGATGAACTGAAGGCTTCTCTGGAAGTGCGAGGCGAAGTTCTTCAATCCAGGCAGGGTCGAGCACTATCGAAGATGCAGATATGATCTTAGTATTTCAAGCTGGAGAGATCGTCGCACGCGGAACGCACAAAGAGCTTTTAGAAAACTCAGAGGTTTATAAAAGACTTGCTGGAAAGATGGAAGAGTAAAAGTTACTCTTTCATATCGCGCATAAAATTTAACAAGAACACAATAAAAATAGATAAAATCAACCCGCTCACAAATGCAACAGCGATGATTAATCCTTTTTTGGGCTTAACAGGATCTTGCGTGGTTGCAATCTCACCAATAAGCTTTGTGTTGCTTATTTTAGAACTGTTTGATTCATAGAGTTTTAATTTTTCTGCATGTCTTTTTTCTATAAACTCTACACTTTGTTGGAGTCTAGCGATAATTTTGCTTTTGTTTGTGTCATCTATTGTGAGTTCAAGAAGGTTTTGTGCACCTTTTGGTATAGAGACTTTGATGGCTTGATCGTTAAATTTTTGATCAATAATTGTTGTAAGTGTCGTAGGATCGTCAAGAAAAAATGTTGCCATTGGGGCATTTTCTTTTTTATTCTTAGCTTTTAAAAGGGTTAGATGCTTTTATATCTATTTCATAGCCCAGCAGTGAAAGTATTTGATTTATCGTTACTATACTTATATTTGCAATATACCCATTTTCTAGTTTTGAGAGAGTAGCTCGAGATATGCCTGATTGCTCGGCTAATATCTCTTGAGAGAGCCCTTTTTGTTTTCGTAAGATTTTAATACTCTCGCCAAGTTCTGATAGTATCATCTCCCATCTCCTTTATTGTAATTTCATCTAGCGATAATCTCCAGCTATCAAGCATCATTTTGCCTATTTTAAAGCTTGGATTTTCTTGAAGATAGTTTTCAAGGGTGTTTATTCCCCATTTTAATGCTTCAAAACATTCATCATATAATCCCAGAGCTTGACTTTTAGAGAGAAGACAACTTTTTTGCCCGAACTCCACTAAAGTCTCTTTAGCCCACCAAACTTTTTTACCGCCCAACATAAGTGCTGGCTTGTCTTTATATACATATACGACGGTATTTACTATGTCATAAACGGGAGAGTAAAAAATCGTTTTAAAATCGTCATCATATAGTAAGCCAAAGTTTTTAAGATGTGCGTCACCATTTTTTAGAAGATAGTTCATTACAACAGTTTTATAAAAAGCGATCATGGACTCTTTTTTGTTGGTAGTATATTGATAGATGATTTTTGCAATCTGTTCATAACTACCATCATATTTGCTTTCTTTGTTTTTATTTACCAAAGAGAGAATCTCTTCAAAACCCAAAAACTTTCCATCTGAAGTCATTGTAAATTTTTCTACTATCAAAAATTTATTGTTTTTAGAGAGCTGTATATTAGCAGTTTTTACTCCAGCTTTTTCTACTGTTTTAAGACAGAAGTACTCATTAAGCGCTAAATCTTGGTACTCATCGCCCCAAGTTTTTATGATGTACTCTTTTGTGTCAATTTTTTCTTTATCTTTTAAAATAGCTATTGTTTTTGGTTGAACTCCACTGATGGCATTTTTGTTCAAAAAAGAATGAACAAGGCTATTAAAAGTATCTTTTGTATCATTACTCAACTTTCGCACATAGATTCAAGCAAAATCACTAGCTAAAATTCATCTACTAAAGCCCATAAATAGGCACTTTTAAGTATAATTTGTTTACCACAACAGATCAATACAGAGGCTTTTTTATGGGTATGGACAATTCTATCGAACTTGCGGTAAGCAGTGTATTAAAGAATCCAATTTTAAGTGTACTTCGAGAGATAAACATCTCAAAAATACTCATTCATAGCAACTTCATTAAGCGTGGTATCGGCTTCGCACCTTTTCAGATTATTCTTCATTTTATCTATATGCTTGTCATGAACAAACGCCAATCGGCGTTTGTGAAGCAAAGCTCTGATGCGTACGGCAAAGACACCTATTACCGATTTGTAAAAGATACACGATACAACTGGCGGAAGCTGTTGATGCTGACATCTATGGCTTTGATTCGTAAAATAAAATCTCTTCAGAAAAACAGTGATCACCGTATTTTGATTATTGATGATACGGTTGAACCTAAGCGAGGCAAACAGATCGAGGGAAGTTGCAAAAGCATTTACAACAACAAAGAACACCGCACCATCAACGGAATCAACATCGTTTCTCTTAACTATACCGATACTCATTCAACGTTTCAGCTTGACTTCTCACTACGCCTTAACGACAGCAGACGTCGTGAAATTGCAGACTTTACGAATGTCTTACATCACAAAAGTAATGCCCACAAACGTCGCATTGAAGGATTGGACGGTAAAAATATCATTGCCCTTGATATGGTGAAACGTGCACTAAATCAGGGGATTGAGTCTGATTATCTGTTGGTTGATAGCTGGTACGCTAAACCCGACTTCATTCATAAAGCAAGTGAACTTGGCATGCCAGTTATCGCCCGTATTGCTAATAATGTCCGTATCTGGAATTTCAAGGGGGAGCATAAAACGCTTGATTCGTTACACAATTCCCTAAAATCAGAGCGTCGTATTTATACAGGTCATTACGGAAAAATCTACTACACCTATTTCGATGCCATTGTTGAACATGCCAAACTTGGGAAAGTGAAGCTGGTATTTTTACGTACACACAAAGAACTGATCATTTTTATCTCAACACATCTTGTCTTATCGGGAGAAGAAATTATCGACATCTACAAAAAGCGATGGAATATCGAACAAGGCTATAAAGACCTACGAGAATACTTTGGACTAGGACGTGAAGAGAATCGCCTCTATGAGGCGCTTATAGCTCGCATAACACTCTCAATGTTCACTTATAATCTGCTGACCTACATCAACCGAATAAAGCATGAACCGCAAACCCTTGGTCAACTTTTCCGTGATCTTGAATGTGAACTCGAAGCACTTGCTATTTCAATGCAGCTCTTCTTACAAATACTGACAAACATAGCCAATATCGGCGATAATCTCAAGACGAATAAAGAATTGCAGCAAATTGTCGCCGTTATTGGAGCTTACACCAAAAAAGAGTTAGGTTTTATGTGCGAAAGTTGAGTCATTATTTAAAATTTCTTCTATGTTCAAAGTTGGAAAGTCCACACTTGTCTGAAGATCACTTTGAAATTTCAATCTACTTTGTATATTTGTACTTAAAAGAGAAAAAATTAAAAAATCATCTACTTTACCATACTCTTTTGACAAAAGATTTTTAAAAATTTCATACAAATATCCCTCAGGTAAAAAACTTTCTAAAAATGGAGGAAACTTATATTCATACAGATAGATTTTTTGAGTATTTGGCAAAGATAGGGATAAAGAATTTTGAAGCTCAAAATTTTTATAGTCTATAATGTAATTGTGGTTATCTTTGAGAAATGATGCAACTTTTTTTTCATTATGGGTTATATCTATCATTCTCACACCTTGTATAAATTAGTCTACAATTATAGTAAAGTATTGTAATAATGTAAATTAATTTATACAAAATAGTTTTTGCATTGACAATTTCGATGAAGCGCTGATGTACTATACGCTTCATTTTCGTTTCAGATAATAAAGACTCATCTCTATTCTATGGTGATTCATTTCTTTTGAAACTTTTAAATTGGCTTCTTTTTCAGGTATTCCTAAATTAATCAGTTTACTATAAAGATTAATTGCAAAACTTAAGCGAAAATCGTGAGCTCTATTATTGGTGAGCACAAAAGACAGATCTTTATAATACGTGGAAGCAGATACTTTTTCATAATTAGATTCCAATAACTTGGTTATAACTATTTGGTCTATCTGTTTACAAATATACTCTTGACCCCCTTTGCCTCGAACGCCTACAATTTGATTATCCTGAATATATTTTTCAGGCTTTTTGGCAATTGCTACAGCTTCAGAGGCTCTAAAGCCACAATAGTACTGTAAAAGTGCAATTGGTACCGAACGATCTTTGATTCTTGATAAAATATCTACAAATGTATCAGGATTGAGATATCTGTCTTTGGAGAAATTTTTATCATTGGGTCTCGCAGCATATTGGTCTTTTAGCCTTTGAAAAAAATAATAATCAACGCGTTCGTCAATGGAAATATTTTTAGCACGAAGTCCTTTAATTATTCCGGAAAAACTGCTAAAAAGCATTTCTCGAGACCTATCTGACATTTTGACTATGATCGTTATGAAAAATGAAGTCAAATTTTCAACGGTGATACCTTTATTAAGTTTGCCGTAAAAATTATTTGAAGACAAAAAGTTAGCAAATCTTTTGAGATACTGCATTCTTGCATCAAGTACCCTATAGCTATGCGCAAGTCCATCATTTTTTGCCATTCCCTGGCGTTTGATACCAATAGCACAGAGACGAATTTTTACATCTCTTAATTGTTTTTCAAAATCAGCACCCTTCAAATTTGCCATGAATAGCCTCCATTTTCAAGAGATATCGTTCCAAAATAGTTAAAGAGGGAAATTTTCTGGCACTTGTATATTTATTTTGCAGGTGCTGTAAAATTTTTTCGTTACTATCTCCCAAATCACGTCGCAGCAAAATATCTGGTTCAAATTTTTTTAGCAACTCGCTTTCGGTTTTAGAGAACTGTTCAAAGCGTAACATATATTTTTGATCTCGATCTTTTTTTTGATCGCTCGCAATTATTTCAAGCCAACGTTCTAAAACTTTTAGTGTTGGCTCACCTTTTCGCAAAAAGCCTAACAGCCTGATAGAGGCGTTATGATAATCGTGTATCATCGGCTACTCCTTAATATTTTAAACTTTTTAAGTTGAGAATTATTAAAAATTATTTTGTATGCCGGATAAGTTTAGAATACCTAGTCATAGGTATTTCTGTAGTTTTAAAAACTACAAAAAATTAGCAAAATGCATACAAAATAGTTTATAAAAGCCCTGAAATAAGGCACTGCCTAATAATAGGCACCGGTGTATATTTTGGATAGGCTATGCTATCCACATGGTTGAATAAACGTAAAACACCGATATTTTTCGTTTATTTAAATTTTTAATGATTATTTTTATTTTAATGATGCTGCAGGAGGCTAGATTCTTAAAGTACGCTAGTTCTAAAAAAAAGTGTAATTAGTCAACCCTGAAAAAGCTTCAATTAGCTTACCTGTCAGCCTGAATCGGAATTTTTACAGCTACTAAGCGTGGTATAAATTTCCAACGTTCAATCAATCGATTAGCAAATAGTGCTAATAGCCAGCAATTGGCTGAGAAAGAGAGAGCATGGATGAAGCTATTCATCCATTTCTTTAGATTCCAAGCACAAGCAGCCATCAGCAGATTGATCTGATCCCCAACAAACCCCTTGAGATAGTTCCTTGCCAACCGATAATCATTCTTCAGATGACCGATGACGGGTTCGATGGCGGCACGCCGTCTGAACTTTTTTCTCTTATCTTCTTTTTGCTTTTCAGTATCGCGTTTGAGGTGAACGCCTGGAATGGAGATTTGAGTAATACCGATTTGCTTCTTCCCTCGGTAGCCTCGATCGCATACCGCTTCGTTGATCGTGGTGGTTCTTTTAGTGTGCGCATGTCCAAGTGCTGCTTCAAGGGTTTTGGAATCATGCTGATTGATGTCGTGGGCGGCAACGCCCACGATAATTCCATGAGTATATGTGGAAACGATAGACGCTTTAGTCCCATACTCATAGCTCTTGTGGTCTTTCCCTTTGGCCATAGCGTAGATATGGCTCTCGTGCAGTGAATAGATCTTATTGCGAGAGGTTCTCTTTTGAAGTAATACCCGCATAAACAGATAAAACTCTTCACTGTAGCGCTTGTGCTGTTTGTCGTCGAAGTGACGATCTAGATCTCGAATAAGAATTTTTGCAATGGTACGCAATCGCTTCATCGCCGATGCCGCTTTCTTTTTCTTTTTGGGATGACGAAAAAATCGAAGGGTAATTCGATGTCCCTTGATCTCTTTGATGTAGGTGCGTCGCAGAGGAATTCCCTCACGCTTGGCAATCTTGTGAAGGCGGTTTATGATCTTGATTGCAAGTTTTCCATCGGTGGGATAGGTGACATTCTTTTCGTGTGCGGTGGTATCAATGATTACCCGCTCTTCCTCAGCAGCTTCGCTATGCAATGAAACACTTGCACCAAAGATAATGTCAACACCTTTTTGAGTGATACGCTGACGAAATTTCACCAGCTCGGTAGAATCACACGGAAGTGATGAACAATAATCATTCATGCCGCAAAAGTATTGATAATAAGGATTGCGTTTCCACTGTAAGACAACATTCTCATCAGAGAGATTCTCCAATTGTTTCAACATCAATAAACCTGCCATGAGGCGTATAGGTTTACCTGGACGTCCATTGGAATGATCGTAATATTTATCTAACTCTTTTTCGATCACGCTCCACTCGATTGCATCTGCTAATGCAATCAATGGATCATTCTCATCAAGCATATTGATCAGTGAGCCGTAGAATAAATTAGCCTGCGTCCTTGAAGCACTTTTACGAACCATTTTTCAACCTGTTTCGACCAGAAATGAAGGGTTAATCACCCTATTTATGGTCGAAATTATAGTAAAAAATAGCTTTAAAAGTACCTAAAACAGGAGGTTTATATAGTTTTTCATGGGTGACTAATTAAGGATACGGATTTTTAGGGTAGAGTATCCCTATGACCACTTTTTCAAGTGGTATATGCCTACCCGTATCTTTGATAGGATTTTTCCGCTATTTTAGGGGGAATCTCGGTCTAATTTGACCGACTTTTACGAGAACACAGTCTCCATAGCCATGCTTTAAGTCGCCGTTCCTGATGTCTGGCAGGAGGTCGCGACAAGTCGTTTCATATCCGCTGTACCTTGCAATCGATAATGTGACTACGTTTTATCTGTGTATAAAACGCTTATTGGCTCTCCAAAAGAGGAAAGCTATGAAAAACTTATAAATTCCATAAAAGGATAATGACATGAGCAAATTTTATAACTAAAAAATAAAAATGTCAAGAAATGATCAAAATATAATTTTTGCGGTTGCAGTATACTTAACACTTTTATATGGTTAACCTGAGCCCTGTTTCGACAAGCCTAATCAAGTCATCTCGAATTTCTATTTCTTTAGCTCTTTGGCTGAAGGAACTGAGCACCTCAATAGTCTGCTGAATTATCTCTATTGCGGCACTTTCTTTAATTTCAAGCGATAACCCAAAAGCAATCAAATCTTTGCGTGTGAAATTGTTTAGTTTTGCACCGATCGACATCTGATGATTGGCTGTATATTTTTTCCCATTGGCAAAGGTAATATCATATGCTGGAGAGAGGCTCCATTTCCCTGATTCATCCATCAAAAATGAAAAGTTTTTTGCATGGTCATCTTGATTACGGGAAATCACATTAAAAACAGCTCGTTTAAATATCTCCAGATTAAGTGAGTTGTCCCGAGTCAATGCTTTGGTTATTCTCCAAAACTGCTCATACGAATAATGTCCCGATTCATTAAAATCAATATGCGTCAAACCGGCTAACGTATGCATATGGATCTTACGTCCTTCAACGCGATCAAATCGTTTGATAGCGTAGTGCCAGTCCTTTCCATCATAGAGCATCTGCGTTTGAGGAACAGTTATCCCAATCTCTCCCGCCATGCGCATATAAAGGTATTCGAGTTTGGTAAAATCCAGAGCTTGACCAAATTGGTCCGATTTACTAAATTTTACTAGCCAGTGCTCAAACCCCTCAGGCACATCCAACTGTGCGCCACTGATGATCTCTTTCGTTTCACGGTTCCATCCGATAGAAGCCTTTGGCTGTGCGCCTCCTGGTGATGCAGCATTTTCCATAAAGGCTGCGATGTGATGAAGTGCGTCGGATTGTTCACCTTTAATGATTACTTGAGAGTCCAAATACATCTGACGTAAATCCATGATTTCGGCTTTTAGAGCAGCATATTGTGACTGATCGCTGGGTTCATACTCCAATGCCCCCATTGCGCGTGAACCGATATATGATAATCGCATCAAGAGATTTACATCTGCTATGCTTTTTCCTTTTTCTTCGTAATAGCGATCGATTACCCTCATCCCAAATTTATCCGGCAAACTATCATGAAAAACGCCGGGAATACCTTGGAAATAAGTGCTATCTGTGTTGGTATATGCACCTTTTAAACTAGTGATTGCAAGCTTATGAGGCGAAATTTCCAGTCCCGCCTTTTGAAATAACGGATCGTATTCAAAATAGACCGTCCGTCCATCATATAGTAGCGTCCCAACGGTACGACCATAAAGTTTTGCGGTAATCTCGGTCATTTACGAACCCTTTTACGATCTTGGCGTGAAGCATTCACACGCATTTCTTCCAATGTTTTTAATTCACGTTCTTTGACGAGATTTTCGCCCTTTTCATCCAACTGCAAAACAAAGAGTAGCTTGAACATATTTTTAGCAGACAAGGTGCCATTTTTTAAAAATGCACGGTAGGTAGGGAGTGGAATCCCTGCACGCGATGAAAGTTCTTGTTGAGTTATATTGTGGTTAATACGTTCTTTTTCAAACATCTCTGCCAGGCGAGAAAGCATCTCTTGTTCAGTATATAACTGTAGCATCA
>CAITKP010000035.1 GCA_903892995.1 uncultured Campylobacterales bacterium
AAGAGCTATCAAAAGTTTTTGAAGAAGCAACTCATTCTAAACTAAATATTATATGGGGTGGAATAGAATATAGAGATAGAGAAGTTATGGTTCCGTATGATAGAGGACAAACCGTTCCAAGCTGGAAACAAAAATATACACTTAGACAAGCAATACAAAAAACAATAGGAAACAATATACAATGAGACAAGCAGAACAATTAAAGCAAGAGATATTAGACAAAACAAAAGAGTATTATAAATTAGTTCATAAACCACAGCAAACTAAAGAGTTTGTAGCAGGTAAAAGTAGAGTTAATTATGCAGGTCGCGTATTTGATGAAACTGAAATGCAGTATTTGGTTGATAGTTCTTTAGATTTTTGGTTAACTTATGGAGACTACTCTAAAAAGTTTGAAAAAGATTTAGCAAAATTTCTAAATGTACGATGGGCATTTTTAGTTAATTCTGGAAGTTCTGCTAACTTACTTGCTTTTTATGCTTTAACTTCTCCACTTTTAAAAGAGAGACAAGTAAAACGAGGCGATGAAGTTATCACTGTCGCAGCAGGATTTCCAACTACAGTAGCACCAATTGTGCAATATGGTGCAGTGCCAGTGTTTGTAGATATGGAACTTACTTGTGCAAATATCGATGTGTCAAAACTTGAACTTGCCCTTAGCCCTAAAACAAAAGCAATTATGATAGCTCATACATTAGGGAATCCATTTAATTTAAGAGTGGTAAAAGAGTTCTGTGATAAACATAATCTTTGGTTGATTGAAGATAACTGTGATGCATTAGGCTCTACTTATGAGGGAAGACCAACAGGAACTTGGGGAGACATTGGAACGAGTAGTTTTTATCCCCCACATCATATGACAATGGGTGAAGGTGGAGCCACATATACAGATAATCCACTACTTAAAAAAATCATGCTAAGTATGAGAGATTGGGGAAGAGACTGCTGGTGTGAGAGTGGAGTTGACAATACTTGTAACGCAAGATTTTCTCAGAGCTTTGGAAGTCTACCAAAAGGGTATGATCATAAGTATGTTTACTCTCACTTTGGATTTAATCTAAAAGTTTCTGATATGCAAGCAGCAGTTGGTGTAGCCCAACTTGAAAAATTCCCGACATTTGTAGAGAAAAGAAAAGAAAATCAAAAGAAACTTTATAATGGTCTTAAAGACTTAAAAAAATTGCAACTTGTAGAGACACAACCAAACTCAGATCCTAGCTGGTTTGGCTTTATGATAACACTAAAAGATGGTGTAAATTTTACAAGAAATGAACTTGTAGAACACCTAGAAAACAAGAATATCCAAACAAGAAATCTTTTTGCAGGAAATATGATAAGACATCCGATGTTTGATAGTATGATTTTAAACACTGACTACAGAATAATTGGTGAACTCACTATAACTGATAAAATCATGAATGATAGTTTTTGGATAGGATTGTATCCAGGTATGGGGGATGAGGCTATAAGGTACATGATAGATACTATTAAAGCTTTTGTAGAAAAAGAATAAATGTTATCTAAAGTAACTAAAATATTTAAAACCTATACAAATTATTTGGAAAGGTTACTTGGGATATTAGATCCAAACAAAAAGTATGTTTTTAAGTGGTTGATTCTATTTTCAATAGTTATTTCTGGTATTGAAATAATTGGTATTTCAGCCATTATGCCATTTATTGCAATTGCAACAAATTATAATATAATTGAAACAAATCAACACTATAAGTTAGTCTATGATTTTTTTAATTTCTCAAGACCTTCATATTTTGTATTTGCATTGGGATTCGCTCTTTTTGGATTTTATGTTGTCAGGGGTCTTCTAAATCTTTTATATGCATATCTAATACGTAAATTTGTTGAAGAGCAATATTTGTTTTTTGCAAATAATCTTTTTACTACTTATATGTGGATGAAATATGGTGAATTCACACAAAAAAACTCATCTAATATGACAAAAAATATTATGCATGAAGCCGCGTATGCTGCTAATTTTATTTTTAGTTTTATGACCATGCTGAGTGAAGTATTTATTTTAGTTTTGATTTATGGACTTTTGTTGTCAATGAATTATCAAATTACCATTTTCATTACTATTATTTTTTTATTAAGTGGAATATTTTTGTATTATTTTTCAAGTAAAAGAATAAAGCGATGCGGAGATCAAAGAGCTCCTGTGCAAGAAAAGTATTATGAAATATTGAATAAAAATTTCGGTAACTACAAAGCCATAAAAGTTGCATCCGCGCAAAACGAGAGTTTGAGTGAGTTTCATGGAATATCTTTAAAATTTGTAGACATTACTGTTAAAGGTGGTCTTTACCAAAATATACCAAGATTTTTTCTTGAAGCCATTGGGTTTATTATTGTAATAGTAGTTGTTTTGTATCTTACTTATGTTCAAAACGGCTCAGATATTGCCTATGCAATACCCGTGCTTACGGTTTTTGTACTGGGATTGTATCGAATGCTCCCCTCTGTAAGTCGGATAATTGCTAGCTTCAATACACTTCTTTTGGAATCAAAGGCGGTACAAATTATTGTTCAAGAATTAGGCATAACTAAAGAAATTCTAGGAAACGAAAAAATTGATTTTAGCAATTCGATTTTTTTTGAAAACATTTCTTTTTCGTATCAATCAAATAAGCCAGTATTGAGTGAGTTGAATATTCATATATTAAAGGGTTCAAAAATTGGAATCATTGGTGAAAGTGGAGGTGGAAAATCTACATTAATTGCTTTGTTAATGGGATTGCACAAACCTAATTATGGAACAATTTTTATTGATAAGCAACCGTTAACTGAGGATAATCTAAAATCTTGGAGATCAAAAATTGGTTATATTCCGCAAAGTATCTATCTATTTGATGGTACAATTGCAGAAAACATTGTATTTGGAAGAACCTATGATGAAAACAAAATTATTGATGTGCTTCAGAAAGCCCACATATATGATTTCTTATTAACTAAAGAGGGCTTGGATACATTTGTTGGCGAAGGTGGTATATTGCTAAGTGGTGGACAAAAACAACGCATAGCCATCGCCAGAGCTCTTTATGGTGACCCGGAGATATTAATCCTGGATGAAGCAACATCAGCATTGGATACTGAAACAGAAGCTAGAGTAATGAATGAGGTGTATGATGTAGCATCCAATATGACTTTAATTCTTATTGCTCATAGGATTAGTACGCTTGAAAAGTGCGACAAAATTTATAAAATAGAAGATGGGAAACTAATAGTTTGAAGCGATTGGGTAGTGTGACTTTGGTTGCTGTTGCAACTCAAGATGTTGAAGAGACGGTGCAGGCAATTGAGTATAGTCTAAAACATTTGAGATACCATAAAGTAAAGCTTTTTGCACACTACAACCCAAGACCAGATTCCAAAGATTTTGAGTTTATTAAAATCAATCCATTCTCAAATGTTGGCGAGTGGGGCAAGTATGTTGTGTATGAACTCTATAAGCATATTGATACAGAGTTTATTTTGTTAATTCATGCCGATGGTTTTGTCGTAAATCCTGATTCTTGGAGTGATGAATTTTTGCAATATGACTATATTGGTGCACCTTGGCCGTTGCCAACGGATGATTTTTCATTTCGAGATATTCATGGAAATATTGTCCGAGTGGGCAATAGCGTCTCGCTTCGAAGTAAAAGATTGCTAAGTTTTCCTTCTCTGCACAACATACCTTGGGAAGATACATTTGGATATTTTCATGAAGATGGTTTTATTTGCACCAAAATTAAACACTTACTTGAAGCTGACGGGATGAAATTTGCACCACTTGAGGTTGCTTGTAGGTTTTCACATGAGTATCCAATACCAGAAATCAAAGGAATTAAACCATTTGTATTTCATAAATGGTTTGGTGAAAACAAACACTATCCGCGATTTGGAAGATATAAAACTAATCCAATTCAAGAGATTATAAAAAAAATAAAGAGGTTAGTATGGCAAAAATAGTTGATTCATTTTTATTTTTTCAAGAGCTAGACTTGCTTGAGATAAGGCTCGACTACCTATATGAAAAAGTCGATAAGTTTATTATACTTGAAGCATGTCAGACATTTACGGGCAAGCCAAAGCCGTTTAACTTTGAAAACAACAAGCTTAGATTTGAGAAGTACCTCGATAAAATTATTTATTTTAAGATTAATGATGAGCACCAAAGCTATGAGTCGGTTGTTGAGTTTTTGACTAAGCAAAATGATAAAGCACATCAATTAGTCCTGGATATCATGCAATCGCACACACACTATCCAAAAGATGGATTGAATTGGGTGCTTGATACTTATCATCGTGAGTCTTTGCATCTAGCGTATAGTACACACTTGGAAGACGATGATATTTTGTTTTTGTCGGATTTGGATGAGATTCCTAATATTTCCATTTTTGATGAGCTAAAAACTTTAAAACTTGAAAAACCTATTGTTTGCAAGCAACATGAATTTATGTATTTTCTTAATTATTACAACAATAGTGATTGGCTGGGAACAATATTTGGCAGATATGTAGATATGAAAGATAAGTCGCTTTGTTTACTTAGGATGGATTCCAAAGAGGTGCGAGATAATATTGATAAAATCGCATATCCGCAAGGTGGGTATCATTTTACAACCGTTGGAAACCTAGAGATGATAAAGCAAAAAATTCAGAGCTGGGGTCATCAAGAGTACAATACAAGTGGTGTATTAAAAAGACTTCAATACAATATTGATACGGGGCAGGATATATTTGAGCGGGAGTATGGCACGAAGATGAAAAAAGTATCATTTTCTGATAAAACTATTTTTGATGAAAAAATGGCAACACTGATTGCCAAGTATCCTGATTTGATAACTCAAGGTGAGATTAAACATGTAAGCAAAAAAAGCTTCTATAATTTATATAGAAAATATAGTTCAAAAGTATATAGAGTATTCTCTAGATTGATGGGACAACAATGAATCGCATTTATATTATTAGCAACTATAATTACGACCCGACTGAGGTAATAGAGACACTTAATGCGGACTATATTTTGTGTCAGCAAGGGGATGATTCGAAAGTTCCTGATAAGTTTAAAAAATTACCTAATTACAAAATAGCAAAACACACGGGACACAATATTAGCGATTATTTAGAGTATATCATCAGTAATTACGACAATCTTCCTGAGGAAGTTGGCTTTATAAAAGGGAATATTTTTCCAAGACATATCACAAAAGAAGTTTTTAAATATAGGATTCAAGGAAGTGGTTTTATTCCCCTGTATTCAGATGAAAATACATCTAAACCACAATTTGGAAAAAGAAAATGGATATTCAAAAAACTTGTAGCCCAGCAGATTGCTCCTGGTATTTATCTTGAAATTGCAAATGATTGGTATATCTCATCTCGGCAAAGAGGAAAGCACTATCCTACGCTTGATTCATTATTCTATAAAATAACCAATAGGAAATTACCTGAATATATTTCTTTTGCTCCTGGTGCTTGTATGATTGTGGAAAAAGAAAAAATATTGAGATTTAATCTTGACCTGTACAAAGAGTTATATGAAGCGGTAACTTATGACTTTTTCCCTGTTGAGGCATATCACCTTGAGAGATGTATGTTTTATTTGTTTTCTTATTTGCGAGATTAAACATGATTATAACAGAATTTTATGACGGACAAGGTCTTGGAAATCAACTTTGGGTTTATGTAGCTACTCGAACTATCGCCAAAAAACTTAATATTCCATTTCTTATTTTGGCACCTGAGAGATTCAAGGGTCGTGATTTTTTGGATATAGCTTATGGTGAAGTTGAAACAACTGATGAAGTTGTTAAAATGATTGCTGAAAACAAATTAAATATCTTTAAAGAAACAATGTATTTAGATTTGGATCTTGATTGTTTTAGTATTGATTATGATGCTGCTGTACTGAATCTAAAGCCGTACACAAAAATAGACGGATATTTTCAAAGTGAAAAGTATTTTTTTGGTGATTTAGAATATTTTAAGACGTTACTCCCCATTAAACATAACTGGCTTGACAAAAAACAGATTGAAGATGACCAATGCGTATTAAATATCAGGGGCGGCGAATATAAGGGTGTATCAACGCTTATACTCCCAAAATCGTATTGGGTAGATGCTATGAACAATATGATAAAAAGATTCCCAAATATCAAAGAGTTCGTAATCGTAACGGATGATGCGGAATATGCATCTAGGCTTTTTCCAGAGATTGGACAAGTCGAGCGGGGCGTTGCTCAAAGCTATCTAGCACTACATCAAGCAAAATATCTTATTGTCTCAAATTCTAGTTTTTCGTATTTTCCAATAAAAACCCAGCAAAATAAATCATTTGTTATAGCACCGCTGCATTGGGCTAGATTCAATAATCCATACAAACGTTGGTCGTCTCCCGCCAATCTATATACTGACTGGTTCTGGCAAGATAGCAATGGGGTTTTGCATACGTATGAAGAGTCTGTGGATGGCTATCTGCAAACGATGCAGTATTATGAAGATAATTATAATGTTCGAACATCTTACGAGGTGTATGGCAAATTTCACAAGCCATTTACTTTTAAAAAATATATTCCAAAACCAATAAAAACATTTGTAAAAAAGATGATATTCGGATATACAAAACACCAAAGGTAGAAATCAATGTTTACAAGAAAAGATAATAGTTATACTTATAATGATGACATGCTCGAGGCAATATCCAAAGATGAAGCAAGTCCTTTGAACAGGATTGCGAACTTAATCAAAGATGGCAACAAAGTTCTTGATGTTGGTGCTGGCAATGGTTTACTTGGGAGATATATTAAATATACAAAAAAGAATATTGTTATAGATGGTATAGAACCAAATCAATTTGCTGCCAATATTGCGAAAACTGAATATAGAAAGTTTTATGTTGGCTACGTACAGGATTTTTTAGCTGAGATGCTGGAGGAGAAATATGATTACATCGTATTTGCTGATGTAATTGAGCATATACAAGACCCAATTGTCTCCCTCGGTAGTTTTTTTAGCCAACTTCCAGAAGGCACAAAAATAGTAATTAGTACTCCCAATATTGCATTTGGTTCAATAAGATTATCGCTTATGAATGGCAATTTTCAGTATGTAGATTCTGGAATTTTGGAAAAAACACATTTGCGATTTTACACAAAATCTACACTGCTTGCCTTGGTCGGTGAATTAAATTTAAAAGTAGAAACTTTCTCTTATCTTATGAGAAATTTCAATCGCACAGAAATAGATTTATCACAAATTAAGATTAACCCATTTTTACTAAATCTTGTAAGCAAAGATGAACTGTCTCACGTTTATCAATTTTTAATAGTTTTGTCTACTGGTGGAATATTAAAATCAAATAAAGAATTTGATGAAATACTATGCTATGGCAAGAAAATAAAATATCCCATATTGGATTATTATTTGAAACCTTTGATTTCAAAGAATGCTACACTAAAGAATTTTGTTAAAAAGTTTTTTAAGTGAAAGATATGATTTCTATTTGTATACCAACCTATGAACAACCTCAAAACCTGATTAATTGTTTGAATTCTATTAAGATGCAAACTTATGCGAATTACGAAGTTATCATCTCGGATGATTCAAGGACAGAGGATGTAAAATCAGTAGTTAAAACTTACGAATCCTCAATGAATATAAAATACTATAGCAATGACATCTCACTTGGTTCGCCTGAAAATTGGAATAATGCAATTAAACATGCGGTTGGGGACTATATTAAGATTATGCATCATGATGATTCATTTGCGAATAGGGATAGTCTGCAAAAAATTATGAATATTTTTAATGATAATGAACAAATCGATATAGTTTTTTGTTCCTCTAGACATGTCGACAATAATCAAAAGTATATTTCAAGCCATATTCTTAATCCAAGAAAACTAGAAAACATACGGCACAATCCAAAGATATTGTTATATGGAAACCACATAGGGGCTCCAAGTATCGCTATGTATCGTAAAAAAATTGATATACTTTTTGATAGAAGGTTGAAATGGCTTGTGGATATCGATTTCTATATTAGCGTGTTATCAAAATATAAATTTGCGTACACAACGGAAGGATTGGTAAATATTAATATTGGAGAAGAAAACAGAGTAACTAATGAATGTATTGCAAATAGGTCGATTAACATATATGAAACATTAATTCTCTATAGCAAACTCAATTTTTCATCATACGATATCGGCATAAAGTATTATCTTGCAAAACTATTTGCAAGATACAATATTAATACGCTTGCCGATATTAGGGCTTGTGGTTATAACGAAAATTTAGATGACAACATACTGTTTGTACTCAGGTATAGTAAATATACAAATTCAATTTTTTTAATGCTAAGTAAAATAAAAAGTAGTTTAAAACAATGGTAGTTGCAAAAATCATGGGTGGTCTTGGCAATCAAATGTTTCAATATGCATTAGGTAGATCGATTGCATTAAAAACGGCTCAGGATTTAAAATTAGATATCTCCTTTTTTACCAAACAAAAATTGAGAAATTATGAGTTGGGGTATTTTAAAATCGATGAAAATTTTACATCAGCAAGAGAAGCTAAATTGCTTTCTGGTGAAGGACTGATAAATACTGTGAAAAGAAGGCTTAGAATACCCATTAAGAAACCAAAGAGTTATTTTGCAGAAGATATATTTGGGTATTTTTACGAGGAGCTACTAGATAAAACAACTAGTATTTATTTAGACGGCTATTGGCAAAACGAACGATATTTTAGAGATGTTAAGTCAACACTATTTGAAGATTTCGCGTTAAAAGACGAGATTTCAACAATCGCACAATTTTATCTAGCGGAGATAAAATCAAGCAATAGCGTTAGTCTACATATAAGAAGGGGTGATTATGTTACTAATCAACATACCAATTCATTTCATGGCACCTGCGGACTTTCATATTATGAAGAAGCTGTGCGATATATTGAAAAACAAGTTGATGTGCCTAAGTATTTTATTTTTTCGGATGACATTGCGTGGTGCAAGCAAAACTTCGAATTTTTACAAGATAAAATTTTTATAGAAAACACAAGCTCAATTGAAGATTTGGAGCTTATGAAGAACTGTAAACATAATATTATCGCCAACAGTACATTTAGCTGGTGGGGAGCTTGGCTCGGAGATTTTGTTGATAAGATAGTAATAGCACCCAAGCAATGGTTTGCGGACAAAAATATCCAAAATAATGTAGGTGAGCTGATACCTATAGATTGGATTAAAATATGATTGTTTTACCAATGATTTCAGTTATTATGCCAGTTTATAATGGTGAAAAATATCTACAAGAATCAATTAATAGTATTTTAAATCAAACCTATAAGTATTTTGAGTTTATTATTCTTAACGACGGTTCTAGCGATAAAACGGAAGAGATTATTTTATCGTATAATGATCCTCGCATAGTATATGTTAAAAATGAAACCAATTTGGAAATTGTAAAAACTCTGAATAAAGGAATTAGTTTAGCCAAAGGAAAATATATTGCCAGAATGGATGCAGATGATATAAGTTTACCGAAACGGTTTGAAGTGCAATTAAACTTTCTAGAAAATAATTCTTCAATAAGTATTTGTGGGTCGTGGATAGAAACTTTCGGTTATCAAAAAAAACTTTGGAAGTCACCTATCAGTCACGATGAAATTAAAGCTCGGTTATTGTTAAATTCATCTATCTTCCATCCTACTGTTATGATAAAAAAGGCTGTTTTTCATCAATTTTTATATGAGCAAGAATACAAAAAAGCCGAAGACTATGCCTTATGGGTCAAAGCTATAGATTCATTCAAATTTCATAATATTCCAGAAGTATTACTTAGATACCGAATACACAATAATCAAACAAATGTCATAGAACAAAGAGTAATAGCTAAAGAAATCAGAACCATTATGCTTAATAAAATAGATTGTCATTTAAATTCACAAGAATTTAATTTATTGAACAAAATTTCTCATTGTGATGAGCTTTTTCCAACCGATTTAAAAGCAACTAATTTTTTAATCAAGAAAATTTTACAAGCAAATGCCCTAAGAAATTATTTTGCTAGTCACGCATTGTATTCTATTTTGCAAGCTTCCATGTGCTGCCCACTTAAAAAAAGTGTATTTAACAAAGTTTCTTTATCTTTGAATAAGTTCTATATGATGCTATTAATCTTTTGGTACTGTCTCCGTAGAATTGTAAAGGTTTAAAACATGCAAAAAATTCCATGCGATATCACTGTCCTATGTGCTAATTATAATAATGGTCCGTATCTAACAGAATTTTTCAAATCTATTTATGAATCAACTAGTTCTGTTAAAGAAATAGTTATTGTAGATGATTGTTCGACAGATGATTCTGTTAATATTATTAAATCAATGATGCTTAAATACAATAATATTATTCTTATCGAGTTAGACAAAAATATTGGATTTGCAAATGCTTTAAATCAAGGGTTAAAACATGCGATTGGAAAATATATATTAAGAATTGACCCTGATGATCTTATGTACCCTACACGCATCAAAAAACAATATGAGTTTATGCTTCAAAACCCTCAGGTTGATATAGTAGGCAGTAATGTAACTTACTTTAAAACTTCCATAGACGATATTGTTGGAAATTCCAATTTTCCAGAAACTCATGAAATAATCATCAACCGTTATCGGAGTGGAACACATGGATTAATCCATGGTTCAGTTTTAATAAAAAGAAATATTTTAAACGAAAATATTTATCGACAAGAATACGTTCCTGCTGAAGAGTATGATCTATTCTCAAGACTATTGAAAAATGGGAATATTGCTCATAATATATTAGAACCTTTGACTCTTGTTAGAATACATAATAATAGTGTTTCTAATAATTTACCCTATTCTACAGTAGTTAAAACTTTCTTTTTAAGAAATCAGATATGGAATTTAAAAACATCAAAATTTTTTGTTTGGAAAGAGTATATATCACGTTCATTTTATAGAAAAGGTTTAAGTGAAAATAATTTTATTGCTAAAGTCTTTTATTATGCAATAGCAAGTATTTTCAAACCAGGAGCTTTATTTAGAAAATTACAAAAATTATTAGAATTAAAATAAAGTATTTGGGAAATTAATATGAAATTTGAATCGATTACGCATCATAATATTTTTATAAAAGCATTACTTTTTTATCTATCTATTTCATCTTTATTTATTGCAATGTTATATAACTTGACAGATACAGTAAATTGGATTATTTTTAAAGATTTACCTATTTATATTATTCTTGTAGTAATTGTAGTGTTGAGAAAAAGAATAACAAAAAACTCATTGATTTATTTATGGCCATTACTCTTTAGTATATTGTTGAATCTTCAAAATAGCTTAGCACCTACATTTGCAAATGTAGCTGCGATGCGTCAGATTTTAACTCCATTTATATTAATATTTATTGGACAATATTTTATATTAAATAGGAAAAACTATTTAGAAATTGTAAAATTTATTCTTCTTCTTACGATAGGATTAATTTTATTTGGTTTTTTTGAAAGATTTTCTTATTTTTGGACTTTTTTCGATTTGTTTAAATATTTTGGTGCTAAAAATACTTATGTTTTACCATTTGGATATCCCTTTATATTTTTAGAGCCTATAAATGTTTCATTTCTAAATAATTTGCCAGAAAAACAATATGGCTTTCCCCGAATGGTTTCAGCAATTTTAGACCCTATTAATTTTGGTCATTTATTGGTTACAGCATTTGTTTTAGTCATGCATGAAGCAAAATATTTACATTTATCAAAAGCAACAAGATA
>CAITKP010000036.1 GCA_903892995.1 uncultured Campylobacterales bacterium
AGCAACTGGTGCTACAACTTGAGGTGCTGGAGTAGAAACTGTTTCTCCATTTACTGCTGTTACTTGAATATTTGCATCACCTTCTGCTACTTGAACGCTGAACTTTTGTCCATCTACTACTACTGTATAATTTCCTGTACTCATTTTTTTTGCTCCTTTATTTTCTTTCATATTTGATTTTTTTCTTACATTTACTTCTGCTTCACCTTTAAGGAAAGCGATCCCTTTATCATGACATGCTGCAGCAATAAAAATATTTTCTTCCGTTGTTTCTATTTTCTCGTCTTCAAGTCTTTTTGTCCAATGAGCGAGAGATTTTCCTTCATCCTCATCAGCAAGATCTAAAGCATTTCTTGTTGTCGGTTCTAAACGCAATTTTTCAGAAGCGATTTTTACGATTTCAGGATCTGGAGCAACTGGAGTTTTTCCAAAGTATCCTAAAACCATTTTTCCATATCCTGGAGCAATCGCTTTCCATGGACCTTGCATTACATTATTCAATGCTTGTTGGAAATAAAATTGAGAAACTGGTGTTACAGACGTTCCATATCCACCCTTTTCAACCACTTCACGCATCGCATCAATAACTTCTGGGAATCTCTCTAAAATGTTATTATCGCGCATCATTTGTGTATTTGCAGTAAGTGCACCACCTGGCATTGGTGAAAATGGAATTAATGGAGAAACTGTTGTCGCTTCTGGAGGCATAAAATAATCTTCCAAACAACGCTCAACCTCTTTTTCATAAGTTAAAATCTTCTCGATCTCTAATCCACCAAGGTCATAATTCATCCCCTTAGTAGCATGGAGCATCGTCAAGATATCTGGCTGAGATGTTCCACCACTCACAGGAGAAGCCGCCATATCAATACCATCGATTCCAGCATCAAGTGCCGCCAAATACGCAGCTACAGAAACACCGGCTGTTTCATGCGTATGAAGACGAAGATGAGTTCCTTCTGGAACTAAAGTACGTGCCATACGAATCGTGTCATATATTTTTTTAGGACTAGAAGTTCCGCTTGCATCTTTAAAACAGATACTATTATATGGAATACCGCTATCTAAAATATCACGCAAAGTTTTTTCATAAAAGTGCACATCATGTGCTCCAACACAACCTGGAGGCAGATCCATCATAGTTACTACGACTTCATGCTTTAACCCATGGTGAGTAATTCTTTCAGCTGAATACTTCAAGTTTTCAACATCATTGAGTGCATCAAAGTTACGAATCGTTGTAGTTCCATGTTTTTTAAACATTTTTGCATGAAGATCAATAAGCTCTCTTGATCCAGTATCAAGCATAACTGTATTAATACCGCGAGCGAGTGTTTGAAGATTAGCATCGGGACCGACAATAGCACGAAATCTATCCATCATCGTAAATGCATCTTCATTCAAATAAAAATATAGTGATTGAAACCTTGCTCCACCACCAAATTCAAAGTGAGTTATCCCCGCATGCTTTGCAGCTTCTACTGCTGGGAAAAAATCATCCATAAGAACGCGACCACCAAAAACAGATTGAAATCCGTCTCTAAAAGTCGTATCCATAATATCAATAAATTTCTTTGCCATTATTATCCTTGTGTGTGATGCATAATTGCTGCAGTAACAGCTGCAATTACTTTTTTATTGCCTTGCTTTGACCTATGATACATAATTGCCGCCGTAATAGCTGCAATAATTCTTCTTTTGTCTTGCTCAGACTTATTCTCAAAATAGGACTTTGTATATGCTTCCTCGCTGAGTATAACACTTGGCTCTCGTAACATTTTGTTGTTGTTTTTAAATGCTAATTTTGCAACTAAAAATACAACAAAAAGGAGAACCATGCCCATACCAAGAAACATAAACGTCGTTCCCTCTTGAACTACATTTGTTTCCATATCATTCACCTTGTCAAATAATTCATTATGATATTATAATTAAGTTTAAACTTTTTATAGATTTTCATCTGTTTGAGACATTTTTTGTCTCATTGTTACTTTTTTTAAACTATTTTACGAACATATAAAGTTTAAACGATATAATTTCACCATTAAAAAATCAGGAAGGAAATATTTATGAATCTAGATAAAATCGGTTATGGAGAAAATCCAGATAAAGTTAAAGCAATCATTGAGATTCCATGTGGATCAAATATTAAGTATGAAGTAGAAAAAGAGAGCGGTGCACTTGTTCTTGACCGTGTAATGCACTCTGCAATGTATTATCCTGCAAACTATGGCTTTGTGAATCAAACTCTTTCACAAGATGGAGATCCAGCAGATGTTTTAGTTTTGGCTGAATACCCTATGCAGGCTGGATGTGTTATCAACTGCCGTTTAGTTGGTGTTTTAATCATGGAAGATGAGAGCGGAATCGATGAAAAACTTTTAGCAGTTCCTGTTTCAAAAATAGATCCAACATTTGATGAGATCCAAGATCTTGGAGATATTCCAAAACACACTTTAGCAAAAATCAAAAATTTCTTTGAAACATACAAAATGCTAGAACCAAACAAATGGGTAAAAGTCAAAGGTTTTGAAGATAAAGCAAGTGCGACAAAAATACTTGAAGACGCTATCAAAAACTACAAATAAGCAGTATTTTTTATGATAGCAGGCATATTTGAACAAGATCTTATCGCATATCTCACATTTGGTGTGATGCTTAATTTTATTTTTTCCATACTATTTGGAATTTATTTAAGCAAAAATATCGGTATGAATGAGATGATAACTTCTAAAGGGACAAAAACGCAATCTCCTCTTGTGGCTTTTGCTCTTTTTATTCCCTATGCAAAAATGGCTGTCACTCTTTACAGAGTAGCAATTTTGCAGTTTTATTTTTTAAATCAAGGTAAATCTCACAAAGAGTATTGGATCTACCTTACACATGAAGATTAGAGTTTCATCTAATCTTCAACTCCTTTAAAATCTTTCTCTCCTTCAATAAAGAAACCACAAACATAGAGATATAACTTCCAATAAGTGCGATAATAACTGCAATAATATTTTTGGAATAAAACATATAGATCGCGTAAAAAAGCCCAACTAAAGAGACTATACCCCATAAACGTATTAAAAGTGCCGATACAAAATCTCCGCTTGCCTTGATAAAAGCAATCTGATAAGCATTTAAAATGACAAAAAAGAAAAAGAAAGAGATATGTATAATCATCAGCGATGACTCTGCATAAGTTGGTGAAAAAAGATATGCAACTGCTTTGTCTGCAAACAGTAAAGATAATACAACAAAAATGCCACTTACAGTAAAAGCAAACTTCAAAATCCATCTTTTAATTTCAAACAGTTTTTCATACTCCTTTGCAGCATAAAGCTTTGAGAGTTCAGGTAAAACAAAACGAAATATTGGAAAAACAAAAAGCATGATCATATAAGTAAAAACAGGTTTTACAACTACTTGAAAATCTCCAAGCTCATCAAGATTGAAGTATTTCATGATTAACACGACAGCTGTGTACATCATAACAATACCAGAGCCAAACTCAATAGTCGAAACAAGTGAATTTTTTAAAAAATTCTGCGTGTTATGTTGCTGTTTTGGCTTTTCAACTGAAACACTTTTAATCTTTCTCGCTTTTACTATATATATGTATAAAGAGAGAGAAAATGCGGTCATAATAGTGGAAATAAAGAGCGGTTGCAAGCCTTTTGTACTCGCTAAAAAATAGGCAATTAAAAACCATACTATCAACAGTGCTGGTTCTAAAAATGTAACAAAATTAACTGTTTTATACATCCGATACATCGCAATTAAATTTGTATAATAGACACTAAAACTAAGAGAAATCACTGTAAAGACAAGATACCAATAATCTATATGAACACCTATTTTATGCTTTAAATAGGGTATTACAAATCCCCAAACAGCTAAAACAGTTATTAGTAAAACAGCTTTAAATACTTGTAAGATTTTATAATCATCTTTTGTATGAGCAAAACTCACAACCATGGAACTTCGAAATCCCACTAAAACCAAAAGCGTCATTGTAAAGATATCAATAGCAGTAAAATAGAGTGCCAAATCTGTTTTTGAGATAAAACGTGCCAAAAAGATTTTAAAACTAAAATTGAGTGCAACACTGAGGGAAGAGACCAAAATGCTGTGAAATATTGCCTGTTTCATCTCTTTCATTTATATATACCTGTTTCTAAAGTGCTCATAACGCTATCATAACATTTAATCATCCAAAATTAATAATTGCAATGGAGGTTTTACATGTAAAATAGAGTAAAAAAGCGTTTGCACATCCAATTTTTCTCTGCAATATTGCAAAAAAAGAGGAAAAATTGAACCAAAAATTCCATTTAGAAGAAAATGGATCTCTTCTTTCATTAAACATCGATCAAATCCCTGAAAATAGGAAGAAAGAACTAAAATACAAACTTATAAATATTATTATTTCATTCTCCAAAAACCAAGGTCTGTTTAAGTTTCATTGTCTTTTCAATTTTTCACTTAGCTATAATTTCAGCTCAAATTAAGGAGCACTATTGAAATTATTGTTATTACTCTCACTATTCTTATCACTTTCTCTCTTTGGAGCATCAAAAGATATTTCAAATGAACAACTAAAAGTTTTAAACACTGTCCGCGAAATCGCAAAGACAATACCAGATGCAAAAGGCAATACCTACGAAGACACTATGAGCGCTATTTGTTTAACAGAAAGCAGTGCGGATAAAAACTTAGTTAGTAATCTTCATAAAAACTTTCCAGTGACAAAAGCCTCTTTTGGAGTTATGCAAGTCCAAGTTCAAACGGTACGCCATATAGCAACGCAAGTCAAAGATCTCAAATGGGTTCTTTCACTCAGCAACGCAGAGATAGCTAAACATCTTTTAAGTGATACAGAGTTTTCAGCACGCATTGCAACATACTATTTTGTTATGCTTAAAAATAGCAGAGAGGATTATATGCGTTCTGTAAGCGGATACAATGGAGGAATGGTAAACCTTCCATACTACAAAAGAGTGATGCATAATCTTGAAGATATCAAAGAGTTAACAAAAGAAAAGAAACTTTCTTAACTCGTAAGTCTCTCCTAAACAAATATCTAGTAAAATCGTGGCATGGACAGTTTTAAATTAAAAATGCTTATTAGTCTGCTTGGTGGTCTAATCTTTTCTCTTATATTTATCTTGATGGCGCTTGTTGTTCCGCCTTCAAGCAAAAAAGAGGAGATACATATACCAAATCAAGTCGAAGCAGCAGATCTTGCTCGTGCTCTAAAAAATACGAAATAATCAGATTCGAATATTTTGTAAAATCTTCTCTTTATTGGAGTAGATTCTTTGAAACCTTTTTAGTTCATCAATCGTATCAAACATCGCTTCACACGCTTTTCTCGGTTTTAGTTTTATTGATGAAATTATTAAAAGATCCAAACACTGAGAAATCTTATCTAAATCCTCTTGATTCTTAATTTCAGTGAGTAAAGATATCCCATTTTGTACACGAAGATTTTTAGCAACTCCAAGATTTTTATGTGCAAGATCACGCAATGATGTAAAATTGATCTCTTCATCTAAAAAGTGCTGTTCCCAGACTCTTGAGAGACAAAATCGAAACTCATCATATGTGCGCATTATCTGTTCAACATAATCTTCTATAAGTTCATCTATAAGCTCTTCATCAAGGCCTAACTCTGCAACTGCCTGAGCTGGATCATAAACATAATCTTTATCATAAACCGATTTTATATATTCACACCCAAGAGTTTTACAAAGCGAATCTGTAAAGTTAAGATAACTAGATTCTAGCTCTTCTAGCGTATTGAGTTTTGAGATATTCATAAAGTCTAGGTGAGCATTTGTCTCTTTTAACTCTGTAAAAATTTTCGTAATATTTTTATCATATTTTAAAGATTGTTTTAAATGTGCACTATAGAGCATCTCTTGTGTGTATTTTGCTTCGGGGAGCTTGAAAGATGTATTGAAAGCTCTATAAATAAGAGCTTCTATATTTGGATTTTCTATACGAACATTGTTAAGTGCAGTTTGAACGTGGTGCACTCGAACAGTGTCACTGCCTTTTTGAACAGCTTTAGCTTTTGCAACCAATAAAATCGTTTTCAACAGAACACTCCTTTGAAAAAAAACATTTATTATATTATCACATAAATAATTTTTTTCTACCAAATATTATTGAAAATTCCTATTTGCAATATTTTCGATAAAAATTGTAGCATAAGAGGCTTTTGGCAGAATAAAGGTGAGAAGAAAATCTCCATCCTTTTGAAGATACTTACATGTAAGCGCATCTGGATAGATCCAAGCTCTTCGACGCATCCCTTTTTCATTTAACAGTTCATCATCATACTTCTCTTCAATCCCTCTTGCCACATCACGAGAACGGAATACATCACGCCCGACAAGTAAACCAGTTGGAGTGATTTTTCTTGCTAAAAAATCTTTTTCCAAGGGAGTCTTTGGAGTGAAAATCTTTTCATCACGCCCTATCATCACATCTCCATCTAGGAGTTTTAAACTGCTAAGTCCCTCTTGCTTACTCAATGTAACACGCTCATTGAGCCACTCGTTAAAAAGATAACTTTGATACACACTTGTTAAAAACTTTTTAACTTTCTTATCTTTGATAAAAAGCTCCCCTTCCATCATCTCTTTTGCTTGAGAAAGAGCATCTTTACCAAAACGCTGGTAACCAAAATGATTAGCAAAACCTGTTTTTTCTATCGCTCTTGCAATCTTTTCTATTTTGCCAGCTTTCATATCATCTACTTTATGCAATCTGATCTTAAATCTATTGCAAGAGAGATCACCAATACTAATTTTTTGTGTATCTTTAAAAGTTTCTAAAATTGTGATCTGTTTATCAGAAAATTTTTTGAGCTCTTTTTCATATTTTTGTGGCAGTGAAAGGTACTGCGTTGTGGTCGCATATTTATCTTTTAGCCCCGCATATCCGATAGCACTTTCATGGATATTTAAAAAACTGCTAATTTTTTCTATCATCTCCCATGTTGTCATATTGATTTTCTTTACATGTAAGATTAAGAAATTGCCCTTTTGTTTAAAGGGTTTTGCAAATATCTCTTCAACAATAAAATCCTCTTTGTTTTGTGTAAATTCAAAATCCAGAGGCTCGTGATTTTGTAAAAAAACTCTTTTTAATTCGCTCATAGTTGTAACATCTTTAGCTCTCTTTTTGATATCTCTATATCTTTTTTTATCTGTTTTTTCAACGCATCGATAGAATCAAACTTCCTATTTTCACGCACAAACGCAACAAAACTAATACTCGCACTCTCTGTACACTCGATCTTTGCATCTAAGATATGTGTCTCAACTGCAAAACTCCCATCTGTAGTATTGCGATGACCGATAAAAGAGATAGATGGATGAAAATGTTCCTCACCATCTATACGCGTTAAGGTTGTGTAAACACCCTCTTTTGGAAGCATAAAATCGCTTACATGTAAGTTGATAGTCGCAACCAACTCTTTAGCTCCGATGCCTTGCCCTTTTATATGTTTACCGTTGATTGTATAGTTACGACCTAAAAGTGCGTTTGCACTCTTTATCTCGCCATGTGAAAGTTTTTTTCTAATTGTACACGAGTGCACCGATTCGCCATCTACTTTTACCTCATCAACCACAATCACTTCTCCATCAAACCATGATTTGAGATCTTTATGGCTATGCGCCCGCTCTTTTCCAAAATGAAAATCATATCCTACGACAATCTTTTTTAAATGGGGAAACTCCTCTTTTAAAAGAGAGATAAATCCATCTGCATCCAGATGACGGATATCATCAAGAGTAAAATAGTAAAGTGGATAATGCGTAAACTTTTCACGAGTCTTTTTTGGCGTAAGATTTGCAAAACCAGAATCGATCACGACTACACACCCATGTTTACCAAGCTGTGCGAAAAGATGCTGGTGCCCTACATGTAAGCCATCAAAACCGCCAATTGCGATGGAATCACTATTTTTGATAATAGTAGCAGTATTCAAGATTTCCCTCTTTGCCTGTGATTTTTGATTCAGATTTCAAGATCAGTTTCCAACCCTTAATCATACACGCATCCTCAAAATGGATCATCGCTTTTTGGATCGCTTTTTCATCACGCACTACACCATTTTTATCGCGTTTGACTTCACGTCCAACTTCAAACTGAGGTTTAAAAAGAAGAATGATCTTATCTTTTGCAAGTGTATCAACAGCATCTAAAATATGCATCAGTGAGATAAAAGCAACATCACTTGTGATGAGATCAAACTTTTCATCGCTCGTAAATGTTCGAATATCTTGATTTTCATACACGCTCACTCTCTCATCGCTGCGAAGTGAATGATGCAATTGATCACTTCCCACATCCACACAGCTTACATGTAAGACTTTTCTCTCAAGTAAAACCTGTGTAAAGCCTCCCGTAGAAGAGCCTATATCTAAAGCATTTGCACCCTCAATGTTCAAAGAGAGCTCATCTAAAAAAGCATCTAGTTTTAAAGCCCCACGACTTACATACTCTTTATGCTCTTGCACTTTTATCGTGTTAATCTCTGGGTCTATCTTGTGAGATGCCTTTAAAATAATAATCCCATCAACTGATACAAGCGCTTCTTTGATCATATTTTGCGCTTTATTTCTTGTCTCTACTTTTGCTGACTCTACTAAATATTGGTCTAAACGTATCAAAACTGTACCTCGATTCCCGCATATGCGTATTGTATATCCATATCAAATTTTCCTCTTGTGTCACTGTTATAATTAAACATATAGCGATCATACGCCACTTTAAGCGCAAACATCTCATCGATCCTATAACTCACTCCGCCGCCTACTACAAGCGCCGAACCATCGGTACTTGTGATACTAGTATAAGACTGCCCTGCTCCAAACTTTGCAAAGAGATCAAAGGTATCATAATAAAGCGGATAATGCGCCAAAGCACTCACAGTAACGGCTGAATAGTTAAAAGCAGTTTTGTTTGAAACACTATCTACAATTTTAAAATCACCGCTTTTCATATAGTTAAGCTCAACACTCAAATATCTGTTAATATAAGCACCGCCGAAAAAACCATAACTATTTTTCTCTTTATCTTGGATATCTGTATAAAAACTGTTATCGTTATAGCTAGATAGCCCATAACTCATCCCAACATAAGGGCCGCCATTGCGCTCTTTTTCTACTGCATTTGCCATGCTCAAGCTAAAAGCTAAAAGTAAAAACAGTTTTAAAATCCTATTCATCAAGCAATCCTCTCATCTCATCTTCTGTGAGTGTTTTTACACCAAGCTCTATGGCTTTGTCATATTTACTTCCCGCATCTTCGCCATAAATCACCATATCTGTCTTTTTAGAAACTGAGCCTACAAGCTTTGCACCAAGAGTTTCAAGCATCTTTTTTATCTCATCTCTGGGGCGACTCATCGAACCTGTTAAAACAACACTTTTGCCTTTAAAGGGGTTTTCCTTGACCTCTGCTTTAGGAGAGGGAATTTTTGGGTTTAACACATTTTGCAAACGGACAATATGCTCACGATTGACTCTCACAAACTCTAAAACAGCCTCCGCCATCTCTTCGCCGATCCCATCAATAGCAATCAACTGCTCTTTTGAAGCATCCACAAAAGAGAGCCCAAACACGCTACATAAACTCTTTGATGCGACCTCTCCGATATGCTCAATTCCAAGTGCGTTGATAAATCTCCAACAATCGCACCCTTTGATATTCTCAATAGAATCCAAAAGGTTTTGCGATTTTTTCTCTTTAAACCCCTCTAACGCCAAAAGTTTTTCAAGTGTAAGAGAAAAAATATCCTCCACACTCGCCACAACTCCCGCTTCAAAAAGGGCTTTAACGATCTTCTCACCCAAACCATCGATATTAAGACACTGTTTTGATGCAAAATAGATAATAGAGTTCACAACACGAGCCTTACATGTAAGGTTTTGGCATTTGATAAGCGCACCCTCATCAAGCAGTTCACTCCCACAAACAGGACACTTGGTAGGACGTTTTAGCTCTTTTTCACTTCCTTTTCGCTCATGCGTCAAAACTTTGATAATCTTTGGTATAACATCGCCACTTCTTAAAATAATCACCTGATCGTTGATACGGATATCTTTTCTTTGTATCTCATCAAAATTATGAAGCGTTGCACGTTCAACTACGACACCATCGATATTTGTCGGCTCTACTATCGCCACAGGTGTGATCACTCCGCTACGCCCCACTTGCAAGATAATATCCTTGAGTGTTGTAATCTTCTCAACTGCTGGAAACTTATACGCAACTGCCCAACGAGGGTATTTAACCGTGTAGCCCATATTTTCTTGTGAATCGATCTGATCCACTTTTACGACCATGCCATCGAGCATCATCTCATAGCCATCTCTGCTCTCTTTCATCTCTTCATAAATCGCTTCGATAGCTTCAAAACCCTCGCAAACTCCACGATGTGGAGGGATTTTAAATCCAAGTGAATAAATAAATTCCATTCTTTGGCTTAAATGTGAGATATCAAGAGAGTTTTCGCCAATTCCATAAGGCAAAAATACAAGATTTCGACTCGCCGTAATACTCGAATCGAGCTGTCTTAAACTTCCAGCAGCAGCATTGCGCGGATTTGCAAAAAGGTTTTCTCCATTACGTAAGCGATCAGAGTTGATACGTTCAAACTCTGATTTAAAGATCACCACTTCGCCGCGAATCTCGATACTTTCTTTGTAATCAATCGTGAGAGGAATAGACTTAATCGTCTTTGCGTTTTGAGTGATATCTTCGCCCTCAACACCATCTCCACGTGTAATAGCCTGTGCTAATCTCCCATTTTCATAGATGAGATTTAAACTCGCACCATCATACTTTGGCTCACAATAAAAAGAGACATCTTCATCAAACTTATAAACACGAGTAAGCCATTTTGAAAGGTCATCGGCGTTAAAAACATCCTCCAAACTCCACATTCTGCTTTTATGATTTGCTTTAGAAAAACCCTCTAAAACCATATCTCCGACTCGTTGCGTAGGAGAGTTTTCAAGAATTGAGCTAGGATTTTCCTGCTCATATTCTAAAACTTCATGATAAAGCTTGTCATAAACCTCATCGGTTGTGATTGGATTATCTAAAACATAGTAATGGTATGCGTAAGTGTTTAACTTTTCAACCCCATTTTTATAAGTTTCGTAGTTCATATTCCACTCCTAAAGATGCACAAGTTTCGCTCCATATCCGCCCATTTGAATCGGAGCATCCTCAAATTTTTTCACTTTAGGATGGGCTTTTAGATAGTTTTTTACCGCATAAGAGAGTTTGCCTGTACCAATGCCGTGATAAACTAAAACCTCATCCCAACCTTGTATAAGCGCATCGGAGATAAACTTATCCAAGACCTCTTCGGCTTCCTCGGCACGAAGGCCGTGGAGATCGCACTTTAAGCCACTTTTTTTCTCTACATGTAAGGATAAATCGCTCTTTTGTTTTTTTACCGTTTCATTGCCTGAGGGTTTAAGATCAAAGATTTTTACACGAAGACGCATCCCCTCCACTTCTATCATCGCCTCTTTCTCTTTGAGGGAAACGATATTTCCACGTTTTCCACGATACTTTATCATATCGCCTGCATGGAAGTTATACTCTTTTTTCTTTGGTGGCGCAATCGGCTCTTTTGGAAGTGCATTATTTGCTTTGTTCATCGCTCTATGAATCGCTGCTGTATCGTTTGCAGTGGCTGCTTTTTTGGCTTCATTGATCGCGATATCAAACTCTGTTTTTAACTTTTGTTTTTGCGTCTTTAACTCAGCATATAAAGACTCTTCAAGCTCTTTGACTCTTTGCTCTTTTTTTTGCAAATCTTCGAGCTTTTCATCGACAAGTTTATGTTTATGTTTGAGTTCTCTTTCCATTTGTGAACCGCGTTCTATCAGCTCATTGAGCTTTTCATGGTTGAGTCCATACACCTCTTTGGCGCGAGCCACAATGTGTGATGCTATGCCATATCTGCTTGCTGTCTCAAAAGCGTAACTTTTTCCGATAACTCCATGTAAAAAATCATACGTTGGAACTCTGCGTTCCTCATCATAAAGCGCAGCGACAAGCTCTACATCATCACGATCCGCCATCAATGAAGCCAGACGTTTATGGTGCGTTGTTATAACAATCTTTTGATCTTTTTTTATCAACTCATCCAAGATGACATTAAAAAGAGCTGCTGCCTCGTCACTATCGGTTCCAAGTTCGATCTCATCGACTCCCACAAGTGTTGAGCGGTGTTCAAAAAGATGAGCGAACTCCTTCATCCGTCCTGCAAAAGTAGAGATATCGTTTTTGACGTTTTGCGGATCATCGATAATGGCATCTATATGTTTGAAAGTACCTATTGATGAGCGGTTTTCGTTGATATTCATCGGGATAAGATATTTCGCCATAAGTGCACTTGAGAGAATAGACTTAAGTAGCATCGTTTTTCCACCAGCATTGACACCTGTAATCATCAACACTTTTTTTGTGAAATCAACACTCACACTTTTTGCATGATCAAGGGCTGGATGCTTGAACTCATGCATAATGATATCTGCATTTTTTTGGGCGTGTAAAATCACTAAATCCTTGCTTTTTGCAAAGTGAATACGCGCTTGATAATGATCAAATCTATCAAACTCTTTATCAATAAAACTCAAAAATGGAGTCATTTCAGAGAGTTTTGCAGAGAACTGTTTTGCATACTCATAAAAGAGTGTTTCTCGCTCTTGGTCTATAAAACGGATCGATTGTTTCTCTTTGATGATGGCATCTGGCGAGACATAAAAATACCCACCCGTAGAGCGTCCTACAACGCTTCCTTTGAGCACATGATTGAATCCACCACGGACAAGTAAACACTCTTCATCATTTAAGTAATGCACCTGTGTATCTACAAGGTAAGCGCTGAGTTTTTGCCCATGAAGCAAGCGTTTGAGAATTGAACTTATCTCATTTTTATGTGTTTTAATTCTTTGTGAGAGTTTAGATAACTGCTCATCTAGATGTTCATTAAAGTTTCCGCTCTCATCAAAATAGCGTTCTATCTCGATCGAGCTATCTGGAATAATCACTTTATCGACCCACTCGCCAAAGATTCCGCGAATCTCTCTATTTTTAAAGTAACGAATATAGCGCACAAGTTTTACAATCTCAAAAATCTGATCAAAGTGTAAAACCCCATGTTTTTTGAGATGCAGTATAAAACTGCCAAAAGGTGCAATACGCGGAGGCGCTTTAAATTCGACAGTTTCTAACTCTTTTATGAAGCGAAAGTGTCGCTCTTGGTCGCCTTCGATATATAAAGACTGCTCACGAGAAAAAAAGCTTAGTAAAACATGCAGATGGGCATCAAGATCAAGCTGAGAGATCAGCTTGTCAAAATGGGGATTTGTAGCTATTGACATAGAAAAAAGTTCCCACAAATAATCATTTTTACGCTGTTTTGTTTACATGTAAACAAACGCACTAAACAAGACCTCGTAACTGATAGGTAATATCACCAGCTCCAAATCCGACGATGATCCCCTCGCGAAGCTCTTTAATTGTTTGGTTTGCTTTGATAAGATTGATTGAGCTGCCCTCTCTTTTGAGTGCATCTGCCATTATAAGATTGTATCTTGCAAACTCTTTTTCAAAATCAATAGCACGCATCTCCTCGCCAGCCGCCCAGACAGGAAGGATAACAAGCTCATCGCACCCCTCAAAACAGCTCACAAAAGCTTCTAAATTATCGATGGTTCGAGAGTATTTATGTGGTTGCCAGATCGCGGTGATCTTGTTAAACCCTTTGAGGCGTGCATATTCAGTCACTGACTGCATTGTCGCTTTGACCTCAGTTGGATGGTGACCATAATCATCGATGATAACAGAATCATTTTCAATATTGATGATATCAAAGCGTTTTTTGATCCCTTTGAAGTTTAAAAGGTTTTTGCGGATATCTTCAATATTCATCTCTTCCTTAGCTGCTAAAATCGCGAGTGCAGCGTCTATTGCGATATGTTCACCAAATCCCCAAACACAAAACTCTCCAAACTCTTTTAACTCAAATTTCGTATGCGGTTCATCTTCAATAAGCACAAACTCGATATTTTTGATATCTTTGCTTGGATACAAACGTACAGCTTCTATATCTCCGAGTGTTGCTAAAAACTCATCTTCTGCATTGAGGATTCTGTGTTTTGCTGACTCTATAAATTTTCGATAGGTATTAAAAAAAAGATCATAATCATACTTGTAATATTCCATATGTTCAGGCTCTGCATTGATCACGATCGCACAATATGGGTTTGAGTTTACAAAACTTCCATCACTTTCATCCGCTTCAAAGATAAGCACATCAGTTTCTTTTTCATAACGCACATTTGAGCCAAACTCTTTTGACTCAGCACCGATAATCGCACTGCCATGCATAATCGCTGATAAAATAGCCGTTGTTGTACTCTTTCCATGCGCTGCTGCGACTGCATACACTTTACTTTCATGGAGTATCTCTAAAAGTGCTTCACGGCGAGCAAGCACGCGGATACCCTTCTCTTTTGCTGCGATTACTTCAGGATTGTCTTCACGAATGATCGCTGAATGGATAACCAAATCTTGATCACTGATAACATCTTTTGAGTGAGGGATATTGATATCAATTCCCACTGAGCGAAGTTTTTGTGTAATAACTGTATCTTTTACATCCGAACCACTAACTTGATGTCCTTGAAAGTGCATATATTGTGCAAGTCCTGAGATTCCGATGCCGCCAATTCCTATAAAATGTATTTTCATCTATTTTCCTAAATTAAAGAGTGTTTGCTTTTGGTAAAAATGCACTTACATAAAAAGTGCCGTTGTTTTGAGTCTGCTCGATGTCTGCGATCTCATTGATAAAATCATCGATACTAATCTTCGCATCTGCTGCTTTTTGGTGTATCTTCATAGAGAAGCCAAACTCTTTTGAGTTACTAAGCCCGCTAAGAATCTCAAAAAGTGCGGAAGCATCATGCACACTTCCTGCACTGTAATGCTCAACTGCATACTCATACAAAGCGCGAAGTGTTGCAAAATCTTGTACATCAGCGACATCGAGTTGGATCGCTTGTTCGAGCACTTCTGTGAGTCTCTCTAGTGCTAATTCTAAAATATTTGAGTAGTAGCGCATCACTTCATCTTCGCTGAGTTCATCCTGTGCGCGTTGTTCAAGTGTATAGAGTTTTGCAATATCACCCTCTTCTTGAGCTTTATATACTTCTGCTTTTAAATCATTCACGACAAACACTCCTTTATGCGTAGCAACGCCTCTTTTGTTTTCTCTTCATTTTCAACCAAAGCGATACGGATAAACCCAACTCCGGGATTGATACCATTTTCATCTTCACGAGCCAAGAACTCACCTGGTAAAACTTTGACGTTATACTCTTTGTAAAGCTTACATGTAAAGCTTTTTGCATCAGCAACTTTTAGCCAGATATAAAAAGTCGCATCACTTACTTCACAGCCAAGTATCTCACGAGCGAGAGCAAAATTATTTTTATAAATATTTCGTGAAACTGCCACATGAGTCTCATCATTCCATGCCACTGCAGCTGCACTTTGAAGCGGAAGCGGAGATGCGCAGCCGACATAAGTTCTATAGTTTAAATACTCTTTTAAAATCTTTTCATCACCTGCGATAAAACCGCTTCGAAGCCCTGGTGCTGAAGAGCGTTTTGAAATAGAGTTAATAACGAGTACATTTTTAAAATCTTTATTGCTTACATGTAAGGATGCTTCAAGAAGAGATGGAACTGGTTTATCTGTGTAAATCTCGCTATAACATTCATCATTCATCAAAACAAAATCATACTTTAATGCAAGTTTCACCCACTCTCCAAGTTCATCAAGTGTTAAAACTGAAGCGGTAGGATTGTTTGGAAAGTTGATGATAACAAGATCACACTCTGCCAAACTTTTCTCATCAATAAGAGGTTTAAAACCATTTTTTTCTTCTAGATTGATATGAATCACTTTAGCACCAGAAGCGATGGCTGCACCCTCATAAATCTGATAAAAAGGGTTTGTATAAGCCATAACAGGCTCTTTTTTATCATAAAGTAAGAACTGAGGAAAGTTAAACAAAACCTCACGCGTTCCAAAAGTTGGGATGATTTGGGCATCACTAAGAGTTACTTGAAATCTTTTTTGTACAAAGTTTTTCATACTCTGCACAAGTGAGCTCTCCCCACCTGTTTTTGGATAGCGTCTGAGTTGTGATGCTTCTTTGCAAAGTTCCTCTTGAATAAAAGCGGGAGTCTCAAATTGCGGTTCACCGATAGTTAAAATAATAGGTTCGTAAGAGGTGCTTGGAACAACATCTTTTAGGAGTGTATTTAGTTTTTCAAATGGATAGGGTTCAAAATGTATCAATAGATTTTACCTTCGAAATAGATGCGCAATTTTAACATAATAATAGATAGTTTTTTATGGCAGTTCTTGAACTTCTAAGCTGCAATTTATTCAAATAAAATAAAGTGTGGTATACTTATTTTCACAAAATAAAATGAAAGAACATTAAAATGTTAAACTCAAATAAAAATGGTTTAAAAAAAAGTGTAAATTCCCACTCACCTATGAATGATTCGCAGCAATATCTTGAGCGTATGCGAGAGGTACGATATCGCCAGCAAGAGAACTTTGGTTCACAAAACATTAACATAAATGATTATATTCTCTCTCCAGAGGGTTGGGAATCTGTTATGTTTTTTCTCTATTTTCTTGCCATCCCCTACATTATGGGTTTACTTTTTTTATTTCTTTTTATTGCACATGCAAGTGTTACAAACTTTTTCGTTCTTGATCTTACTACTTTTTTTATTGTTTGGGCGATTGGGTATGAAACGATTGCTGCACTTATTTTGATCTCTATTTTCATCTCATATCTAAACTATTTACAAAGATCAGCAAACAAGCATAATAGTAGATAATGTTTGTAATCTTTTGTAATTTTTCTCTACTATAATTTCTAAAAAAGAGGTAAAAAAATGGCTTATTTTGATAAGGTTCAAATCGGAGATAAACTTTATGGTTTAGTTTTTGGTAAAGGAAAAGTGATAGAAGTTTTTGAAAATAGTCATTATAAAATGATGGTTTTTTTTAAAAATGGATATGAAGTTCCATATACTGAAGATGGTATTCCAGGTTGGGGAAACTTTAAAAAACAAACAATTTTTTACAAAGAAGATATCGATCTCACTGATGTCGATTTTACTCCTGTAAAAAAGATTCTTTCTCCTAAAAAGATTATAAAGCTCAGAGAGAAAAAGAAACTTCAAGTAAGACTTCCATCGGGAATCTGGACAGATTGTACTAAATGTGTTAAAAACTATGTTGAAGAGATGCTTGAAAAAGAGAAATTTCATCTTTTTAGAAAACAAAAATAGAGTTTATAAAGCTTACATGTAAACTGAAACTATTCTGCGCCAAAAAGAGTAAAATCGTTGATAATCCTCTTTTAACACTATTGTACATATAATTCTAAAATTAATTTAAACTCTCTAACTCTGAGACTTTTAAAGGAAAACTAGATTATGAAATATGTACTTCCACTTTTCTTGTCACTTTTATTTACCGCTTGTAATGATTCAAACGAAAATACAAAAGTAACAACACAAGAGAATAACACCCAAGTTATTGCACAAACAAATACGACAGTCGCTAGTGTCAATGCGGCTCCAAGTGAGATCAGTGGTGAAGCAATTTTCAATAAATGTAAAAGTTGTCATGGAAACAGTGCAGAGAAAAAAGCGCTTGATTCATCTGCGATCATAAAAGGTTGGGAAGTTTCAAAGATAGAAGAAGCGCTCAAAGGGTATCAAAATGGCACTTATGGTGCAAGTATGAAACATCTTATGGCTGCTCAAGCCAAAGGTCTCTCGGAAGAAGAGATCAAAAAAGTAGCACTTTATATCCACTCACTTTAAATATCAAAGGGCACAAACCCTTTGATCATCCCTTTGGAAGAGCGAACTTTTGCGTGATTAACTCACCCTCTTGATTAAAAAACAGATAATATAAAAAATCTTTCTTAACACTCAATCCTGCTAAATAGCGCAAAGCCAAATTCGCCTGCAATGAAGCGATATGCATCACAATAGGTGCTGCAATGCCTGCTGGTGTTTTTTGCGTAATCTTAAAAACATCATTAAAAGAGGCTTCTTCAAAAAAACAAATCTGCCCATTAAAAGCTTCTACACTTCCATAAATCCAAGGAGTCTGCACGCTTTTTGCGTAAGTGTTTATCTCACCGCGTGTTGGAAGATTATCTGTTGCATCGATGATGAGATCAACTTTTATATTTTTCTCTTTAAAGCCGTTAAAATCGCTTTCATGCTCTACTACTTTTACATAAGGGCATCTTTGTCTCATAATCTGTGCATTGATGAAAGCTTTATTTTTACCCTCATCACCCATCTTAAAAGCGATTTGTCGATGGATATTATGCACACTTACCTCATCAAAATCGACCAAATGAATCTCGCCGATTCCACTCGCACCCAAAGCAAATGCTAAAGAGGAACCAAGTCCACCACAACCGATGATAACAATCTTTTTTTCTTGCAAAGAGCGCTGTGTCTCTTGCCCCCAAAGTTGGACTTGACGGTGAAAATATTGCATCATTTGTAATCCCTTACATGTAGACTAAAATTTTGTATTGAGCTCTCGAAAGCCCCAATTTTTTCGTGCTAGTGTAACCTCTGAATGTTGCATCTCTACTATCATCAACTCCTCTTTATTTCCAAGATCATTGATGAGTTCACCATTTGGATCTATTAAAAATGAGTCCCCATAAAACTGCCAGCTATAGTCATTCTCTTTATATTCACCTATTCTGTTTGCTCGCAGTACATAACAGTTGTGTGTAAATGCACGCATTTGCGCAAGGTTTTTCCATCTTGAAGCCGATTCAAAAGTCGAAACACTTGTGACTATCACCGCATCCACATTTTTTTGTGATGCCATCATCCAAAGCTTATCAACATGCATCTCAAATCCACTCATAAGGGCAAATTTAAAACCATCCACACTAAAAGTCATCGGTGCTTTTAAGATCGTCGTATCATTTGCAAAAAACTTTGCTTCATTCCAATGCGGATAGTTTATAAGCACTTGCTGAAAATAGTAAGCAGTAGAAGAGGGAGAAAATTTTACAACTGTTTTATAGAGCTGTTTTTTCTTTACGATAATAAGTGGAGCGATTATTGTCATCGCATAATTCAAAGAAAGCTCTTTTAGTATCTTTATCTGATGCTCAGACTGCTCTTTTATCATAGCGACCGACATCCCCTCTAGCTCTTTAAAAAAAGAGTTTAAAAGATATTCGCCCAACACCAAGACTTTCACATTTTTTTTCTGTGCGATACGGACATAATGGTAAAGCTTTGTAGAACTCATTCCAATGGATGGAAGCTGTAAAACTGCGGCTATCATAGAGATACTTTTATCTCTTGGATTTTTATCTGCGCATCTTCGAGCATTTTTTGAGCCTCAGTGAGTTCTCTCATCCCACTCTCATACGCCTTAACGCTGGCTTCAAGTGTAATCTCTGGGTTCATTAAAGTTTCTAAAATCTTTTTAGAGTTTTCTAGTTTTGTTTCAAAATCATTTTTTGCCATCGAGCACCTCTTTTACATAAGTATCAAATTTATCGAGTTCGACTAGAAAAGCATCATGCCCATAATCACTATTTACTTCAAAATAGTTATGCTCAGTGTTTCCTATTTTTTTAAGTGTATCGCCGATAACTTGCATCTCTTGGCTTAAAAAAAGCATATCACTTTTAAAGCCAATGAGATGAAGCTGTGTTGTCACATTTTTAAGAGCCTCTTCGAGTGAATCAAACCCACGGGAAAGATCAAAAATATTGATCGCTTTTGTGATGTATAGATAAGAAAGTGGATCAAACCATTTTGTGAAATTTTGACCGTTATATTCTAAATATGATTCTACTTGGAACTTTCCAAAAAGCTCAAAAAGTCCATCATTTCTTTTATATTCACGTCCAAATTTTTCAGCCATTGAGTGATGCGACAAAAAGCTAATATGCCCTGCCATACGCCCTATCGCCATTCCACTGAGACCGTTTTCTTTGATATCTTTTGGATTATAGTTGCCATCTTTGAAATCTGGATCACGCAGTATCGCTTCACTTGCGACTTTGTTAAAAGCAATCGCCCATGCTTGGGTTGCATAAGTTGTAGCCATGGAGATGATTTTTTTTGCAAAATTTGGATAGTTGATAGCAAATTGCAAAGCCTGCATCCCGCCCATAGAACCACCAATAATCGCTTCCACTTCATGAATCCCAAGTCTATCAAACAAAATTCGCTGCGCTTTTACCATATCTTTGATAGAAACAACAGGAAATTTGTAACGGTAGGGTTCGTGATGTGGATACATTGGAGACATTGGACCAGTTGAGCCAAAACAGCTTCCAATGACGTTGGTACAGATTACGAAGTATTTATTGGTATCAACAGCTTTGTTTGGACCTATAAAACCATCCCACCAGCCAGCTTTACTTTCGTTCTCATAAACTCCAGCTGCGTGATGTGAACCTGTGAGTGCATGGCAGATGACAATAACATTACTTTTATCTTCATTTAGAGTGCCGTATGTTTCATAAGTGATATCATAAGGCTCTAAAATACGTCCACTTTCTAGATAAAGCGGATTCGTAAAATGCTCAGTGTATGTTTGCAGATTTAAAGACAACGTTAGGGCTCTCCCATGAAAATAGTTGCGTTATTTTATCAAAACTCTCTTAATCAAGCGTCAAGCGCTTGCTTGATATCTGCAATCAAATCACTTACATCTTCAAGTCCACAGCTAATGCGTATAAGTCCAGCAGGAACACCACAGGCTTGAAGTTCTTCGTTATTTAGTTGTTGGTGAGTTGTCGAAGCGGGATGAGTGATAATCGATTTTGAATCTCCGATATTAACCACAAGTGAATAGAGTTTTGTTGCATCAACTACTTTAAGAGCTTCTTCATAACTCTCTAACTCAAAACTAAGAAGTCCACTACAAGCGCCATTTTCAAAATATTTCATCGCATTTTCATAATTTGAATTACTTTGAAGCCCTGGATAGTTTACTTTTTTCACTTTTGGATGTGACTCTAAAAACTCAGCTAACGCTAAAGCATTTTTAGAGTGTTCTCTCATGCGAAGAGAAAGATGCTCGATTCCCTGAATAAATAGCCATGAATTAAATGGAGAAACAACCGCACCTAAATCACGAAGCAGACTCAGTCTTGCACGAAGTGTGAAAATAGGAAGTGGAACATCTACATAGACAAGACCATGATAAGAGTGATCTGGTTCATTAAAATGTGCATAGCGAGGATTTGCTTTTATCTTCTCTAAAAGACCTTTTCTCTCCACTAAAATTCCACCGATCGCCAAACCTTGCCCTGTTGTGTATTTACTCGCACTGTGAACTACGACATCAACGCCATACTCAAAAGGACGGCAAAGTATCGGCGTAGCAACTGTGTTATCAACAACTGTGATGATGTTATAAGCATTTGCAATTGTCGCAATAGCTGCAATATCTGCAACATCAATACTTGGATTTGTCAATGTTTCAAAAAAGATCACTTTTGTTTTTTCATCGACGAGTTTATGTATCTCATCTGGATTGTGTACATTAAAAAATCTCGCTTCGATGCCAAAACGCTTCAAAGTATGTGCAGTCTGCGTAAGTGTCCCACCATAAAGCTGAGAAGCACACACAATATTGTCCCCAGCCTCTGCACAGTTTGCAATCGCATAAAAAATAGCACTCATCCCACTTGAAGTCGCAAGAGCTGCTTCTCCACCCTCTAATGCTGCAAAACGTTTTTCAAAAACATCAGTTGTAGGATTGTTTAAACGAGTGTAAATATTGCCTAACTCTTTAAGAGAGAAAAGATTTGCTGCATGTTCTGAATCGCGAAATTCATAAGCAGTTGTCTGGTAAATTGGCACAGCCATCGTGCTTTGAGAGTCTTTGTCATACCCTACATGTAAGGCTTGTGTTTGTTGTTTCATTCTTTTAAATTCCTTATTTTTATTACTTTTCTTTCATAACTCAAAACGAAATCATAACTATTTTTTACTCAATTCAATAACATTTTTGAGCGCTTTTGCAAGAACTTCTACTTTCATGCCTCTTTTTTCCAACACTTTTACGAACTGTACTGGAATAGTACTTTCTATCGTTCCATCTAACTTCACCAATCTATAGACTATATGATTTGCTAAAGCAAATCTAGCAATCTCTGGTGGTGCATTTTTTGGATGATCGCTAAAGCGAACAGCATCCACGATATCTTGTCCTAGTTTCCAATAATACATAATATCACTGCTTACAGAAGGTGTAGTCGTGTGCATAATCTTTTCTTCTGCTATTTGTATTCCCTCAGAAACCATGAGTTTAAAAAACTCATCTTTTTTACCTAAACGCGCTATCTCTTGAGCTATGAGCAACTGTCCGATATTGCCTAAAATTGCCGTAATAGAAAGAACAGACAGATCAGCAATAGATACTTTTGAATACCATTGCATCATCAAAGTTAAACGTAAAGCGCCCACAGATGAAAAAATAGTTTCATTACAATTATATGCACTCAAATCGACATTTTTAAACTCGTCAGCCATATGGCTCAAAGCTATGGCTTGAACACGCTTCATACCAAAAATAGTAACTGCTTGATCGATACTGTTTACCTCTTTTAAACCATATAAAGGATTGTTTGCAGCACGCAGTATTTGTCCTGCAAGTATTGGACTCTGCTTTACAACTTTTATAAGATCCTTAATTGAGAGTTCTGGATCATTACACACCTGTTGAATCTGTAAAATCGTGCTTGGTAATGGTTTAAGCGTCGAGATAAAATTTTGTATCTTTTTATTATCAATAAGACATCTTCGAGAAGTAAAATGGGAATCTGTAACGATCAAAAGTTCCCGTGAGAGTTCCTCTATGGCAAGTGGAGTTTTTAAAATATGATAAATCTCTTTAAATCCCAATTTTAATGAAGTTTGCTTATCTGTTTTATCTACAACTGCTATAAAAGCTCCATTTGGAATATATTTTTGATATACAACAGAAGCTTGAACGCAATTTTCTCCTACATTGACAACACAAATATCTGGCATCTCTTCTGCGAGTATTTTTTCCAAAGCTGCAAAACTTCCCACACCTCTAAAACTTTTTACGACTGAAAGTAGCGCTATCCCTATTTCATTGACACGATCTCTATTTGTATCAAAATAAACAAGAGAACGTTTTTTTAGGATTGAAGGAAGAGTTTCGATATTCTCTTCAATATGACCAGCTTCAAAAAGCCATGGATTGGCTTGTGAGAATTTCGATGTTCCATCTTCCATCTCTTCGCCCCAAATACAATACTGCTCATACACTTTTTCAAACCATTCTATAATACTCTCTTCAGCAGGTGCTGCACACTCTCTAAGCGCACTGAGCATCTTTTCAGTTTTATCTGCCAAAGCAATAATCTGTTCAAAATGAAAATGGCGACTATTGGCTTTGAGACCATGAAAAATCCGAAAAAGATTATTTACAGCTATATCATAATTTTTTGTACCGCTTAAATCAACAATTCCCTTTTTGATCTGCGGTATATTATTGATAAACTGATCTCTAAATATCTCGTAAATCTCATAATCTTCATCATCAACATGTATCATCAAAATAGCCTTTTAAAAAAATTCCAAGACCTCAGCCTCAGTCCTTTTGTGCTCTCTTACTTTAAATATCATCTCAAGCTCTAAACATGTATTTGCAAAAGAAGCATCAAAATAATGGATATTTTCTGTTCTCTTAGATATAAATACCATATCTATCCACTTATCAAAATCCTCAAGCATCGAAACCAAGATATCTATAAAAAGCTCACGTTTTTCTCTATCTTGAAGCTCTGAATTATCTAGTTTTTCAATAAAACGGATCAAGTTTGTCGCAGCATTTGCAGCAATAGGAAAGACTCCAAGAACATTGATAGTTCGCACAAGTTCTCTAATCCCTTCCAATACATCCATTAAAGCAATGCGCAGTGCAGGAATATTTCCATCTTCAACAGAACAGAGTGCGAACTCTAAGTCAGAAATCTGCTCTTGAAATATCTCTATACGCTCTTTTCCTATAATATCTAAACTCTCAACATCCACATGTTCCATATCATTGACACTATTACGGATCATATATTTCTCTTCAAGTGTTGGTGATTTAGTTGTTTGGGATTTTTGCGCTTCAGATTTATTGAGCTTTGGAGTACGCGTATGTACTTCGCCTCTTTGTTTTAACTCTGCACTTTTTCTTGCGATATTTTCTTTTGCCATACATTCAAGCTGCTCAACATAATGCTCTAAAAGTTTTTTCTCATTGATATAATGCAGTGTTCGATGAAGCACCTTCATGGTTAATTCTTGATTATATGGTTTTGGCAAAATTGCATCTACCCCATTTAACATGTAGTTGTGCATAAGGTTATAATCCGCTTCACTTGTTATAACAATGATTCTAACCCCAAAATCTCTTTCGCGAACTTTTTGAACTAACTCCATTCCATTCATAACTGGCATATAGTTGTCTGTAATGATAAGATCAACTGGTTTTATTTTAGGATCACAAATGTAATCATACGCGTCAGAACCGTTATTTTTAATGGTAAAAGTTTCAAAAATTCCATCAAACATACGACGATAGAATGCCTGCATTACAAGATCATCCTCTGCTATTAACAGATGGATATTACGTCCATACTCTTTAATCATCTGCATCATAGTTGTTTCCATTTTCTACTCCTTTAAATTATCTCGTTAATAGTTTTTGCAACATCATCAATAACAAGCTCCGCTTCCACAGCTTCCATCTCTTTTGCAACTCTTGGCATTCCATATACAATAGCCGTTTTTTCACTCTCTCCAAAAGTCTTTGATCCTGCATCTTTCATCATTTTTAAGCCTGCAGCACCATCACTTCCCATACCTGTAAGGATATACCCCTGAGCATTGGCAAAAGCAGTTTTTGCGATAGATTTAAACAAAACTGTAACACTTGGCTTATGAGAATTCACTTTAGGAAAATCTTTCAACCTGATCTTATAAAGATCCCCTATTTTATACACTTCCATGTGAATACCACCTGGAGCGATCAAAACCTGTCCATCTTTTATGGTATCCTCATTTTGAGCTTCTTTGATATAACTAAAAGGAGCAATTTGATTTAAACGTCTTGCAAAAGAAGCTGTAAAACCCACAGGCATATGTTGTGTTACAACCACACCAGCATGATCTTTTTTAAGTCCGCTGACAACTTTTTCAAGTGCTTGCACTCCACCGGTTGAAGCACCAATCGCTGCAAACTTTTTGCTTGCCCTGAGAGATGCAGTATCTTTCACATATTTCACCACTGGAGGCTCTATATGTTGTACAACACGGACATGCGCTTTGATGGCTGCTTGAATCTTTAGGGTGAGTTCCTCTTGATATTCTGAAAAAAATGCATCGAGATTGACTCGAGGTTTTTCTATAATATCCACAGCACCATAACGAAGCGCATCAATAGCAGCATCGGAACCCTCTGCTACAAGTGTGGAGCATATGATGACTGGTATGGCTTTTTGTTCAGAAAGTTTCTTTAAAAAAGTGATTCCATCCATTTTTGGCATCTCAATATCCAAAATAAATAGATCAGGTAGTCCTACTCTTTTAAACTCTTCAATCGCATCAACTGGATTACTCGCTTCTCCAAGAAGTTCAACACCAGCGATCTTATCGATCAGCTTTGCGAAACCACGACGTACAGCGATGGAATCATCTATTATCATTACTCTAATCATTAAAAAATTCCAAATCACTTGGAGATTCTTTTCTACTATAAAGATGATTGACCATAAACTGTATCGTATCTTGCAATGAGTGTTCAAACACATACACATCAGAAAAGATACGTTTTATAAAAAAGTTTTCTAAATAATTTTGAATATCTTTGATAATCTCAACCAAAAAGTCAAATCCTTCCAAAGTTGAAAGATCAACATCCTCAAAACTATAACTTCGTAAGAAGCCGCTCATCTCATCAAATATAGGGGTAAGGTGTGCAGTGTAATGGTGATATCCAAAGATTTTACTAACAAGCTCCAACTCTTCTGCAATTTCATAAAAAAATGTAGATCCAAGCTCTCCACTTTGTAGTCTTTGAATCAAACCAGAGAATCTTTCAGAAATGATTTTGATCTCCTCTGTATATGTATCAAGATAGCTTTCAATTCCTGTATCATCCATAAACTTTTTATGGGTGTTAAGCGTGTGTGACATCTCATAAATCATCAGCTTTGCTGCTAGAGCGATACTAAGTTTTCGGCAAAGATCTTCTGGCTCAAATGGCATAGAAAGTATTGTATCTGCAAGATTCATAATATGCTTACATGTAAGAGTTTCTCGCTCCTCTAATATCACTGTAATAACAATATTTGGATCATATTTTGTGATCTCATTGCATATCTCTAAGACGTTTTTTGGAGTCTCTGAGTAGATAAGTACCATATCAATATTCATACTCACAAGCATATGAGAAACACCCTCTATACTTATCTCGTTGATGTTGTTATATCGGTAAGATTCAAAAAGGTCCAAGGTGCTTTTATGTTCTTTTAATAGTAATCCATCATCATACACAAGCAAATTTCTTGTTTTAGCCAAAAGCGATAAAAAATTTTTATATTCATATTTTCTCATAAAGTAACCTTTTGATAGATTGAGCTGTCCACCTGTTTTAGCATTGGATTTGCGATATTACGCAAATTTTCAGTTAAAGAGATAATGAGATAACCGCCCTCTTTAAGATTTGCAACCACATTGGCAACAACCAAAGATTTCACTTCATCATTGAAGTAGATCAAGACATTACGCAAAAATATAATGTCAAACATTCCAAAACGAGTCTGTTTATCTAAAAGATTTGCTTGAGCAAAACTTACATTTTGCTGCAAAGTAGGATCGATCAAAAACTGCTTATCATGCTGATTTTTTCCCTTAAGGCAGTAGCGCTGTTTATAAGATGCCGGTATTTTTTCAACCCAAGGCAGTGGATAACATCCTGCTTGCGCAATCTTTAAAACTTCACTATTGACATCTGTTCCAACAACTTCATATCTTGATCTGCCCAGTACACTTTCCATAATCATTGCAATAGAATATGCCTCAGCTCCAAGTGAAGCAGCAGCACTCCAGACTCTTACAAATCGATCTTGACTCATCTGCTCTAAATGGCGTTGTAAAAAATCAAAGTGCAACTGTTCCCTAAAAAAGTAAGTCTCATTTGTCGTAATCTGATTTACCATCTCTGCAGCTTCATCGCGGTTAAACTGAACAATACGGATATAATCACTAAATTTACTCAATCCATAAAATGCCAAACGTTTATTGAGTCGATTTATAACAAGACTTTTTTTAGTTTCATCAAGTGTGATACCAACTAGTTTAAAAACAAGTTTTTGAATAAGAATAAACTCAGCATCAGTCAAAATAATTTCATTTAGTATCTTCATAACATATACTCCCTAATCGAAGATTCTATAGTTTTAAAATCAACTTTTCCAATTATCTTGGAAACATTTTTTGAGTATAAAGTGTCACTTATTGAAGAGTTTGCCATATTTGTATGGACAATGATGGGAATATTGAGATATTTTTTCTCTTCTTTAAGTGCATTTATCACATCGATGCCTGTTTTTTTTGGCATCTCAATATCAAGTAAAAAGATACCGATATCCTCGACATCAATAGCTTCAAGAAATAAAAGAAGCTCCTCTCCATCTTCAAAAATCTTAAAATTCACCCCTAGTCTCTCAAAACTATCATACGCCATTTTACGCACCAAGCGACTATCATCAGCAAATAAAACTAATTTTCTACTCTCAAGAGGCCTACATGTAAGCGTATTTGAGATGCTATTTTCTCCATAAAGATCAAACAAAAGTTTATCAGTATCAAAGATCGTACATAAATAGGTATTTTTTCCAAGAGTAATAGAAGCCACAAAAGTTGTTAATTCGTTACTTTTAGAACTGCTTTGCATCTGGCTTGGCATAATCGAAACAATATCAACCACCTGTTTTACAATGAGTCCTATATATTGAGCAGAAAAATAACAAAAAATAAGAATTTCATAGAGATTTTCATCTATCTTTTCATTTAAAAACCAATCATCAAAACAGACTAAAGATGTCATATGCGAACGTACATCTGCGATCCCTTTGATGAGTTTATTTGTATTATTATGTACGAGATTTTCTTTGTTATAAACAAATAGTTCTTCAACTTTTGCTACATTAATAGCGTAATACTCTTTATTTGAACCCTCAAAAACAATATACTGATTTGTCACATCAGCACTACTGCTGACAAGTTTTATCAGATCTATCTCATCTTCATCTAAATAATCATCTTCAAAATCGATTGATAGGTTCATCTTTATTCCTCTCTTTGACTTAAGAGTTCAATATCTACAATGCTTTGCAAATCTAAAACTGGGATAAAATCATTGTTATATAAAACCATCGATGCTACATATTTGGAATCTATTGGTAAGCCAAAACTAGGAACTTCTTGAAACTCTTGAACCTCAAATACTTCAACTTCATACACTTCATCTACGACCAAACCAACTTTATAGTTCATATCTTGCAAATCTTTGTTGACAATCACTAAGGCGCTTTTTCTTGTATCTATATAATCAATATCCATTAAATATTTACTCAAGTCCAAAACACCAATGATTGAACCACGAATATTACAAACACCCTTAATACTAGGTCTCATCCAAGGTACTTTTGTAATTTGTGGCAATTCAACAATCTCTGAAATATAATTTGCCCCAAAGGCAAAAAGATACGATTGTAGATAAAAAAGAAGGTACTGAGGTCCCTCCTTGATTGCCATCTCATCATCTTCGATTTCAATTGTTTGCTGCGACATACAAATCCCTAAAAGCGTTCAAAATTTCGTAAATCAAGCTCTGCATTTTCTTGATTTCCAATTGTATAATCTTTAGAAGTTCTACTCATATCACTTTTGACTTTCACAGAGGGATTTATGTTATCAGCATTAAGTTTAAAAAACTTCATCATATCTGTGAGTGATGATGCTTGACCATTAAGCTCTTCTGCGATTGTTGCAAGCTGTTGTGATGAAGAAGAATTTTCCTGAGTCACTTGGTCAAGTTGATTCATTGCAATGGAGATCTGCTCAACACCAACTGCTTGCTCACTCGCTGCGGCTGTTATATCACGCACAAGTTTTGCAGTCTCTTCGATTTTTGGCAAGGCTGTTGAGATCAATTGGCCCGCTTCTTCGGAAATAGAAACACTGTCAAATGTGATTTTACTAATCTCTTGCGCTGCGACTTGAGAGCGTTTTGCAAGTTTTCGCACTTCTGCTGCAACAACAGCGAACCCTTTACCATGTTCACCCGCGCGAGCGGCTTCGATAGCAGCATTAAGTGCCAAAAGATTTGTCTGATAAACAATATCTTCAATCACTTTGATTCTTTGTGAGATATCATGCATCGCTGTAACTGTCTTACTAACAGCTTCCCCACCTTTTTGCGCCATATCAGAAGCTTCTGAAGCTAAGGTATTTGTCAACTTTGCATTTTGCGCAGTTTCAGATACTGAACCACTCATTTCCTCAATTGAACTTGTTGTCTCTTCGATAGAGGAAGCCTGAGTCTCTGCGCCTGAAGAGATAGAGTTGGAAGATCCACTCACTTCACTAGAAGCGATACTAATCTCATTTGCACTCATAACAATTTGTGTAATAATCTCTGAAAGAGAATCTACAAAAGAGTTTATAGAGCTTTTGATCTCATTGAGTTCACCTGGCATCTCTAATGTGATTTTCTTCGTAAGATTTCCATTTTGCATCTCTTTGAGTGTATCACTCATTTCAACAATCATCTCTTTGAGTGTTACAATAAAACTATTGGTAGAATCTTTGATAGCACTCATATCACCTGGTAGATCGATATCGATTTTTTCAGAGAGCCTTCCGTTGCTGAGTTCGCTCATAACTCTACTTAACTCTACAATCGAGCTTTGCATCATAGATGCTAAATTATTGACCGATTCTGCAATTACAGAATAATCACCAACATATTTTGTTTCGATTTTTGCACTGAAATTTCCATAGCTTAATTGAACAAGATTTTCAGTTGCTTCTTGCAATACGCTTACAACAGCATCCATTGTATCGTTAAGCCCTGAGCAGATTGCAGCATATTCGCCTGTATATTTAGAGGGATCTAAACGCACTGATAAATTTCCCTGTCGCATCGCCGTTGTTGCAAGTCTAGAATCAACAGCAAGTTTATGTAAACTCTCTATAACATCATTTACAGATCTTTTTAGTGCGTCGAACTCTCCATGATATGTTGTTGTAACACGTGCCGAAAAATCACCTTTTACAATTCTTTGCATTACAAATGAAACATCACTTAACACACAAGCGATAAGGTCTACATTGTAATTAAATGCATTACTAAGATTTCCAAATACTCCATCATATTTTGTCATGTCAATTCTATTGCTCATGTCACCATCAAAAACAGCCTCATTCATATGAAGAACATCACTACTCAAGTCACTCATTTTCATACGCATAAGATTTATTTTTGAAAAAAGTGAAGAAAATTTCGCAGATTCAGGAGAAAATTTTTGTTCTAAATCTCCGGACAATAGCGCATCTATCGCTTTTTCAGCCAATTCAACATCTCGTATATGTTTCTTTTTGATATTAATTTCGTTCATTCTTTATCCCTTATTCAATATAAGTATCAACGACGTTTCTAAGTGCGCCAATAAGTTTGTCTGTGTCTCTGTCCACATCATGTAAAATCCTAATAAGTTCATCTTTTGTCGCACCATCATATGATCTTTCAACATATTCTTTCATTAGTGAATGAACATGATTATGATGCTGGTGCATTCTGCCCCAAGATGGGTGATTCGTAAATTCCATCGACTCCAAAGATTTAAGTTTTTTTCCAAAATTACAGCAACATGGTTCAACCACTTTGAGATCTTTTTTTCCCAAAGAGATTCCTCTAACAATATTTGTTTTAAAGATAACATGATCAACATAATAACCATCTATATCAATTTTAAGTGTTTCTGTATCACTTACAGATTTCTCTGTAGAAAGCCTATCCATAAACTGCTCATAACTAAGATTTCTATCTTTTAAGTACTGCAGGAAAAATTCAAAGCTTTCATCTAGAGTATGCGATTTTTCATATTCCAACAAGACACTATATATTTTAGAAATTTCTTGTTTCGCAAACTCACTTACAGGTCTACGATATGATGTATAGTGCCTGATCGTACCATCTGTTGCAACAGGTGCGACATAAGCCTTTACCCAATAATAGTTCCCATCTTTTGTTTTATTTTTAACGTATGCAGAAATAGGCTTACCACTAGCGATGGTTTCCCATAATAGCTTAAAAATAACTTTTGGCATATCTTTATGACGAACCATATTATGAGGATTCCCGATAAGCTCTTCCCTTGAAAAGCCCGCTATCTTACAAAATACGTCATTGACATAGGTAATTGCACCCTTTAAATTGGTGATACTTACAATGAGGTCATGCTCATTAAACAAAATCTCTTTTTCAGTTATATTACTCATTTTAACTCCTTATTTACAATTTCAAACAAAGCTGGTATATCTACTATCAATGCTATCTCTCCATTTCCTAAAATAGATGCTCCATAAAGTGCCGGAGCACTTATAAACAAATCGCCAAGTGATTTAATAACTGTTTGATGTTCACCATACAATTCATCGACCAATAATCCCATTTTTTTGCCTGCATACATTACAACGATAAGATTTTTTCTTTGAGACTCAGCGCATTGCTCCTCCTGATAAAAATCCCTTACATCCAAAAAGGCAACGGCAGTTCCACGAAGATCAAAGAGCTTACTATTAAACATTTTTATCTCATGTTTTGAAGTATATTCAATCACTTCTGAGATCATATCCAATGGAATAATATAAGCTGTTTTTCCCACATAAAATAAAAAACCATCAATAATTGCTAAAGTCAGTGGCAATCTTATAGTAAAACGACTGCCCTGTCCTTGAATACTTGAGAGTTCCACTCGTCCTTTGAGTGCTTCTATATTTTTCTTGACAACATCCATACCAACACCGCGTCCAGATATATCTGAAACTACTTCAGCAGTTGAAAATCCAGCTTCAAAAATCAGCTGATATGCTTGTGCATCACTCATCTCTTGTGTGGCACTGATAATTCCTTTAGAGCGTGCTTTTTCCATCAAGAACTCTTTACTGAGACCTTTTCCATCATCCTCAATCTCTATGACAATAGAACCTGATTCTGGATAGGTTCTAAGTTCAACCTTTCCAAACTCATCTTTACCATTTTTTATCCTAAGTTCTGGCATCTCTATTCCATGATCAACTGCATTTCGAAGCATATGGATCAAAGGATCTGCAATCTTTTCAATAACAGTTTTGTCTAACTCTGTATCTCCACCTACAATAGTAAAATTTATTTTTTTACCGAGTTTGTGTGCAACATCACTGACAACCCTTCGGAACTTTTCAAAAGAATCACCCACAGGAACCATACGAATATTCATAACATTGTCTCGAAGCTGTTCTAAAAGAGTATCAAATTCTAAAGATACCTCTTCAAGATCTGGATCAACATTTTGCTCAGCATGTCTTGATATCTTTGCATTGACAATAACCATCTCACTGATGATATCTATTAGTGAATCAATTTTAGAGGAATCAACACGAAGAGATTGAGAAGGGCTTTTAAGCGATTTTATTAAAACTTCATTTTGAGTATCAGTATTTATGGAGTTTTGAGGAACCTCTACATGTAAAGTTGTTTTCTCTTCAAGAGGAGCTATTTGAGTTGACTCTATTTGATGATTTTCAAGAGCACTAACAAGCAGTTCAATATCATCTTCAACAAATTCAAACACCTCAATAATCTCAGCTTTATCGACATCGCCTTCAAAATTTATGTCAAAATTCATATATGGAATATAAGGATTTATCTCATCTAAAAATGGTAAATTATCAAAATATGGTTCTATGCTATTTATAGTTCCCAATTTTTTTAAAAATGCGATGATTGCAAGCAGATCCATCCCTGTATCGAAAAAAGAATCTTTAAGTTTGAGTGATATATGCCATAGATTTGAGGAGGTGTGAAGTTCTTGAAGACTTTCTTGTTTGGATGTTTGTATAGGGCTTACATGTAAGTAATTTTCTATCGTTGTTTTTAGCGCTTCATCCTCTTGTTGCAGTTGCAGCGATGGCGCAACAGAATCTATAGCACATATAACAAGAGCGCTTACATGATCTTTACATTTCAAAAGAAGCATCAAGAGATTTTCATCTAAGTCCAATTTTTTATTTCGTACCGCATCCATCAAATTTTCTGCAACGTGCGTAAATGAAACGATCGCTTCAAAATTAAACATACCTGCAATACCCTTGATGGTATGCATTGCACGAAAAATAGTTCCAACATACTCTATGCTAGCGCCCTTCCCCAACGAATCAAGAAGTGCACTTTCCATCATTTGAAGCTGTTCTTGGGTGTCTTCATTAAAATAGAGTAGTTCTTCACTCATCTTCATACTCAAAAAGTTCTAAGCACCCACAAAGGGTCAATGCATCCATCACACCAATTGTGCAATTTAAAAGTAAAAGCCGGCTCCCCACTTCATCGAGACCCTTTTTTAAACTCATAAGAAGTTGTATTGCACAGAGATCTATTTTATTGACATTAGAAAGATCAAGTTTCATGATCTCTTCAATCTTTTCACTAAAATGCAGAAGTTTCTCTTTAAGCTCATCCGCAATCTGTACACTTAATGTGTCCCATTCAAGTTTCATCGATTTAACCTAACAATTTTTGAATGACCATTGTAAATTTTTCTTTATCAAAAGGTTTTAACATCCAAGCTTTTACACCCAACGCTTTCCCTTTTGATTTTAATTCATCAGAACTTTCTGTCGTTAACATTACAATTGGAATATATTTATATGCACTTACTTCTTTTATCTTAGAGACCATCTCTAAGCCACCCATAATAGGCATATTGACATCACTAAAGATCAGATCAAACTGATGCTGTTTCATCATTTCTAAGCCCTCAGCTCCATTTTCTACTAAAATAGCTTCATGTCCCACTTCTTCAATAGCCTTTTTAGCAACCATTCGAATCAACCCTGCATCATCTGCTACCAATATTTTTCCCATGATTCATCCTTGATAATAAAAACTAATATTTAATAAAAAATAATTAATATTCTATCAAATAAAAATAAAAGAAAGCAAGTTATATTTAAAAATAATGATATTTAAACGAAATTCGTTAAATTGAGTAAGTAAAATGATGTAGGATTGAGAATAAGAAAGAAAATTTAATTAAAAGAGTAATTTTTCCCCACAAGTGGGAGAAAAATTAATGTCTAACGTTAATATTGTTTGATTTAATTGTTTCAACAAGTTTTGTGATTTGAGCCATTTTTTGCTCTTCCTCTTCCATATTGTTGATCGCATCAAGATTGAATTTTTCAAGTTTTTGATCTAAATAACTTGTATCAAATCTCCCTGCAATAAAATCTAAATCTCTTACAATTTGTCTGTGAAGAGGGATGTTTGTTGGTACGCCGCCAACAAAGAACTCATCAAGTGCACGTCTAGCTTTTTTCACAGCACCTTCCCAGTCAAGTGCCCAAACGATAAGTTTTCCGATCATCGAATCGTAGTTTGCTGGAATTTTATATCCTGTGTACATACTTGTATCAAGTCTTACACCTGGACCACCTGGAGTCATATAGTTTGTGATTGTTCCAGATGATGGCATAAATTTCAGTTTTGGATTTTCAGCATTGATCCTAAACTCGATCGCATAACCTCTAAATTTGATCTCTTCTTGTAAGAAGATAAGTTTATCACCCTCAGCAATCTCGATCATTCTTTGAATGATATCAACACCTGTGATAACTTCTGTTACTGGGTGCTCAACTTGAACCCTAGTATTCATCTCAATAAAGTAGATATTATCAGCAGCATCAACTAAAAATTCGATAGTTCCAACACTCTCGTATCCAAGTTTAAACATCGCTTTTGTAGCGATTCTGTATATCTCTTTTCTTGTATCATTGTTTAACAATGGAGATGGTGCGATTTCGATCACTTTTTGGTGACGTCTTTGAATAGAACAATCTCTCTCACCTAAGTGAAGAACGTTTCCATATTTATCAGCAATAATCTGAACTTCGATATGTCTTGGATTTTCAACATATTTTTCGATAAACATCTCATCTCTTCCGAAATATTTTCTCGATTCATTCGCTGCTGACTCGTAAAGCTCTCTAAAATCTTTCTCTTCACGAACGATTCTCATTCCTCTACCGCCGCCGCCAAAAGCAGCTTTGATGATAACTGGGAAACCGATCTCTTTTGAGATTTTCTCTCCCTCTGCAATATCTGACACTGGCTCATCAGTTCCTTCAAGTACAGGAACACCAACTGCTTTCATAGCAACTTTTGAAGCCATTTTGTCACCAAAAAGTGCAATATGTTCAGCTTTTGGACCAATAAAAATGATCCCATTATCTACACATGATTGTGCAAAATCAGCACTTTCAGATAAAAATCCATAACCAGGGTGGATTGCATCACAACCCGCTTTTTTTGCTAAAGAGATAATCTTGTCATAATCAAGATACGCACGGATAGGATCACCCATAAGTGGATAACACTCATCAGCTTTTCTTACCCAAATACCTTCAACATCTACTTCTGAAAATATTGCTACACTCGTAACATCCAACTCTTTACAAGCTCGTATAATTCTTAGAGCGATCTCGCCTCTGTTTGCTATAAGTACTTTTTTTATTTTTTGATTCATGCACATGCCTTAAAAAATGAATTGCGTTATGTTACACAAAATTTCCAATAAAAAAGGTTATAAAGGCACTAAACTCCTCATTTTTTTTCAATATTTACAAGAAGTCACAAAGATTATAAAAGTAGTATTGGGAAAAAGAAAAAGAAAAGGGAGAAAAATAAGGCATATTGAGATTCAAATATGCCTTACATGTAAGAGTTTTTTTAAAAATTAAATATGATAGTTTGGAGCTTCTTGCGTGATAATAACATCATGAACATGACTCTCTTTAAGACCAGCAGATGTGATCTCAACAAACTCTGCTTTTTCCCAAAAATCTTCAATACTTTTGCTGCCGCAATATCCCATAGATGAACGAAGTCCACCCATCATTTGATGGATAATCCCAGCAATACTTCCACGAAATGGAACACGTCCTTCAATTCCCTCAGGAACGAGTTTATCTGCTGCTGTTCCCTCTTGAAAATATCTATCATTTGAACCTTTTTGCATCGCTCCGATACTTCCCATACCGCGGTATGATTTATATTGGCGACCTTGGAACATGATTGTTTCACCTGGTGATTCTTCAGTTCCAGCAAGCAGTGAACCAGCCATAATACAGCTCGCTCCAACAGCTAAAGCTTTTGCGATATCTCCAGAGTATTTAATCCCACCATCAGCAATAACAGGGACTCCATATTTTCTTGCGAGTTGCGCGCACTCATCAATTGCAGAGATTTGAGGAACACCAACACCAGCAACAATACGTGTTGTACAGATAGACCCAGGCCCGATTCCTACTTTGACAGCATCTACCCCAGCTTTTATAAGTGCTTCAGCAGCTTCAGCAGTTGCAATATTTCCAGCGATAATATCAACAACAAGCGTCTCTTTGATTTTTTTCACAGTATCGATAATCCCTTTAGAATGTCCGTGTGCAGAATCAAGAACAAGAACATCACAACCAGCATCAACAAGTGCTCTTGCGCGGTCATATTGCCCAACACCTATTGCACCACCAACACGAAGTCTTCCAAAATCATCTTTATTTGCGTTTGGATATTCGATACGTTTTTTGATATCTTTGATAGTCACAAGACCTTTTAAAAATCCATCTTCGTCAATAATAGGAAGTTTTTCAATCTTGTTTTGGTGCATGATATCAGCTGCTTGATCTAAAGAGATCCCTTTTTTTGCAGTGATAAGAGGCATTTTTGTCATAACTTCTTCTGCAGTTTTACGCATATCTTTTTCTAAACGCATATCACGATTTGTTAAAATCCCAAGAAGTTTATTGTGTCCATCAACAACAGGAACACCTGAAATTTTGTACTCATTCATAAGAGCATCTGCATCACCAAGCGTTGCATCTGGATGAACGAAAATGGGATCGATGATGATACCGCTTTCTGATTTTTTTACTTTTTTGATCTGTTTACACTGAGTCTCTATATCCATGTTTTTATGAATGATCCCTATTCCACCAAGGCGTGCCATAGCGATTGCCGCGCGGTATTCAGTTACTGTATCCATTGCAGCTGAAACCATAGGAATATTTAACGTAATGTTTTTTGTAAGTTTCGTCTCTAGACTTACCTCTTTTGGTAAAACTTCTGAGTATTGTGGTACGAGAAGTACATCTTCAAATGTGAGGGCACGTTTACGAATTTTCATCTGGCTATCCTTATATAGAGTAAAGTTGTGTAATTCTTAAAATTTTTGGATTATAACTTTTCTGGGGTTAAAAAGAGGTAAATTGACTCTTACATGTAAGCGAATTTTTAAAGAAAAGCCAAGATTAGCTTGGCTTTGAAAAGAGATGATTAAGAGTTGTAATTGAGTAGTTTTTCTAACCCAAATGCACCATCAAAAAGAGTTTGCTCATCATATGCTTTAGCGATTAACTGTAAGCCTATTGGCATACCATTGCTTGCATTTGCGACTGGAAGTGAAAGTGCAGGAAGCCCTGCTAGATTTACTGAAATAGTATAGATATCACTTAAATACATCTCGATTGGACTTTCTAACTCTCCAAATTTGTTTGCTGTACTTGGCGCAACAGGAGAAAGAATAAGATCAACATCTTCAAATATTTTTGCATAGTTATCTTTTATGAGATGGCGTACTTTTTGTGCTTTGACATAATAAGCATCATAATATCCAGAAGATAAAACAAAGTTTCCAAGCATAATACGGCGTTTGACTTCATCGCCAAACCCTTCACTACGAGTTTTTATGAAAGTATCCTCTAAATTTTTGCCAACTTTGCGATTTCCATAACGGATACCATCATAACGAGCAAGGTTCGTCGTAGCTTCTGCTGTTGCTGTGATGTAATATGCTGAGATATCATATTTTGGATTCATCATCTCTTTTTCTACAATAGTATGACCAGCCGCTTTCAACACTTCAATCGTATCTGCATATGCTTTTTGGATATCTTGGCTTGCATCTTTTACATACTCAGGAAGAACTGCTATACGAAGTTTTCTTGAAGGATCAAGTTTATCGCTCACTTTTTCATAAGCGATATCTGCACTTGTAGAGTCTTTTTCATCATGACCACAAATGATGTCATAAAGTATCGCCGCATCTTCGACGTTTTGTGTCATCGGCCCGATTTGATCAAGGCTTGAAGCATACGCACCCAAACCATAACGGCTCACACGTCCATAAGTAGGTTTCATCCCAACTATCCCACAAAATGCTGCGGGTTGACGGATAGAACCACCCGTATCACTCCCAAGAGCTGCGATTGCCAATCCTGCAGCCACAGCCGCCGCACTTCCTCCAGAACTCCCCCCTGGAACACAATCGCGGTTTTTAGGGTTTAGCGTCTTGCCATAAAAACTGCTCTCAGTCGTAGAACCCATAGCAAACTCATCCATATTTGTGCGACCAAATGGACTAAGACCTGCATCAAGCATCTTTTCGATGACCGTTGCATTATAAGGTGCGATGTAACCTTGAAGGATATTTGAGCCCGAAGTTACCGACCAATCTTTTACTTGGATGTTATCTTTTATGGCAATAGGCACGCCCTCGCCTACATTGTTCACATCTATATATGCGTTTAACTCAGGATCAGCCTCGATCTTGGCTTTGAGTTCCTCTTTAAATTTGTTTAGTTCGTCTTTGCTAAGAGATAATGCTTCTTTTAGTGTGATCACTGCTTGTCCTACATGTAAAAATTATTTTGTGAATTATATCGAAATGTGTTTAGGTTTTCTTTAGCAAAGAGTTGATGCGCATTGGCAAATATCAAAGCACTAAAGAGCTTACATGTTAAAAAAGATTTTGAATTAACATTCTCTCTTCTTCTGCTGAGAGGTAGCGCCACTGACCGCTTTCTATGTCGAGTTTAAAACTGCCGATGCTGATTCGCTTTAGCTCTAAGACTTTTAATGGTGTTTCAAATTTTTGGTCTTTTAGTGCTCCAAAAAGTCGTCGGATATGGCGATTTTTTCCCTCATCGATTATGACTCTGAGTTTTGTTTTCGCACCGCCCATGCCTACTTTTTCGACTTTAAGAGCTTTGAGTAAACCTTCTGGAGTTTGCACCCCTTTTAAAGCCTGTGCGATATGTTCATCACTCACATGACCTCGAACCCAGATCTCATATACCTTGATGCAGTTTTTAGGTGTGGTCAAGGCGTGGTTTATTTTGCTGTTGGTAGTAAAAAGTAAGAGTCCCTTAGAGTCTAGATCAAGCCGTCCGATGGGCATCCATCCATCTGTATATGCCCAAGGAGGTAAAAGATCATAAACTGTTTTTCGCCCAAGATCATCAGAACGTGTGACGAGATAACCCTTAGGCTTATTGAGTGCTAAGAGTTGTTTTGAATCATTCTGTGTTATGATCATCTAGTGTAGTCCTTAGAAGTTTATAATAAAGAAAAGAGGACAAAGTATAAGTTGGCAGAAAAGTAAAAAAAGATGTTTCTAAAAGCTATTTTACTTTTTACCTTTTTTGACAAGAACGATGCCAACGCCTATGATGGCGAAGATGACACCGATGGTCTCGATGATAAAACCCATCGAGACTGGTTGAGTAAAATCAGGCATTTACTACCTTTGCACAACGCTCACATAAGCATTCTTCACTTGTTGCTTGGAATTTCCAACATCTTGGACATTTTGCTTGTTTTGCTTTTAGGACAACAAACTCGTCTCCATCAACACTAAAATGCCCAAGTTCTTGATCTACGACATCATCATTATTGACACTTGAAACAACAAACCAGTCTTCGGCTTCTGTCGTATTTAGAGATAAAACAGTGTTTGAACCTGTAGATATCTCAAGTTCTAAGGTGCTTTTGATGATTTTTTCTTTTTTCAAACTATCTACGATCTCAAAAAATGCGTCTCTTGCTTTGAGCATATATGCTTCATTGAAACCTGAGCTGCTTACATGTAAGGCACTATATTCAAGATCAAAAATATCCTCTGCATCGCCTTTGATAACTGCTGGGAAATTTTCTAAAATCTCATCTGCTGTGTATGTAAGTATTGGTGCAACAAGTGTTAAAAGTGATTGCGCAATCATCGCCAATGCACTCTGAGATGAACGTCTATGAAGATCATTTTTATCATCACAGTAGAGTCTATCTTTTGTGATGTCGATGTAGATACCACTTAAATCATTTACAACGAAGTTATTGAGCAAACTCATCGCTTGAACAAAGTTATAATCTTGAAAGTTTTTCATAACATCAGCAAACACTTTAGAAGCTTTTTCCAAAATCCATCTGTCTAAAACACCCATCTCTTCCACAGGTACAAGCGTTTCTAAATCATTGATGTTTGCAAGCATAATTCTAAATGTATTTCTGAGTTTACGGTAGTTTTCTGCGATCTGTTTCAAGATATCATCAGAGATTTTTAAATCTCCTTGATAATCCGATGAAGCAACCCATAAACGTAAAATCTCGCTTCCAAACTCTTTTAAGACTTTGTCAGGTGCAACAACATTTCCTTTAGATTTACTCATCTTCTCACCCTTGGCATCGACGGTAAAACCATGTGTAAGAACTGTTTTATAAGGAGCTTTATGTTGTACGGCCGCACTTAAAAACAAAGATGATTGGAACCATCCGCGGTGCTGATCGCTGCCCTCAAGATAGATATCTGCTGGATATTCGCCTGCGTCATAGTTGCGAGATTTTAAAACAGCATTCCAAGTCGAACCGCTATCAAACCAAACATCTAAGATATCTGTTACTTTTTCAAGTTCATCAGCTTTGTAGATACTTCCTGGGTAAAGAAGCTCTGCAATATCCATAGAGTACCAAACATCACTTCCTTGCATCTCGAAAATCATCGCAACAAAGTTTAAAACTTTTTCATCAAGCAAAACTTCGCCTGTTGCTTTTACTCTAAAAAATGCGATAGGAACACCCCAATCACGTTGACGAGAGATACACCAATCAGGTCTATTTGCGACCATAGAGTTAAGACGGTTACGTCCGCTCTCTGGATAAAATGCAGTTTTTGCGACTTCATCAGTTGCGATCTCGCGAAGTGTTTTACTCTCACCATTTGGAGTGCCATCAACAGAGATAAACCACTGTTTTGTTGCTCTAAAAATAAGTGGCGTATGACTTCTCCAACAGTGTGGATATGAGTGAGAAAAACGGCTTACATGTAAGACACTTTCACCTAAAAGTTCAATGATCGCTTCGTTTGATTTGAAGATATGCTTGCCAACAAAATCCTCAGCGTTTGGGATCAAACTTAGACCAACAACTGTTTCATCATAACAACCCGTTTCATCAACAGGCATCACCACTTCAAGGTTGTATTTTAGACCTACACGGTAGTCATCCTCTCCATGCCCTGGAGCTGTGTGAACACAACCTGTTCCATTTTCCATCAAAACATGCTCGCCCAAAACAAGAGTTGATTCTCGGCCATTTAAAGGATTGAGTGCTTTTTGGTGCTCAAAAACAGGAGCTTCAAAACTTTGAACAACCTCGCCTTTGATAACACCTGATTGTAAAAGGGTTTCATGAAGTTTTTGGGCAACGATATATCCATCAGATGTTAAAACATAGTTTTCATCAGGATTGATTGAAATACCAGTATTTGCAGGAATAGTCCAAGGAGTCGTCGTCCAAATAACAAACGCTGCTTTGCCATTGATACCCGCTTTTGCTTTTGCCGCGTCACTCAGTTCAAACGCGATAAAGATAGAGTAATCCTCTTTATCTTGATACTCAACCTCAGCTTCTGCCAAAGCCGTTCTCTCAGCCCAGCTCCAAAAAACTGGTTTAGAACGCTCGATAAGAAGCCCTTTTTGTGCTACTTCACAAAGAGTTCTGTAGATATTTGCTTCAAATTTAAAATCCATAGTAACATAAGGATTTTCCCAATCAGCGATGATCCCCATCTGCTTAAATTCACCACGTTGAATATCTACAAATGAAGCAGCATGCTCGCGGCAAAGCTTACGGATTTCAGAAGTTTCAAGGAGCTCTTTTTTCTGTTTTCCACCAAGTTTTTTTTCAACTTGTTGCTCGATTGGAAGTCCATGACAATCCCAGCCTGGAGTCAAACGCACAGATTTTCCTGCAAAATAGTTCTGTTTTACAATGATATCTTTAAGAATTTTGTTGAGTGCGTGACCGATATGAATGTTCCCATTTGCGTATGGAGGGCCATCATGCAGGGTAAAAGATTCTCTCCCTTTACGTTTATTTTTCATTTTTGTATAAACATCTTTTTGGTACCAAGATGCGTATCTTATAGGCTCATTTTGCGGTAGATTTCCGCGCATAGCAAAATTTGTTGTAGGTAAAAGAAGAGTATCTTTATAATCCATTGAAACCTCATTATTTCGAGAAAAATTGTTTGGATTATATCTTTAAAGTGTTTAAAACACACTGATATGATATAATCCAAAAACGCTATTTACAAGGTTACTACCATGCAATTTAATCTTCTTTTTATTGGCAATAAATTTTCAAATAACAGCTATCTTAGAGATTATATTCTTCGAGAAGTTGAAAAAAAGATCGGTTTTATTGACTCTATCACTTTTTATCAAGAGAATGACAACTCACTTTTTTTATATCTTGAACGTGAGCTTTCAAGTGCAAATAAACTTCTTATCATTACCACAAAACAGCATTTTAGTATTGTTGGAAAACTTTTATGCACAGTCACAGCAGACAATCAAATACTCAAAGAAAATATGCTTCTTCCTTCACGTTGTGCAGTTTATGAAGAGCAAAGCTATCTTTTAAGACATGAAAATACTATTGTAAATGTCTTACATGTAGATGAACTGACACAATTTCCAAGACTACTTTTAGAAAATGAAAACTCTAGCGCAACAATCCATCTTTTTCGAGAAGACAAAGAGAGTGCCAAAGCTCTACTTTCACCAATAGCACAAACAAATGAGGTAAAAATCGAGTTTACAGATATCGTAGAAAATTGGCTAAAAATAGATATCAGAAGTAGAAAATATGGAAATATCACACAATTTATCTCATCGGCAAAACAGCTTTTAAACTCAAAAATTATCACCGCATCCAATATCCCTGCATATATCATCGAAAAATTGCACCATGCAAACAAAAAAGTCACTTTTGCTGAAAGCTGTACGGGAGGTCTTCTCTCACATATGTTCACTCAAGAGAGCGGAGCATCAAATGTATTTGATGGCTCTCTCATCACATACTCCAATGCTCTCAAAGAGAACTGGCTAGCAGTTGATCATACCAATCTAGAAAGTTTTGGTGCCGTAAGCGCGGAAGTAGCTCAAGAGATGAGTGAGGGTGCGCTCAATGTCAGTTATGCACACTACTCTGTTGCTGTAAGCGGAATAGCAGGTCCCACAGGTGGAAGCGAGGAAAAACCAGTAGGCACAGTTTATATCAGTGCTAGAAGTAAAAAAAATGAACAAACACATAGATTGCAACTTAGTGGGGATAGAAAATATATACAAGAACAGAGTGCCCTTTATGCGATAAAAATGCTTCTTGAGATTGATAAAGAGCTTTTTTTTACAAATTAGTCAAAAGCTCTTGACTTTTAGTTTTGTTTTCCATATAATTTCGCCCTCACAAGTCAGTGAGCGCAAATGTCTCGTTAGCTCAGTTGGTAGAGCACGTCACTTTTAATGATGTGGCCGATGGTTCGAGTCCATCACGGGACACCAGTGACAATATAGGTGCAGCGGTAGTTCAGTTGGTCAGAATACCTGCCTGTCACGCAGGGGGTCGCGGGTTCGAGCCCCGTCCGCTGCGCCACTTTTAAAAATAATGGGCGTTTAGCTCAGTTGGTAGAGCGCTACCCTTACAAGGTAGATGTCACAGGTTCGAGTCCTGTAATGCCCACCATTTTTTATATATAACATATAAGATAAAGACGCAGCGGTAGTTCAGTTGGTTAGAATACCTGCCTGTCACGCAGGGGGTCGCGGGTTCGAGCCCCGTCCGCTGCGCCACTTTTTTTCTCACTCTTCATTCACACATTCAAAAATATCCCGCCCATTCAACAATCAAGTGCAACACATCTAAAATAAAAATCTTCAAAAAACATCCTAAAATGCTTCAAAAACTATAGACTCAAATGCACTTTCAAACTGCACCACTTCGAACCTCTTGAGGGAGGTTTTTCAGCGATGCATAAGAGTTTATCAACACTAAAATTTTACTTGTAATTTACTGGTGTATTCTCTTAAGATCTCATTTAGTGCAGTAAATACCCCTTGACTTGCTGACTCTATCTCATCAACCATCATTTCAATCTCTTGTTTTGAGCACATAACCGATGTGCCCCCACATTTTTCTGCAAGTGTATTGGCTTTTTGATGTACAAGTCTATGAGGAGTTTCTAGGCTTCTAAATGCATTTGTCGTTTTGAATTTATTCGCTGTATCGTTATACCACTTACCAAGGCGACAAGCATCAGAGCCGCTTGCATGAAACTCATTTTTTTCACCAAAAATAAGTGCATAGACATTATTTTTATAGATAACATGATCTAGTTTTGCAAGGGCAACAAACACTTGTGCACCGATGGTATCAGCCTCGTGGTTTGTTTGAATTGCATTTTGTTTAAAAGTTTCTATTTTTTGTGCGGTCTGGTAAATAAATTCTTTAAGTATGCCAGTCTCTGAGCTTAAAAGTTCTGTAGCTGACTTAATATCATCCGTTTCTTGCTGCATCGTTTTTACAACAACAGATATTTCGCTTGTTGCCTTTTGTGTACGTTCTGCAAGTTTTCTTACTTCATCTGCAACAACTGCAAATCCTCTTCCATGTTCTCCTGCACGAGCTGCTTCAATTGCCGCATTAAGAGCTAAGAGGTTTGTTTGATCTGCGATGTCAGTAATTAAACTTACTACTTGTGAGATCTCTGATGCTCTTTCAAAAAGGGAATCTGAGCGTGATGTAGCATCTTGCATACTGTGTGCTAGTAGATCAACTTTTTCGACGCTGTCATTAATTAAAACAAGTCCACTATCTGCATTTACAACAGTTGATTCTGCCTCTTGTTCCATCTGTTTGAGTTCTTCTAGTAGCATTGCAAACATAGATTGGTTTTCTTTAAAAGAGGAACCTACAGATTCTTGATGTTTTGCCATAAGGTTTCCAGCAGTTTTCACATTTGTTTTAATAAAACGATACGCATCTGAGCCATCTTGTAATCTTTTATGCACAACCTTTGCTTCGCAATTGTCGATTTTTATTATTTCTTGATTTTTTGCAAGCTCTGTTTGTATGGTGCTAATATTTACATTAATGTCATTTACTGCTTTGTTCGTAAAAACAACAGAACCATTTTTTAATACCATAAGCTTTTCTTCCATTGAAAAACCTACTAATTCTTTAAGGAAATCATTTTCTTTCTCCAATGCTTCACATCTCTCACGATATGTAACTACCTCTTGTTCTAAACGATGTACATCTTTTTTAAAGAACATATCTTTTCCTTTACTGCGACTAATTAAAATATTTTTGAAATATATCTGATCAGTGTTGCAATTGTGTTGCAATTGTGTTGCATAGTACAAAATACAAAAATTAAAATATTTCGTTCAATATTTCTAAAATTAATTGCAAAGAATGTTCACCATCTTAAGGGTTTTAAAGGAGCTTGAATATTAGATTTTCATTATGGACAATCCAAAAAGCTTCCTGTGTCATTTGATTTTCGCAGATACTCCATGTAAATGCTGCTTATTCTTTAAAGTAACTGATTTTTTATAAACTCCATATAATGCCCCTCTTCACGTTCTAACTCTTTATGAGTTCCGCTTTGTACGATCTCTCCATTTTCTAAAACATAGATCTTATCTGCATTTTTGACAGTGCTAAGACGATGCGCAATTGTAATGACTGTTTTATCTTTTAAAAGCGGTGTAATGCTTGTGTAGAGTTTTGCTTCAGTATGCACATCTAGCGCTGAAGTGGATTCATCAAAGATGACAACACTTGGATTTGCCAGTATCATTCTTGCTATACTCAAACGCTGTCTTTGCCCTCCAGAGAGACGGATACCATGATGCCCTACTATCGTATCGAGTCCAAGAGGCATCGCATAAACCATCTCTTCTAGTTGTGCGATTTTGAGTGCTTGATATATCTGCTCATCATCTATCTCCTCGCCCATTGTGATATTAAATCGAAGTGTTGAGTTAAAAAGGATCGGCATTTGCAGGACTAAAAATATTTTTTTTCTGAGCTCTTTTTTATCCAACTCTTCAATAGAAATATCGTTACATGTAAAGGTTCCTGCATCTTTTTCATAAAACCCAGATATCACCTGAGCGAGTGTCGTTTTTCCGCTTCCACTCGCTCCAATAAGCGCTATCTTCGAACCTGATGCAATATCCAAAGAGATATCTTTTACTATTTTTTTATCTTGATTGTATGAAAACTCCAGATTTTTAAGAGAGATGTTTACATGGTAACCCTCAAGAAGTTTTGTACCACTTAACTCTGTTTTTAGCGACAAGAGTTTATTGAGTCTTTTGAGTGCTGCCATCGCTAAAGCGTATGAATACTGCATCGAGAGGATATCTTGCACAGGTGTCATAATAAACCAGATATATCCAAACATCGCAAACATCATACCAATACTCAAATCACTATAAGCCACAAGTAAAAGCCCACTCGCTCGTAACAACTCAAAAAAAATCAAAAATATCGTATAAGAAAACCGCTCATAGGCCACACTTTTATATCCATAAGCATTGGAGGTTTTTTGAATATTATCTGCAAGATCAACAGCTTTTGAAAAAAAGTACTGCTCTTTGTTACTGGCTTTAATCTGTCCATACAACTCTAAACTTTCCCCAACACTCTCTTGAAACTTCTCTATAGCTTCATTTTCATCTTTTTTAAGTCGCCCTACACTCTTAGACATTTTTCTGCTCACAAACATAATAAGCGGTTGTATAAAAAGGATCAAAACTCCTAAAATAGGATTGATGCTTATCATAACGATTCCCACTGCTATGAGCGTAAGCACAGAGGCGATAAACTTACTCACACTTGAAATAAGAAAGCTATCTAAAGTGTTGACATCAGTGATAAGATTTGCACTTATCGCTCCGCTTCCAAGTGTCTCATACTCATTCATAGAGGTGATTTGCAGATGTTCTATAAGCCTTTTACGGATCATAAAAGTCACATACTTTGAGATCTTTGTAAAAATTTTTGTAATCACGACACCAAGTAAAAAATAGATAAAGCGTAAAATTACAACAGCCAAAGTCACTAAAGCGATATAGTAAAAAACACTCCCACTTCCAAAAAAAGCATCAATGGTATGCACTGCATAAGAGGGTTTATGAAGCAACACCTCATCGACCATAATAGGCAACATAAGCGGAATAGGCACGCTCACAAGGATGACGACAAGGGTTATGATTTGCCCATAAATAAGAGCAGACTTTTGATGCAACATCAATTTAAAGATAGATTTGAGAGTTATAGGTTCTTTATTCATAATGCAATTATATTCCTTACATGTAAAATCTATTTCTTATAGTAAAATTAGCAAAAAAATTTAAAAGAGCAGCATGCAAAGAGTAGAGTTTGGCGATCATTATAGAGATAGAACAAATGCTGTATTTTTAGCGATTTACGTTGATAAAATATCCCCTTGGAAATACTTTAACGATGATATAAAACATATGATCTGTCCAGCTATGATTATGATAGACAGATGGGATGGTCGCATGGGTTTTCCTGGTGGAACGGTTGATGCGGGAGAGAATCTTTTAGATGCTCTAGTACGTGAAGTCAAAGAGGAGATCGGCATCACCGTAAAAGCTGATAAAGTACGTCCCGTTGCAACACATCTTGGTAAAATTGCTACACATCTTTTTGCTCTTGAAGTGCTTGAGATAGAGTTTTTACACATCTATTATCATATACTGAGTAACTTCTCTCGCTCTATTTTGTTGCACGCTTATGAAGAGGGAGATAAATCCCATTTTATGTCAGAGATCACAGGCATCAAGATCGTCCCCATTTTTGAACATAAGAACAAAGGGATCAATCTTTTTTTACAAAACTCTTTTGCAGGTTCTGCAAGAGATGAGATTTTAATTATGCTGAGTGAACTTTTTAATCTTGACATAGAGAAGTTCAAAAACTTTAGATAATATGCGAGTTTCCCTCTTCCCTTCATTCTTTCAATGCTTTTATTACTTTTATTGAGAAAGCTTTCTATTTCTAAATGCTACGCCAATGAGTACAAAGATGATTAAATAAGTCACAGGTACAAATTCAGGAATCGGTACGGGATCGCCTTTTGCATATGAGTGCATCCCTGCGAGATAATAGTTCACTCCAAAGTAAGTCATAATGACTGATGTAAATGCTAAAAGTGAAATAACACTATAGTTATAAGCGTTATAAATTGGCTTGATAAATCTCAAATGCACAACAACAGCATAAACTAAAATAGTCACCAATGCCCATGTCTCTTTTGGATCCCAGCCCCAGTAACGTCCCCAGCTCTCATTTGCCCAAACACCACCAAGAAAGTTACCGACAGTAAGCAGTGCAAGACCGATAAGTAAACTCATCTCATTAATGGCGTTAAGCTCCAAAATAGAGCTCGTGATACGTTGCTCGTTTTTAGCATTTTTAAGTGCGAAAAGAAGCACTGTGATGAAACCAAGCAACGCCCCAAGACCCAAAAATCCATAACTAGCTGTAATCATAGAAACGTGAATATCAAGCCAGTAGGATTGTAAAACTGGTACAAGATTTGTCACTTTTGGATCCATCCAACTCAAATGCGCTACAAAGAGGATCAAACCTGCGAGTATCGAAGTCGAAGCCAAAGTTATCGGAGAGTGTTTTGAGAAGATAAATCCAGCCAAAACCGTCGCCCAAGCGATATAAACCATAGACTCAAAACCATTTGACCAAGGAGCATGACCTGAGATATACCAACGAATCGCAAGACCTATCGTGTGTACGACAAAAAATGCTACAAGTAAAACCATTGCCGCTTTATTTAACTTTGTAAGATTAAATGATGGTTTGAGTATTTTGACAAATGAAAAGATTAAAAGTACAAAACCTATCAAAAAGTAAAGTGGCCAGAGTATCTCAAAAATATTTGAATGGTTATAAAGTATCTCTAGTTTGATCTTATTTTTATCTGGATATACAGCAGCGCCATAAAACTTTTGGTAGCTTTTGATTCCCTCAAGTCCTGCATTTGCTTTTGTCCAATTTCCAGTTTTTAAAGCCTCATCGATACCAGAAAAATAAACAACAGCTGCATCTTTTACTTTTGTTGCCGAATCTTGATCGAAAGTTCTAAGTCCCTCGATAGTATCAACCCATTTTTGATTCATATCATTTGGTTTTGGCCAAATTTTGATGAGTGAACCTGTATAAACCATAAATGCAACATTGACGCGTTCATCAACTGCCAACACTGCTTTGTCAAACTGATTTCTATCTTTTGGTGCTTTACGAGATGCCTCTTCAGCATATTGCGCTAGTTTATACCCTTCCACATTTGTTGGTGAAACAAAAAACTCTGAAAATGAAGCGTATTTTTCATCTTCGCCGATGCCGATAAATTTGTTGATCTCTTTATTGGAAGTGCGGATCATTTTGATCTCACGCCAAACATCAGGACGAATCATCATTCCAAGGACAATCTGATTTGCATCAAGTCCCAAAATCGTGTTTCCTCTATTGATTTTATTTACAATCTCTGTTGCAAGTGTATCAAGAGGTTTCATCCTTCCATCACTATCTTGAACGACTAACTCGCCAAAAAGTGCAGCATGCTCTTTATCAAAAGATTTTACTGTTTTGATGAGAGGATTGAGTTCTTGGGCGTGTACGCTACTGACACCAAAAGCAAGAGCAAATACAAAAAACGCTCCTACAACTCTTGAAGATGCAAGCTCTTTAGCTCTTTGCGAAAGCTTTGCAAATCTTCCATTTGGCATTAAGAGTGAGCCAAAAAGCCCAATTGCAAGAAGCAAATAACCAATATACGTGATGGTTGTTCCTGGATCGTTATTGACCGAGAGAACAGTTCCCTGCTCATCTTGATCATAAGAGGATTGAAAAAATCTATACCCTCTATGGTCTAAAATGTGGTTCATATAGATTCTAAAAGGTTCATTCACATTTTGCTCCTTGTCAATTACACTCACTTCACTTGCATACGATGATGGCATCATAGAACCAGGATATCGCTCAAGTTGAAAATCATTGAGTTTGAGTGCAAATGGAAGATTGATAATCTTTGCGCCGTAGTTCAAAGAAATATTTACGCCATCGACAACAACACTTTGATCCTCTCCGACCTCATTGTTTTTGCCATACACTAGCACTGATTTTTTCTCTTTGGCACCGCTGATCTCAAAACGAAGTGCATCCATGCCAGAACTTGTTTTTCCTCTTGCATTTGGATCGGTGATGACCTCTTCTCTAGCTTTTGGATAAAACTCTCTTAGAACAAAGTTTGTGCCATTGTAAGTGTGAAGTGTACGTGTAGCAAACTCCTCTTTTTCACTTGCATCTAAAACACCGCTGCTTTTATCATCCATCTTCATATATTGAAGTTGCATTGGGTGGCTCATCATCAAGGTGCCATTGTTGTTGGAAAGAGTGATTACAGGCTTTTCAAATTTTCTGCCTGAACCAAAATCTAAAACAAGATCACTTGTTTCAAAATAATCTCCCTCTTTGAGTTGAAGCGCTTGACCTTGACCATTTAATGTCACCATCATCGTCGCAATTGCACTGCCATTTGCATCTTCAACAAGTTTTATAACCGCATCTGGAATATACTGAGTGAGCTTTACATGTAAGCTTTTTCCATCAGCTACGATATCTTTTTCATAGCTGTTATGTGTTCTTTTTGAGAGATAAAGCATCGTAGAGTTTTCACTCTTTCCTGCTTTGAGATTGACATAAGGCTCTGCACTTTGCATCACTGAAGATGTTTGCCCCTCACGAATATGCATCATTCCCTCAAACCCCATATAACGCGTCACTGCCGCACCGATGAGGATCACAAAAAATGAGATGTGAAATGTCAGAATAAGCGCTTTCTCTTTTTTATACATCTTAAAATTGATGATATTTAAGAAAAGATTGATAACAAGAAGTGCCAATAAAACCTCAAACCATCTTGTATTATATATGTCGGCTTTTGCCGTCATCGTTCCAAAGTCATTTTCTATAATGGTTGCATACCCAATAGAAAATGCAAAAATGAGCATCAAAACAGCCATCGTTTTCATAGAGCTCATAAATGACAATATTTTTTTCATATGACACCTTTCGCAGTTATACCAAATCGAATTTGGTAATAAGGAGCGCATTGTAATAAAACTAAGGTAAATATAGGGATAAAGCAGATAAAAGAGGAAATTGATTAAGCTTACTTAAATGCAAAATCCCCTCAAGAACTATTTCAACTCGCCCCAAGTGTCTCCGATGTTTAAAGAAGCTTTGAGTGGAATTTTGAGTTCATAGATAGTTTCCATAATTGTTTGAAATCTTTTTCCTAAATCTTGTGCAACATCTTCATCAACCTCAAATATCAATTCATCGTGAATTTGAAGGAGCATAGAAGCTTTGAGGTTTTCCTCTTTGATTATCTTGTCTATTTTGTTCATCGAGAGCTTGATGAGATCCGCTGCACTTCCTTGAAACTTGGTATTGACACTCTCTCGCTCATAAGCTGCTTTTTGCATCGGAGTCGCTTTTGCATAGTCAAAATAGCGTCTGCGACGAAGCAAAGTCTCTACATAACCCTGCTCTTTTGACTCCTCAACAATGGTAGAAAAGTAGTTTTTGACACTTGAAAAATTCTCAAAATAGGTCGTGATGATCTCTTTTGCCTCTTTTGTGCTGATGCCCAAAGTGTCGGAGAGTTTTTTCTGTCCCATCCCATACAAAAGCCCAAAATTTACGGTTTTTGCGATATTTCTCTTTGCTTGTGCATCCTCGCCAAAAAGCACAGTCGCTGTTGCTAAGTGGATATCTTCATCTTCACAAAATGCTTTGACTAAAACCTCATCACCGCTAAAATGCGCAAGAAGTCTCAGCTCGATTTGAGAGTAATCGATGCCTATGAGTTTTTTTCCTTTTGGCGCAACAAAAGCTTTACGAATTTTAAGTCCCAAATCACTTCGTGCTGGGATATTTTGCAGGTTTGGATTTTTAGAGCTCAGTCGTCCTGTGGCTGTTCCTGTATGTACAAACGAAGTATGCACGCGACTCTCAGAGCTCTCACGAGAGAGTTTTAAAAGCGGTTCTATATAGGTTGAAGAGAGCTTATGAACCTCGCGATACTCTAAAATATACTTGATAACTTCATGCTCACCAAGAAGCGAAGTAAGGACATTTTCATCTGTTGAGTAACCCGTTTTTGTCTTTTTGCCCGCTGCAAGGCCAAGTGTTTCAAACAACACTGCTCCTAATTGTGAAGGAGAATTGAGATTAAACTCACACCCACTTAAAGTATAAATCTCTTTTGTAAGTTCTGCGAGTCTGATTTTCACCTCATCTAAAAAGGTCGATAAAAACTCTCCATCCACTCCTATCCCTTTTTGCTCCATTCGTAGCAACGTGCCAACAAAAGGAAACTCAACATTCTTAGCTTCTTCTAAGAGATGTTCTGTGGCATTTAACTCAAATTTTTGCACAAGTAGATGATAAAGTTTAAACGTAATGAGCGAATCTTCTGCGGCGTATTTACAAGCATCTTCTAGCTCTACTGAAGCAAAAGTCTCCCCTTTTTTGACCGTATCGCTAAAAGCGATCATTGTATGACCTAACATATTTAAAGCCAAATGATCAAGAGAAAGTTTACTCTCAGGATTGAGCAACCATGCAAGAATCATGGAATCTGCGAAAATCTCTAAATCTTGATTTAAAAACTTTGTCACAAAATGCAGATCAAACTTTAGGTTATGTCCAATAACTTTAGATGTAAAGATTTTTCGCAATGCCTCTTTAGCGCTCTCTTGATCTATTTGCTCAGGTACACCAAGATAGTTATGAGAGAGTGGCACATAATAAGCCTCGCTTTCATTAAAACAAAAACTAAATCCAACTAAGCTGTCATTATAAGGATCAAGCCCTGTTGTTTCTGTGTCAAAAGCGATTATATCCTTACATGTAAGGCTTGATAGAATCTCTTTTAAAGTATCTTTATCATTTACAAGAGTAGTTTTAAAATCCTCTATTTTTGGCACTTTAATAGTTTCAAAAACGATCTCTACGCCCTCTTTGGCAACTGGCGTTTTTTGTTCTTGTACGATCCCTTTTGCATGCAACATACGCAAAATCCCATTCATCTCATACTTAAGAAGTTCATCATAAATAGGTACAAAAGGATTTTCATAATGCATAATATGTGACTCAAAATCAAAATCTTCAAACACATCATTCTTTAGCGTTACAAGCTCTTTTGACATATACGCGTTTGCTCTGTTTTCAAGCAGTTTTTTTTGGACTCCTGCTGGTGTGACACTCTCTATGTTTTCATATATCCCATCTAAACTTCCATAAGTTTCTATCAGTTTTTGTGCTGTGACTTTGCCTATTCCTTTGACTCCAGGGACATTGTCAGCGCTATCTCCCAAAAGGGATTGAAAGTCGATAAACTGCTTTGGAGTTACACCATATTTTTGCATACACTCCGCTTCATTTATGGTCTTTCTTTTAATGGCATCGACAAGTACCACTTTATCATCATCGATAAGCTGATAGAGATCTTTATCGTGAGAAACGACTCTCACGTTGTAGCCCTGTTTTAGTGAGATTTTTGTCACAGTTGCTATCATATCATCCGCTTCGTAGCCAACCATTCCAAGCGTTTTAAATCCCATCTTATCGATCCATTCAATGGCTATTGGAAGTTGTAGCGTGAGTTCATGTGGAGGCGCTGAGCGGTTTGCTTTATAATTTGCATCTATCTCATTTCTAAAAGTATCACCTTTAGAATCGATAGCAAAGACCAAATAATCACAACTATGCTCTTTTTGCAAAGTAGAGATAAAGTTTACAAAACCAGTTAAAAGTCCAGTAGGAAAGCCATCTTTGTTACTAAGATGCTGAGGAAGCGCATAAAAACTTCGAAAAAAGAATCCAAAAGTGTCTATAATCGTTACAGTTTTTGCCATAAAATCTCTTTGTAATATTTTGATGCAAGTATATCCAAGCCCTGATTTATCTATTTTGAATCACTTCAAGATAAAATGAGGCTCAACGAAATTTGAACTAAAAAATATCTAGTGTTTGTCAACACTTATGATATCTCTACCAATAGGAAAAGAGAAATAGGCTATTGTTGAGTCAAAGTTCATATCATATTGCAGAATTTTTGCTTGAACATGTTTATGCTTTACACCAAATGCGATTCCCTCAAAAAAGGTATATTCTAAAGCGCCATCATACTGCGCACCAGCACCATTAGATTTGCCTTGTGATGCGATGCCATATCCATATGCGGCTTTTATTTTTATAGGGAGATCTAGTTTTGTATCAAAGTTATACCCTGCTTTTGCGCTCAATCCTGCCGTATAGATCGTATATCCTGCATCAGCGCCACTTACTCCAGAAGCCGATGCATCAGCTGTCCAAGTATTTGCATCAAGCCCCATTCCAAACATCCAGCCAGAACCAGTTGTTTTCATCACATCTACATCAAAATAAAATCCGCTTGCTTGATTGGTATTTACATAGGGAGAATGAGTAATAGTATCCAAAGAGTATCCTAAGGCTACATCTGCGTAATGTTCATCTGCACCAAAAGCAAAAACTCCACTCACAACTGCTAGTGCTATACATATCTTTTTGATTCTCATTTTTTAAGCCCCTCTTTTTTTAAACTGTTTTCAATCTCTGTTATAACACTCTTCCATGAACCGCTCTTGCTTTGGCGAAACAGCTTTAAGCTCTTATACCAAGGTGTTGACTCTCCCTCTTGCATCCATCTCCAGTCCGATGGACGCGGCACCATAACCCATGCCCTTTTGTTCATCGCACCGCATAAATGCGCCACTGATGTATCTGTGGTAATAATAAGATCAAGAGAGTTGATGATACTCGCTGTAGTTGAAAAATCATTTAGATGTTCAGAGAGATCGACAATGCTATCTTCAAGGTTCAATGTTTTGATCTCTTTTGCATCCTCTCCAGCTTGAAGAGAGTACCAAGCAGATCCTTTGAGTTTGAAAAGAGATTTAAAATTTTCAAGTCCAAGATATTTATTTTTAAAATCTTTATTTGTTCTGCTGCTGCTGTAAACAAGACCAATTTTTAAAACATCTTTTTTCTCTTTTTTTACTAAATCGCTCAAATGTTTTACATGTAAGTAAGGAAAGCTACTTGGTATATTTTGCAGAGTCGTTTGAAAAAGCAGTGCGCTAGAGAGAAGTGGAAGATGATAATCATGAGAAACTATCTCCTCTTCTTCACTGTAAACGGCTTCTATATCTACAATCGTTTTAAAGAGTTCAACAAGTTCTGCACGTGTACGAATAATCACTTTAGCACCCAAAGCGATAAAGTTTGTGGCATATCGAATAAACATGATATTGTCGCCAAAGCCCTGCTCATTTTGTAATATAATTCTCTTCCCCACTAAAGACTCACCTCTCCAGATAGGTGTTTTATAACGGTATAGCTTGCTGATAAGTTCATCCATACCTAAACGAAACTCATACTGTTTCCATCCAAGAGCATAATTTCCCCGCATCAACTCAATGAGCGACATATCAAAGTTTGCATTAATATGTTCGGGATTGAGAGAGAGCGCTTTAGCATAAAATTTTTGGGCATTTTCATACTCTTTTTTCTCTTTATACACAGCGCCAAGATTGCTATATGCATCTGCATAGGAAGGATTGAGCGCAATTGATCGCTCAAGATGTTTGATAGAACCTGCAAAATCATCCATATTGCGAAGTAAATTTCCAAGATTGTTATGAACTGCTGGATCATTTTCTTTGAGTTCTAAAACCTTTTCATATGCTGCTTTTGCTTTTTCATATTCGCCTAACTCTTTATAAGCAACACCGATATTATTATATGCGCTTGTACTATTTTTGTCTATTGCAATCGCAGCGAGGTAGGGATCTAGGGCTTGTTTATATGACTTAATTCCAACAAAAAGATTGCCTAAAGTCAGCTGCGCATCATACTTGTCTTTAAATAATGTAACACAGTTCAAAGCAAGATCAAAAGCTTTTTTATAATTTTTCATATCTTTGTAAAAATCTATCAATGTTATAAAATGGCGGAGCTCTTTTTGTGGGAGATTGATCGCTTTTAGGAGAAGTGATTCCATAGCGCTCACTCTATTTTGAAGCTTGTAAATATTGAAAAGATTTGTATAAAAAATCTGATGATTAGGTTCTAAACGGATACCCTCTTCAAAGATTTTTTCTGCTTGAAGAAAATCTCTCTTGCGTTTATATGCAACACCTAAATTGTTATAAAATTGTAAAAGTACTTTTTTTTCCCACTGCTTTATATCGCTGATCTGGATAGCTTTTTTATAACAGCTTATCGCTTCATCATTTTGTGAGTCTTTTAAAAAAAGATCCCCGCTTATAATAAGATGAGTGTATTCATTCTGCTCTAAACTCATCTATTTTTTCCCTCATTAATCGTCTTAAAAGTATCGATTGATCCATCTTGTCTTTTATATATCTTCATTGGTGGTTTGTCTTTATTTTTTTGATAACTCTTTTTTAGTGCTTTATCATAAGCTGCTTTATTATAAAAAAGTGCTTTCTCTCTAATATTTTTTTTAGGTTTTTTCTCTTCGTCATTTGCGCTTACATGTAAGCTCCATCCCATCACAATTCCACATAAAATGAACTTTAACATAAGAAACTCCTTGAAAATCAATATCCAAAATACTCTAGCAACTTACCCTGTTTTGTCAAGAGATTAAAATAATCAATAATCCTTGTTTTCTCACTTTTAAGCTTTTCAAGTTCTGCTGTATTAACCTGTCTTTGCGCTTGCAACAAGATCACTAAATCTTGGCTCGCAAGACGAAACCTTTCCCAATATGCATCCGTCATCTTTTGACTCTCAGATATTTCACTGCTGAGTGTTGTCAATGTTTTTGTGTTTGTTATGACTGAATTATAGAGCTTTTGAGAGTCCCATTTTGTCTGCTTTGTTGTGTACTCAAGATCATAAATATTATCTGTTGTCTCACTCATAATTCTGGCTGTTTTTGCTTGCGTTTTTCCACCTGTGTAGAGGTTATATGTTAGTGTTATCTGTCCTAAAAGATCGGAATTTCCTCCATCTAGCGGTTTAGATCCAAAATCTTTTCTATATCTTCTTGTATCACTCAGCGTCAAATCTAAACTTGGCAAATCACTCGCTTTATTGATGAGAAGATCTTTTCTTTTTTCATCTATATGCGCTCTTATGATATTGAGATCAGTATTATTTGTTTTTATCTCATCAAAAATTTTCTCAAAATTATCTACTTTTATATCAAAGCCCTGCTCATATGGAGTGAGTTGATCCATCTTTTTGTCGATAAGAAATTCATAGTAATCTTTTGCGTTGTTATATGCCGATTCTGTGTTTGTCATCGCTGTTTTTGCATTTGAGACACTCGCTGAGATTGAGCTTTCATCACCATTTGTAGCAGCACCTAACTCACGCTTCTTTTTGACAATCTCATACACTTCTATCAGTTTGTCATAATTTCTTTTGTTTACTTCAACTGCAAGCTTTCCATACACAACGCTACAGTAAGCATCAATGAGTTTATTGATCTCCTCTTGCACTGTTCCTTTATATTTTTCTTCTTGCTCTTTTTTTACAATCTTATTTTTGTTGTACTGAGCCAAATGCTTACCAGAGGAGAAAAGGTTATACGATAAAACAGCCCCATATTCTCCTTGAGAATAATCCTGAACATCAAAACCATTATTTTTTCTTCGCATCGCATCTGCTGAAAGAGTCACTTGTGGTAAAAAATCACCTTGAGCTTCGCGAACCATTTGATCTGCTTGCTTGATTCTCTCTTTGGCCTGTTTTACTCTAAAATTTGATTCAATAGAGGTTTTTACAGCATCTTGAAGTGTGACAAAGTTTACTAATTTAGTATCAATTTTTGAATTGTTGCTATCTGTAGCATTGCTATCTATTGTATTACTTAGCAATGGTACTGATACATCTGTTTTATTGGAGTCAACCAAAGACTCAGCCGAAGTGTTTAAATCAACTGAAACGTTAGAATCAATAAGCTTAAGAGCTTTTTCATCAAATTTAGCTTTGTATGTTTTAGTAATATATGCTTCACTATAAACTTTTTTCAACTCTTTTAAGCTTGCTTGTGATTTTTTATATGTTTCAAAACATCCGCATCTTACTATATAATCATTTCCCAAATTCATAAGTTTACAACCAGCTGGATAGCTTAAACTTGGCAAAACACTTAAGGCTTTCTCTTGTGTTATGTATTGAATTTGTACAGAATAACAGCTCTGATCATCTGCTGCAAAGGCAAAATTTGGCACAATCCCAAGAAGTATCAACGTCATTAGATATTTTAAATTCATTCCAATTTCCTTATCTGACATCTACTTTTAAATATCCAAATTGATATTTTAGAGCGTTATCTTGTTTGTAGTTTATTTTTACTTTATTACTTAATTCAGGCACCTGTTGAAGAGCATTTTTTAGACTTAAAACTCTTCCCAATGAGACCTGTTTTGTTTGTGTCGAACTAATGATCGTTCGTGAATCTCCAACACTCAAATAAAAGTTCACATTTGGATTTGACTGCAATTTTTGTTTCATAAAATCAGCAACCTGTTGGATTACATCTTTATTTAAAAAATACTCATTATTTTTAAAAGAAACCAGCATCTCTTCAGGCTTAAAATCAGCCTGAGCGAACTTATCTGATCTTTTGCTAAGAGTATTGCCGTTCTCTTCTCCACCTTGGACAGGAGTTGTGTTGTTAAGCTCTTTTGGTATGGATTGGGTAATTGGATTTTCAATCACAACTCGCTTAATATCTTCATCTTTTTTCTTGATTTCTATTTTTGAGACTACGGGAAGAGGTTTTTCTTCAATTGTATTCACATCGCTTTTTGATCTATCTTTAGCATTAAACTGCATATAATAACCCACATTAACAAACATAATCAGTACAAAAAGAAGTAAAACCATAATAATCGATGCGAATAGATCCACATACGAAATAAATGGATTCATCTCATCACTGCCACCGCCTCCAGCCATATCGTTCCTATCCTAACTAATTTTTATCAAAAAATGAGGAGAAAAAACCCTTTTTCTCACTTTTGTGTTCTTGCTTATTGTGTTGATTTGACTCAAAATTTGATGCCATATGTTTTGTTGCTTCAAGATTTGAACTAAGAATATTTTGATTTGTTTGCAATAAAACTTTCATATCATCAATCGATTTCAATAATTTAACAGATTCCGCATTGCTCATATTGCCAATCTCTCTTTGTACGCGAATTAGAGTACCGCTCTCCTCTTCTATAGAGCTTGAGAGTTCCTCAAGAGTACGCAACATCTCTAACTGATTTTCAATGATATCTTTGTTTGCTTGCTCAATTCTGATATCTAATTTTTCTATTTTACCTGTCTCTACATGTAAGGATTTATTGAGTTCACCCATGCTGTATATCGATTCATTATGCATAGTTTTTGATTCTTTTAGCGCTGTTTCATTTACAGATAAAATATCTTGTAAAACATTTTCACTCTCTTGGAGTTTTACATTGGTTCTCTCTATCATTGCTTTATTCTCTTGCAGTATTGTTCCAATAGAGTTTTGAGAGGCTATAACAGAAGAGGAGAATGTCGCTGTTTGTAAAATAGTTTTTTCCTGTATCTCAAGCATAGATTTAAAGAAGCCTCTTTGTTCTTGCATCGCTGATTCGATTGAAGAGAGTGAATTTGACATACGAGTAAAGTTTTCATTTGCCTTAGAAAAGTCATGCATCTCGTGTGTTAATACAGACATTTGCTCCAAGAACAGATCCATAAAACTTTTACGATGACCAACCAAATCTGAAGAGGAACCAAGATCAACACCCCCGCCAGAAACAGGTGCGATATCGATAATTCTATTTTTTAGCCACTCTTCAATCCCACTGATAAGAGTATCTTGATATCTAAATAAAATATATCCGTTAAGCCCCAAAATAACGGCCGTTACAACACCAAAAAGTGAAGCCCCAAAACCAATCGCCATACCAGATAAAGGTGCGGCAAACTGTTGCATAATCTCTTTAATATCAACATCACCATTAAGACTTAGAATAATCTGTCCCATCTTATCGATTGACTCGACAAGACCAACGAAAGTTCCAAGTAGTCCTATGAGCATAGAGGTGTTGATGAAAAAGTTTATATAAGATTTTTGTTTTGTGAACTTATTTTCAAGCCACTCTATGATATTTCTTGATTCTTCCTCGGTAAAGAGCATCTCTTGCTGATTTTTACGATTTTCAAGCATATGGGCAATATTTGCAGGAAGGATTGCGTTAATACTTCGAATATAAAACTCATATCCAGTGCGTTTATAAGCTAAAGCGCCAAATGTTCCACCAAGCATCATAATATCAAAGCCACTAACAAACTGGTACAAAGTCCCAACTGCCAAAAATCCAACGATCGCCGTACTAAATACAACAGTCGCTAAAAAGAATGTACTCAGGAGTTCATAATTTGCATAAATGACATATAAAATAAACAACCAAGTAATAAAATATGCTTTGTGTACTTTAATTCGCTTCATACTATTTACATTACCTTTTTATTTAATTTCAAATTGAGTTGCAATAGATTAGATCATTAACACAAGTAATGAAACGACAAGCCCCATGGCTGCAATAGTGATCCCTGTACTGATACTATGTGTCATATTTGGCAAACCATTCTCTTTTAAAATATTCTCACTAATAAGAATCATCCCAATTCTTTTATTGTTAATATCAACGATCGGTTTTGCAAGAATAAAATTTTCATCTGTAAGAATATATTTATTTTTGATAATTTCATCAAAATCTAAAGCGTCTATTTTTTCTAAAAAATCATCATCTGTGTTTGCTTGTACACTGATCTGTGATTTACCCACTTTTTTATATCCAAACTGCTGAACATTTTGCATATTAAGAAAATCTTTGTCCAACAATACTTGAAATATTTGATCTTTTTGAGTGTATTCCTCTACGAGATAATCAATCGATTTTTTTGTTTCTAAAATTCCATTTTGAGTTGGAAAATAGGCAGCTAAATAGACTTTTCCATCTTGATATTCGATTGTACTAGCAAATTGATTTGTAGTTATAGCTTGCTTGAGTCCCTTTAAATCATAAGGTGTCGGTGAAAGTGTCACATTATCCTCTGAAGAGCCTATTTTAACTCCATTTTTATTGTAAAGATCAATAGCAATCATATTTTTATCAATAGTGTTGACTTGTGATGCGACTTTGCTTAGTCTCTCATTGATAGCTGTAGTATTTGCACTATTCATAATCGCGACAAAATTTTGATCATCAAGAAGTGTAACGCCTAAAATACTGATCTTTTCAAATGTATTTGTAAGCCTTGTATCAATATCTTGAAAATAACTTATACTTGTTGCTGCATAAAGATTTTTTGCAGCGCGACTTGTCATTGTGTTGAGATATGAAAGCGTTCCTGCAATCCCAAGAAGTGAGACCATCGTTAAAGTCGTAAACCATAAGCGTTTATTTTGTTTCAGCTTTTCTAACAAAGCTTGAAATTTTAAGATCATCCCAAACATAAAAGAACTCCATTTCTATCATTTTTTGTTTTATTGTAACTTATTTAAGCTTTTTTAAGGCTCAAGCATCGAATTTTGCCCGATGCGCTTCACTGGCAAGATGATATAGCTCAGCACTGTTCGTTTCCCTGTAATAATATTGACATTGGCTTCCATACCGGGCATGATAGGAAGATTGCTTCCTAAATTATCTTTAAAAGCTTTTACCTTCACAGCATAAAGTATCTCACCCTTTTGTGTCGTATAACTATCAGGACTTATTGAGACCAACTCTCCATCGATCCTGCCATACCTTGCATAATCATAAGCTGTGATTTCAATACTCGCTTTTTGCCCAATCCAAATACGCCCTCGATCAGAAGCTTTAATATTTGCATCGATCATAAAGCCATCTTCTAATGGAGTGATTTCAGCTACTTTATCACCTGCTTTAATCGCTCCGCCAATCGTATAATAGTAGAGTTTATTCACGATTCCCTTTACGGGGGAAGTGATTAAAAGCCTTTTTGTTCTATCATTGCTCGCTTGACTTTGATCAGCTGTTTGTTTTAATTTTAGATGAACATCTTGCAACTCATTGAGAGCTTTTGATTTGATCTCAGATTTTATACTGCCAAGTTCAAAAACTCCCTCTTGCATTTTTCCCTTTGCGACAGGGATTTGATTTTTCACGCCATTTAACTCTGTAATCAAATTTTGTCTTTTTGCGATCTCTGCTAGATATTCTCTTTTAGAACCTGCACCTGATTTCATCAATTGTTCTGCAATAGCTGTATTTTGGTTGGCCACATCGAGCTCTACTGTGAGATCTTTTAGTTTATTTTGCAGATCTTGAATCTCATATTTTTTCTGCTCAACTTTTTGTGTTGCTCCATTGAGACGTTCACTGCTATTGAGTCTTTCACTATAAAAAATCTGCATCTCATTTTGCACAATTTGGGGGTGATCTTTGCTAAATTCACTGCTAAAAACTAGATTTCTATCATAAATCAAACTCTCCAATCTATGTTGTTTGGCTTCAAGTGCTACTCTCTCACTATCTTTTTCGTTTACTTCTGCTGTAAAAGAGGCTTGTTCAAGCTGGTAAATGGGCTGATTGATAGTAACTTTTTCGCCCTCTTTTACAAGAATCTTTGAAACAATCCCACCCTCCATATGTTGTAATACTTTTGTTTGACCAGAAGGAATGACTCTGCCCTCACCTCGAACAACCTCATCAATATTAAAAAAAGCCGCCCAAAGCAAAATGACCAAGAAAAATAATCCTATAGGAATGACCGTAATATAATAGTTCCACTCTTTTTCAAGCATCATCTTTTTCATGATTGAACCTTTGGCGCTTGCAGCTGTCTTAAAATTTCATCTCTTGGACCATCAGCGACTATTCTTCCGCCATTAATTACCATAACTCTATCTACAAGCTCTAAAGCAGCGAAACGGTGTGTTATCAAAATCAAGGTTTTACTCTCTACAATTGGTTTAAGATGTTTAATCATCTCTTTTTCAAGTCCCACGTCCATACCAGTAGTTGGTTCATCCAAAATCAAGATCGAAGGCTCATTGATAAGTGCACGAGCAAGACCAACAAGATGTCTTTGTCCAACAGAAAGGCGTGATCCACCCTCGCCTACTTGAAAATTTTCTCCCTCACCTGAGCGCTTTACAAGTTCTTCTAAACCTGTCATTGCCAAAAGCTTGATAAGCATATCTTTGCCGATATTTTTTCCGATCTCAATATTATCTTTTAATGTTCCGTTAAATAAAAAAGGCTCTTGAGGCATAATCCCAATATTCTCTCTTAGCTCCACTGGATGAATCGTATTGATCTCATGTCCATCTATAAATATCGTACCAGAAGCAGGCGTATCTAATCCTGTAAGCAAGCGAAGTACAGTGCTTTTTCCAGCTCCTGTTGGCCCGATAAACCCTACTTTTTCACCCGCTTTTATTTTAAATGTTGCATTTGTGAGTGAGGGCTGTTTTGAGCCTGCATAAGTGAAAGTAACATCATGAAACTCAATCTCTCCTCTTAGTTTTTTAATCCCCAACTCTATATGTCTATCTGTTTCAAGAGGCATATGCCAAAATTTATTGAGTGATTCAAGCGATTCTTTAAACTCTTTATACTTGCCCAGTAAGCTAGACATATTAACAATAGGTACAATCCCGCGTCCAACTAAAAGACCAAGTGCTACAAGTGCACCGATTGTCAAATTTTTCTCTTGGATCTGATATACACCCACTACAAGAGTCAAAACAGTTGCAATTTGCATAATCACATAGGAGATATTTGTTGCCATATTTGTATGCATCTGTATTTTTAAATTTACATAATTATAAAAATTGACAAGCTGTCTCCATTTAAACAATCTTTTCGTGACTGCATTGGTCAATTTAAGCGTTTCTATACCCTTAATAGTCTCAAACAGATAGTTATGCTTGTGTTGTCCATCATGAAAAAGTTTTCGTCCTAAATTAAAAATAGGAATTTGATAAAGAAAATTTACACCTACAATAAGCACACTACAGACAAAAGTAACTATAGCAACTGATGGAGAAATAATATAAATAACTGATAAAGTCAAAAAGACAAAAGGTAGATCAAGGGCTAAGACTATACTTTTTGACATAAAAAAATCTCGCACCTGAGCAATCTCTTTGAAAAGATTTGCTTTTGAACCCGCAAGGAGATGATCGTGTTGGCTTTGAACGAGTAAAAGCCGCTTTAGCATCTCATCTTCAAGCGCACTGCCAATGCGTCTTCCCATATTTTCTAAAATATAAACACGCACCATCTTAAAGATAGCATCAAAAACAAAGATAATTACAATGCCAAAAGTAAGAACAAAAAGTGTCTCTGTTGCAAAATTTGGAATTACTCTATTATAAACGTTCATAGCGTATAAAGGCACAAGAAGAATGAAAACATTGATAAAAACAGTCAAAATCCCGATTCTTACAATATCTCCTTTTGACTCTAAAAGATGGTTCCAAAACCAATCTTTACGTTTTTCATCGTGTGTGAGAATATTCTTATTTTCAATATCTTTATAAAGATAAAGCAGTATCCCAAACTCTTTTACCAATTCCTTTACATGTAAGGCTTTTTTTTCACCTGTGAGCACGTCAAGTAGCTCTGTAATCCCATTTTCCAAAGAGAGAAAAACCCGCGCTTTTCCATGACCATCAGTCACAATACATGGAAAAATATGCGAGTAGGTAATATCTACTGAAGTTTCAGCCTGCTCAAAATTGAGTCCAAAATCTTTAGCTGAATGTTTTAGGTCTTCTACCTCCAAATAACTTCTATCATGAGAGATAATGTTATTTATAGTCCCAAGCTCGACATCACCGTAGTGAAAATCGAGAATATACTTAAACGATAAAAGAAGCTCGTCTGTTGGCTTTGGTGTGGGTAGTGTGTTTTGCATTTGTTTCCTAAATTGCTATTACATGTAAATTGATAGTATGTGAAGTATCACTTATTGTAAGATTATGTGTTGTTAAAGAGTCTAATGTCCAAGTAGCGCTTCCTTGATCTGCTCCACCCACTGAAATATTACTATGCGTGGATGTAAAGCTAATACTCTCCGAACCACCTGACTTAATATCAAAGTTTATTGTGTTAGAGCCTAAATCACTTGTAGATGCCAATTTATTTAAAGCATCTAAATCTATAGTCAATGAACCAGAAGCTAAAGATGCTACATCTAATGTTTCAACGTTAGAAATATTATTCATGCTGTTTGCATCTATATTTAAACCAGTAAAATTATTTAAACTGAGCGTATCAGCTCCTGCTCCGCCATCCATTGTAAGAGTATTTAATTTACTAAAATCAAGTGAAAGATGATCATCACCATCATTTGCATTAAAACTAAATGTTCCTGTAAAAGCTCCTAAATTTCCAGTTAAATCTACGGTATCAGCACTACCACTGCCTGTTATTGTAAAAGCATCTGATGCCAAACCAGATATATTCATACTATCCGCTTGAGTAGAATTAAGTACTGTTCTTGTTGTAGTTCCAAGGGCAAGAGTCTCTATTCCTGTTACTGTTTTGTCGCTTAGGTCTATGCCGCCGCCTGTGATTACTAAAGTATCGTTTCCGCCAGTATCTGTGATTGTATCGCCTGTCGCTCCAAATTTACTAGAATCAATAGTGATAATTTCATCGCCGTTTGAAGCATGGATTTTTAGCACTCCAGCATTAGTGGTTCTAGATATGCCGCTAACATCGATTGCACCTGAACTTGCTAGGGTTATGTCAAGTGTAGCGCCACTATTTAGTGTAACATGAGAAAGATCAGAGCCATTTACGTTTGCCATTGTCAGATTGCCATCAACCACATAAGTTTTACCTGTTACAGAGTCTGCATTACTACCGCTTGTTAAAGTCGCTCCAGAAGCTATTGTAACAGTAGGTGTCCCTGTGAATGCACTTGTGATGGCACTGCTACCTGCTGTGATATTGACTGATTCTATGCCTGTTATTTTAGAAGCATCTATAGCTACACTTCCGCTGATATTGAGTGTATCCGTACCGCTTCCGCCTGTTAGGGTTAGATTGCCAATAGCGCTATTATTGACGATATTTGTTCCGCCAGCTGAGAGGTCTATGGTTTTAATTCCCGTTGCATTTGCCAAAGACGCAAGCGTTGCAGTAGAGCTAGATGCGAGTTTCAGTGTCTCTATGCTCGTTGCTTTTGTAAACATTGCATCATTTATTGTTGCGCTAGTATCTGTAATTTCAAGAATATCTGTACCCGCTGCATTTCCCGTGATAGTATCTGATGCATTTAAGTTTGTACTGATAAATTTGAACGTATCAGCTCCCCCATTTCCAACTAAGATATCATTTTGTGTACCTGCAATGATAGTATCATTCCCGCTTCCACCATACAAAGTTACTGTACCTGTAAATCCAGCGTCAAAAGTTGGATTAAATTTGATAGTATCATCAGACCCTGTACCATTAATTTTTATGAGTAAAGGTCCGCTTACATGTAAGGTAGAAAAGTTTTGAGCGCCTGATGTATTGTTTATAATAAGTGTCGGGGTTGTTCCGCTTCCGCTTATCGTTGTTGTATCACTAGATAGTGCTGATGCATCAAGTATCAGTGTTTTGCCACTAGCGATATTGATCACACTCACACCGCTTAAATCACCTGTAAAGGTAGTATCAGCATTAATATTTATCGTCTCAATTGCAGTGATATTTGAGGCGTTTTGGGTCATGGCTGTATCAATATTGAGTATATCAGCGCCAGTAGTTCCACCTTTATATGTACTATCTGCTTGGGCTGCTTTAAAGGTAACTGCACTTGTCATGCCCGAAGCATCCACGCTAAGTGCAGCAGTATTGGCACTTGCATCTACTGTTGTTATAGCCATATTTGCACTACTAGCGTTTGTGCCCAAGACGATAGCACCATTATAGGCATTAAGATCTAAGGTGGATATATTTTTAAAAGTTGCAAGATTTGCATCTGAGAGGTTTGTATTTCCAGTAACTTTTAGTACATCATTACTCGCATTTCCAACCAAACTAACATTTGCAGTTGCGTCTGCTAAAAGTGAAGAAGCGTAAACAAATGTATCTATTGCAGTTCCGCCAACAATACTAACACCACTCAAATAGCTCTCATTGGTATCTATTGTTAGCGTATTTACACCGTTTGCAAAAGTGATTTTTTCTATCTCGTGAATCGCGCCAAACTGTGAGTCATCTATACCTGTAGAAGCATTAAGTAGATTAAGAGTATCAATACCCGCGCCATTACCACCATACACAATATCTGTACCAGATAGATTTCCTACGGAGTAGTTAAATGTATCGCTTCCCGTCCCGCCAATGAGTGAGATGTTGTCTTGATTGAGTGTTACACTATTGGCTACACCATCTGCAAAGAGAATTTTTTGAATATTGCTAATATGTGCAAATTTACTATCATCTGCACCACTTGTAGTAAACTGATCACTAAATCGTAGTATGTTAGTGCCGCTTGCGCCATCTATAGTATCATCCAAACCAAAATTTACGCTGCTGTATCGAAATATATCGTCAAGATTTCCACCAATGAGGGTCGTTGCTCCATATGAACTTACATCTATCAAAACATCATTAGCGCTTGTTGCTAGAAGTTGGATTTTTTCAACACCTTGAAGTGCAGCAAGATTTAACGAACCACCTCCAGTAATGGCATCCATAATCATAAGAGTATCTGTGCCACCACTATCTATGATTGAGGCATTTTCTGCTGCGGCAATTTTGATAGTGTCGTTACCACTACCACTGCTGAGTGTATTTATCGCAGCATCGCTTGTAATATCTATCGTTTTAGCACTTGTTCCAGTATCATTTAAAATGCCTATGCCCTTAGCATTAGCATTAAAACCTAAGGTAACACTTCCGCTAATGGAGCTTACATCCAGTTTTTCGATACCACTGACATTGGAGCCAAAGAAGTTGTCATCTAGAGATGCCCCAGTTATTTTTAGAGTATCGACTATTCCGGTGGAACTATTTGCATTTACGGTTATATTTGTCTGAGCTACATTAATAGAAACTATATCCGCGCCAGTTCCGGCATTGATTGTCAGTGTATTTATCGTACCAAAAGCAGTAGCATCATACGTTTTGCCATTACTGCTTGTATCTGTAACTGTATTGATCCCAGTATTTTTTGCATTTGCTGCAAGCTCTAGTGTTGTAGATGAGTTTAGAGCAGTTATATCTAACTTTTCAATAGATACTTTATTAGCAAATAAACTATCCGCCATATTTCCACCAAAAAGCACTAATGTGTCGTTTGAGGAAACACCGGCGTTTACAGCTACGTATGATTGTGAGCTAGTGAGCTTAAACACATCATCTGCATCACCCGTAGCTTTATTTGCATTGATAGCCAACGCAGAAGTATAAGCAGTTACATCAAATGTTCTAGCGTTTGAACCTAAATCTTCTACTGTCACTATTGCTGCAGTTTGAGCCCCTGAGCCCAAAGTCACATTTTTGTTAGCGTTTAGAGATGTAACATCTAGTTTTTCAACACTAGATATTTTGGCAAAATCTGTAGCCAAAATATCACTAGAGCCTGCAACTACAATCGTATCTGTACCACTATTGCCAATAACAGTCGTCGCAGCTCTTAGATTGGTCGCATCAAGGAAGCTAAACAGATCATCGCCTAATCCTCCATCTATTTTTACTGCAAGATTTCCTGTTGCTACATTTATCGTGTCATTGTCACTGCCGCCAACAAGTGTTCCATAAGTGTAGTTGTAGTTTGAAACAGTGTTTCCACCAGCCCCAAGCTGTATGGTTTCAATAGAGGTAAGATGCGCAAAGTCTGTTCCTGCGGTGTTGATAGTGCTTGAGTTAGTAGAATAAAAAATAGTGTCATTTCCAGCTCCACCATCAATTGTATCCAAGCCTGTAAAATCAGCAGCGGCATATCTGAAAATATCCATACCTGTTCCGCCAATAAGAGAAACACCCATAACACTCGCATCAAATGTCACATCATTAGCTGTATCTGCAAGCTGAATTTTTTGGATATTGCCAAATGAGACGTTTCCTATAGCCGCTGAACTACCAGTTTGTCCTCCGCTGAATGAACTAGCGAATTTAAGAGTATTTATACCTGATCCACCATTGATTGTTACATACTGATTTTGATCATTCACCACTATTGTATCTGCACCTGCACCTGCGGTAACAAAGAGTTTTGACCCTGATGTTCCAATAGTATCTGCACTTACATCAATAGTTTTAGCAGATGAGCCTGCATCACGAATTGTTAAAAATCCCGCTGCTTGGGCATTTGTACTGAGAGTCACACTAGCTGTTACTGCTGATATATCCAAAACATCAAAATTTGTTTTGTGAACCATCATCGAATCATCTATAGTAGTTCCATATGTAATTTTTAAAGTATCATTTCCAGTTCCACCATCGAGTGTATGCTGCGCCATATAAAAACTATTTCCATTAAGGGTATCATCTCCTAAACCAGAAGTCACATGTAATGCTCCTGTGTACCAACTTGAATCTATATTGATTCCAGCCGTGCGAGTTGAGGCATCGATGACATTTATCCCAGCACTTTGAGATGTATAACCAATAGAAGCGTATGTTCCGCTAAAACTATTTAAATCCAATGTTTCAATGGAGTGCAGATTTAAAAAAGAGGAAAAATCAGACAATGAGCCAGTTCCAGTTATAACAAGCTTATCTGCTCCTGTTCCTGCAAATATAGTGTCTGCACTTGTAAGGTCTAAAAGATTGTAATTGTAAGTATCTCCCTGATTTGCACCATAAACAGTGGCATTGACTGTTCCTAAATCTATATTATTTGACGTTCCAGATGTATCTTTTAATCGAATCACTTCTACATTGCTAATTCCAGACATCGCAGAACCTAAAATTGTTCCTGCATCCAAAAAGTTCAAAGTATCCACTCCAGTGCCACCATCAATCATATCTGCTAAACTGAGATTTGCTATAGAATAGTTAAATGTATCTGCATTTGCCCCACCGACAAGGGTTAAAGAACCAGTCAATAAACTTGCATCAAGCGTAATATTATTAGCTCCAAGGCTTGAAAATTTGATCTGCTCTACACCACTGATCGTTGCATGAAAATTAGAAGAATCCACAGTTCCTGCATCTTTAAACTCTAAAATATCTGTCGTTCCATTAGAACCATTTACTGTGATGGTTTGACCACGAACGATGATCACGTCATCACTTCCACTTCCGCCATTTAGTGTTAAACCGCTCGTTGCATAGCCACTGACATCAGTTATCACTGATGTAGCAGAAGTGTATGATGATGAGAAGTTGACTATACCAGCACCAAACGTTGTAGAGGCATTACTTCCAAGCGTAATTGTTGTGCCTGTATATCCAGTTAAGTCTAATATTTCAAAATTTGAAACATTACTAAACTGTGCATCAGTGATAGCAGATGAACCTGTAAGTTTAAGAGTATCTGCTGTGGTTTGTGTTCCACCATTGATCACATCACCTAAAAGATCACCAACTGCAAAAACGACTGTGTCATTTCCGCTACCAGCGTCAATAGTATTGGTATAACCAACACCACCAATGATATAATCATCTCCGCTTGTTCCTACAAGTGTGATCCCAGCTACGTTATTGGTATATGTAGCACTAGAACTTGATCCACTTGCTAATTGAATCTGCTGAATATATGACATATTGCCTGCGGTAAGAGTCTCATTTCCAGAGTGCCCACTCAAAGTTACGGCATTGGTCTCACCAGATGTACTTCCTCCATTGATCAATCCAGCCGCTTGCATTTGAGCAACATCACTCAATACAAAAGTATCATTACCATCTTCACCATAAAGTGTATCTGAACCACCAGAACCTATGATAGTATCATCACCAGCTCCACCCCAGATCCACTCTGCTCCAGTTGTTCCAACTAACATATCAGCTTGTGCGGAACCTCTCACATAATCAAATCCGCCTATCGTATCTGTTGTGCCAAGATCTGCCGTTGCATTCCAGCCTACTGCTGTCATTGTAGTAAGATTTACATGTACGCCTGTTGTAATTAAATCATAAGAAAGAATATCTCCTTGTCCCGATCTTGTTCCAGCAGAACTATCTCCATACAATATATCACCGCTTAAATCTCCATGGATCGTATCTTGTCCACTGCCACCGTAGATTGTATTGCTTGAACTATCTGCAACACTACTGGTACCACCATAAAGATTATCGTTACCATTTCCACCAAAAATCTTATCACTGCCCAAACCGCCATAAATAAGATCATTATCAGAACCACCATCGAGATAATCATCACCGCCAGAACCATCAAGCGTATCATCTCCGGCTCCACCAATCAGCGTATTTGTATTATTATCACCTGTGATTACATCTTTTGCAGTATTTGAACCTATGATATTTTCGATACCCACTAAAGTATCTAAGTATGTACCTATTGTTGCAGTACCGCTTCCATTTGAAAGTGTTAGTGTTACTCCATTTTGATAATAATAACTAACAGTATCTGTACCGCTTCCACCATCAATATAGTTGTTGCCTCCACGAAGAACTATAGAATCATTTCCATTCATTCCCAATATCGTATGCACACTTCCTGCAGCATAATTTGCCGCACTATCACCCCAAATGAGATCATCTTTATCAGTTGCTTGAATATTTTCAATATTGATGATTGTATCACTGCCTCTTGAGGCAGAGATGAGTTGTTGGGTTTTATCTGCTAAATCAATGGTAATACCATTCGTAGTATCAATAACTCCATCATTATAAAAATCTACCCAATCTCCTACAGCTGTGGTATTTGTTCCACCATCGATATAATCATTTCCACCACCACCAGAGAGTGTATCATCTCCCAATCCGCCAGAGAGTGCATTACTTTGTATGTCACCTCTGATTGTGTCATCACTTACAGTTCCGCTAATATTTTCTATATCATAAAAGTAGCTTTTTGTTGTACCTGCAACTTTAACAAGCCCTTGAGCACTATTATTCATAATAATCTCAAGTCCTGTTGCGCTTACATGTAAGAAATCTATCGTATCGCCACCAGCTGTTTCATTTGTTTCACCACCATAGATTGTATCACCATCTATTGCACCATAAAAAAGATCGGTTCCGCCATCGCCGTAAAGTGTATCGGCTCCGCCACCACCTTCGATGGTATCATCATTTTCACCACCATGAATCAGTTCATCGATATTTGCACTATTTCCTTGGATATAGTCATTTCCATTTCCAGAATTAATCGTTTTGAGCAGTGTTGATACCAAACTCGTGCCATAAATAGTGTCACTTGAATCAGTTCCATTGAGAAGTTCTACATCACTCAAAGAGATATAATCTTTTGTTGCACCCTCAACTATGGTCGCAAACTTCACACCACCGATATCAGCTATTGCCTCAAGATGCGCCACAATTGCCGTACTATTTCCATAATTTACCGAATCAATACCGCTTCCACCATAAACAGTATCATTTCCTGCTGCTAACCAAAAAGCATCATTGCCTCCACCGCCGTAGAGGATATTATTATCAGCGCCACCATCAATGCGGTCATTGCCCAAACCGCCATAAATAGTATCATCTCCAACGCCTCCATAAAGCTCATCATTTCCACTTTGTGTATCATTTGTTTCGCTGAGGCCACTATTGTTATTGTTGTTGTCACCATAGATGATATCATTGCCAGCATCACCAAAAATCGTATCAGCTCCAAGTTGTCCTGAGAGAATATTGCCTGTTATAGAACCTGTAATGGTGTCGGTATAATCACTTCCAGAAACATTTTCAATATTTCTTATATCATCAGTTCCAGCTGTACCAGTTCCAACACTAGTAGCAAGATTTACGATAACAGTTCCTGCAATATAATGATAATCAATAGTGTCACCGATACCAGTTGTATTGACACCGCCATCGATGTAATCGTTGCCGGTTGTCATTACGATCCAGTCATCTCCACTACCGCCATTGATGGTGTCCATACCACTGTTTCCAGCTATTGTATCATTTCCAGAACCGCCTAAAACTATAGAAAAATTATAGACTGAGTCTGTTCCTCCTGTGTATCCTGTTATATTTGTATCGGTTACATGTAAGGCACTATTTTGTGCAATTGCATCGTAACTTGTAAAGCCTGAGGCAAGATTTATTTTTACGCCTTGTGTATCATAACTATAATCTAGCGTATCGCTTCCTGAAGCTGTAAGAGTATCGCTTCCACCGGCTAAAATATTACTTCCGCCATAACCACGGATCGTATCATCATTTGCACCACCAAAAATAGTATCACTCAGTGATCCACCATAAATAGTGTCATTTCCACTGCCACCATCTAAAAGAAATGCTTCGTTGATTGGTCGGTACGTTTGAGTAAAAAATTTATCGTTGAGTCCGCTTCCTAAAATCGCTTCAATGCCATGTCCAGCTAAAAGCGTATCTAAGCCAACATTTGTTGCATCTGCATTTGAAACTGTAACACCCAAAACTGAACCATCAGTAATCTCTATCGTTCCATCAGCCAAAGCAAATGCTGTAATGACCTTCGAAGATGTTCCATAACTTAAAGTATCGCTTCCGCTTGTGCCAGTATCAGAAATAAGATCATTTCCACCACCGCCAATTAAAATATCACTGCCATCTTTACCATCAAGAATATCATCACCTAAACCACCATCTAGCGTATCAGCTCCAGATGCTCCATAAAGTGTATCATTTCCAGCTTCACCATAAAGAGTGTTTGAAACACCGCTATCACCAGTAAAAGTTGTGTCAGTTGCGTAGAGCACATCACTGCCATCGCCACCTTTTATGATATCTGCTCCAAGTCCACCTTGAATACTGTTTGCCGTTCCATCTCCATAAAGAGTATCTCCAGCACTTCCACCTAGTAAATTCTCTATTCCATGAATCGTTTGCGCTTCACCATTACCATTGTCAAATATATCTGATGTAGCAAGGTTGAGATTTACGGCAGTAGCTCTTGATGAAAAATCCATAGTGTCAATACCCAAACCACCATCGATATCATCAAGACCATTACTCACAAAAATAGTGTCATTACCATTTCCGCCATTGATAGTGTTTGTATTAGCATCGCCCGTTATCAGATCCTCTCCACTACCGCCTGTAATATTTTCAATCTGATAAAATGTCGCAACTGTATTTCCTGAAATTTTAGCAGTACCAGCAGTTGTGATTCCTGTTTGAGTGCTCATATCGACAACAATAGAAAGAGCACTATTTGCGTTATCCGAAAAATCTAATGTATCACTTCCAGCTGAATCGCCTAAAGTACCATTTCCCCCATAAATAAGATCCCTATTTGCTGTTAGTATTGCACCATATATGAGGTCGTTTCCATCTCCTGCATAAATCGTATCAACACCACTGCCGCCTCTTAGTGTATCATTACCTGCTTCACCGTAGAGCGTTTCGGCTAATGCACCACCACTTAGAATATCATTACCAGCTCCTGAATAAATCGTTGCTAAAACACCCGTATCAGCTCCAGTAATAACATCTGCACCAGAACCCGCTCTTAAAATTTCAATAGTATCAATATCAAGAACATCTTGTCCATCAGCAGTTACGAGAGAACTATTTAGGTTTGCAATCATCGCGATAGCGTATTCAGCTGTATCAGTACCAGCGCCACCATAAAGTGTGTCATTGCCTAGACCGCCACGTAGCGTATCACCAGCACTTCCTGCATAAATTTTGTCATTTCCAGCGCCGCCATCGAGTGTATTGGAAGCGTTATCACTTAAGGCGCTACTGCCTCCATAAATAGCATCATCGCTACTGCCACCGCTAATAGTATCTGCTCCATCGTTACCATAAATAGTCATAGCAGATGTGCCACCGTTTAAAATATCAGCGCCAAAACCAGATTTAAAAATTTCGATATTGGCAAGAGTATCTGTACCTATACCAATGCCACCTCCACCAGAAACGTTCGTTCCACCTATAAGCGTTAATGCTCCAGTTAAAGCACTATAATCAACCGTATCGCTATCAGCGCCACCATCATAATAATCACTCGCATTATCCAGCGTACCCACAATCGTGTCAGTGCCAGCATCACCATAAACGGTATCATTGCCAGCTCCGCCATCGAGTTTATCATCGCCACCATTTCCGTGCAATACATTGCTAGTTAAATCACCAGTGATAGTATCTGCGTTTTGCGAACCGGTAATATTTTTTATGTTTGTTATATAATCATCGCCCGCACCACCATTTACAGTAACAGTAGAATAACCAGCCGATACAGCACTCAAATCAGTTACAATATTCCCGATAGATAACCCGCCATAATCAACCGTATTATTTCCATTACCACCATCTAGTGTTAAGTGATTAGAGTCACTTGAACCTGTTAGTGTAAATGCATCATTGCGAGCACCCGTTTTAATTATTTCAATATTTGTGAAAGAATCACTATGAATTGCATTGGAAAGATTAGCAAGGGAAGAAGCTATCTTTTGTGCATAGATATCAACAAATATTGCACTGCTTGAAAAGCTTGCAGTGCTTGATGAATAATCCGCTATATCCGCTGTTGCACTATTTGTAACATTATCACCATCAAGTAAGTCCCCATCCATATTTCCTGTGAGAGTATCATTACCATCACCACCAAAGAGGGTATTCACCATGCCACTCTTACCAGTCAAGATGTCATTATTATTTCCAGCAATTACATCTTGGATATTAGTAATCCAATCAACTAGTGAAGGTGTACTAGCTAAATATGCTTCTCCTGCCTCAAGATCAATAGTCGCCGCACCAAGCCCGCTGTAATTGAGTGTGTTTTTTTCATTTGCTGCAGCAGCACCACCATCAATATGATCACCATCAAGACCACCATATATTGTATCATTGCCACCCAAGCCCATAAGCGTATTGGCATTGGTATCACCTCTGATGATGTCATTTTGTGCACTAGCGATGATATTTTCAATACTGATAAGCGTATCTGTACCCGTAGCACTACCAACGACTTGTCCAGTAGTGAGATTTGCATTGATTGAGGTTATAGAAGTCGAGTAATCTGCCGTATCGTTACCAGAACCACCATTTAAGATATTATCGCCGCTATTACCAGTTAAGGTGTCGTTACCGCTTCCTGTCGTTACGTTTTGTATATTTTTTAAGGTATCTGAGTTGGTAGATGTTGCAATATCACTCGTTTTATAAATATTTTGTGAAGAAGTTATGAGATTGACCCTCAGATTATCTACAAAAGAGTGATAATCGGCAAGATTTATTCCGCTTGCTCCATCTAAAACATCACCATCAAGTGTACCCATCAAAGTATCATCTCCCCCTCCGCCATAAAGGGAATTTATACCTGCTCCGCCTATCATAGTATCATTTCCAGTTGTACCAGACACCTCTTCGATACTATAAAGGCTATCAGTAGAAAGAGTAGCATTAGAACTATTTCTTAAATGAATTAAGCCAGGATTGATAGATGAAGCAGAGGATAAATCTACATAAATATTATTAAAACCTGCTAGTTCAGCCGTCGTAAGTAAAGAATAATCGATTTTATCTAAATAGCTATCTGGAGTGCTTCCCGTATTCCCATAATACGTATCACTGCCACCACTGGCTAAAAAGGTATCGTTACCATTTCCACCAATAAAAGTATCTGCGGAGCTTGAACCTTTCATAATATCAGCCGAGCTTGAACCTTTAACGATTTGTATATTATTTAAAGTATCATAAGCACCTTGACCATCACTAACAATATGAGTTGATAGATCCACATTTATAGAACCAATCCCGATTCCAGAATAATCGGCTGTATTTTGACCAATACCACCATTTAAGATATCGGTACCAAATCCCCCAATAAGCGTATCATCACCTGCATCTCCATACAGAGCATCATCTCCATCTCCACCATCAAGGGTATCGTTACCATCCCCGCCATAAAGAGTATCGTTTCCACCCATTCCGCTAACTTTGTCATCGCCTGTTTTTGCATCTAGTATATTAGAATCACTGCTACCCACTAAACTATCATTATAAGCTGTAGCATAAATATTTTCGATCGATGTCAATCGATCATATCCCGTACCTGTGCCTAAATTAATTGTGATATTATTGGCCAAACTCCCATAATCGACACTGTCACTTCCATTGCCACCATCAATCGCATCATTTTTACCTAAAGCATAAAAATAGTCATTTCCACCATTACCAAAAAGCGTATTAATAGTATGGATATCGTTTGAAACCCTCATAGTGTCATTTCCAGCAGAACCAATCACATTCTCAATCGAGATAAGTGTATCAGTATCTCCCGCACTAACTGTTGCAGTTCCAAGCGTCTGACTTAGATCAACTACTACTCCAGAAGAATAACTATAATCTACCCAGTCGCTACCAGATCCCCCATCAAGTGTATCATTAGCACCAAGACCACTTAATGTGTCATTATCACTTCCTCCAATAATAGTATTCACAAGATTATTTCCAGTTAGAGTACTACTGTAAAGTGCACTACCTATAATATTTTCAATATTATAAATTTGATCACTTCCATCACCTGAAGCTCTATTTGTACTGAGATTCACGCTAACGCTAGATGAAGCACTATAATCTACAGTGTCCCATCCGCTTCCACCATCGAGATAATCGTTCCCTGCTCCGCCAATCAAGGTATCATTTCCACCTATAACAGTAGATAGGATTGTGCCAACATTATTAACAGTATTCACTACCGTTTCTGAACTTTGATCAGCTGCAACCACAAGAGCAGATGTACTTAAAATTGGAGCAGAATCACCATAAATGATATCGTCTTGACTACCTCCATTTAAGAGATCATCACCTCCAAACATCACACCAGTAACCATCGATGCAATTTGCATATCCCCAATGATTACGTCTGCACCTGCGCCACCAGCAAGTGTGTCATCACCTGTTCTAGAAGTAATAGCAGCATTATGATCATATCCCCCAACGAGAAGATTATTTGAGCTATCTCCAGTGATAATATCTTTATATTGCGTTCCTGCGATATTCTCAATATTTTTGATAATTGTTGAAGCTACTGCTCCACCAATGTTTCCAAGTGTTCCATTATTTGAGTTGTTGAGCGTAACAACGATACCATTGGAAGTAGCAGAAAAATCTGCGGTATCTGTATTGTCACCGCCATCAATCATATAATCATCAGTACTTCCAATCAGCCAGTCGTTTCCAGCACCGCCATCAAGCCAGTCAAATCCCCCTCGACCCTCAAGTGTATCGTTTCCTTCACCGCCTTGAATTTTGTTGTTTGCGCCATCACCACGAAGTGTGTCATCGAACTTTGATCCAATGATATATTCAATATTAGATAGAGTGTCATTAAAATTTAAAATAGACTCACCCGTTGTTACATCTACTGTTGCATCATAAACAGTAGTTCCCGTTCCTGATCCCGATTGTAAATCGACTACAACACCATTAGAGTCATTTGCAAAGCTACTATTTGCAAATAAAAAGTCATTACTATATTTTCTAACAAAATCATAACTGACAGTATCAGCTGTACCTGCTCCACCATCTAAGATATTATTTCCAGCACCACCGCTTAAAGTATCATTTCCACTATTTGCATTAATAGTATCATTTCCATTGCTTCCAAAAATAGTATCTACAAAGAGTCCGCCAACAACTGTTGCATCCGCTTTTCCAGTGTAGATAATATTTCCATTAGGCTTATCATCTAAAACAAAGCCTGTGTTATACTGACCGGTATAACTGTAATCGGCTATACTTTGTACATCTTTGACAATCACTCCGATATCTTTTGATTGTGTCAAGATATTAAGATCTGGTGTAACGACACTAGGTTGTTGCAACACAGGAACGTTATTCATATCAAACGTCGAGGTCAATGCAGCACTCAGACGGTAATCATTATTTAGTATTACATCTGTGGTGTTTGTTGAGTATTTTATATAAAACTCAATAATTTCTCCGCCATCAGTCAATGTAGAAGTAAATCCGCTTGATCCATCCACACTGCGTGCAAGTGTCCAACCACCTGCTACTCCATTGGCTGCTGTTCCATCTGTATTTAAGAGCGCAAAGCCATTTCCAAGACCTGTAATATCGATGGAAGTGATCCCAAAGCCAATTGGTTGAGAGACATTCATACGTACTAATTTTGTTAAGAAGGTTTCATTTACATAGTTTGGATTATCAGCTGCAATAACTTGTTTAGAACTATTATTTCTATAATCGAGTGTTTCTGGCTCAAATTGAGCCGTGGGAGTTGTGCTCACATTTCCAAGCGCACTTCCCGTTCCTCCAATGATTGTAGTAATTCCTGACGCAGTCGAATCAGTGCTTTTAATCTGATAAAAACCAACATCAAAAGAGAGAGCTGCAGAAACATCTGCAGGCCCGATATTTGATTGACTTTGAGTACTAGTAAGGTTAGATTTGTTTGAAGATATATCTACGTTACTTAGTGTACTCGTAAAATCTACAGGTGCTTGAAGATATTTTCCAGAATCCTCTTTGGGTCCTACCTCATCTTGAGGTTTTATATTTGGCTGTGGATCGACATAGTAGGCATTATAATCTTTTGGTATATCATCAGCTTTTGTTTGCTGTTCTTTCTCTGTTTTACTGCTCTCTTGTAGCACAACATTACCAGAAACAAGAATGGTTTCTTTGGATGTTTGTGCAATATTTTCTACTTTATTTAAAATATCTGAGATATCAAAATGGCTATTGTTTGGAATTTTTATAAGGGGTGGATTCTCTTCAAATACCATCATACCTAAGGCTACGAAGGTGATTTTTCCGCCATTTGGGAAAGTAGCGATAACATCCGTTCCAACAATTTGATATGCAGCTTTAGAGAGATCTATTGGGGTATGAAGCTCATCTCCAGGGCGCAAATAAATATTTACATTTTCACCAGCTTTTGGCGTTTCTTTAATAGATATATTATTTTTGCCATAGCTTACATGTAGATCTTCTGCCATCTGCCCACCCTCATCTTTTTTGCTCTTTATAAGAGCTCTAAACTTTTAAAAAACTAAAGATGATCCAAAATATCATCGATACAATCTTCAAGTAACTCATGATTGTATCCCGCATCATTAGCTTTTTTTAGTCCTAAATTGATTGGAATGTCTCCAAATGGATCATTAATTGGAACAATTGTTTTTACGATATTTAAGGCTGTCGAAAACTCTTTTAATTCTTGAGGTGCATACTCAGGTTCATCAGAAAAGCGTATCATATCTACAAAATCTGCATCAAATCCCCAGTGTTCGAAGATTGCTGCTGTAATTGTCGCTGTCGTTTCACCGACATAACTTTTTTCAACTACGGGAATGTTATGCGTCATCTCTATTTCAGAACGGAAAGTCGTTGTCTCATCTTTTTGAATAATATGACTCGCGATCAATATTTTTCCAGTCTCTTGCAAAAGTGCAGCAAAAAAAAGTTTATCGGATTTTTGTTTGTCAATCTTTTTATACCAAGTATGAATCAAGGAAGCTTGTTGGGAAGAGACCTCTGCAAACTTTTCAGATGAGGCGGCATAGGGTTCCATATCGACATTTAAAAGTTTTCTCACAGAGTTTCCAAGGATGATAGAGCGTGTCATACTCATTCCAAAAAGTGAAACTGCTTGTGAAACAGAAGTAATATTTTTTGTAAAACTATACAAAGGCGAGTTTGCAGCTTTGAGTAAATTCGCAATGATCATAGGATCCTCTTCGATCACTTTTGCCAAATCAGAAATGGAACTCTCTGCATTTGCATAAACCTTTTGTATCTCGACAATCGTCTTTGGCAATGGCGGAAGCGATTTGATACTTTCAAAAATAGCACGATTCATAAAACTGCCTCAATTCATTTTAAATTGATTGTACCGTAATTTAACTGAAAAATCACCTAAATACAGTAAGAAAATGGCTGATATGCTTGGTCTATCTCTGAAAGTTTAAGTAAAAAAAGAGCCTGTATTTTTTTTTGGATATCTGTCCAGAACGCTTCTAAGATGACGCTGGAACCAACATTTTGATCCACCTCAAAAAGCGCTCCTTCAAGCGATTCTATAATCTCTAAAACAGTTATTTCGCTGGGAGCTTTAGAAAGTTTGTAGCCACCGTTTACCCCACGCACACTCGTGATAAGCCCAGATTTTCTCAAAGTTGCAAGAAGCTGTTCTAGATAACTGTGCGAAAGTGAAGTCATAGCTACGATCTCTTTGACTTGCATCACTCTTGCATTTGTCGCGTGAGATAAAACATGCATCGCAGCTAGACCATAAATCCCTTTTGAACTCACAGTGACCATAGATTATTCCATAAAACTTGGATAGATTTTTTTAACAATAAAATAGATTTTACACCCGATGCAATAGCCAAAAACTATCTCAAGTCCACTGCAAAGTAAAAAAATCGCTGCTGTTATATAGAGCATTACATGTAAGGAAAAAAAGCTCTCCAAAATTAGCAAAATAATAAACAATACGCCAAAATGCGCTGCCAATCTTTTTGCTCCTGCATCCGTCATCTCTGTCTTAAATGCAAAAATTTTTTTTATCAAAATTGCTGCATTTAAAATAAGACTGTACTTTTTAAATCCATACAAGCGCATAATAAAATCAACTAAAACAAAAAATAAAAATCCACTTTGATGAGTGAATAAAAATAAAAGCACAAACAAAGAAACTCCAACAGTACTAATTCTCGCCAAAGTGCCATCAATTAAGCGAAATGCCAAAGGGCAAGCTTGGGACATCATAACTCCTTTTATAATATTTTCTGATGCAATACTATTCTTTTTTTTTGTTAAACACAAGTATCCTGAGTAATTTAATCAAGATTAAAAACTCTTTCTATTTTTGCTTACATGTAAGGAGTAAAATTATTAAAAAATAGAATATAATCGCTCACAAAAAAGCCTTAAATATTAAATACAATATGCTGGTTTTTACAACACAAGAGAAACACTATCTTATATAGTTATAAGAATTATATGTTAAAATTATAACTATTTTTTTAAAGGAGTATTGATGAAACAAGTTGTAGGCCTCTTTTGTGCCACACTCGCGCTTTATGCAAATAATATCAACACCTCAGATTCCCTATCTATGCGCCAAGCGATAGAGATAGTAAAATCAGACAATCTGGAGCTAAAATCTGCCAAATTTGATGAAGAACTCGCAAGCAAAGATATCGATATTGCCAATGGATACAATTTTGGAAGCTTAACACTCACCCAAGATGTGGCGCGCAGCAATGATGCTGGAAATGTTTTTGGATTTAAACTCGCGTCTCGTGAGGCTACTTTTGGGGATTTTGGATTTAGTGATTTTTTGACTCCACCAGCTGGAACTACAAATATATTAAAAGTTCAACCACATGACCTCAACTACCCAAAAGATCAAAACTTCTTCCAAACAAAACTCAAATACGAAGTAGCACTTTTTACAGGTTTTAAACTCGCAAGCTATAAAAGCATTGCAGAGTCAATGAAAAAGATGAAAACGCTTGACAAAGATGCACTTGTAGATGAAAAAGTTTATCAAGTCAAAAAAAGCTATTACGATATGGCTCTTTTAGAAGATGCACTTAAAAACCTCAATATTGTGCTCAAAAATATAAATACTCTAGAAAATATGACGAAAAGTATGATTCAAGAGGGATACGCAAAAAATACCGATCTTCTTGAAGTTCAAGCTAAAAAAGGCAATGTTGAGCGCTATATCAATCAGATGCAACTAAACGAAAAACTCCTTTACCAATATTTAAGTTTCCTTCTCAACAAAGATATAAACTCTATCGAAATTCCAAGCGAAGATGTCAAAATCACCTCTTTGAGTGATGAAGAGATCTTGGCTAAAAATTTAGATATCAAAAAAGCAACAACTGGTCTAAGTGTGACTGAAAATATGGTTCGTGCACAAAATGCAGCTTACTATCCGATGGTCGGTGCTTTTGGTGAAATCTCAACTGCAGATGATACTTTCTTAGGCGATGCAAACGATCATAAAGCTTACACAGTTGGTGCGAGACTGAGCTGGAACCTTTTTAACGGTGGTATCGACGATGCCTCTATGCAAAAAGCAAAAATCGAGCAGATGAAAACAAAAACTCAAGTCGAACTCGCTAAAAAAGGGATTTTGCTCCAAGCGGCAAAGATAAAAACAGAGATCGCTTCTTTAAATGATGATGTCGCTTCACTCAAAAAAGAGTTAGCTCTTGCAAATGAGATCTATGAAAGTTATGAAGAGCGATACCGTGAACAACTCGCTTCTATGAGCAATGTTATCATAAAACAATCTGAACAGATTGAAAAGATCGTGAAACTCGAAGAGGTAAAAAACAAAAGAAATGAGCGTATTTTCGCTTTAGAAAAACTATCAAACGGAGAAAGATAATGAAAAAAATATTAGGCACACTACTTTTAAATTCAGCACTTTTTGCTGGAGCTATCACTGTTTCGGGAAGTGTTATTTCAGACAACCAGAAGATGATTACAAGCCGTTTTATGGGCTTTGTAACACAGGTAAATGTCTCAGAAGGCGATCAAGTCAAAAAAGGACAGCTTCTTTATAGTATCGATTCCAAAGAGATAGACTCTTCTATGAACCAAGTAGATTTAGGAATCTCTCAAGCAGAGCTTTCACTGCAGATGTACCAAAACCAATACGCAAACGTAAAACTCAATCTTGATCGCCACAAACGTCTTTTAGAAAAAGATATGGTTTCAAAATATGATGTAGAAAACCTTCAACTCGCGGCTAAAAACCTTGAAGATATGATAGCTATTGGAAAAAAACAGGTAGATCAAGCCCAAGCACGCCGTAAAGAGGTAAAAAACCAATACAACTATCTCAATATCAAAGCTCCAAATAATGGTGTTGTTATCTCAAAAAGCATTAAAGTAGGAGAGATGGCGATGCCAGGAATGCCTGCAATCGTGCTTTCAGATTTAGGTGATCTTAAAATCTCAGTTGATGTTGCAGAAACAGATCTTCAAAAATTTTCTTTTGGAAAAAAAGTTAAAGTAGAGATCCCATCTTCAGGTATCACATCTATTGGAAAAGTAACTGCAATCATCCCAAATTCAAATCCTATGACACACTCATTTAAAGTAAAAGTATCATTCAATCCTAATCATAAAGCGGTATATCCAGGTATGTACGCTACTGTAACAGCTGAATAAGGCGGAACTCTTATGAAACAAAAACCCTACGTGCCAAAAGATATAGCGGGCAAACTCGCTAAGGCTTTTATCCAAAATCCTCTCACGCTGGTGCTTGGAATCTTCTTGCTTGCACTTGGATATCTCTCTTTAGAGATTATGCCTCGTGAAGAGAATCCACAAATGGTCGTAAGTGGATCGACTGTTATCGTAGCCCTTCCTGGTGCGACAGCTGAGGAGGTTGAACGTGTAATCGTAAAACCTTTAGAGAGAAAACTCAAAGAGGTAAAAGGTGTTGAGCATATTTACGGCCGTGCGATGGATAATGTCGGTATCGTCAATGCAGCATTTTTAATTGGTGAGAACAAAGAGAACTCAAACCTCAAAATCTACGATAAAGTGATGCAAAACTACAACATCTTTCCAAAAGGTGCTATGAATCCAATCATAAAACCGCTTGATATCGACGTTGATATTCCTATCGTTTCTGTTGCATTTTTCAGCCATGATAAAAATATGTCTGAGACCGATCTTTATGATCATGTAAAAACGATGCAACATAAAATCAATGGTCTTGCAAATGTCGCTGTTACCGATGTCAAAGGTGGGCATAAACACCAGTTCAATATTGAAGTAGATATCAATAAACTCTCTGGTTACAACCTCTCTTTAGGTCAAATCACGCAAGCCATCCAATCCCTCGCGTACAATGTACCAAACATAAAAAACAGAACAAAAGATAATAAAATCGTAATTTTTGGTGTTAAAAATGCAGTGGAGACGATCGAAGATGTCAACAATATTATGGTCGCTGAGTATATGGGATCACCAATCTATCTCAAGCAAGTAGCAACAGTCACAGATGGTTATAACTACCAAAATTTCCAATCAGCTCAAATAAGTATCCAAAGCGCTGAGCATAAATTTACACCGCTTCAAAATCAAGTCACGCTCACTATCTCAAAACTTCAAGGGACAAATGCCGTTCTTATTGCTGATTCTGTAAAAGAGGAGCTTAGCAAGTATAAAGACTCTTTAGCAAAAAGCGGTATTAATTATGTCATCACAAGAAACGATGGTGAAAGAGCTGATGATGCGGTAAATGAGCTTGTTATGCACTTGGTGATCTCTATCATCATCATCGCCCTACTCTTGATCTTTGTGCTTGGATGGAGAGAGTCACTTATCGTTACTTTTACAGTTCCTGCTATTCTTGCGATCACGCTTTTTGTCGCGTATCTCACGGGTCAAACTATTAATAGGATCACGCTCTTTGCTTTCTTGCTAAGTCTTGGACTTCTCGTGGATGCAGCGATTATTGTTATTGAAAATATTCACCGCCATTACCATTCAGCAGACTCTGCGCATAAAGATAAAGATGAACTCATGATTGAAGCGACCGATGAGATAGGCGCACCGACAAATATTGCGACTTTAGCGATCATTATGACAATGGTGCCAATGGCATTTGTTGGTCAGATGATGGGTCAGTTTATGAAACCGATCCCCGCAAATGTTCCTGTCGCACTCGTAGCGTCACTTTTTGTAGCCTATATCTTTACACCGTATCTCGCGGTTAGAATTTTAAAAAGACCTAAGCACGATAAGGAGCATGACTAATGTTTGCTAAATTTGAAAACGCCGTTTTAAAAGGGATACAAAGCAAAGCGCAAAGAAGATTTATTCTTCTTGGAACTCTTGGCGCACTGCTTCTCTCTGTGATGATGATCCCAACTGAGATTGTTTTAGCAAAAATGCTTCCAGGGAAAAATAATGATACTTATAATATCTATGTAAAACTTCCAGAAGGAAGCTCAATTGAGCAGACAACAAGTGTCACAAACTGTGTTGCATCTATCGTGCAACAAGAGAAAGAGGTCGTCAACTTAGAGGTTTTTCTTGGTATGGGTTCTCCTTTGGACTTTGCTGGACTTATCAAAGGTTCACACTTTAAAAACTCTGAAAATGTTGGTGAATTGGTCTTAAATCTGACAAAAAAACATGAAAGAGAGGAACCTTCTTATATGATGGTTCAGCGCCTTCGCCCTGTTATCCTACAAACGTGTGCGCCAATTGTGCCACATAGTGATATCTCTTTTGTAGAACCGCCTGCTGGTCCTCCGACACTTGCTGCTATTGTTGCAGAGATCTATGGAGATAATACAAATGGAATCAGAACTCTTGCGCAAAAAGTAGAAAAGATATTTGCTCAAACAAAAGGTCTTGTCGATGTTGACACAATGCAAGACACCATCTATAGCACTTTTGATATCAAAGTAAACGAAGATAAAGCTGCTCGTTCAGGTATAGCTGTCCAACAGATCAACGATATTATGTATCTTGCTTTTGAGGGAATGGATGTAGCAGTTAAAAACTCATCTAAATATAATGACCAGATTCCAATCTTTTTATCCCTAAGCAACGATACAAAAAGATTTACAAAAAAGGATCTTGATTCCCTGCAGTCAAAACTTTCTAGTCTTAAACTGATGAACAAATATGGCATGATGGTTCCAATCACAGAGATTGTATCTGTGATTCCTACTCCATCACATCCGATGATTATGAGTAAAGACCTACATCAAATGACCAATGTCCTAGCAGAAACAGATATGGTTTCTCAAGTTTATCCTCTTTTAGATGCAAGAAAAGCGATTTTAGCGCAGCTTGCTACTGATTATGAGATAACAAAAACAGGACTTTTTGACTTAGAGCTTAAAGATAAAAAAAGCGGTGAAGTGTATGAACTCAAATGGGATGGCGAGATGAAAGTTACACTTGATACATTTAGAGATCTTGGTGGTGCTTTTATTGCGGCTCTTGTACTGATCTTTTTACTTATGGTTGTGTATTATAAAAGCTACACACTAAGTGGAATTATCCTCACTGGAAGTTTTCTCTCAATCATCGGTGTGATCGTTGGGCATTGGTTTATGAACCTTTTTACAGCAGATACATTCTTTTTGACAGCAACATCTTTGATCGGATTTATCGCGCTCATCGGTATCAGTTCTCGTAACTCATTGCTGCTTATAGATTTTACGAAATCACTTATGTATGATAAGGGTATGCCAAAAGCAGAGGCGATCGCTTATGCAACTGCAACGCGCGCAAAGCCTATTTTCTTGACTGCTGTGGCAATCATCCTTGCGTCAACTCTCCTCGCTGGAGATGCTGTATTTGGAGGTCTTGGAGTTTCACTGATATTTGGAACGATCGCAGCTGTAATCGCTTCACTTATAGTAGTGCCAATACTTTTATACAATGCAGATCTAGAAAGACATTTTCAATTTCATGAAAAAAAAGCTGTTTCTATAACAGACCCGCTATGATTTTTACTTACATGTAAGGCTATAAAAGCTTTACATGTAAGCCTTTCATCTACAAATCAACAAACTCTCATAATATTTAAAATCCGATTGAGAGAAATGTTCCCCAATAGGTTTGATTTACTCCTCTTTTGTCGAGAGACATATCTGTTTCACGAACAAGATTTATTTTGATATGGGTATTTATTTTGTAACTGATTTGAACCAGACAATCAAGTTCTGATAACTCCGCAAATTTATCCAATAGCGCTCTTTTATTTTGATCCGTAAAAAAATTATTATCACTCGATATTATCCACTGATTTCCAAAATCATAATCCCAATGTAAAATATAACGCATATTTGCCCTACCAGTATTATCAGGTCTGGCGTAATAAGTTTCATTACGTATCAATTTTTCAGCAGTGAAATATATAGATAATGGGTGTACTCCTATATTGATGGATTCTTTTCTTTTAACACCGAGAGCTGTATAGGCTTGAGAAAAAGAATCACCCAAAGTTGCATCTCTCTCATCTTCTATATAATAGTCCCATTTGTCATCAGTATAACCCAGTCTCATAACTCTATCAAACTCACTAAGCTGTGTATAGCGATCTTTCTTCGTTTTATCAGTAAAAAAATTCATGTCTATTGATCCAAACCAGTGCTCAGTTGGATGATATGTTAAGCTCATGGCATAACGATTTTCAACTAAACCATCATTTTTAGGTGTTGCCGTATAAGTTGAATTAGAAAAAAAGTTTCCAATTAAAATTTCACCCTCAATCATCTTTGATGTTTCATTAGAATCTGAATCAGTTTTCACAATGGATTTGGTAATTGCAAAGGCATTTTCTGATCCCAATATAACAGATAAAGCAATAAGCGCTCTTAAGAACGGTATCGAATAATTTAACATGAGATTTTATATCCCCTTTTATGTTATGGGCTAAAAGTTTTGTGGGATTATAACACGTGGTTTATTACAAGATAATCACCAGCAAATTAATAAAATCAGGCTAAAGAAAACTCTCAAACGTTACATGTAAGCCTTTTTTACACAAAGTTTTCATAAATCTATACACTTTTTGGATTTTTTATCATTTTGCAACACATTTGCAACACTAAATCTCTATTATTAGCTTCTATAATATAAAATAGTGATTAAATTTTAATTATCAGCAAGGAAATTCATGAGTAAAGAAGTGTTCTTTCCAGAGAACGAATTTATTATTTCAAAAACGGATGCAAAGGGAACAATCACCTATTGTAATGAGCTTTTTGTGAATATATCTGGATACAAAGTTCAAGAGTTAATGAAGCAACCCCACTCGATTCTTAGACATAATGACATGCCAAAAGTAATTTTCCAGAAGTTATGGAATAACTTACAAAATGGTCAAGAGATTTTTGCATATGTCAAAAATAAAACTAAAAATGGTGACTACTATTGGGTGCTTGCTTTTGTGACACCTAGCTATGATGACCATAAGCAGCTGGCTGAGTATTTTTCTGTTAGAAGAAAACCAAACGCAAATATTATTAAAAATAGTATTGAACCTCTTTATAGAGAGTTACTTGCCATAGAAAGCAAGGGTGGTATCAGCGCTTCACACAGCTATTTGGAAAATTTACTAAAACAAAAAGGGGTCACCTATGAACAATTTATCTTCTCTCTCTAAAATACAATATGCAAATATCATCTCAATCACAATATTTATGATTGCACTTGTTATTGAGATAGCTGTGTATGGCTTTGATGCTATGAGAGTCTTAAATATCGCAAACTTTTTTCTTGCTTGGTATATGTTTATCAATATTAAAAAAGTTCAATCAAATATCCATTCTATGGCAATAATTTTAGAAGACGCACAAAAAGGGATACTCACACATCGTGTAGAAAATCATGAAAATGGTGAGTTGCAAAAGTTAAACTTTTCTATCAACAATGTGCTTGATCAATTTGAAGTGTTTACAAAAGAGGTTTTAGGCTCTTTTAATGCGACCTCAGAGGGAAGATATCATCGTAGAGTTGTAGAGACAGGCTTACATGGATCATATTTAGAATCAGCAAAAGCGATAAATATCTCCATAGAAGCTATGCAAAAAAATATGCAAAACATCTCAGAATCTTCTATTAACTACCAAATAAATAGCGTTGGAGGCGGAATCACAGGATTTCAAATCATACAACAAGATCTTAGTGCTGCAATAGATTCTCTAGGAGAGATCACAAATCGTTCTGATCAAATCTCACTAGATTCAAATAAAACACAAACTGAGATCGCTGCTACGACAAAGGATGTATTTCAGATCGTTGAGCTAATAGCTCAAACAGGAACAAAAGTTCATGCTTTAAGTGAGCGTACACAAGAGATCTCACAAGTTATAGGTTTTATCAACGATATTGCAGATCAAACGAATCTTTTAGCTTTAAATGCAGCTATTGAAGCAGCGCGTGCTGGAGAGCATGGACGAGGATTTGCGGTTGTAGCAGATGAAGTCAGAAAACTAGCAGAACGTACACAAAAAGCTACTCAAGAGATCTCAATCTCTGTGAATACTTTAAAACAAGAGATGGGTGAAATCGATGATTCTTCTAAGGTTATGAGTGATCTAGCAACTCACCTAGATACAACAATGAACGATTTTTCAAATACCCTACACTCTTTTACAGAAGAAACAAAACTCACAACAAAAGATACACAACTTATGAATGGGATGCTCTTTACAATCCTTGCAAAGATGGATCACCTTATCTTTAAAAACAATGCATATGCTTCAATCACAAGTAAAAAATTGGTTCAAAACTTTTCAGACCACCATGGTTGTAGATTTGGTAAATGGTATGAGGGCAAAGGTAAAGAACTCATGGGCACTACACCATCTTACAGTGCAATAGTTCCATATCACAAAACTATTCACGATATGGTGCTCAAAAATATCACTTTTATTGAAAATAATAAAGATGAAGTAAGTGCAAATTTGGATTTCATCATTCAAAACTTTAAAGAGATGGAAAAAGCAAGTGATGCTTTATTTATTACAATCGGTTCCATGCTCACTGAATATAGAGAAAAGCTTTATAAAGACTAAGCTTACAATTCGTAATATTTTTTACGAATTTCTGCCGAATTCAACTCTAATTTTTATATTTTAAAAGGAATTCGGACAATGCTTGATAAGCAAATTGTAATTTTAAAAGAACAAAAAAAAGATTTGGCCCAGCGATGGGTATCAAATCAAAACGTTCAAGCAATACTACTCGATAATTAGTAATCAAGAGATTTTTTTGATTTGTGCTGAGTCGAAAAATGTGATTATCAATTTTGCCTTTGAACAAGAGTTTGCTACGCAAAACAGTATTAATGAAATTATGCATATTATGAATCAAAATTTTGCTGGTGTTATCAAAATTTATGATGACCTTCTCAATGAACACAAACAAAAATTTGATGTAAAAAATCAAAAATTTGTTGAATACCTTAAAGCGGTCGATATCGCAAATATCGTTTCCAAAACAGACCTTCATGGAAATATCACCTATGTCAATAGAGCTTTTGAAGAGATCTCTGGATTTAGTGCCCAAGAGCTAGTTGGCAGATCACATAGCGTAGTTTCCCATCAAGACAATGAACGCTCTATCTTTAAAATCATGTGGGAAACGATTCTTGACAAAGATATATTTTATGGAGTATTTAAAAATCGAAATAAAAATGGTTCAGAGTATTATTTAAAAACATTTATCATCCCTATTATGGATCTTGATGGGAACATCACAGAATTTTTAAGGATACAACAAGATATTACAGAGATCTTACATGTAAATGAAAAAGAAAAAAATCTTAATGCGATGAAAGATGAGCTCATCAGAAACCTTTCTCATGAAATTCGCACTCCACTCAACGCAATCATTAGTATGAGTGGTTTAATAAGTAAAAATAGTGGACAAATAGAGACAAAACTACAACGTTCTCTCTCTTTAATTATGAGTGGTGCAGAAAAAATAGAAGATATTTTGACACAAATAATCGATTTTTCAGAGGTTTGCAGTGATCTGGCTGAACCCGATTTTTCTGTTGTAATACTTGAAAATCTCTTTAAGGATTTTTTAGAAGAGTATAAATATCTCGAAATGGAAACTGGAATCAGCTTTTCGTATCATATTGATCCAAGTGTAAAAGATGATTTCTGGTGTGACTTTAAGCTTATAAAAGAACTTCTTGATCCATTGATCAAAAATGCGTTTAAATTTAATTCCTTAAATGGTACTGTACAAATCGATATAAATTACAAAAATTCAAATCTTTTGATTACGGTCAAAGATAGTGGAATTGGAATTGATGAATCAGAATTTGAAAATATTTATGAAACTTTCTACCAAATACACAGAGGTCTCAATAGAAGATATGAAGGCTTTGGTCTAGGCTTAGCAAAAGTAAAGAGAGTTCTAAATCTGCTTCAGGGAACGATTTTAGTTCAAAGTAAACTAGGTGAGACAACGACTTTCAAAGTAAATATACCGCTGATGAGTGTTCACTAGCTAACTTTGCACAACTTCTTTGTTAAAATATAAACTTCTTCAAATCAAAAAAAGCCTTACATGTAAGACTTTTTTTGAGCTTTAAATGATAACAACTCTTTGTAAATTATTCAAAACCAATTAATGCAACATATTTGCCACACTTTTTGTATATACTAGTAGAATACATTTTTTAATAAGAAAGGTTTGTAACTATGTCCCAAGCCAAAAGTATCAAAACTATTACTCTCAAACGCCTCATCGCAGCAGCTTTTGTTGTTATTCTCTTTATTATCTTTTTTGTAGCCTACAATTTTCGTGAACTTACCATCTCTGCTATGACAGATAAAGGTCGTAGTGTTGCGCGCTTTGTAGAAGCAGGATTGATGACCCATATGCGTGTGAGTACCCATGAAGAAAAAGAGCAGTATCTCCAGAACATTCAAAAAGTTTCAGAAGTTCAAAATCTCCAAATTATTCACTCTGCAAGTGTCACTAAGCAGTTTAACCTAGCAAATCACGAAAATAGATTTCAAGATCCTACAATTGCTCAGGTTTTTAAGACAAAACAACCCATCATTAAACTAGTAACCCACGGTGATAAAAAAAATATGCTCAGGATTACCTTTCCATATATTGCCGAGTCTAAACTTGGCGTGGACTGTACCCAGTGCCATAATGTCGCAAAAGGAAGCGTGCTAGGCGCTATCGACTTTTATATCGATGTCGAGCATTATAAAGAGATGTCAGTTGAATATTTATATATTATATTAGCAATTTTGACATTGATATTATTTGCCATTATGGTGATGATGTTTCGTATTATTGATCGTCATATCAAACACCCGCTCGATGAGCTCATGAATGACACCAAGCGCTCTTATGAGAGCCATATTCCCATCAATATTGATGGATTTGAATCCTTAGAGCTTCAAGATGTTGCCCATAAAATAAATCTATTCAACAATCAGGTACTCGAGCAATATGAAGAGCTCAAAGAGAAAAATCACCTTCTCAAAGAGCTTAATGAAGAGATCGAAGCAACTCAGCGCGAAGTAATAAACACAATGGGGAACATCGCCGAAAGCCGATCCAAAGAGACCGCATTTCATGTCCAAAGAGTTGCAGCTTATGCCTATCTTCTTGCCAAAAAGTATGGCTTGAGCGATGCTGAATGCGAACTGCTTCAAGCGGCTGCTCCAATGCATGACATCGGAAAAGTAGGAATCCCAGACAACATTTTGTGTAAACCCGCAAAACTCGATAATGATGAGTTTGAAAAGATGAAAGAACATGCCCAGATGGGATATGAAATTTTCAAAAACTCAAACCGTCCAATGCTTCAAGCCGCAGCGATTATCGCTCATGAACATCACGAACGTTGGGATGGCAAAGGATATCCGCAAGGATTAAAAGAGGAAAATATCCATATTTTTGGACGTATTGTAGCTATAGCTGATGTATTTGATGCGCTTGGAACAGATCGCGTTTACAAAAAAGCTTGGCCAATCGAAGAGATTATCGCCCTGATGCAAAATGAAAGAGCTAAACAGTTTGATCCTATTTTGATTGATCTACTTTTAGAAAATATGGACGGTATTTTAGAGATTAGAAAAACATATTTATAAAGTACAAAATGAAGGAATCGCGATGGATATCACATCACGTTTAAAAACTATTTTAAAACCATATACTGCGCTTACCCCCAAAGATAGCCTATCAGATGCAGTAGAATGGTTACTAGGCCATAAAAAAACACTTGTTCCCGTTGTTGATAATCATCGTTTGATTGGCGTAGTGAAAGAGAGCAATCTCTTTGCTAATTTAAATGTATGGGATGATCTTAGCAGTATCACTGTTGCGACGGTGATGGATACAGATTGTCCCCTTATCCCAATTACATCTGATGTTAGCGAGGCTTTTATCCTCATCTCTTCAGCCAACAGCCGTTATGTAGTTGCAACAAATGAGGATGGAACTTATGCAGGTATCCTTTATGAAGAGGACTGCATAGGCTACTTTTCATCGGAAAATCTCATGGGTAACAATAGTGTTGAGATGATTATGCGCTCTGGTTTTCTCCAAGTTCAGATGAATGATTCTTTAAAAGATGTCCTCCAATCAATGCACAGCAAACGCTTTGGCTCTGTTTTGATCTATGAAAAAGATATTTGCAGAGGTATATTTACCGATTATGATGTCTTAAAACTCTCAAAAGCTGGAAAAGCGGTTTTGGATCGACCCATTTTTGAGTTTATGCATTTCCCCATCATCAGCATCAATGCAAACGATTCTATTACCAATGCGCAAAGTTTGATAGAGACTCATACTATCCATCATCTCTTAGTTGAGAATAGCGATAAAACTCCTATCGGAATCGTTTCGCAACACGATATTGCAAGTGGAATAAGCGGTACTTACTTTCATCTTTTACGCCAAACCATAACACAACAGGCTAAAAAAATTCAATCCCAACAAGAGAAACTTCAAAAAAATGAGATGTTAAATAATATCATTGAAGCATTTCCAAATAGTATGATGATTGCTTTTGACGCAAGCGGATCCATTTTTTTTAGAACAAATACTCTTTTTAAACAAAGCAACTGTGCTGAAATTGGAGATAATCTTTTCGATCATCTCAATGAACCGCTCCTACATTTAGTCGCAAAAGAGCATAAATCAAATTTTATTGGATGCGAACAAGGGTGTGAAGAGGATTTTTTTATTCAACTTTATGAAAATAAATATGAGATAAAAGCGATGCTTTTGCCGATCAATGACCATAAAGCAATTCCTATTGGCTATTTATTGATAATTCAAGATCAAACAGAGAAGAAAAAAGCCGAAAAAAATCTTAATTTAGCTCAATATTCTCTCGATCACGCAGCGATTGGAGTCTATTGGATAGATCCTAAAAACTCAGCAATTTTCTATGCAAATGATAATGCCTGCAAGGCTTTAGGATATACACAAGAGGAGTTAACTCATCTTAAAGTGATCGATATTGACCCAAATTTCAATCCAAAAAAATGGGAAGATCATTCCCATGAATTGGAAAAAGTAAATTCCAAGATTTTATATACACAACATCAGAGAAAAGATGGTTCTATTTTCCCCGTGGAAGTCCATGCAAATCTCACCGAATATGAAGGAAAACTTTATAATCTTGCCTTTGCTATAGATATCACGGAACGTCAAGCTATGAGCCAACAACTTGAACTTTCAAACTATTGTATCGATGTAGCATCACTTTCGATCTTTTGGGCAAATATCGATGGAAAAATCATCTATATGAACCAAACTGCCACTGAACAGTTAGGATACACAAAAGCTGAGCGTTTAATGCTGAGTGTTTATGATCTTGATCCTCTGACAACTCCTGCTGTTTGGGCAGAAAATGTTAAAAATCTCGAATCTCTCAAGCATGCCCACTTTGAATCAGTGCATCAGAGAAAAAATGGATCAACATTTCCAGTTGAACTCTTTGTAAATTACATCGAACACTACGGTCAAAAACTTGTAGTAGGATTTGCTTACGATATCTCAGAAAAGAAAAAAGCAGTAGAACAGATTGATTATATGAGTACGCATGATTCCCTTACAGGACTGCCAAACCGTAATCTATTGGATGCAAGATTAGAACATTCCCTTCAAGTATGTGAACGCGCAGGAAAAAAGACAGCGGTATGTTTCATCGACCTTGATAATTTTAAATATATCAATGAAGCTTTGAGTCATGTAGCAGGAGATGAAATCTTGCAAGAAACTGCTCATCGCCTCTCAAAACAAGTTCGTAAATATGATACCGTAGCGAGGTTTGGAAGTGATGAGTTTGTTATTATCTTACAAGCCATAGATGATCTCCAAGAGATTATGATGATATTAAATGAGATTCTTAAAAGTATCCAAAAGCCATTTTCAACATCATCTGGATTTGTGAATTTAGGAGCAAGTATTGGGGTTAGTCTCTACCCTGATGACGCACTCAGTAAAGAAACCCTTATAAAATATGCCGATGTAGCGATGCACCGAGCAAAAGCAGATGGCAGAAACAGGATCGAATTTTATACTGATGAACTGATGAGAATCATTCAAGAAAAACTTCATATCCAAACACTCTTGCGAGAGGCGATCTCTTTAAAACAGTTTGTATTGTACTATCAACCCCAAATCGACCTGCAGTCGATGGAGATAATCGGATTTGAAGCATTAGTGCGATGGAACCATCCACGGATGGGCTTTATCCCTCCAGATAAATTTATCTCTGCAGCCGAAGAGAACAAACTTATCATTCCCCTAGGCGAATGGATTTTAGAAGAAGCATGCTCTCAAATGGCACAATGGAAATCAAGAGGCATCTTTGATGGTGTGATGGCCGTAAATGCTTCGGGCGTGCAACTAGAACATGAAGATTTCTCATCTATCGTTACTGCAACTTTAGCAAAAACAGGTGTTAGTGCCAAAAATTTAGAGATTGAAATAACAGAGAGTTCTCTCATGAACAATCCAAAACAGTGGCTAGAGGTACTCCATAAGATTGATGCACTTGGAGTAAAATTGGCGATTGATGATTTTGGAACTGGATATTCATCACTCTCATATTTACGACAAATGCCTGTGCATGTTTTAAAAATAGACCAATCTTTTGTATTTGATCTGCCAGCTGATCTTGATGCTTGTGTGATTGCAGAAGCGATAACAGGCTTGGCAAAAAATATGAATATGCTCTCTCTTGCTGAGGGGATAGAAACAGTGGCACATATGGTATTTTTACAGCAAATAGGGTGTAAAGTAGGCCAAGGCTATCTCTTTAGCAAACCTATGAGCGCAGTAGATGCGGAAGCTTTCATACAAAATTGGAATCCAAAAAACTTCATCCAAAAAACCCATGAATTACCAAAAAAAGAGCTATTATGAAATTCTTAAAGCCAAGTTTGCAAACAGTAATTATCACTGCGCTTTTCTTATTGTTCTTGCAATTAGGAACCTTTTACTCACTTATAAATTTTTGGAAAAATGATCAAAAACAGATCCATTTTGAATATCAGATCGCCCTTTTGGAGCATGGTATAAAAGCGATGGAAAAACGCTCCCAAACACTTGCCAATATGAGTTTTGAACATGATGTCAACCAGCCTTATATATTAGAGTTACTTGACAAAGGCTCAAAAATCCCAAACAATCAAGTAAATCCTTACAGAGAAAAGCTTTTACATGATCTCATGCCTACTTTTAATGTTTTAAAACACAATTCTGTTCGTCAATTTCAGTTTCATCTGCCTCAATCGATAAGTTTTTTACGTTTTCATAAACCAGAAAAATATGGAGACTCTCTACAAGGAACGCGAAAAACTGTCGATTGGGTCAATAAGTATCATAAAAAAGTAAGTGCATTTGAAGAGGGTCGAGTCAACGATGGCTTTCGCTATGTTTACCCTCTTTTTTATCATAATACTTTTATTGGAAGTGTCGAATATGGCTTCTCTCACGACTCAATTCATGAAGAGCTTCAAGAGCTTTACAATGTACATTCGGAGCTTATTTTATATAAAAAGCATGTTGATGAAACCAATTTTTCTGATGCAATGAATATTTATGCCACATCATCTTTGGGAAATGAGTTCTATATTGACCAGTCACATAGATCAAAAGATGGGTTTTCACATTCCTTACTCGATAATATAAATCATAAAATTGATAGTACTGTGCATAAACAGCTAACCAATAAAAAGGCATTTGGAGTCTCTACACAAGTTGCAAAAGAGTTTTACACTGTTTTATTTATCCCCGTTATCTCTTTTGGAGATGGACAAGTGGGCTACACTGTTGTTTATCAAAAAGGACAAGAGATAGCACTTATTGAAGAGCATTTCAAACATATGCTTATTATTGGAAGTATCTCAATATCGTTGGTGACATTTTTACTCACATTTCTCTATTATCGCTTACAAATTCGTGACAATGAACTTCAAAAAATGGCTTATACGGATAAGTTAACGGGTATTGCAAATCGTATGAGTTTAAATATTGACTTAAAATACCATTGTAAATTATCAAAACGACTCGCGATACCCTTTAGTCTTATCTTTTTCGATATTGATTTTTTTAAAAAAGTAAATGACACGTATGGGCATGATGGCGGAGATATAATCCTTCAAGAGCTCTCAAATTTAGTGCAAAGCCGTCTTCGTATTACCGATATGTTTGGCAGATGGGGTGGAGAGGAGTTTATGATTCTCTTACCTGATACCTCCATTGAAGATGCTAAACTTCTCTCTGAAGCACTTCGAGAGAGTATCGAAAAGATGAATTTTTCAATTTGTCATATTAATTGTAGTTTTGGGGTGGCCACACTTTATAGCGATGAGACTATAGATGATTTAGTTAAAAGAGCAGATAATAAACTCTATGAATCAAAAAACAATGGAAGAAATAAAGTGAGTGCTTAATGCTCTCTTTTTAAAAAGTATGCTTCTCTAAATCTCTAAAAGGCTCTTACATGTAAGCCATTTTTTGCTTACATGTAAGGCTTTTGACTCTATTTTGCGATCATCACTTCGCTTGCTTTGATGATAGCAATAGCTTTTTCACCTTTTGAAAGTTTTAGCTCATTTACTGCATCATTTGTAATAACAGATACGATCTCATCTGAACCTATACTAAGAATAACTTCACTATTAACAGCGCCTGTTTTGATCTCTTTTATAGTTCCTGATAATTTATTTCTCGCACTAATTGATGGCATTTCGCCAGTAGCGATTAAAACATTTGATGCTTTAAAAAAACAGACCACTTGTTCTGCAACTTTTAATCCCATATTTAACACACTCGTATTTGTTATAGAAGCACCAAGCTTCATACCCTGAGCATTTTCTAAAAGAAGCACTGAATTAACAGCACCCTCTTCGATCTCTACTATAGTTGCTTTTATTTGGTTGCGTGCACTTATTTGCATATTTGACTCCTTTTATATTTTTGTGTAAATCTTCACATTTTATGCTGAATCTTTAACCTCCTTATATTGATTCAATATTGGAGTTTTTGATTTATTTTGAACTGAAGTATATGTTTTTTCTATGTAATACCCTACTCCAGAAACTGTTTTGATCGCATTTGAATCCATCTTACTTCGAAGCCTCCACACAAGTGTTCTGACATTGTTTTCGCTTGCCTTTGCTTTTCCCCAAAGATAGTTTATGGCCTGTTGAAAATTGACCGTATTACCAATATTGGAAACTAATAACTGTATAAAAAGGTTCTCTTTTCTTGTCAAATTTACCTTTTTATTTTTATAAAATGTTTCACAAACATTTGTGTTAAAAGAGAAGCCATCTCCAAAACTGATAATTGGTTTATCACTACGCTCTTTTGCAAAAAGCAGTTTTTTAAGATTTTGGTTATCAACTTTAAGTGCTTCTAAACTTTTTTTACGATTTTTATCTTGAGTAAATTTATAAAAAGAGATTTGAATCGTTACATGTAGATTGAGCGGATTAAAAGGTTTGACAAAATACCCGCATGGCTCAATTTTACTGATACGCTTTATTGTATCAGTATCAGCAAACGCCGTTAATACAATAAAAGGTATCTGTGCCCTCGAAATAGAGTGTACCACTTCCATCCACTCGGTACTTTCCTCTTGTAAAACATCGATGAGGATAATATCAGGCATGTAAGTTTTGATCTTTCTTTTTGCCTTTGTCAAATCTCGTACCAAAATTTCTACCTCATATCCCTGCTTTTGCAGAGATATCTGAAGTTCTTTTGCACTATCTTCATCGTTTTCAATAATTAAGAGTTTATGATTATCCATGAACCTATCCTAAAAATAATTTCTTTAAATATTATATCGTTATATATTTAATGACATAACAATTACTAGAGTAATAATGAAAAAAGATCTCTTTATTTCAAATTTTACTCATTTATGGTTACTACTTACACTCCAAACTTGGCTTGCCAAATTGCGGATTATTTATAAACGACTCATCACTTAGGGTGTTCAAAAAAGCGATAATTTTTCTTAGTTCTACAGCGCTAAGTTTATTATTTGTTTTAAGCTTGTGTTTTTTGATAGCATCTTGAAGTGTTGTGGCACTTCCATCATGCCAGTATGGAAGACTCAAAGCGACATTACGCAAACTCGGTGTTCGAAAAACATTTTTATCCTTTTCATTGCCTGTTACATCAAATAAACCATTATCTCTCATTCCATTGTAAACTTTGAGATTTTTGGGCTGAATCTGGTGAAAAGCATCGTCGCTAAAAAGCGGCGCAGTGTGACAATTGTTGCATTTTGCTGCTCCGAAAAAAAGTTTTTCTCCATCTCGTGCATCTTTTGTTGGAAGTTTTTTATGCTTTTTCTTTGCTTGATCATAAATAGAGTTTTCGGATATCAAAGTTTTTTCAAAACTTTCCAAAGCCTGTGTAAGAGTTCCAAGGTTTACAACACCCTTTTCTTGTGGAAATGCAGCCGCAAAAAGTTTTTGATAACACTCATTTTGACCTAAGCGTTTGGCTATCTCATCTTCATGCCCGTTCATTCCCATCTCAACTGGGTCAGTTCCTTTTATCGGTGCGAGTGATTGCTCAGCCAATCCGCTTAAATGATCATGCGACCAAGTCAAGTTTTTAAACTTACCTACATTTGCCAACGTCGGGACATTGCGTTTTCCATTATCATCTAACGCTCCAGGATGTACACGATTGCCATCACAAAAGCCTCGTCTTTGTTCATGACAGGTCGCACATGCCATCGTCCCGTTTATAGAAAGGTCTGCTTCATAAAATAAACGATGCCCAAGTTTTACTCTTGCCTTTTCTATCGTGTCACTATTTTTTATTGTCTCAGCGTATAATCCTTCCATCAAAAAAAAGAGTAAAAGAACTGTTTTTATAAGCTGTTTCATCTGATATCTCTATTTTATTTTCATAACTAAGATCGCACTGCTGTTATCTGCGCCAGCTGAAAGCTGTAAAACATACATTCCTGATTCTAGTTTGTAATCAACCATTTTACGGATTCCTGAGTTTTTTGGTCCCTCACTATGTGCTATTGATTGTGCTGGTTTGCCATCTTTTGTCATATCGATCCAAGAAGCATTTCCAAGCACAACTCTGTATATTCCACTTTCATTGATTTGAACCTCAAACATACCGCCATAACTTACCGTTCCACCCTCATTCATCGGTCTTATGACATATTTCATCTTTGGAGTGCTTATAAGTCCTACATAACTTGCTTTTGCTACTTTTAACGTAGCAGTTGAAAGTTCATCTACACTTTTTGCCGCACCCACATAGGAAAGTGCTTTCCAAGCATCTAGCTCAAGGGGTAATACTGCTTCTTGAGCGAACAAACTTCCAACTAAAACTCCAATTACTAACAATTTTTTCATGATTTATCCTTTTTTAGAATTTATATCTTACATTTGCATAGTAAGAACGCCCTGCTTCTGGGTAACCATAAGAGATATAATAGTTTCTATCAAGTATATTATTTACTCCCGCATCTAAAGAGAATGCTTTTGTTACATGGTAAGTCACTTTTGTATTCCATGTTCCAACATCACCTGTGTTGTAGTAAACACTTTTAGTATTTACTCCAGTTCCTGTTATTCCTACTGAAGCAAAACGGCTTGAATCATATTCAAATGAGTTGATCCAAGAGAGTGCTTCTATTGGAGAAAACGTGTTGCTAACAATTAGCTTATCTGCAGGAACATCTGTAATTTTGATAGATGAATCTGAGTTTTTAACATCTAAGTGTGTATAACTTCCATCAAATGACAATTGATCATTCAACATATAAGTTCCTTCAAGCTCTGCACCTCTTTGTGTCATTGTTCCGACATTTTGAAGTTGTTGTTGTTGTGTAGAAACTGTTGTATCAGAAGTAATATTTCCTGTTTTAACAGTACGTGTATTTGAATATAAATTTGTTAAATATATGCTCTGTATATAATCGCTAACATTTACTGCAAAAAGTGAAGCTTTCACGTAAGCATTTGCAAATTTTTTGGCAGTTCCAACTTCATAATTAATCGCTGATTCTTCGTTAAGATCAGGATTTGGAACAAACGAACCCATTTTATATGAATATCTATCTTTTATAGATGGAATACGACTTTTTTTACTCACTCCACCATATACAGACCAGGTATCATCTAGTTTTGTTTCGATTTTTGCAAGAGGATTTAGAGCATGTGCATCACCAAGTTCGAAATCTTTTAAATTAGCATAACCTGTCAAAGCTATTCCACTTGGCGTAGTTGAGAACCATGTAGAAGTAGTTGTTGTCGTACCACTTGCAGTTTTACTAGTACTTGTTGGCGTTCCATAAGCAGTATTGTCAGCTCTTAAAGCTTTCTCGACATCATAACTCGCACCAAGCGTTAAAGTCGTAGAATCTGTTAATGCTCTTTTATACTCCACTCCATAAGAAGCGATTTGATCTTGCATCTCATAAGTTGGTGCAGCTACACCTGTCACAGAATCCCAGCCACCCTCTTTGTGTGAATCAAGCTGATAATGAGCTGCAAATTTTAAACTATCTTTATCGGAAAGCTTAAAGCCTACTTCAGCTGAAGCACCTTTAACATTATCATCATAAAAACTAGCATTTGCACTACTTGGAGTTAAGGTGTTATAGTTTGTATTGGTGTACATCGCAAGTGAGTTTTCAAACTTATCATAAAAAGCTCTTGTTTTTACGTACCAATTTCCAAAATCTGTTTTAGATAAAAAGTAGTAGCTCTCTTTATCCCAATAGTTCCATTGCCAAAAGTGAACAGTTCCACCACCTTTGGTGTTATTTCCTAAACTGGGATTACTAGCATAGTAAGCATTATCTGTCAAAACTAAATCAAACTCTCCCGCATATGGTGGCACACCTTTTGAAGCGTGTTGTTTAATGTAATTGATTGCATATTCATCAGTAGCATTTGGCGTATAGCCTGCTTTGAGATTTATTTTATTATCCACCGCATAGGCATTATCTCTGTTGCCCTCTTTTTGGTATCTTTGATCTGAGAAATTAGCAGATAATGGATAGTCATCTCTACTCATTCCAGAGTATGAACCTTGCACATAAAATTTCCCTTGGTTACTTCCAAATGTGGCATATGCATCTTTTCCATTTCCACTAAAAACACCTGCACCTACTTCACCTTCAAACTCTTTAGTTGGTTTTTTACTAACCATATTGATAGCACCAGCAAAAGTATTTGGTCCAAGTAAAACAGATGCAAATCCTTTTGAAACATCGATTTCAGAGAGATCAAAAGTTGCAAAACGAGTAAAATCCACATACCCATCATAAGGTACCGCTACTGGAATTCCATCAATAAACAATGGTGCATGCTTAACGTCAAATCCACGCATCATAATCATCTGCTCATTTCTAGCACCACTATTTTGAATATTGATACCAGAGAGAAGATTTAGTGCTTCTGGCAATGTTTTTGTGTTTTGCTCTTGCATTGTTTGAGCATCTAAGACCGTAGCATTCATCACATCTGTATTATTTATAGAATCCGCGATATCTATCTGACCAAGACTAAATACATCTGCCAATAACGACGAAGCAACTATTGAGAGTGCACTTGTGAGTAATATACTTTTTTTCATTTCATTTTCCCTTTTTTATGATTTATTGAGTGAGAAAGATATAGGAAGAGTAAGATCAACCTTTTCTTCAAGATGGGGATACTCTCCATCAAGTGATGCAACTGTTTGTATAGCTTTTTTGTCAAGCACAGAGCTCCCGCTACTTGAGACTACTTGGATGTTTTGTACGTAACCATCGGGCCGCAATGAAAACGATACTAATACAACACCCTCCAATCTCAATTTTTTTGCAATTGCGGGATAACACAAAGCATTCTCTATCATGGTCCTAATACGTGCCAACTGCTCTTTGCTTATGTCAAATTGCTGCGCTTTTTTAGGAGGGAGTTTACTTAATGAAGGAGAATTCATATTAATAGAAGTATGAGTCTGCACAATAGGTGCTTTTGTGTTTTGCTCTGCACTCGATGTTTTTTGAGGCGTAAACGCCTCAGAAGATAGAACAGTTTGTTTTTCTAATGGTTCCATCTTCTGAGGTGTCTGCTCGATACTTTTACTCGCAATCTTTTGTGTTAAAGTTGTCGGTTCAATCATTTTATTGAGAGGTTTTACAGACTTAGAACTTGGTTTATGAAAGGTTTGCGTTCTCTCCTTTGCCTGTACTTGTTTTGGAGATGTAAGATCTAAATTTGCAAGAGATATCGATATGGTTTTTTCTTGTGCATTCAATAATATAGGTTTCGCTTTTTCTGAATAACTAAAATAAAACGCAATATATATAATGCTTACATGTAAGCAAAAAGAGAGCATAAATGATTTAAACAAATTATCATTACTATATATCTTTTTATACATAACGATTGGTTCAGCAAATTTCATTTTTGATTCCTTCAATAAACTCAATTCCATTTAGTTAAACATCTCACTATAATAAAATCTTTCGATCTTCTCAACTGTAGTTCTTCTATTTATCATACGAATTGAAAGTGGTTCAATCCAATTCCAAAACTCTTCTCTGCACTCTTGTGGCATTTCAAGATCTTTGATACTCTTTTTATACATCATAAGCCATATTTCTCTTGCTTTTTCATCTACAGTCATTTGAAAATGTCGCATTCTCAAAGCTGGATGCCCATGAATAGCAGAATATATTTTTCCTCCGCCAAGAGCTTCTATAAAAAAATCTGCGGTTTTATTGGTAGCAAATTCAAACTTTGTCTGATCTTTTGGAAATAAATTTCCAACGCTACTTTTTCGTAGTAGCGTATGATGATATAAAACCATTTTCCGTATATTATCCTCACCCCATTGAAGATAGAGTTTGTTACTAGGAAAAATTACAGCTGGAAAAATAAAATCTATTTTTTCATCTGCTATCCTTGGAACTTCCACAGCACCTTGAAACTCTTTTGTAACACACACGCTAAATGATTTTATTTTTGAATAATCAACCGATGCAGTTTGCAATTTAATTCCTTTATGTTTAAAATGACATAATGATATACAATAGAAGGTTGCAAAACTGATTCCATCTGTCTAAACACATTTTTGTAGCACTTTACATGTAAAAAACAAATCTCTACATTTTTGTTATATCTATAAATACATAACGTATTATAGAAAAAAAAACTTAATATTTTTGTAATTTAAAATCTTCTATGATGGTGAAAGTATATTTATGAAAGCAAGAAGTCGGATAGAAGAGGAGTTCTTCTATCCAAAAGATTTACAGTTTTGCGTGGCTTACGCTAATACAAGCGTCAAGATCACTTAATTCTTTAAGAACAGTGTCATTGACTGGAGAATCAACAATGATCACAGCTAATGCTTCTGAATTACTATTTCTTCCTAAACGGAAATCTGCGATATTAACATTGTGGCTTGCAAGAATAGTTCCTACACTTCCAATAACACCTGGAACATCTGTATTTTTGAAAAACACCATGTTACCTTTTAACGCAACATCAACACTAAAACCGTCGATTTCCACAATTCTTTGAATATTATCATCAAAGATTGTTGCTCTGATAGTTGTTACCGCTTTATCAGTTGTAAGTTTTACAGTAATAAGATTTTTATACACAGATGAATCAGCTAAAGCTTCTGTCTCTACTTTAATCCCTTTTTCATTTGCAATAAAATCAGCGTTTACATAGTTGATCGTATCTCCACTATTTTCAGCAAGTGCACCAACAGTCACAAAAGTAGAAAGAGAGTCAACAAACTCAGCAATAGCACCCTGCCCGCTTACTTTTATAGAAACGATAGGAGAGCGATTTTTTTGAGATGCTAAAAATCCTAATTTTTGTCCCATTTCCATATATGGTTTCACAAAAGCTGGGATTTTACTCTCATCTATTGGAAGATTTAAAGCATTTGGATATGAGATCCCTTTTGCTGCTTGAATAGCCTGCTCTGCTGCTTCAACACCTATGTTGTACTGAGACTCATAAGTATTTGCACCTAAGTGAGGAGAAACGATGATATTATCTAGATCAAGCAAAGGATTACTTGTCGCTGGTTCTTTGATGAAAACATCTATACCTGCAAAACGAATTTTTCCTGATTTCAAGCCGTTATAAAGAGCTTCTTCATTGTAAAGACCACCACGTGCACAGTTCACTAAAACCACACCGTCTTTCATCTTTGCAATCTCATCAGCATTGATAATATTAGTTGTTTCACTATTTTTTGGAGTGTGAATAGTAATGACATCACACGCCAAAATATCATCAAAATTATTTGTATGGATCATGTCTAGATCAGTCACTTTTGATGGATGAATATATGGGTCATATGCAACGATATCCATTTCAAAAGCTTTTGCACGTTTTGCGACACGAGAACCGATATTACCAAAACCGATAACGCCGAGTTTTTTACCTTTTAGCTCATAACCATACCATTTTTCACGCTTCCAAATACGTTGGTTTTTCAAGTGATCATGTGAATATGGGAACATTCTCATACATGAAAGCATATGCGCCATTGTTAATTCAACTGCAGCAATAGTATTTGCAGTTGGTACATTCATAACGATGATACCCTCTTTTGAACATCCTGCGATATCGACATTATCAACACCAACACCAGCACGAACGATAGCTTTCATATTTTTAGCTGCCGCTATAAACTTCTCATCAACATCCGTTGAACTACGTGTGATAGCAATATCAGCATCTCCAAGCATTCCTAAAAGCTCTGTTTTATCTACATCTGCAGCAAAAACATAATTTATACTTGGATCATTTTGAAGCATAGTAAGCCCAGCTTCATGAATATGGTCACAAACGATTACTGTACTTTTTTCCATTGTTTCTCCTCTTTATAAGGCAAAATTTTCGCACTTATATCATAAGTTTTTAAAGCATTTACTAAAAGATCAAATTTACTTTCATCATCTGTATAGATGAGTAGTTTTGTATCTTCTTGATTCTTATTTAAAAAATAACGCACATTATACTGTTTCAACACCTCTTGTAAACAAAACAGTTTATAAGGATCAGAGATTGGTGCATCAAGTTGGTAAGTTTTCGTTACAACAGCTTGTTCATTAAGGTCTAAATCTATATAAATCTCATTCACAGGATAAAAATATCCATTCTGTTCACTTTTGGAGAAATGACTTAACCATTGACTCTGCGGCTCATCATCTTTTGTTTGTAAATTATTTGTTTGAAGTTTATCTAATTGAGTATTTTCCGATGGATTTATCTTTATCAAAAAAACTACAATAAAAATAGCTACTCCAACTGTTATAAGTGGAGTGAGCCATTTAAAAGCTTTATGCATTTTATTGTAGTTGATCTTTTATCAAATCACCCAAAGAGTGTGACTCATTGTCATTGATCTCATTCATCAACTCTTGATTTTTTATATAATCAAGTTTTTTTATTGACAAACGGATACGATCACGGCGAGTATCGATAGAAGCTATCGCTGCTTCAATATCTGAACCAACACTTAATTCCTCTTTTACAAGCGGAGAAAGGTCTTCATCACGAATAAGTGCATCGATACCATCATCTAATTGAACAAAAATACCGAAATCTTTAATATCACGGATTTTTCCTTTTACAAGTTGATTTACTTTATGAGTCGTTGCAAATTTATCAATAGGGCTCTCTTGAAGCGCTTTTGAGTTTAAAGAGATTTTTTGATCCTCTTTATTAATTTTTGCAATTTTAACTTTTACTTCATCACCAACTTTGAGAACATCTTTACATTTAAAGTTTTTCTCCCAGCTTGCATCTTGATTATGTAAAAGACCTTCAACAGTTCCAATACGAACAAACGCACCAAAATCAGTTAAAGATGTAACAACACCATCTACTACATCACCTTCATGGAAGCTTTTTGTAAATTCATCAAATGGTTTTGGTAAAAGACGTTTCAATGAAACACGAAGTTTATGAGTTTTAGGATTTATCTCTATAACTTCAACATCGATCTCTTGACCAACAGTTAAGTAATCAGATGGATTTTTAACATTTTTATCCCAAGTGATTTCAGAGATATGTAAGAAACCTTCAATATCATTTCCAAGATCAACAAATACACCATAAGCCTCTACATTGCTTACTGTTACTGTAATCGTATCGCCTTCATCCAACTCGTCTTCAACTTCTGCCCAAGGATCTGGCTGAACTGCTTTGATTGAAAGTGAAAGATGACGTTTATCTTTATCATAAGAGATCGCTTTAACAGTTACAACATCACCCTCTTTATAAAGTTTTGAAGGATTTACAGGGCCTTTGTACGAGATTTCGTTATAGTGAACTAAACCATCAACTCCGCCAACGTCAACAAACATTCCGTAGCTAGTGATCTTTTTAATAGTACCTTCAACGATTACATCATCTTGCATCAATGCATCTATGATCTCTTTTTTGCGTTTACGTTCGTCATTAAAAAGCTTACGACGTGAAACAACGATCGAATTTTCAGACTCATCTATTTTCACTACTTGCGCTTTAATCTTACGTCCAACAACCTCTTCGTTGTCTTTAAAAGCCGCTAAAGAACGAGGCATGAAAAATGATACATCATCCGCTTCTACAACATAACCACCGCGATTTTTCTTAGTGATAGTACCCTCAATAACTAAATCTTCAAAGTTCTCTTTATGAGCTTCTATGAAATCTAAAGTTTTCTTTTGTTCTAATACTTTTTTATAAGATATTTTTGGACGTTCATTGTAATGTCCAGTAACCATAACGGTAATCTTGTCACCTACATTAAATGTCAAATTTCCATTTTCATCACGTAATTCATCTAAGCTAAGGATACCCTCTAACTTATCGCCAACGCCTACTAAAGCTCTGTTGTCTTCTGCTTGTATCTCTACAATTTCGCCTTCTGTTATACGGTTTGATTCTTGCTCTTTAAGAGATGCTTCAAACATTTCAGCAAAATTTTCTTCTTCTAATGGTTCGTTATCGAATGCCATACACTTTTCCCTTGTTACATATAAAATTCCGTAATTGTATCTAAAAAAGAGTTATAGATATATTAATTATAAAATTTTGTCAATATAAAAAGATAAATGTTTCGTATTAAAAATAGATCTATTATTTAGCAAAAAGCATATTAAACTCAAGATGAAAAAGATATAATTTCATACTTGATTTTTTGGTGGCAAACTTGTTATTTAATTCCTATATGTTTATATTTATCTTTCTTCCCATTATGCTTATTGGTTACTTTTGGCTTTTACACAAAAGACTTGTACTTGGATCAAAAGTTTGGCTAGTAGGAGGAAGTCTTTTCTTCTATGGATTTTGGAATATTATTTATATTCCTCTTTTACTTGCAAGTATATTTATCAACTTTTTTGTAGGTTCTGCAATGGCAGATGCACCACAAACTGATGAAAGAGCGAAATTACTCAAGACTTTTTCATCTAAGAAGCTACTTTTATTTGGTATTTTTTTCAATATTGCACTTTTGGCATATTTTAAATATACAGACTTTTTTCTCACAAATTTCAATGGTATTTTCGGAACCAATGTCCCTTTGACACACATAATCTTGCCTCTTGGAATTAGTTTTTTCACCTTTACACAGATCGCTTTTTTGGTAGATGCATATAAAAATGAGGTAAAAGAGGTTGATCTGTTACGTTATATGCTTTTTGTAACCTATTTTCCACATCTTTTAGCTGGGCCTATTTTACATCACAAAGAGATGATGCCGCAGTTTGCTTCACGCTGGAACTTTGTTTTAAGATGGAAAAATATCACGAGCGGTCTTTTCTTATTCTCTTTAGGACTTTTTAAAAAAGTGATCATTGCTGATTTTTTTGCAGATTATGCAAACTATTTTTATGCAGACACTTCTGCTTTAGATATGCTTCAAGCATGGGCAACATCTCTCTCCTATACGCTACAGCTCTATTTTGATTTTAGTGGCTATACAGATATGGCTATAGGTGTGAGTTTACTTTTTAATATTCGACTTCCTATCAATTTCAACTCTCCATATAAAGCTACAAGTATTCAAGATTTTTGGAGACGCTGGCATATGACGCTTTCAAGATTTCTTCGTGACTATATCTATATTCCTCTTGGTGGGAGTAGAAAAGGGAGTATAAGAACTTCTATAAATTTGATGGCAACCTTTATTATCGGCGGTATCTGGCATGGAGCTGGATGGACCTATGTGTTTTGGGGATTTTTACATGGAATGGCTCTAGTTATCAACCATATCTGGAAATCTTTAGGATTAAAACTTCCAACAGTTGTTGCATGGTTTTTGACTTTTAACTTTGTCAATCTCGCTTGGGTATTTTTTAGAGCACCAACATGGGAAGATGCGACAACTGTTGTAAATATGATGTTTGCATGGTCTGAATTTAATCTAGATGATATTTATGAAAGTAGCGTATATTGGCAAGTTATAATAGGCATACTTTTAACGCTTTTACTAAAAAATTCAAACCAATGGGCAAAAATGCAAAAGCCAAAATTGAACTATGATCTTTTAACAGCTTTACTTTTAATCATCGGTATTCTTTCACTTTCCAAAGTAAGTGAATTTATCTATTTTCAATTTTAGGAACCGACAATGTGGAAAAGAAGCAGTCTAAAAATTTTAACTATCGTTGTCATTGTTGAACTTATCCTTATGAGTCTTAACTGGTTTGTCGATCCTTTTATGAAATTTCGAGTCAATGAGAATCTCAAATATTTTTATACATACGCTGATGAGAGATATATCGATTCAGGAATCGCAAAACACATGGATTATGATACGGCAGTCGTAGGGACTTCTATGGTTGAAAACTTTAGTATCACAGATGTAGATCAAGTGATGAATGTAAAATCTGTAAAACTTCCATTCTCAGGTGGAAGCGGACAAGAGTTTAATATCTTATTAGAGCATCTGCTCTCTCAAGATAAAGCCACTACAGTCATTTATGGTCTGGATTATTTCGCCTATAAAAATATGGTTAGAGATGATGGTTTTAAGATGAGCGAACCTCCATTTCCACGAGAGATGTATGATGATGGCTTCATTTCAAATCTAAAATATTTGATCTCTTATAATACGCTCAAACAAACTTTCAATGTTCTTGAGAACAGCTATTATAAACAAAGATCAAAATCTTATCAGCGTGCATTTTGTTGGTATCAAGATTGCCGTTTCAATGAAGAAGCGGTACAAAACTTTTGGCAAGATAGAAATGAGACAGATCGTAAAAACAAATATAATAAAAAAGATTTTAATTTTTTAGCTTTAAAGAAAAACTTTGATATCAACACACTCTCAATCATCAACGCACATAAAGAGATTCACTTTATTATCTTTCTTCCGCCTTACTCCTATTTGAGTTGGAAACATGCTTATGAAACAGGCTCTTTAGATAACATTATCAAGTTTCAAGAGTATGTTTTAAGAACACTTGTCCAATATGGAAATGTGAAAGTATATGACTTTCAGCAAGAGCCATTTATCTATGATCTTTCAAACTATAAAGATCTCTATCACTATTCAGAAAAAATAAATCATCTGATATTAGAGCGAATACAAGCGAATAAAAACCTTGTAAATAAGCAAAATTTAGAGAAGCATATAAAACATCTTCACAATGAGAGTATCAGATATAAAACGACTCCAACTCCTCAAGGGTTTGATGAAGAGGACGAAGAGGAGTAAAAATTAGTCCAAATAATTAACAGCATTTAAAAAGTGCTGTGGCATCTCATACTTATGTGAGACCACATCCTCAATCTCCATAAATATAAACTCACCTTTTTGATAGACGATCACTTTATTGGAATTGTTGTGAGAGAGGAGATAATCAACTGCACCTATCGTAAAGTCAAAAGCCATTAATCTATCAAAAACAGTTGGATTTCCACCTCTTTGAATATGACCTAAAATACTCACCCTTGTCTCTAATCCCAACTGTTCTTGAATCCAAGTGTGGATCTGAGTCGTTTTTTTAGCTCCCTCACAAACAATGGCTAAAACATAGTTTCTACCATCTTTGATCTCTTGAATCAATCTTTTTTCCAAAGGCTCTTTATGAAACTCAACTTCTGGGATCACACATATTTCAGCTCCACTTGTCATAGCGGAAACAACAGCCAAATAACCACAATCACGCCCCATTACCTCAACCAAAAAAGCACGGTTAAATGAGGAAGCTGTATCTCGGATTTTATCAAGTGCATCACGGATAACATTCAAGCAGGTATCTACACCTAAACAATACTCTGTGCCATAAATATCATTGTCTATCGTTGTTGGAATCCCTACAAAATTTATATCAAAATCTTCACTAAATCTATTCATTGCACGAAATGAACCATCTCCACCGAGAACAACAACACCTTTAATATTGTGAGATTTAAGATTTTCATATGCAACTTTTCTATATTCATATTCAAAAAATCTTTTAGAACGAGAGGAGCGGATAATCGTACCGCCACTATGAACGATCCCTGCAACATCTTCATGATTTGCTTTTTTTATCTTATTATCGATAAGTCCCTCTAATCCATTATAAATCAGATAAGGAATTACACCATTTTTAAAACAATAATCTACAAATTTTTTGATAGCAGGATTCATCCCAGGAGCATCCCCGCCAGAACACATAATTGCTAATGCCACTATTTTTTCCTTTACATGTAAAGTCCCTTTTAGGGTGTGAGGCTTTTAATGTCGATGTTTATAAAACTCTTTGTCTAACTAATATTTTCCAATTTATTTATAACTTTTTGAATAATCCAATCAGGAGTAGAAGCACCAGCACTAATGCCACACAATTGTTTACATGTAAACCATTGCGGCGATAAATCTTTTTCATCCTCAATGTGATAGCTATCGACACAAAACTCAGAAGCGATACTAAAAAGCTGCTTCGTGTTTGATGAGTTTTTCCCACCGATTATTACCATCACATCCGCTCTTTTTGCCAGTTTTCTTACCGCATCCTGATTTTCAAATGTTGCGTTGCATATAGTGTTAAAAACTCGAACCTCTTTATGGCGAGGAATGAGATAAGAAGCAATCTCGATATACTCTTCGACTTTTCGTGTTGTTTGAGCAACCAGTGCGATATGATCTTTTAATTTTAGATTCTCTAACTCTTGAATTGAGCTCACAACATAAGCACCATTTTGAGCATAGCTTTTTACACCCTTAATCTCGGGATGAGCTTCATCGCCAAAAATAACGATATCATATCCAAGCTGACTCATCTCTTCACATATCTGTTGTGGTTTTGTCACATAAGGGCATGTTGCATCGACGACATCAACACCCTTCTCTTTCAAAAATTTCAGTTCAACTTTTGGAATACCATGTGTTCGGATCACAGCTTTATCACCCGTTTTAAAGGTTGTAATATCTTCTGTCAAACCTACTTTATAATCTTGATCTAGTCTCTCTATCTCTTTAGCATTATGAATAAGCGGTCCATAAGTCACAGAGTTTCTATTCTCTTCTGCAATTTTAATCGCACGTTTGACACCAAAACAAAATCCATAATTTTCAGCTAACTCGATTTTCATCTTACATGTACTCTATTTTTGTCAAATTTCCTAAAAGCTCGAAAAAGTTTGGAAATGAGGTGTTTATGCAGTCGATATCTTGCACTTGCATACCGCACAAAAGCCCTGCGATAATAAAACTCATAGCGATTCTATGATCTCCATGACTATCTATAAGCGCAGATTTCAGCTCTCCTCCATGGACACTGTATCCATCTTCAACTTCATCTACTTCGATGCCACAAGCTCTTAAGCCCTTTACGACAGTTGAAATTCTATCACTCTCTTTGACTCGTAACTCTTCTGCATTTTTCACGACACTTACACCCTCTGCACAAGCAAATGCAATGGAAAGTGCTGGAAGTTCATCGATGAGCCATGAGATATTCTCTTCTACAGTTATCGCTTTTAGAGGAGCATATTTGACTGTAATATTTCCGATAGGTTCGTACTTATCTTCTAAAAGATCATAAGTAATATTTGTACCCATTTTTTCTAATACTTTAAAAGCCTCAATACGAGTTTTATTGAGCGTTACACCCTCTAAAACCACAGAAGAGTTTGGAATGATCGCAGCAGCAACTGCAAAGAAAAACGCACTTGATGGATCAGCAGGAACACGAATATCTAAAGGTGATAAAAGTCCTTTCATCGGTGCTATTGTAGTTTGAAGAGCGTTTACATGTAACTCTGCACCCATCCCTTTGAGCATTCGTTCTGTATGATCGCGGCTAAGTTCTGGCTCTGTGTAGGTACATACACCATCAGAGGAAAGAGCAGCTAAAATCATCGCACTTTTTACTTGAGCAGAAGCGATTTTACTCTCATAATGAAACGCTTTTAATGAAGCTCCACGAATACTCAGCGGAGCTAAATCTCCATCATTTCGCCCATCAAGCTTTGCTCCAATTGAGCGAAGCGGAGCAGTGACTCGCTTCATAGGACGACGGCGAAGATATTCATCTCCAGTTAAAACAAAATGTCCCTTTGCAGAACTTAAAAGTCCACAAAATAGGCGCATTCCTGTTCCTGAGTTTCCGCAATCTAAAATATTCTCACTCTCTTTTATTCCTGATGAACTAATACAAATGAGCTCTCCATCATCTTCTACTTTTGCACCAAGATTTTTTACGATCTCTAAAGAGTTAAGAGTGTCTTCTGCACGCAAAAAGTTTCTAATTTTAGATTCCCCATCTGCAAGCATCGCAAACATAACACAGCGATGCGAAATAGACTTATCCGAAGCAATCTTATCCGTTGTAAAATCAAAAGATTTAGCTGAAAATATTTTTACGCTTTTCATCTCAAAGTTAGTCCCAATTTTTCATTCAATGCATTTAAAATTGCATTCATATTTGAGGTAATATCATCCTCTTCCAATGTTTTTTCTAAAGATTGCAAAACAAATCGGATTGTTAAACTTGCATTTTCGCCAAGATTAAAATCGATATATTTATTGATAGGATAAAATCTTACAACCTGCTGGGATTTACACTCATCAATAACTTTTTGAACTTCCGTATATGGAAGATTTTGAGGAATAACTAAACTCAAATCCCTAAAAGAAGCCTGATATTTTGAAGTCGGTTTTGCCTCGATAAGATCAAAAGAAAGTTTTGAAAAATCGATCTCACAAACAAAAGTTTGATCTAAATCAAAAGCATCTTGTACCATTGGATGTAATTTAAAAAGTTCACCAATCTCTTGACCTTTAAAAACTATTTTTGCGCACTGGTAAGGATTTGCCAAATCATGAGTTGGTGTATAAGCCACTAAATCTATATCACCAACCACGTTTGAAATCAACTGGACAAATGAACCAAAATCCATTTTACTTGATTTTCCACTATTTAAAATCCCATCTTTATAAGCATCTCCGCTGTAGATAAATCCCATTTTCGTTGATTCTTCTCTTGCAGCAGAAAAGACAGAACCGATCTCAAAAAGTCTCACATCTTTGTATCCAGATTTCGTGTTTAAGCTTACAGCATTTAAAAGCCCAAGCATCAAAGTTGGACGCATAGTATCAAGTGTATTGACAATAGGATTTAAAAGTTCAAGCGTTTCATCAATACATGTAAAGCCATATTCTTTGAGTTTTGATTTTTCATTAAACACAAAATGTACTGTTTCAAAAAAGCCTTGATTTGCAGCGCTATGTCTATATTTTCTTAATTTTTTAAATTCAAAGTATCCCGCTGATAAAGCGTTTTTCTCTTTGAGTAAAAAGGGTTTTGATTTGATATTATCGATCCCAACCAAACGGACAATCTCTTCAACAACATCTTGTTTATTGAGTATATCATGGCGAAATCTTGGAACTGAAATAACAAAATTAGTTCCTTGAGATTTTCCTATATCAAAACCTAAGTTTTGTAAAATTTTTGTAATAGTTGTTTTATCAATGTTCATACCGATGATACTATTTATCTCATCAAGACTCACGCTGATAACGACTGGTTCATGATCATCACAAAGCTCTATAGTACCGCCATAGATTTCAGAAGTAGAGCTTTTATCGAACATTCCTATAAAATAGTTCAAACCAATATTGAGTTTTGGCTCGCTTCCTCTTGAGGTACGATAAAAAAGATGCCCGCTTGGGATCTTATTTTGAGCCATCTGTTTTGAGATAATATGAGGAGGCACATAACTCGCCTCTATAATAACTATTCCCTCATTTTTAGACATCTTTGAAGCATCATTTTGATTGATTCCCACAACAGAAGCAACTTGATCTTTTGCAAAAATAGTTGCAAAACCAAGATTATCAAGGTTTAACGCAATTTTTGCTTTTTTTTCAGATCCTTCGCTGACTTTGAAGAACTCATAATCATACGCTCTTAGGGCAACGCCTGTCGTATAAGTACCATAAAATAAAAAAGCATCTAAATCAGATGATTGTTTCTCCTCTATTTGCGCTAAACGCAAAGATGTCAAAAATGGCACCTTCATCTCTTTAATATCTATCGCTTTATAACGCAAGTTTACGTCTAAATCATCTGCATGAGTGAGCTGTAAGATTCGACCTATTCCCATACGTCTCTCTTCGCCCTCTCCATCTGCAATTTTAACAAGTGGACGACTATACGCCGCACAAAGATCTCGTGCAACACCATAAATACTCAGACAGTCACCTCTGTTGGCTGTGAGTTCTATCTCAATAAGCGTATCTTGGAGATACTTGTTTTGAGAAAGTTCTTGCCCTAAAACAATCTTACCGATTGAATTGTCAAACTCGATAATCCCGCTTCCAATATCCGCAAGACCAAGCTCACTTGCAGAACAGATCATCCCTTCGCTATCGACACCACGAAGTTGTACAGGTTTGATCTCAAGTCCATTTGGCATGATAGCGCCAAGTGTTGCGACCGCTACATGTAAGCCTTTTTTTACATTTGCTGCACCACAAACTATTTGATAAACAGCTGTACCAACATCAACTTTACAAACATTGAGTTTATCGGCATCAGGGTGTCTTTCGCACTCTATAACATGACCAAAAACTATCTTTTGGGGAATTTTGTATTCTACAACTCTATCAACTTCAAGACCTATGGAATTGAGTGTTTTTGCCAACTCATCTGCAGATTTATCCTCAATATTGATAAACTCATTTAACCAACTTTTTGTAATTATCATTGAAACTGCTCCAAAAGTCTAACATCTCCTTCAAACAAAGAGCGAAGGTCTCCAATATGATGAATAAGCATAGCAAAACGCTCAACACCAAGTCCAAATGCGTATCCGCTAACCTGAGTATATTTCACCGCTTTAAAAACGTTTGGATCAACGATTCCACAGCCCAAAACTTCAAGCCAGCCAGTGTGTGAACAAACACGACAGCCATCACCTTTACAGAAAATACAAGAGATATCAACTTCAGCAGAAGGCTCTGTGAAAGGAAAAAAGCTCGGTCTAAAGCGCACTTCAACATCGCCAAACATATATTTTAAGAAATCTTCTAAGATAAATTTGAGATTTGCAAAAGAGACTTTTCCCTCTTCATCTACGAGCAAACCCTCAACTTGGTGAAACATCGGTGTGTGTGTGAGATCATAATCACGACGAAATACAGCCCCTGGAGCGATCATGCGAATCGGCGGTTTTGTATGGAGCATCGTACGAATCTGTACTGGTGAAGTGTGTGTACGAAGCAGCATCTCATCTTTAAAATAAAAAGTATCTTGCATATCGCGTGCTGGATGGTATTTTGGAAGGTTTAGGGCTTCAAAATTGTGAAAATCATCCTCGACCATCGGCCCAGTTTCCACGGAAAAATTCATTGAAGAGAAATATTCAACGATTCTATCCATTGTTTCCATAACAGGATGCAATGCACCTTTTCTTGAAGTTGTTGAAAAAAGTGAGACATCTAAAGCTTCAGCCTTCATCGCTTCATACAACTCTTTTGTCTGCAAAACTGTTTTTTGTTCATTAAATAGTGAAGTCAGCTCATTTTTATGTGTATTGAGTTCTTTTGCAAAATTTGCTTTTTCCTCATTTGGCACAGATTTCATCACTTCAAACTGTTGTGCTAAAATCCCTTTTTTACCAAAAATTGCTATACGTATATTTTCTAAATCCTCAACATTTTGAGCTGTTTGGATTCTTTCATACCACTCTTTCAAATAGAGTCTCCAATAGTTTATTTTTAAGAGATTGTACAAAAAACTCTATTACAAAAAGCTTGATGAATATAGTTCCTCTCATATTTAAAGTAAAAAAATAACAATTATGCTAGAATTAAAACCTAAATTATAATGAATGAAAAGAGGTTTACAATGTGTTTATTTTGTAAAATAGTCAATAATGAAATTGCTGCAAATATTGAACTAGAAAATGATGATTTTATAGCGTTTCACGATATCAATCCAAAAGCACCTGTGCATATTTTAGCGATTCCAAAGTTACATGTAGAGAGTTTTAATGAGGTCTCTCCGGATGTGATGAGTGGCATGAGCGCATTTATTCAAGAGCTTACAAAACGTTTGGGAATTGATAAAAGTGGATACCGTGTGATTACAAATGTGGGAGAAAATGGAGGCCAAGAGGTCAAGCACCTTCACTGGCATATTTTGGGTGGTTCAAAACTTAAATGGGACCATTTTTGTGATGCAGATCCTAAAGATTTTTTCTAAGTAAATGGCACTTATGATAAAAAAATCTCTCCTTTTCCTCTGCCTTTTTTCCTCTGCACAAGCTGAGAATTTTGAGGAGTATCAGGCCAATCAAGCTCTGCTTCAAGAGAGTGACAAAAAAGAGTTTACTCAATTTCAAAAAGCGCAAATGGATGCTTTTGCCGAGTATCAAAAAGCTCAGTACAAAGCGTTAGAAAGTTATAAAAAAAGTTTAGGAGCCTATTGGAATGAGCCAAAACTCTCTACAAAAAAAGAGTGGATCTCCTATACTCCGGACAAAAAAACTAGAACCGATGTGGATTTCCAAAAGAGTAAGATCACCCTTGAAACTATCACTTCTTCACCCGATGAAGCAAAAAAACAGCTAGAAATTGCTCTTGCAAAAGTCGTGACTATTGATAATAAAACCGTTCAAAAAACTGATCCACTTGAGCAAATACTCTCTAAAATCAAAAAGCCCGATGGAGTTATTACAAAAGAGCTAAAAAATGAACCTATTCTTTCAAATGTGATATTTGATAAAACACCTGATAAAAAAAGTGTCGATGCCTATGTTCAAGAAAATGTAAAAGATAAAAGTATCAAAAGTGAAAAATCTAAAGTTGTAGGTGATAAAGTGTACAGCTTAGAGATTGCTCTGCCAAGTGATACCGTGCAAAAAAAATCACAACAGTATTATGAAACTGTCAAGCAATTTGCACAAAAAGAGGAGCTTAGCCCTTCCTTGGTGCTTGCCATTATCCAAACAGAGAGCAGTTTCAATCCTCGTGCGACTTCTTATGTTCCCGCATTTGGACTGATGCAGATCGTTCCAAGCAGTGCTGGACTTGATGCTTATAACTATCTTCATCATGAAAAAAAATTGGTTTGTGGAGAATATTTATATGACAGTACAAACAATATCGAAATGGGAAGTGCTTATTTTCATCTCTTGTACTACAATTATCTCTCAAGTATCAAAGAGCCGCTAAGCAGACTCTATTGCGCAATCGCTGCATATAATACAGGTGCTGGAAATGTCGCATGGGCATTTAACAAGAATAAAAATATTACAGAAAAAGCAAAGTATCTCATCACAAATGCAGCAGGCGATATCAATGCAATGTCATCAGATGAAGTGTATAGCAAGCTTTTAAGTGATCTCAAATATGAAGAACCAAAACTTTATCTTAAAAATGTCTCAAGCAGAGCTGTAACTTTTTCTCAATTTTATAGCCAAAAGTAAAAGTAGGCCTTACATGTAAGTCAAAAAATTCTTACATGTAAAGAGTTTATTGAGGACAACTCTCTATCTCACCCATATCGATTTTACTTCCGCCACCTGAGATCATCATCTCATTTTCACGGATCGTTTTTCCATTATGGATAATTGTGTAACTGATCTTTACGCTGTCACGAATCGTGTTGATCGTCGAACAGTAAGTCTCTAGTGAAGCCATCACAAAGCGTGCAGCCATCATATCATCTGCATCAGAATCAAATGAGTAAGTGAGATGAAGCGTGTTGAATTTTCTTGGAAAATCCTCATTTCTCACAACATCACCCTCAATAGAAAGATTTGTGACAGTTTTGCCCTGATTTTTTGGGATCATTACGACATCTGTCGCGCTACATGTAATGATTCCACTTAAAAAATACTCTATCGGGCTGATTTGGGGACAATCTATTATAAAACTACTTTTTTCAGTTTTTGCTTCAAACTGCATTCCATCAATATGAGAAACAACTACTTTCATATTACTTTACTCCCAAATAGTTTTTAAAATATGCCAACTGCTCCAAAGTGCCTTGAGTTGATGTTCCACCTTGAGAAGTTCTTGCGTTCATAGAGTTTACGATAGAGAGTTTTTCTATCACATCGCTTTGAATTCTTTCATCGATTTTGTGCAGTTCCTCGTAAGCAATATCACTTAAATCGATTTTGAGTTCTTCACTTTTTGCAACCGCTTTTCCAGTGATGAAATGCGCTTCACGGAACGGAATGCCACATCTCTCAACCAAATAATCTGCCAAATCCGTAGCGCTGAGATGCCCTACTTTACACGCTTTGTGCATATTGTCAACTTTAATATCCATAGTAGCAAGCGCTTCTTTGAGTATCTCTAATGAGAGTTCAGCTGTCTCAACCGCATCAAAAACGCCCTCTTTATCCTCTTGGGTATCTTTATTGTATGCAAGTGGAAGCCCTTTCATAACGGTTAAAAGTCCCATAAGTGAACCATACACACGCCCTGTTTTTCCGCGTAAAAGTTCAGGAACATCTGGGTTTTTCTTTTGTGGCATAATCGATGAACCTGTTGAGTATTCATCGCTGAGTTCAATAAATTTAAACTCATAACTCGACCACATCACAAGCTCTTCGCTAAGCCTAGAAATATGCATCATCATCGTAGAGATATTGAACAAAATCTCCAAAGCAAAATCACGGTCACTTACTGTATCTAAACAGTTTACGCTCACACTATTAAAACCTAAAAGCTCTGCTGTGTACTCACGGTCTATTTTGTGCGGTGTTCCAGCGAGTGCAGCACATCCAAGAGGAGAGAAGTTGTTACGTTCATAAGAGCTTTCAAATCTCTCGATATCACGCTTAAACATAGAAACATATGCAAGTAAGTGAAATGCAAAGTTTATCGGCTGTGCGTGTTGAAGGTGTGTCATCCCTGGAAGAAGAGTTTGTGTATGATTGGATGCTGTTTGTACTAAAACTGCCATCACTTGTTTGATAGCAATTACCAGTTCTTTGTTTTTGCGAAGCACATATCTTCTAAAATCAACTGCGACTTGGTCATTTCTACTACGTGCTGTATGAAGTTTTTTTCCAGCATCTCCAATGAGAGCTGTCAGACGTTTTTCAATCCCCATATGCAGATCTTCATCGCTTATCTTCCACTCAAACTCGCCTGATTCTATCTCATCTTTGACCTGATTTAAGCCTTTAATGATTGAATCAAGCTCCTCTTGAGTTAAAATATTTTGTTTTGCAAGCATTGTTGCATGAGCGATTGAACCCTCTATATCTTCACGATAGAGTTTTCTATCAAACATAATTGAAGCATTAAATGCGTCTAGTAATGAGGATGCACCTTTACTAAAACGCCCAGACCACATCTTATCCATAATATCTCCAAATAAAAAAGTATGAAATTCTAACTAAAATTGCCGTAAGCTAGGCTTAGAGGAGTTTTGTTGCAGCTATGTTAAAAAACATAGGCTACAGTTTAATTACACGCAGGAACTTTACCGCTATCTTTTGAATATTCCATCATAAAATCTTTTAAATGTTTGGCTTTTGAAGTAAACCTATCACTTTTAAAATATTCCCAAGAATCTTTTGCTTTACGACTACTTGTATGAATTGACGCTAGTTCGTCGCCATCATCACTTAACAATCTTTTCCACTCTTTTGCTTTTTTTGACGCAGCCATTGCCTGTCCGCTGTCATGACACTCTTTACACTCTTTTACAAAAACACTTTGTCCCTTGTAAACCGCAGCACTTGAAGTAACTTCAGCTACTAAAAACAGAGTTATTGAAAAAACTAAAAATTTATTCATTGCCCCACCCTATGTGAAAATTTAGGCCCGTATTATATCAGTTTTTCTAATATGAACCTTATTTGTTTGTCTAAAAAATCAAATTTGATATTTTTTTGATAAATTCTCATCAAGTGTCCATAGATTGCGCTTTTTAAGGCTCTCTATAACACTTTGAGTACACTCAACATCTCCTGGCCATTCTCTATTGAATCCATCAAGTTTATTTTTATTTGTTCCATCAATTGCAACCATACTTTCTGAAATAAAAATGTCACGTGTAGCATCAATATTGTTAGCAACTCTCCAAATAAGCATATACGGATTTGCAATATCATTCTTCTCTTCATCGACAAAAACAACAATGCGTAAAGTTGTATTAAGCGATTTTATCGCTTCAAAACACTCTTTTAGAGATCGTGTTTTCTTTATTGAAATAACCGTTATCGGATTATTTGTATGGAGCATGTATTGCTGTACTCCAATGACCTCAGAAGCTAAACCTTGCAAGCTTTCTAAAAGCTCCTCTTCGCCTATCATCTGCGGTGGGCTCACTATATTAGCAGCCGTTACATCGACACCTAACTTTCCACCGATAAGAGCTTCTGGTGATGAATGATCAAGTGCATCCGTAATCCCCTCTGTGATAAAGAGACATTTTGGCGTAAATCTATTCAAAATATATGTCGCAAGAGCGCTGTAATTGTTGAGTTTTGGCGCACCTGCATCTAAAAATATCGCATGCTTAACAAAACTCATCTGTCCAGAACCCCAAAAAAGGTGCATAAACTGTCTTGCATGCCCTTTGTAAAGAACTTGCATCTTTGCAAATATGAGATTATGAAACGCTCCATTTTCTGGCATATGATAATCAACCAAATCTGGCGCATTTGTTTTTAAAAGCGGTAAAAATATTCGCTCTGTCGCCCAGCCCATATATTTATCTTCCAAAGGCGGTTTTCCAACAACAGTTGCTAAATAGACTGGTGATTTTTTCGTAGTAATGGCACTTACTTCCATCACTGGATATTTCTCTTCCAAAGTATAATATCCCGTATGATCTCCAAAAGGCCCCTCAACTCTCATCTCTAAAGGATCAACCCATCCCTCAATTACATAATCCACATCAGAGGGAATATAGAGAGGATTTGTGAGTGATGACACAAGTTTTGCGGACTCTTTTTTGATCAGACCATAAAGTAAAAGTTCATTGACCCCATAAGGTAGCGGAGCAGTCGCACACCAAGTATAAATAGGATCACCACCGATCGCGACAGTGACAGGCATCTTTTTACCCGCTTTTTGGTATTGATCAAAAAAATGTGAAGAATCTTTATGGATCTGCCAGTGCATTCCAAGATGATTTTTATCATATACTTGGAGTCTATACATCCCAAGATTTACCATATCTCCATCTAGACTTTGCGTATAAACTTGCCCCATTGTGATAAATGGACCGCCATCCTCTTCCCACGTGGTGAGCACTGGTAACTTATGTAGGTCAATATCATCATTTAAATATTTTATTTTTTGACACTCACCCTCACCTTTGAGACGTTTTGGAAAGATATCTTTGAGAGAAAAAAGATCGCCAAGCATAGAAAACTTCTCTTTAAGTCCGCTTGGCGGCTTCATATGAAGAAGTTTTGTGATCTCATCAGCCACAGATTCGATCGGTCTGCCAAAAAGCAGTTCACATCTTTTATAGGAACCAAAAACATTCATAAGCACAAAAGAATCAAACTCAATCCCATTTTTACTATCTATAGGATTCTTAAAGAGCAGTGCTTTTCCGCCATCACTCTTTTTTACTTCTGCATAAGCAAGGTGTGGAATCTCCAAATATATATCAACTTTATCTTCAATGATTGTCAATTCATTTGATTTTTTTAATAAGGCTATTGTTTTTTGCATATTTTCTCTTTGGTAGAATTTTCCTTACATGTAAGGAAAATTATAAAATTTTTATAGTGTAGATGGTGTTGCAGCGGCCATAATTTCTGCGCGGTGTAAAAGCTCTTTTGCACCCTTGTCAATCATATCTTGACCAATAACTCTTCCAATAGTTTTATATTCAGAAGTTTTTACCGTAATACTTTCACTCATAATCTCGCTTCCATCAGGAAGACCTAAAATAACTTTGATAGATACATCATCACCTTTTACAAGGGCATTTACACCGATTGGCACCTGACATCCGCCGTTGAGTGAATCCACAAAATCTCTCTCTATTGTTGTTGCGATCATAGTTTCATCATCTTGTAATCGTGCCACCATTTCCAGTACTTCTGGATCATTGACAACCTCTATTCCAAGTGCACCCTGCCCCATAGAGGGAACCATCTCCTCAAGTGAAATATTATAAATATATTTGACAGAATCACCAAAACCTAAACGATTAATTCCAGCAGATGCTAAAATAATCGCATCAAAATCACCATTTTTAAGTTTTTGTATGCGTGTATCAACATTTCCTCTTAGATCTTTTATAACAAGATCAGGACGCAGTGTTTCTATCTGCATACGTCTTCTCAAAGATGATGTTCCAACAACTGCTCCCTGTGGAAGCGCATCGATATTTTCATATTTTTCACTCAATAATGCATCTCTTGCATCTTCACGCTCAGTTATGGCGCCTAAAACAAACCCTTCTGGAAGCTCTGTTGGAACATCTTTGAGTGAATGCACAGCGATTTGTGCTTCACCGCGAAGCATCGCTTCTTCAAGCTCTTTTAGAAAAAGACCTTTCCCGCCAATTTGTGAAAGCGCTTTATCTAAAATACGATCTCCCGTTGTCACAATGACATTTAACTCTACTTGAAGTCCTGGGTTTTGCATCTCTAAAACTGACTTTATGTGATTTGACTGCCACAATGCAAGTTGGCTTCCACGAGTCGCGATTGTTAATTTTTTCATATTTTAGTGTACCTTTACGCTTTTATATTTCGTTTTTGCACTATCTTTTTCACCATCGAAATAGATTGTCGGCGTTCCATTTACCAAAAGAGCGCGTGCAATATCTTGACTTGCATTATATTGCGCTTCTACTTTAGCAGAATGGATGATATCTTTCGTGATTTTTTTACCAACAGCACCACTCACTACATCAAGAATCTTTTGCTCGTCTGTCTCTCTTGGATCGATTTTAAGGTCATAGATCTTAAAAATAGAATCCTTATCTCCCATCATCTCCAAAGAGATCGCTGCTTTAGAGATAGTTGGAGAGGCTGGATGTAAACCCTCAAGTGGAAAATGATAATAATAAACTGCAAAATCTCTTGGATATTTTTTCATATATGCTAGTGCTGATGGCACAAAGCTTTTACAAAATGGACAGAGTGGATCTGAAAAAACTGCTATTTTATGTGTAGCATTTACGCTTCCAAAGAGTAAATTCTCTTTTGTATAAAAACTGTTTTTAAATTTAGGAGTGACAGAGTCGTTAAGTTTTGCACCTGTTTTCATATCTATAAGTTCTGTTGCTAGGATTCCATCTTTAGAAAAATAGATAGCACTTTGAGAGATCTTTTTCTCATCATTTCCAACTTTTGCTTTTCCATCAAAAGCTACAATATAAGCTTTCCAACCTTGTGGTTTTACAATATCTTTAGTTTCTACAACTTTTACATCAAGCGAAACAACCTGAGGATTTGAGCCTATGCTCTTTTTTAAAAAACTCACAACAGCAGCAGAATCATCCTGCGCCATTACTCCAGCACCTATAAAACTACTTGTGAGTAATAGTGTCGTTAACAACTTCGACATCGATAACATCTTCATCCTTTTTTCTAAATTCATCTTCCATTTTATAATTTTGAGATTTTACATTGTATCGGTTAACAAACATCGATGTAACGACTGAAAATTGTAAAAGTATTCCTATGATATCTGTTAAAAATCCTGGTAAAATCAATAAAATCGCACCAATAATTGTAAAAAGATTAAGTCTTTGAAACTCTTTTACATCGATGCGTTGCAAAGAAACTGCTCGCAAATTTTGCATAAATGTGCTACCAAAATTCATTAAAATCGCTATTCCAAGCATCGCTGATGCAATGATCTCAAAAAAAGTAGCCAAGCCCCCAATGTAGGAGCTGATCTTTGTAGAGATGAGCACTTCTAAAAAAAGATAGATTAGAAAATAAAACACTAAATGCGTTCCATCATTACATGTAAAATATTTTCAACTTGAATATTCTCTTTATTTGAAGTTGCACGTTCAAATATCTGAACCATACCATTTTCAAGCTCTTTTCCAATCACGATAGTGTATGGATATCCCACAAGCTCTGCATCTTTCATCTTAAAGCCAAAACGCTCTTTTCTATCATCTAAAACTACTTCTACTTTTTTGGATTTTAGCTCGGCATAAAGTTTCTCACCAAGAGCCATCTGCGCTTCATCTTTGACATTTGAAACCATTACGTTGACCATATATGGAGCACTCTCTTTTGTCCAGATACATCCATTTTCATCGTGATGTTGCTCGATAATCGCAGCAACAAGACGGCTCACGCCCATCCCATACGTTCCCATGATAAATGGCTCTGCTTGACCACGTTCATTTAAAAATTCAGCTTTTAAAACTTTTGAATACGTTGTACCAAGTTTGAAGATATGTCCAACTTCAATCCCTTTTGTATAAGAGAGTTCTCCATCACAATAGGGACAGCCATCACCCTCTTTTACTTCCACGATATCAGCAAAAAATGCATCATTTAAAACTGACATATCCACACCAACAAAATGATAATCTTTTTCATTCGCGCCACAGATCATATTTTTTGCTTCATACAAATCTGCATCTATGACATACTTCACTTTATCCTGATCAAGTGGTCCCATAAATCCAGCGACAAGACCAATTTCTGAAAGTTCCTCTTCACTTGCATCAACGATATCAATCGCTTTTGTCACGCTTTGTGCTTTTTTCTCTTGAAGCGCATCACAACCGCGAAGGAAAAAGAGTGCTATCTCACTTCTATCCTCATAAACAAGACGTTTTGCAACCGCTTTTACAGTGTAGTATGCGTCAACTTTAAAAAATTCGCTTAACTCATCGATACTTTTTGTATCTGGTGTTAAAAATTTATTAAACTCTGCAACAGGCTCTTTTGGAATATCTGTTCGTTCTGATCTTTTTGCCGCTTCAATATTTGCGCCATATTCACATTTTGAGCAGACTGCTATCGTATCTTCACCACTATCAGCAAGTACCATCAGCTCTTTAGAACCTGTGCCGCCAATCGCACCGCTGTCAGCTTCTACGATTCTAAAATTAAGACCTAGACGTGTTAAAACTTTTTTGTATGCTTCTTCAACTGCATTAAATTCTCTATCTAAATCTTCAACATTTGCGTGAAAACTATACCCATCTTTCATCAAAAATTCGCGTCCGCGCATAAGCCCAAATCTAGGGCGCGCTTCATCACGAAACTTTGTTTTAATTTGGTAAAGATGCAAAGGAAGCTGTTTATAGCTTGTGACTTTGTTGCGTACTAGATTTACCATCATCTCTTCATGCGTTGGGCCTAAAACAAAAAGATTCTCTTTTCTATCTTTAAAGCGTAAAAGTTCTTTTCCAAACTTCTCAATTCTCCCGCTCTCTTGCCAAAGCTCAGCTGGTGTAACAAAACTTAGTTCCACCTCTTGCGCACCTATAGCTTCCATCTCTTCATTGATAATATTTTCTATCTTTTTGAGAACCTTTTTTCCAAGAGGTAAAAAGTTGTAAAGTCCACTTGCTACTTGAGAGATAAATCCCGCGCGTGAAAGAAAGATATGACTTGGCAGCGATGCATCTGATGGTGCTTCTTTTGTTGTTGGTAAATATAAATTTGATAATCTCATTGTTTAACCCTTTAGCATATGTTCACATTTGTATTTGTCTGGCACATTCGTTTTTTCATCATTAAGCAAAAACTTAAGCGACTCAATCATCGTATCAGCATTTGATTCACCAGAGATCTGGCGTATTTTATGCGTGATATCATGTAAAAATCGTTTTAGAACTTGTTGATTCATTTTAAGTATCTCTTTTTCATACTCTTTTGGAAGGTATCCACGAGAGAGAACACGCTCTGTCTCTTTTTGCGCGGCATATTGTGCATGCTCATAAATATCTTTTATCAACGGTTCAACAGAAAGCGTTCTCAACCATTCATAAAATTGCATCGTTTGACGGCCTATAATCGCGTAGGAGCGTTTTGCCTCATCCTCTCGAAGAGTCATATTTTCACTTACAATCGATTTTAGATCATCAATAACATATAGATTTATATTTTCTCCATGCGAAAAACTGATATCACGAGGCAAAGCCATATCAAACCAATAACGCTGAAATAGTTGAGATTCAATAATATCATCTGTAATGATTGGCTCTTTTGAAGACGTTGCTGTAAAAAGAATTTCATACTCGTTAATGAGTCTAGGCAAGTCGCCAAAATCTTTTACTTTCGCTCCACATGTAATTGCAAGTTGCTCTGCATGCTCTCTTGTTCTATTGATAATATCTACATGTACGCCATTTGATATGAGATGTTTGGCTGTTATCTCAGACATCTCTCCAACACCAATCACTAAAGCTTTTTTACCCTCAAGATCATTTAAAATATCGCGTAGTTTTGCAACTGCTACACTAGCGATAGAAACGGGTTTTGAAGAGATATTTGTAAGATTTCTGATCTCAGCAGCACAGCGAAATGCGTAATGCATCGCACGAGAAAGTTTTTGTCCGCAATATCCATTGTCATAAGAGAAACGAAATGCATCTTTGAGTTGCCCTGCGATTTGTGTTTCTCCGACAACCAAAGAATCCAAAGAGGAGGTAACGCTAAAAAGGTGATGGATCGCTCCTTGATCATTAAAAATATCCGCACGCCCTTCAAGCTCTTCAATATGGATACCTGAGCGTTCACTTAAAAGCTTGAAGATATGCTCCGTTGCGCCCATCACGCTAGAACAACTTATAAACACTTCCATTCTATTACATGTAGAGATCAAAATACTCTCATGAATAAAATTTGAACTGTTGAGTTTACTCAAACACTCTTTGAGTTGGTCATCCTCAGAAAATGAAAGCTTTTCGCGTATCTCAATCGTTGAATTTTTATGTGTAAAGCTAATAGTCAAATAGTGCATTAGTAACTTCTTTTTATCATAGTGTCTAGTATTGCGATCAATTCAACATCCTCTTTTATGACCTCTTTTGCCTCATCAGAGAGTTTGAGCGCAAGTGCAAAAGATTTTTCAACAACTTTATGTTCAGCCATCTTTTCTTTGATCCATAAACTCTCTTCTTGATCTATCTTTTTAGCATGCAAAGAGAGCAATTTTTCTTTTTGAGCATCATCAAGAGCATGGTAGAGATAGATGTAAGGCAGAGTACATTTTCCCTCTACAAAATCGTTCATAGCAGGTTTTCCAAGCGTTGCTTCATCTGAAACAATATCTAAAATATCATCAATAATCTGAAATGAAAGCCCAAGATTTCTGCCATAAAGTGCATAAGATGCTTCATCTTTTTTTGCCAAAAGTGCTGCTGCTGCCGCACTTGCTTCGATGAGCGAAGCAGTTTTTAGGTAAAGCATATCAAGATAGATATTTTCATCTGTATTAAAACTTTTTGCCAAAGATACATCTTGCATCTCTCCAATAGAGAGCGCTGTAACAGCAGATGAGATACGAGCAGCAATGGCTTTATCAAAATTCACCAAAGAGGAAAACGCTTTTGAATACAAAATATCGCCAAGCATAATCGCTGTTTTGCTTCCATCAGTAGCATTTACCGATGGAGTTCCTCGTCTTAGAGATGCATCATCGATCACATCATCATGGAGTAAACTAGCAGCATGGATGAGTTCAACAATAGCCGCAAGGTTTAAAGTTTCTTGGTTCTTTGATGCGATTTTTAAGATCAATTTTGCACGTAAACGTTTGCCCCCAGAGAGAGTTGCAAAAAGACGAGTGACCTCATCATAATTGATCTCTTGGAGTAATCTTTGTATCTCTTCTTCTACTTTTTCTATCATGCCTTTGGCGTTTCCTTAGTTAAAGACTTAAATTCTATCTGCTCTTTTTTATCATACAAGAAAAGCTCAAAAGTAGCTTCTTGCGTATTTGCATCAAATTTTACAAATTTTAAAATAATATACGGCAACATACGAAATGCCACCGAGCGAGGTTTTAGTTCTACACGAACCGATTGATTTGTATGGTTTAAATAGAGTACATCTTGTGCGACAAAGCGATCGTATGAACGTTTGACAACCAAACCATCGTTTTTATAAAGAGTCCAATTAAATTGGAATATCTTTTCAAATTTTGCGTATTTTACAAGAAATTTTTCTGTTTTATCCTTTTTGAGCACTATTGTTTCTTTTATTCTGTATTCCACTGCATAAAGAGTGGCATTCAAGAAAGAGAACAAGAGTAAAAAAGAGAAAAATTTTTTCATTTTTTTTACTCACATTGAGTCAAAATATTTCCCATACTCTCAATATAAAGACTTTTTGCTTTTACCTCAACCTCATCTTTTTTATCCCATGCAAACTGAGCTATCTCTTTTTCTAGCATCTCAACATCTTCGTGATTGAGCATCAACTCTAAAATAGCCATACGTTCTATTAGACGTTCAAGCTCATACTCCGCTACTCCACGGTTTGCATTGAAAACTACATCCAAAAATTTACTCTTTGGAGAACCCATAAAGATATCATCTTCATCTTCAAATATATTGTACATGTAAACATCCATTCTAAATAAAATTTGGCGATTATAGCACTCGCATAATATAGAAACCCTTACATGTAAAGAGTTTCAAAAGAGTTTTAAAAATTTAAAAGATAGTGTTCACTACCTGATTTTTAAACTTCAATGACTCGACTTTTGAACTGATAATCTCATTTTCTTCTTTGAGTGAATCATACTCACGTTTAAGTTTTGCTATCTCTCTACTTTTGTAGTAAATCTCATGCTGTAAAAACATCTTTGGAAATAAAACAACAAAAATAAAAGTCATAACCAAAAAGAAATGCAATAAAAACTTTGAGTCTAAAGCTTTTTTTTCTCTATTGAGCGATGAAAGCTCATTGAGCATCTGATTTTTTTCGTTCATCTTTTTATCTTAAATACACGCAGTTTTGCACTACGGCTTCTTGGATTTTGTTTTAACTCATCATTTTGTGCGCTAAGAGGTTTTTTAAACTTTGCTTTACCTATCGCATTATCTTTGCTACATGTACATCTAAACGCTTCACTTGGGCAGATACAGTTTTGCGCCCAAGCGCTAAATTTTTGCTTTACGATTCTATCTTCAAGTGAATGAAAAGAGATAATAGCTACATCTGTATCTGCAAGTGGAATCTTTTCTATCTCAGCTAAAAGAGTTTGTAATTCCCCGAGTTCATTATTGACCTCGATGCGGATTGCTTGCATCAAAAGTGTTGCTGGATGGATTTTTTTGCCATGAGGAAGAAGATGACGCAGTTTATCACTCAACTCTTTTGCAGAGTGAAAAGGTCGATTTGCAGCGATAGCAGAGGCTACTTGTTTATAGTTTCTCATCTCGCCATAATCTCGTAAAATACGCTCTAAATCAACGACACTATAGCCATTGATTACATCATATGCCGATAAAGGCGCATCTTTATCCATCCGCATATCAAGCGTATCACTCTCATAAGAAAACCCCCGCTCTTTTTGGTCAAGCTGCAGTGAAGAAACCCCAATATCTGCTAATATCCCTTTGATTTGCGAAATATCATATTCCTCTAAAATCTCTTTGATGACTTTAGAAAAACGCCCTTTTTTGATCTCAACTCGATCTCCAAAAACAGAGAGTCTTTGTGTTGAAAAATCAATCGCAGTTTGGTCTTGATCGATTCCTATGAGTTTTATATTTGGTTTGTTCTCTAAAAGTAGTGAGGAGTGCCCGCCATATCCCATTGTACAATCCACAATGATCCCATCTTGTACATCATCAAATGCTTCTAAGACTTCACGATATAAAACCGGAATATGTGGAATATCTTGGATCAATCACAAACCTTTTATTTTTTTTGGAGCAGAATTATAGCTAATTCGAGATAAACTTCATAAAATCATCAACAAGTACACTGCTTTTTTTGTCTTTTCTCATAATCAAAATAAAGTCTCGCCTAAAATCATACCCGCGAATATGAAGTTCAAACAATGAACCCTCTTTTAACTCTTGCTCAACTGAGATACGTGGTAAGCAAGCAATATAGTTTGTGCTCAATTTTAAAAACTTTTTTATTGTTTCGGTATGGTCAAACTCCATATAGGTATTGACTCTCTCGGGATAGATCGCATCTAAAAATGCTGATCGCGTTCCTGAACCCACCTCTCTCATGATCCACTGCATATCGCTTAATGTGTCGATAAAATGCTCATCTTTTTTGGCTAATTCTTGATTGCTTGTTATGACGATGAGTTCATCGGAACTAATCTTCTTACATGTAAGCATCTCATCGTTGCATTTATCTTCAATAAAACCAATATCATAAACGCCCTCTTTAATAAAACGTATTACATCATTTGTATTTGTGGACTTTAATGAAAATTTTACATTTTCATGCAACTTATTATAAGCATCTATATATTTTGGCATAAGATAGTTTGCTATCGTCACACTTGCACAAAGGCGTAGATTTCCCTCGATTTTTTGAGAGGAAAAGTTTGTAAACACTTTTTGTAAAGCATCTACATGTAAGGCAGTTTGTTCTAAAAACAACACACCTCTTTCATTGAGAGCAAGGCGTTTGCCGATCCGCTCAAAAAGTTTTTCACCGACAATTTTTTCAAGCTCTTTTATTGACATAGATATGGCTGATTGGCTCATACCAAACTCAGTTGCAACGTCAATAACCTTTTGGCTGCGCGATAAAGAGATAAAAATTTCTAGTTGTTTGAGTGTAAACATTACTTTTCCTTTATAACTTCCTTGATTATATACAGAAAAATTGAATAATAAGATTAAGAAATAATATTATTATATCTTGATATTTTTGTGATAAACTTTCACAAAACAGAAGGAGCATATATTATGAAAAGAAGAGATTTCTTTAAAACTGCTGCTGTAGTCGGGGCTGCAACTCTCGGCAGCAACGCCTTTGCAAGCGATATTGTAATGAGACAACCTAGAAATATAGGTCCAGCTCCTACAATAAACTTTCCAGAAAAAAGACCAATGGTGGCATACTCTGATCGTCCTCCACTACTAGAAACTCCGCGTGAAGTTTTTACACACGCGATTACTCCAAATGATCAATTTTTCGTTCGTTGGCATATGCCAGAGATCCCAACTTTAACAGACACTGAGAGTTTTACTATCAGCGTTAATGGTCTAGTTAAAAACGAATTTAAAGTAACTCTTAAACAACTTAAAACTGAGTTTGAGCAAGTTGAAGTAACAGCAGTTCTTCAATGTGGTGGAAACGGACGTTCTGCATTTTCACCGACAACTGGTGGTGTTCAATGGGGCAATGGCGCAATGGGTTGTGCAAGATGGAAAGGCGTGAGACTTCGTGACCTTCTTCACCGTGCAGGACTCAAAGAGGGAGCTGAGTGGATCGGTTTCAATGGTTTAGAACATGCAGCATATTATGAAACGCCTAACTTCGTTCGTGAACTTCAAATACATGAGCTTGATGATCATGTTATCGTAGCGTATGAGATGAATGGCGAAGATCTTCCATACTTAAATGGATATCCTGTTCGTCTTGTTATTCCAGGTTATTACTCTGATAGCTGGGTTAAAATGCTAAGTAACATCACAGTAACTGATAAATACAAAAGCCTCTTCTTTATGGATCATGCCTACCGTGTGCCTGATAATGCAACAGAATCTGAAACACCAGAAAAAGAGTTCAAAAAAACAAAACCTATCACGCTTATGAATCTCAAATCAGTTATTGGGTTCCCTCAAAACGATGCAGTGATCACTTATGGTTCTCAGCTTGTCGTTCGCGGTGTTGCATTTGACAGCGGGATTGGTATTGCTAAAGTTCTCGTCTCTCTTGATGATGGAAAAACATGGGAAGAAGCACTTCTAGATGATGGAAAAGCTGGACGTTATGCGTATAGAGCATTTAGATACAGCTTTAAACCAAAAACATATGGTGATATGAGAATCATGGCAAGAGCTGTTGATAAATTTGGTAAAGAGCAACCTCTTACTCAAGATGTACTATGGAATCATGGCGGTTATAAATTTAATGGTGTTGAAGTTATCAACGTCAAAGTGGTTTAAAAGGAGCAAAACATGAAAAAGATACTATTAATGATGCTTATTGCTTTTGCACCTTTGTTTGCACAAGTGAGTGAAAGTATTGAAGTTCCATATATCGCGTATGAGATAAAAATGGGTAAAGGGTTTGAAGAGGTCAATGCAAACTGTCTTATGTGTCACTCTTTTGGATACATGACAAACCAAGGTCCTCAATCTCGCCAGTTTTGGAAAGAGAAAGTAGATAAAATGAGAAATAGCTTTAAGGCACCTATCTCAGAGAAAGATTCTAAGACTATTGTGGATTATTTTTCAAAACATTATGGAAACGGTAAATAAATTTCCACCTCTTTTAGACCCAAAAGAGTGCTTGTACATGTAAGGATTTTTTTCTTACATGTAAGTGCCCTTTTACGATAAGCTTTAACTTCTTCATAAACTTTTGTGTTCTATAATCAAACTACAAAGAAGGAATACAAGTTGATTGATATCCAAAATTTTAAACAAAAAAGTATCGGTCTTTCCATCTTACATGTAGATGCAAATCACAAATTTTTAGAAAACTCTCGCAATCTTCTTCAAAAACTTTTTGACAATGTAGCCCTAAGCGATAATACAACGAGTGCTCTGCAAATCCTCAAAGAAAACCAGTTTGATATTTTAATCACTGATATAGAGTTTGCGGATGAAGATGGAATCGAATTTATCCAAGAACTAAAAAATTTTTCTCCAAACATAAAGATTATTGTTATTACTGCGCATGATACAAAAGAGAATCTCTTAAAACTTATCTCTCTTGGTCTTTTTAAGCTCCTAGAAAAACCTATCCATGCACCGAACCTAGTGCAAACACTCTATGATGCAATCATTTCGATAGAGGAGCAAAAAAATGCTCAGTTATCACACGAACAACTCGAAGAGAAAAACAGCTTACTTACATTTCTTGAAACTTTATGCCAAAATCAAGAAATCATTCAGCTTCATAACTACTATAAAGGTTTGAGTATTACAAACAATGCTCTCATCAAAAATGTAGGAACACATCACATCACTTTTTCGACAAGCGATATACAGCTTCAAGCGATTCAGTATGAAACCAAGACCATCGTAACATCTGAACTTTTAAATAGTGCTCTTGTATGCAAAAATATTTTAAAACTTGAATTTAACAGTGGAACTGTCAATTTTAAAGATTTCATTCTGCACAAAACTTCGCCTATTTTAAGAAAAGCGGTTCGTGTAAATGTCGAGAGTCTGCATAGTGTTGCGCTGAGTATCAATGAACATCTTTTTCTTGGTAATATTTCCATAGCCGATATCTCAGTTGAAGCCGTAAAATTGGAACTAGATGCCCTTCCAGCTGGAGTTCATTTAGCCAATAATTCTATAAAGATTGACATAAATATCCAAAATGGTCTAGAGAATGTTGTTTTAAACGCAGATGGCAAATATTTAAGAGAAGATGAAAATGATTCAAGCTATAGTGTTGTGTTTATGCTCTCTTACGATCTTGCACAAAAGAGTGCACTTGTAAAATATATAGCAAAAAGACAGATGGAACTTATACGAGAATTTAAAAGGTTATAGTATGCAAAATCAAGAAAAAATACTCTTTGACAACGGTACACATAAATTTATTATGTTTAGTTTTGATGATGAGACACACGAAGATTCCTATCTTTCTGTCAACCAATACCTTATTGTCCAAAATAATATGGGTGTTTTAATCGATCCAGGAAGTGAAGCAATTTTTGATGAACTCAGCGAAGCTGTTACAAAACATGTTGCTCTTGAAAATATAAAATATATCTTTTTATCGCATCAAGATCCTGATGTATCGGGCTCTATTACGCAATGGAGTGTTACCACTCCTGCAAAATTTATCATCTCTTCGCTTTGGGTGAGATTTATGAGTCATTATGGTTTTTTAGATATGGGTCGTATTATGTCTCTGCCAGATCATGGAGCAAAAATCCATTTTGGAGAGAACTATATTCAGTTTGTTCCAGCGCATTTTCTTCACTCCCCAGGAAATTTCTCACTCTATGATTCTTTATCGAAGATTCTTTTTAGCGGAGATATCGGAGCTGCGATAGTGCCAGCACATGATGAATATAAACATGTCGATAATTTTGAAAAGCATAAAAAAAATCTTGAGGGGTTTCACAAACGCTATATGGGTTCCAATAAACTTTGCCGTGCGTGGGTCTCTCATGTAGAAAAACTAGATATAAATATCATCGCCCCACAACATGGACTTCTTTTTGAGGGAGGCGATGCGCAACTCTTTTTAGAGTGGCTCAAAGAGCTCGAATGCGGAAGTGATCTTTTAAGTGAGCTTTACTAAGCTCACAGTCGTGCAATTGCCTTAAATGCTACATCAAACATCTTATCTATCTCTTCATTTGTGATGATATATGGAGGCATAAAGTAGATCGTAGTTCCAAGCGGTCTTAAAAGTACTCCATTTTCAAGCCCATAACTGTACACTTTTAACCCTATTCTCTCTTTTGGATCAAACCCCACAAGATCAAGCGCACAAATCATCCCCGTTTGTCTAATAGATCCAACTTGCTCTAACTCCAAAAATCTTTGTAGTTTTTCATACATGTAAACGGCAGTTTTTTTGTTATTTTCTAGAACATTATTGTTTTCAAATAGATCTAAAGTCGCATTTGCAGCGGCACAGGCAAGGGCATTTCCCGTGTAACTATGTGAATGTAAAAAAGCTTTTTGTTCACTATAATCGCAATAAAAACTATTATAGATCTCATCAGTGCTCAGTACAACTGAAAGTGGCAGGTACCCACCCGTCAATCCTTTAGAAAGCACCATAAAATCGGGGGATATTTGGGCTTGCTCGCAGGCAAACATCGTCCCTGTTCTACCAAAACCAACCATCACTTCATCAGCTATAAGATGGATTCCAAAACGCTTACATGTAAGGCTTACAAGCGATAAAAATTCTGGATGATACATATGCATCGATCCAGCACCTTGAACGAGTGGCTCAAGGATAAGCGCGGATATCTCGCTGGCTTTTTCTTCACAAAGCTTTTCAAATTTTTTAGCAGCTTCGATTGCAGATTCTAATCTCTGATCTTTTGGAACATCTGTTTGGATTGAACGGATTAAAAGTGGCTCATACGTTTGCTTATAGAGCTCGACATCTCCCACTGAAAGAGCGCCTATCGTCTCTCCATGATAACTATTTTTGAGTGAAACAAAAAGAGTTCTTTCACAACCACTGTTTTTATGAGCGTGATAGCTCATCTTAAGTGCGACTTCTATAGCGCTAGAACCATTATCAGCATAAAAACAGCGATTAAGTCCCGCTGGAGTAAGTGCAACAAGCCTTTTTGAGAGTTTAATAATCGCTTCATGCGTAAATCCCGCAAGGATAACATGCTCCAAACTATCAAGCTGCTCTTTTATTTTCTGATTGATATATTCATTGGTATGTCCAAAAATATTGACCCACCAGCTACTGATGGCATCTATATAACGATTTCCCTCAAAATCTTCCAGATAAACGCCATGTGCTTTTTTAATCGGCACAATTGGCAAAAACTCATGATCTTTCATTTGTGTGCATGGATGCCAAATATGTTCTAAATCCTGACGCGATAATTCTTTATTCTTCATATGCTCAATCCTCTTGCAAAATCATACCAAAACTACATAAAATCAAGATATTAATCTCTTATCAAGCCCTATTTTATACAGTTTTAATACGAAATATCATAAAATAAACGAATTCTACAAATAAGGTATATTTTTTATGATTTCATGGATGCAAAAACACCACAAATGGTTAGTTATTACAATTTGGATATCAGCAATTGCTTTTATTGGCGCAGGCGTTGTTGGCTGGGGACAGTACAATTATGGAAAAAAAGCAACTTCCGTGGCAAAAGTTGGCGATGTTGAGATCTCTTATCAAGAGCTGCAACAAAGCTATACGCAGATGTATAACTACTTCAATCAGATGATGCAAGGAAAATTTGATGAAGAGCAAGCAAAACAGTTTGGTCTTCAAAAACAAGCACTCAATCAGCTTATTAATCAAGCATTGATCCTCAATCTTGCAAAAAGTTATAACATCCAAGTAACTGACGCTGAGATTCTGAATGTTATCACAACGCAACAAGCATTTTTTACAAATGGTGTTTTTGATAAAGAGCTTTACAAAACTCTTCTTGCAAAAAATAATCTCACAACAAAAGAGTATGAAGAGGGACTGAAAAAAGAGATGCTTATCTCAAAAACACTCAATCTATTAGCCCTCAATCCAACAACTTTAGAGAAAAAATCTGTACAAACAGCTTTAAGTGTAGCAGATAAACTAAACTACAAAATTTTAGACACTTCAATGGTTAACGTCAATGCATCCCAAGAGAAACTGAAAGCTCTTTGGGAGAGTAAAAAATCTGAGTTTATGACAGAAGCGGGTTATGATATCTCTTATGTCGTACAACCATCTATAAACAAACAATACAGCGATGGAGAGTTGACTGATTACTACAATGCCAATAAATCTCAGTTTGTAGATGCCAACGGAAATATACAAACTGAGGCTGATGCAAGAGAACAGATCACAAAACTTTTAAATCAAGAAGCCACAAAAAAAGAGTCTTTAAAAACATATATCACATTTAAAAAGGGTGAACTTGATAAGAACATCCCTATCAAAAATGTCTCAATTTCTAGCTCAAACAATATTTTCAATCAAGATGTTTTAAAAGAGTTGGCTGGACTAAGCACACAAAAATCATTTATGAAACCAAAACTTGTCAATAATGAATTTGTAATTATTAAACTTAACAAAAAGATCCCATCTGTACAAAAAAGTTTTGAAGAAGCAAAACCACAAGTCTATGCACTTTTTATGGCAACTGCTAAAGAAGAGGAACTTTTAAAAATTGCTCAAAACTCTGTTGCAACATTTAATGGTACTAGCACAGAGTTTATCACAGTCAAAGATGCTAAATCTATCACAGGTTTAAACGAGCAAGAGGGAGCTGAGTTTCTTGGCAAGCTTTATTCTACTAACAAAAAAAGAGGATTTGTTACACTAAATGACAAAAGAATCGTACTTTTCAATATTTTGGAACAAAAGTTGCTAACAAACTCCCAAGATGATGTAAACTCTCTTGTCTTAAAGTTAAAAACTGATTTACTCAATGAAAATCTTCTAAAGATTTTGAGAAAACAGTATAAAACTGAAATATTCGCAGAAGGACTATAACTTGAGTAAAACTGTTTTAGCCATAGACATCGGTTCAACGAAAGTTTGTGCGCTTATCGCCGAAATAGGTGATAACGGTAGCGGCATTCAGATCACAGGTTCTGGTAAAGCTAAATCACAAGGTGTAAGACGTGGAAGTATTACAAATATTGAACTCGCATCAAAGTCTATAAAAACGGCAATAGCTGATGCAAAGCGTATGGCTGGCACAGATATTAAAAGTGCTGTAGTTTCTATCTCTGGAGCTTATACTAAGAGTTTAAACTCTAGTGGAATTGTAAATATTCCAAACAAAGAGATCAGCATCAAAGAGATAAACCGTGTTATGCACACAGCTCTATACAATGCCAACATCCCAAATGAGTATGAGGTACTTCACGCCCTGCCATATAACTTCAAAGTTGATGAACAAGATTATATAGAAGATCCTCTTGGTATGAATGCAACGAGACTTGAAGTTGAAACACATATTATTACAACACAAAAATCAAACCTTCATAATCTTAAAAAAGCTGTGAAAGCTGCTGGTGTAGAAGTGGAAAATGTTATCCTCTCTGGATATGCTTCTGCTATTGCAACACTCAATGATGATGAAAAAGAGCTTGGTGTTGCTGTTATAGATATGGGTGGTAATACATGTAATATTGTAGTTCGCTCTGGAAACTCTATAAAGTACAATGATTTTATCGGTGTTGGTTCAAACCATATTACAAGTGACCTTTCAATGGCACTTCATACTCCGCTTAATATTGCGGAAAAAGTAAAAATGAACTATGGTTCACTCAATGCTCCAAGCAACGATCTAATCGAATTACCTATCATCGGAGATGAAAACTCTACGCATGAAGTCTCTTTAGAAGTTGTCCATAATGTCATTTATGCGAGAGTCGAAGAGACACTTATGATCATTGCTCAGTCGATTGAAAAAAGCAGACTCAAAGAGCATTTAGGTGCGGGGATCGTTCTTACAGGCGGATTTAGCAATATGGAGGGTTTAAGAGAGCTCGCTGTTGCAATCTTTGACAATATGCCAGTACGCATCGCTCAACCAAATGAGATGGGCGGTCTTTTTTATGATGTTCGCAGTGGTGAATATGCTGCTGCTGTTGGTCTTATCAAATATGCAGCGGACAGCTATTCAAGCTATGAGATAGATGTCAATAAACGTATGAGACATCATGGTGAAGCTCCCGTACATGACATAGGTTTTGAAACTGCTTTAGAAGAAGCGATGCTTGAAGATCCTATTCCTGTTACTATGACAGAGACAGGTGAACAAGCATCAAGACTTTCTAATCTTTCAAAGCTTGCAAAGCTACCAAAGATGTCACCAGAAAAAGAAAGAAACAACCATGAAGTTAGCGTAGTATCCAAGTTTTGGAACTGGGCTACTCAATTATTTTAAGCAATCAAATCAAAGGAGAGTGTAAGATGGATCCATTTTCAGTAGAAGAAGCAAGAGCAGCGAGTGGTGCTCGTATAGTTGCAGTAGGTGTTGGCGGCGGCGGCGGTAATATGATCGGTCATATGGTTCGCGAAGGTGTAAGTGGCATAGAGATGATCGTTGTCAATACTGATGCTCAAGTTCTTGAAGAATCAGGTGCTGCAAGAAAAATTCAAATCGGTACAAAACTTACTAAAGGTCTTGGCGCTGGGATGAAACCAGAAGTTGGTAAAGAATCAGCTTTAGAGAGTTATGATGAAATTCGTAGTGCACTTGTTGGTGCAGATATCGTTTTCGTGGCTGCTGGTCTTGGTGGTGGAACTGGTACAGGTGCTGCTCCAGTTGTTGCACAAATTGCAAAAGAGATTGGTGCTTTAACTATCTCTATTGTTACTAAGCCATTTGCATTTGAGGGTAAAAAACGTCTTACTCTTGCACAAGCTGGTCTTGATGAACTCAAGCATGAGAGTGATAGTATCGTTGTTATCCCAAATGACAAACTACTTTCAATCATTGATCGTAAACTTGGTATGAAAGATAGTTTTAAAATTGTTGACTCAGTTTTAGCGCAAGCAGTAAGTGGAACATCTGGTGTTATTCTTTCAAGCGGTGAAAATGATATCAACCTTGACTTTGCTGACTTACAAACTGTTATGAGTCACAAAGGTATGGCACTTATGGGTGTTGGCGAGCATCAAGGTGAAAATGCTGCTTATGAAGCTATCAAAGCGGCTATTGAGTCTCCGTTACTTGACAATATGTCTATCAATGGCGCTCTTGGTGTACTTGTTCACTTCAGTATGCATCCAAACTTCTCTATGATAGAGCTTGCAAACTCAATGGAAATCGTGCATGAAAGCGCGCATGAAGATGCAGATGTAATCTTTGGAACATCTACAGATGCTTCTCTTCCTGAAGATTATGTACGTATCACTTTAGTAGCAACAGGTTTTGAAAAAGATATCAAAACAAATAACGCTCACTTTGAACCAGAAATAAAAACAGTAGCACCTAGAGCTGTTGTACGCCCTAGACTTGTCGTTGGCGGAGATATCGGAGATGATTATCTTGAAGTACCAACATATATGAGAAGACAACAAGACTGATCCACTTTGTCCTCCTTTGAAAAACTCATAAAGGCCAAAACACTCCTTGGCCTGAGTGAAAAAGCCTCCCTTTTAGAAATCAAAACAAAATATAAAAACCTTATGAAAAAATGGCATCCTGATAAAAACAGTGATGACTTTGAGACTGCCACTCAAATGAGCGCGCAGATCAATGAAGCGTATGAGACTGTACTTAGCTATTGTAACAGTTATGAATATCCATTTGATGAAGAGGTTTTAAAGAAGATTTCTCTCTCTCCGCAAGAATGGTGGGAAGAGAGATTTGGAACAAAACGAAATACTATTTAACTCATTTGAGATAACTAGCGAAGACGAAGAAGCATTAAGCGTCTTACAAAAAGCACTAGAAGTGCGACTGCAAGTATTTTAAAGTCGATCTCACTGCCTACATGTATAGCATCAAAAGTATCACTGCCCGTTGCTTCTCTGCCCATTGCTTGAAGTTCAAGTATTTTTGGAACATACACAGCACTAAACATCAGTGAAGTTGAGACAATAAAAAATGCACTCACAAAAGCAATCCTATCTCTTTGCCCCGTTTTATACATAGCCGCCTCATAAAAAGCTACACAAAATGCTAAAAAATAAAGCATATAACTAAATCTCAAAAAGATCTCACCCATGATAACACCAGCGTTATAGCGATCGATCAAGACATCTACATGTAAGGCATCTGTATGAAAAATGACAGCCGCTACAATCGCACCTAAAACCATTACCGCTCCAAAAGAAGCCGCTAGCAAAATCAAATAACTAAAATCTGCATATATTCTTTTACTCATTTTTTGCCTTTATTGTAAATCCCCTATCAAAACCACTTAGGTCATTATAGAACTCTATGCTTTGAAAACTTTTCTCTTTTAAAAACTCTCTTATTTTATCCTCTTGGTCATAACCCATTTCGCAACTAAAATAGTTAATCCCTCTTCTTAAAAACTCTATAAGAAGTTCTTGTATAAGTTCATCTCCTATACTACCGCCAAAAAGTGCATTTTGCGGTTCATAGGCGAGATTTGACTCAAGTTGTGCATCATTTGCGATGTAGGGAGGATTTGAGACAAGATAGTCTATCTTTTCATTTACAGGCTCTAAAAGTGAGCCCAAGCGCAGTTCTATCCTATCTTCAAGTCCAAATCTTTTAATATTTTCTCTTGCTATTTTTAAAGCAGCAGGAGAAATATCTACAGCAATAAATTTTGTATTTACAAGATGCTGTGCTAAAACAATAGAGATAATTCCGCTTCCAACACCAACTTCTGCAAAGAGCATTGTCTCCTCTTTGTTTGCAATACGTTTTAATACTTCATCAATAAGAAGTTCTGTTTCAGGCCTTGGAATCAGCGCTCCATAATCGATAAAAAACTCTTGAGAATAGAAGCTAACATGATTGGTAATATACTCTAAAGGCTCATTTTTCGCACGTCTGTGAGCATACTCTAAAATCTTCTCAACATCTTTAAGCAGATCATTTTTGTGCATCATAAGCCATAATTCATCGCATGAATAAGCGTGCATAAGAAGCAATTGCGCTTCACGAGCAGGACGTTCGATATTGCCCTGCTCTAAAATAGTAACAAGCTTTTTTTGAAGCTCTTCTAATCTATACTCGGACATGCACCCTCTAAAGCTGTTTTATCATTTGAAGATATATCCATACCAAGCGCTTTGAGCCTTTCAATAACGGGCGGATGGGTATAATGAAAAAAGATATAAATTGGATGAGAAAGAGGAAAACTTTTGTTTTCTGTAACAAGCTTCACAAGCGCATTTGCAAGCTCTATCTCTCCGCCGCTTCCACTTAAGTGAACGCCCATTTTATCTGCTTCATACTCGTTATGCCTGCTTACAATGCCCATTATTGGCATCATAACAAATCCTAAAACAGGCATAAAAATCAAAAACAAAATCATCACAATAGATGGTGATGAAGCAAGTCCTAGTTCAAGATAAAGCGTTTGAGGAAAATTGCCAAAGAGTGCAAACATTGCCAAAAGCATTGCTCCCATCATTGCCATATTTTTATAAAGATCTCCATGCGCAAAGTGACCTAGCTCATGACCTAGTACTGCTAGGAGTTCTCTTTTTTCCAATTTTTGTAGCAAAGTATCATATAAAACGACTCTTTTACTCTTGCCTAGACCACCAAAGTATGCATTGAGTCGTGCATCTCTTTTGCTTGCATCACTTACAAACACACCACTGCTATGAAAGCCCGTCTCATCCATGATTTTTTGAATTTGAGATGAGAGTTCTTTGTCTTCAAGCGGAATCAATTTATCAAAAAAAAGTGCTCTGATTGTTGGAAAAAGCATATTGATAAGCACAATAACACCAAAAATAAAAAGAAAACTCCAAAACCACCATAAAGCGAAACTGCTCATAATCAGGTAAATTCCCCAAATGACAGCTCCACCAAATATGATACTCAGCACAAGCGTAATAGCTGTATCTTTGATAAACTGTCCAACACTTGATTTGTTAAATCCAAATTTTTCATCTAGCACAAATTTTTCATACACAGAAAAAGGTAAAGAGATAAGAGAGTTGATTATAATAAAACCAAGTACAACTATGACGCTTTTTAATGCTTCATTTTGCATAAAAAGTGCATTGCTAAGCGTGCTGAGTCCAAAAGAAAGCCATGCTAAGACAGCTACATAGTCAATAATTGTTCGAGCAATTGAGAGACGCTCTTTGGCAATGGCGTAATTACCTGCCTTTACAAACTCAGAAGCTCCCATCAAAACAGGCGTTTTTCTTTTTGCTTGAGAGATATAGCCAATTTGCATCGTGCTGACATAGAGATTGATTAAAACATAAAGTGAGTAGAGCGTTATTAACGTCATAAGCATCTTGTGACCTTTTGCGATTTTAATTTATTGTACAGGAATAGTTCCTATTTTTTTCTCCACAGGAAGTGAATCGCTAACATTACCAAAATATGTATAACTTACAACATAAATTGCACCGATAATCAAACCGACTAAGATTGCGATCCATACAACTTTTTTCTTTTTTCCTGAGAGCGTATCGTAATCTGAAATATCTTCTAATGTTGGTTCTGACATTTTGTATCCTTTAATTTTATATGTTGCAATAATATCGAAATAAAAAAATGCAATGATAAATGAGCAGATATAGTATGACGAATTAAGTTTTCTTTTTACTCTATTTTATCGTCATTTAATAGTTCATTAACATTATAATGATAGAATCCAAATATCTTACATGTAAGGCTAATTTATGAAAAAATATCTTTTTACCTCTTTGCTTTTATCTTCAATCGCCTTTGGAGATCAGGGATATGAAGTGTATAAAAACAACTGTATGGCATGCCATGCTGAACTATTGACAAAAAAAGATGTCATGGCAAATATGAACAATCTCAAAGCACCTCCAATGAATGAGGTCTCAAATCGTCTCAAAGAAAATATCATTATTGCAGATAAAAATGAAGAGGTGAAAAAAAGGGTTGTTATCGCCTTTATCAAAGATTATATCCAAGAGCCACTGATTGGAGATACTATGTGCCATGCCGGCGCTGTTGAGAGATTTGGTCTGATGCCAGCTATTACACATCTCAAAGCTGATGAACTCCAAGCTGTTGCTGAGTGGATATATGAACGCTATGAGAATATGAAGTTTTAAAATGGAACACAATTTTTTAGAGCTTATAGAACCAACACCTACTTTAAAAAGTAAAAAGTGCCAAATCGGCGCTTCTTTACTTGCATTTTTACTCAATTATTTAACACTCATCATCTCACTTACCGCATGGTATTTGTATGATTATTTCATTGCTGGTGCTACTTTACTTATCACTTTTTTAGTTATTGGCATCATCCGTTCTAAACTTAGAAATGATGTAATTCCACTCAACCAAAGAGAGTTTCACTATACAGATAAAGCTATCGCTTCTTGGTATTTTTCCAAAAAGATTTGCTAAAAAACTACTATTTTTGACACAGGAAAGTTTTGATATTGGAAAGTGTAAAGATCTACTAGATAGATTTGAATGAGATATTAATCGATAATCCACTAAAATACGGCTTTAAAAACCTTACATGTAAAGAACTTTTATGGCATTGATCGACCTACTTAATATATCCAAACATTATGAAGCACAAAAAATCTTAACAGATATAAATTTTCATGTCGATGAGGGCGAACGTATCGTTATCATCGGTAAAAATGGTAGTGGTAAATCCACTTTGATGAAGATCGTTGATGGTTCTCTTGATGCTGATGCAGGAGAGCGTATCACTCGTCAAGATTTAGAGGTAAAGATGCTCTCACAGCGTCCTGAATTTAAAGAGGGACAAAGTGTTCGAGAAGCGGTAAAAGATGGACTCAAAGAGCTCATTGAGGCAAAAAAACGCTATGATGAACTCTCTTTATTACTCGCAGATAATTTTGACAATAGAAACCTTTTAGATGAGCATGCAAAACTTGGGCACTATCTTGACCATCATAACGCTTGGAGTTTAGATGATAAGATTGAGCGCATTATTGAGCACTTTAAACTCCAAGAGTTTGAAAACAAACCCGTTTTACTTCTCAGCGGAGGGGAACAACGCCGTGTTGCGCTTGCATCTTTGCTTCTACAAAAACCCGATGTTTTACTTCTTGATGAACCTACAAACCACCTTGATGTTTATATGGTTGAGTTTTTAGAAGAGCTGCTCTTAAAAGAAAAATTTACCCTTGTTTTCATCTCTCACGATAGATATTTTATAGATCGTATTGCGACAAAAAGTATTGAGGTAGAGGATTGTAAACTCCGTGAATTTAAGGGTGGTTACAGCGATTATCTCTCACAAAAAGAGGAGATTTTACGTACTATGCAGCAACAGCACGACAATCTTTTACGCCTTGTTCGAGCTGAAAATGAATGGTACTCACGCGGTGTTCGTGCAAGGCTCAAGCGCAATGAGGGGAGAAAAGCCCGTCTTATGAATCTGCGTGAAGATGCTAAAACAAATCCAGCGCGTATTCGTAAAATGAGTGTAGAACTCGAGCGTGAAGCCAAACACTTTAACCGCGATAAAAGTGTCAATAGACAAAAGATGCTCTTTGAAGTAGAAAATCTCGGCATCACGCTTGGAGAAAAAAAGCTCATTGAAAACTTTACAACACGCATCCTGCAAAAAGATGTCATCGCCATTGTGGGCCCAAATGGAAGCGGTAAATCAACTCTTTTAAAAGCTCTGCTTGGAAGACTCAAACCTAGTTCTGGAACTATTGATCGAGGAGAGTTCACCATAGGTTACTTTGACCAACACAGAGAAATGCTTGATGATAGCAAAGACCTCATCGAGACGTTTTGTCCAAATGGCGGTGACAGAGTCGATGTAGGCGGAAAAAATATGCATGTTTATGGGTATTTAAAAAACTTTCTTTTTCCTAGAGAGTTTTTAGATAAAAAAGTGGGGATACTCAGCGGAGGCGAAAAAAATCGCGTTGCCCTTGCCCTACTCTTTACCAAGAAAGTGGATATTCTTATTCTCGATGAACCAACAAACGATCTTGATATCCCGACAATCAACATCTTAGAAGAGAAACTCACAAATTTTGGCGGAGCGGTTATCATCGTCAGTCACGATAGATATTTTGTGGATAAAATCGCTAAAAAACTCTATATTTTTAAAGGCGATGGAAAGATAGAGGAGAGTCATCAGCAATACAGCGAGTATTTAGAGATCGAACATGAGCTAGCAGAGCTCGCAAGTATGGAAAAAGAGAGTGTAAAAGAGAAACCCCAAGAGAGAGTCAAACAAAAAGAGTTGAAACTTACTTTTAAAGAAAAAATTGCACTTGAAAAACTTCCAATAGAAATAGAAGAACTCGAAAAGCTTATAGATGAAAAAAATCTCTGTCTTTCCAATCCTTCATGTTATGAAAAAATCGGTATCACGACTTTGGCACAGGAGTTACAAAAACTCAAAGAAAGCTATGAAGAAAAAGTAGATGAACTCCTCAGCATTGAGGAGAAAGCTGAAGAGATAGCATCTCTTTAGGGCTTTCTTCTTTCACAAAGTTTTTTTGGCTTCCAAATAAGCTTACATGTAAGCAGTTTATTTTGTTGCACTCTTGATATAATCCACGACTCTTGTTTTTTCAACAACCTCTTTAATAAAAGCTAAAACTTCCAAATGTGCGGGATCTGTTGCATAAAGATCAAGATCTTCTCTTGTTGCAAAAGTTGAGTAGAGACTCATATCACACGCTCTCTCACTTCTGTTAAAATCGATGCCGACTTCCATACTTAAAAGAGACTCTATCTTAGAAGGTAAAGTTTCAAGTAACTCCCTTACATGTAAGATATTTTCAGCTTTGTTTTCCTCTTTAAAATCAAACATTACAATGTGAACTATCATATTTTTTTCCTTTTTAATATTTAGAATTTTATCTACTCAATAGATCTCTCAAACTCGCTTTAGGATTTTTTCCCTCTAAGATATTATAAACTTCCGTTGCGATTGGAAGATATATTTTTTTCTCTTTTGCGATTACATGTAAAGCGTATGCTGTTCCAACGCCCTCTGCCACTTCACCTAGCTCTTTTATGATCTGCTCTTTTGATTTCCCATTTGCCAAACCAAGCCCGACTCTAAAGTTTCTTGACATTGTTGAGGAAGCTGTTAAAAAAAGATCTCCAGCACCGCTGAGTCCTATAAAACTCTCATCACGAGCACCGTAATTGTGTCCAAATCTTTGCATCTCTACAAGCCCACGGGAAATAAGAGAAGCCGCTGCATTTTTCCCAAGAGAGAGTCCCTCACATATCCCAGCAGCAATGGCAATAACATTTTTATAAGCACCCGCAACCTCTGCGCCCATCACATCTGTTGATGTATATGTTTTGATAAAAGATGGAAAAAATGAGGCAAATTGTGCACTCAACTCCTCATTTTTAGAGTTGATCACCAAAGCGGTAGGAAGGGATTGCATCACCTCTGTTGCAAAAGATGGGCCCGATAAAAAACAAACATTTTCTTCTGGAAGATACTCACTGTAAATCTCATTTAAAAACTTTCCACTGCTCGCTTCTATCCCCTTTGACGCTACAAGAATCTTTTGCCCGCTAAAGAGAAAGTTCTCTTTTAACCACTGAGAAATCTCTTGGGCAGGAATGGTAATCACCAAATACTCAAGTTGCAGTATCTCTTGCATCGGTATGAAATTTTTTATCTCTCTTGGAGTGCGTGAACTGATAAAAACATCATTTTTTTCTTCAAGTGCAAAACTAAGCGCGCTGCCCCATTTTCCAGCTCCAATTACCCCTATTTTCATAACGTCTTACCTCTATATCTTGATTTAAAAACTTCTATATCATACTTAAAACCGACGATTACTAAAATATCTCCCTCTTTTAAAGGCTCGTGATTCGCTTTTTTTGTATAAATAAATGAGGTGTCAAGGTTTGCACGGATTACTGCTAAAATGATAAGTCCATATTTATATTTCCAATCCACATCTTCGATGTTTTCTCCAATAAATTCGGCATTTTTTGGGATACTCCATTGAGCGATTTTGAGTTCATTTTCAGCAAACAAAATAGTATTTAAGATTTCTGTCACTAATGGACGTTCTAATATCTCTGTGATAATATTGACCGTTGTTTGTGTGATGGGAATGATCTTATTTGCTCCAGCCATTTTAAGCTTTCTTCCGCTCTCTTGGTCAGTTGAAAGAGCGATAATAAGTAACTTCTCAAAAGTAGCTCGAAGCGATATAGTCAAAAATATATTTTGTGAACTCTCTTCAAGTGCACAAAAAACAATAAGTTTGTCTAAATCATACTCTGTCTCAAAAGTTGACCATTCATCCAAAAGATCAAATTTTGCAACCTTAAATCCCCTATCTTGTAAAAGTTTTTTATCCTCATCTTGTAGCACAAAAAGTGTAATATCACTATATTTTGTTTTGAGGCTTTGTGCTATCTCTAAAGCGAATTCATTGTAACCAAATATGACAGCAGATTTCATCATCCCCCTTTTTTATGAAGATGTTTTTTAAACTCTTCGATAAATATATAATCGCCTACAATTATCAAAAGATCACCCGTTTCCAAAAGAGTATTATCAAGAGGATTAAATAAAAAATTTTTACTAGAATTTTTATAAACCCCAAGCATTAAAAGTTTAAATTTTTGGCAATGCATCTCACTGAGGTCTCCATGATAACGCAGCATAATCTCATCTACTAATATCTCAGAAATCCCAATTCCATTCGTTGCTGAACGCAGAGCATGAATAAGCTCAAAAGCAACAGGCTGACCAATATACTCTTTGGCTATAAGACCTATAAACTCTTGAGAATAGATGATCTTATTGACTCCTGCCATCTCAAATTTTTTGTGATTATTTTTTGACTGAAGCGTTGAAATAATCTCAACATGTTTTGTAATAGAGCGTACAGTCAAAGTCGTATAGATATTTTCCACATCACTCTCATCCAAACATAAAACCGCCTTCACTTGTGTAGCAAAATCAATTTTCAAATCCTCGTAAGTGCTTAAAAGACCTGAATCGAAGGCAAAAGCTCTCAGTCCATCTCGCAGTGCTTCTTTTACATGTACTGGATTTTTTTCTAAAACGATTATATTGGAGCCACTGTTTTTGAGTTTTAATGCTACTTGACGACCGATCTCTTTATACCCGCAAACTAAATAGATTTTCTTTAATTTGGAGATATCCTCAATACTTTTAATCTCTTTTATCTCTTCAATCTTTTCTGTGAATGCAGAAACGAACAAAGAGGTCGTAAATGCCATAACAGCCACTCCAGATAGGATTACAAAAATTGCAACAACTCTTCCAGCTTCACTCACAGGTACAACGTCGCCATACCCAACTGTTGACATAGTAACAATAGACCAGTAAAAAGCATCAAAAAGAGTCCTCACCTCCGATAATGGATTGTGCGCTTCCATAACATAAACTAAAACGGAGGAAACAAAGACAATAATTGAAGCAAATATACCAAGCGTCAAAAATTCAAACTGTTTTGATGCCAAGACAGAAGCAAATGTTTTCACACTTCTTGTATATCGAAAAAGTTTAAAGATTCGAAAAAGAATAAAAATGCGCAGCAATCTCAGTTCATGGAAAAATGGAACAATTGCTAGAAGGTCGATAAGTGAGCTAATAGAGCGGATATGTGTAAACTTTGATACTAAAACTTTATAAAGTGCATGTCTGAGTCGAAACTCTCTTGAGAGAGTAATGTCTTTTTCATACTGAACGATAATAATCGATGTCACACTCTCATGAAGCCACAAACGAACAACATACTCAACCATAAAAACAATAGAGATCACATAATCATTGAAAAATTTTATATCTGGTTGAACGTTTGATTTTACTTCTCTAATCAAAATAAAAACGCTTGAAAAGATAAGAAAAATCATAAAAAAGTCAACATACTTTTTATATTTATACTGATCATTCTCAAAAAAATTATAAAAGGTATGTTTTAAATGCGCATATCTATCTGAACCGTTTAGGGCATAAACAGCTCCAATAAATAAACGCTTGAAGATGTGCATATTAGCTGAGCTTAGACTTTAAGAGATCATTCACAGCTTGAGGATTTGCACTTCCTTTTGAAACTTTCATAATCTGTCCTACAAAAAAACCAAAGAGTTTATCTTTACCGCTTCTATATTCTGCGACTTTATCTTGATTTGCATTGAGTATTTCATCAATCATCGCTTCAATCGCGCCTGTATCACTCACCTGTTTGAGACCGAGTTTCTCGATTGCATCATCAACGCTGCTCTCATTTTCCATCAAATAATCAAGTACATCTTTTGCAGCTTTTCCGCTGATAGTGTTATCTTCAATACGTTTTACAATAGTGCCTAGTTTTTTTGCATCAACTGGAGAGTTCTCAACGCTCATGCCGCCTTTAAGGCGACCAAGAAGTTCAACACTGAGCCATGTAACCGCATTTTTTGCGCTTATTCCCTCTTGCATCATCTCTTCAAAAAACTTTGCCATCTCTAAAGCTGAAGTGATAACAGATGCATTATATTCATTCATTCCATATTCATTTACAAAACGAAGCTTTTTCTCATCTGGAAGTTCTGGGATCTGCGTCGCAATCGCATACATCTCATCTGTTACAACAGCTTTAAGCAAATCAGGCTCTGGAAAATAGCGATAATCCGCTGCTTCTTCTTTACCGCGCATACTTCTTGTTTCTTGTTTTGCTTGATCAAACAAACGTGTTTCTTGAACGATCTCTTTCTCATAAACACCATCTTCCCAAGCCTCTTTTTGACGAAGGACTTCAAGTTCTATGGCTTTTTGAATAAATCTAAATGAGTTGATGTTTTTGATCTCAACGCGAGTATAAAGCTTCTCATCCCCTTTTGGACGGATAGAGACGTTTACATCCACACGAAATGAGCCCTCTTGCATATTTGCATCACTGATATCTAAGTATCTTACAATTGAGTGAAGCTTTTTAAGGTATAAAATCGCTTCCTCCGCACTTCTCATGTCCGGCTCTGAAACGATCTCTAAAAGTGGCGTTCCTGCACGGTTTAAGTCCACTTTTGAGATATCGCCATCATGGATATTTTTTCCAGCATCCGCTTCGATGTGCGCACGGTTGATACCAATGATCTTTTTGCTTCCATCTTCAAAATCGATCTCTAGCTTTCCATGTTCAACAATAGGCGTGTAAAGTTGAGTGATCTGATAAGCCGACGGGCTATCTGGATAAAAATAGCTTTTGCGGTCAAAGTAAGATGTTCTATTGATGGTCGCACCAATAGCTGTTCCAAACATCACCGCTTTTTTTAAGACCTCTTTATTTAAAACAGGAAGAGCTCCAGGAAGTGCTAAACATGTTGGACATGTGTTCGTGTTTTGCTGGTGGTTAAAACTTGTTGGGCATGAGCAAAAAAGTTTTGTATTTGTGTTGAGTTGGACGTGGACTTCAAGTCCTATGACTGTTTCGAACATTCTTTTGTAAACCTTATATAAATTTTCTTATCGATGCATAAGCAAACACTCCGCAAGATGCTACAGCTTCAATCTGTTCATCTGTTGTTATGCCACCTAGTGCAATTATTTTGGTATTTATTTTACCTACAATTTCTTTTAAAGGAGCTAAACCCTTTGGCTCTCCCTTGTTTGGAGAGGTAAATATCGGACTAAAAGTCACGGCATCTGCTCCAAAAGAGTTTGCTGCTTCGCTCTCTTTTAAATTATGTGTGCTTATTACAACAAAGAGTCCCAATTTTTTTGCATCTTTTATAAGATCAAACTGAGTAGAGTTGAGATGCACACCAAAAGCGCCCAACTTGTATGCCAATTTATAATCTTGATGCAAAAGTGCTAAAACATTTTTTTGCTTACATGTAAACAAAAATTCTCGTGCAAAAAGTTCATAATTGGGATTTTTTTTATCTCGATAAAGAGCAAAATCGACGCTATTTTTATCGATTATGGATGTAAGTGTCTGAGTAAAACTGTTAAGATCATTCCCGTAAAAATCGGGATCAGTTATCAAGTAACTTTTGATCATTGAAATTTTTTTCTATTCTTTGTAATATCTCTGTCTGTTTCTTTTGTTCATCCAAAACTTCTCTTTTTATTTTGAGTGAGTCTATAAGTAAAAGAACAACTAAAGAGAGAAAAATAAAAACAAAACTGACAGATAATGCTTGAGAAAGTCCAAAGGAGAGAAAAAATGTAAATGTAGCAAAAGTGCCCAATAGAACAAATGCTATTGAAGCACCATGCAAGAAACTAAGTATTCTATTAAATAAAGATTCTTGCATGAAAGAGGTTTTTAGTGATCTTCAGAAATTGCGATCGCTCCGCCAAGGTAAACGTATGTAAGCATCATAAAAATGAACGCTTGCAAGAATGCCATGAACGTAAGCAATGCAAATGGGATAATCGGCAAGAACCAAGGTGCAAGCATAAGGATTACCATCAAGAACATATCATCACCTTTAACGTTTCCAAAAAGACGGAAGCTCAAAGAGATGATACGAGAGATATGAGAAACGATCTCGATTGGGAACATTAACCATGCTAACCACCAAACAGGACCCATAAAGTGTGCAAAATACGTGACAACACCATTACGGCGAATACCCTCGAAGTTGTAGTAAAAGAACACTAAAAGTGCCAATGCTAAGGTAAAGTTTAATGAAGCAGATGGCGCTTCAAAACCAGGAATAACACCGATAAGGTTAGCAACACCAACAAATAAACCGATTGTAGCTACAAGCGGAAGATAACGACGAGACTCTTCGTGACCCATAACGTCTGCGCCCATTGAAACTACACCACTTAGGTATGCCTCAAATACATTTTGAGTTCCTGTTGGAATCAAACGTAAGTTTGCCATAGCAACCTTTGCTAAAATAAGCACGATCACAGCTGTTAAAAGCATGTGTGTGATAAAAATGAACGTATGGTCTTCTGAAATCAAACCAAAAAAAGTAAATAATTCACCCATTTGTGTATGCCCCTGTCTTGAAATAATGGCGAGATTATAGTGCAACTTGCATTAAATTAATCTTTTTAAACACCTGAGTAAAAAAGTAAAAGAGTTATAGGGAGATAAAAAAGATTAATAAGCTATAATCTTATCATGAAAAAAGTAGCTATTATCGGGGCTGGCGCAGCGGGTTTGAGTGCGGCAGTAACCCTTGCAAGATTTGGTTTTGCAGTTGATGTTTTTGAGAAAAATGCAAAAAATGCAAAAAAAATCCTCGTCTCTGGAAACGGACATTGCAATATCACAAACAGATTTTTAGATAGTTCTAAATATATCAGTGAAAATCCGAACTTCATAGAACCCACACTCAAACGCTTTGGATATCACGAACTTGAACGCTTTATGAACTCTATTGGAATTCTCTTTAATACAAAAGATGATGGACGCACTTTTCCACTTTCTTATGAAGCCTCAAGTGTTGTGCGGGCTTTTGAAGAGACCCTCTCGCATCTGAATGTCACTATTTTCAATGAGTGTAAAATTGATTCTATCCAAAAAAAGAACAGTTTTACGCTTACATGTAAAGATAAAAATTATAGTGCTTACGATGCCCTTATCGTAGCAACGGGACTGCTTGCTTATCCTCAACTTGGCGGATGCGATGATGGCGTGCATTTTGCGCACTCTTTTGGACATACAAGCATCGAGACTTACCCTTCACTTGTAGGACTGCATCTGGATTCTTTTAGACATGAAGAACTCGCAGGAGTAAAAGTTGAGGGAGAGGTCACGCTTTTTATTGATGGATTTAGGGAAAAAACTATGCAAGGCGATATCCTTTTTACAAAATATGGAGTTTCAGGACTTGCGATTTTTGATATCTCACAAATCGCTTCAAAAGCGCTCATCGATTTTTGTAATGTAGAAATATCACTCAATCTTTTAAAAAATTTCAACCCGCAATCTTTATCAACGCAGATTTTAAATCTTTGCAAGGCACTTCCTGAGAATAAAATCTCTACTGTTTTGGGCGCTATTTTACCAGCTAAATTAGCGTCTGCTGTTTTAAAAGAATCCAAAATTGAGACGCATACAAAAGCCTTACATGTAAACACTAAAATGATTAAAACGCTTATTAACAGATTGCAAAACTGGAGATTTAAAGTGAGTGATACGCATGGTTTTTCTCATGCAGAGGTGTGTGGCGGCGGAGTCAATACACTTGAAATAGATGAAAAAAGTTTTGAATCAAAAAAGGTAAAAAATCTCTATTTTATCGGAGAAGTTTTAGATGTTTTAGGCGAGCGAGGCGGATACAATTTTCAGTTTGCCTTTAGCTCTGGAATCCTTTGTGCAGAGGCAATATCGAAAGATTTTCTATCAAAATAAAATTATTTATTCAACTCATTTAATAACTATTTTTAAAACTCGACTATAATTGCGCGAAATTATGTGCTGAGTTTAAAATCCCTCACAGAATTAAAATTAAATGAAAAACTATGGAGTAAACCTTGAATCAAGATAATATATTTATCACTAGTATCAAAGATTTTTTTTCATTTCGTATGATAAAGTTTTCTATTGCACCCTTTTTTATAACACTTTTACTCATTTACACTATTGTTTTTTCATTTGCACATATAACCCTCAGAGACCTTCGTCACGCTTCTTTACATGTACAACAATCACAAACAACTATTGTCGATGGTTTAGAAAATATTGATACAAGCGCGCTTGATCTGCAAGGTTCTTCTCTTACAAACTTCTTTATGAGTCATGCTTTCACATCTTGGGTCGCAACTTTTTTTGTGTACACTATGGGAAGTATGCTTGCCCTTGTTGTAACGATTTTTATCTCTCTTTTAGTCGTCACATTTTTAACCCCTCATATTCTCAAAAATATTCATAAACTCCATTATAGTGACCTCGAAATAGGCGATGATGAAAATATTTTTTGGGCAATTTTGAAAATATTTCGATGGTTTGTAATCATGCTTGGGATGTTTTTGCTTTTTATCCCTTTTTACTTTGTGCCTGTTTTAAATGTGATTATGTTCAATCTGCCAATGTACTACTTTTTCCATAAAATACTCACTTATGATGTAGCGTCTCACATCTGTACAAAAAATGAGTATAAAAAAATTATGTTTTTCTCAGGCACAGAGATACGAATCAAGACCTTTATTCTCTATCTTGTTTCTCTTATCCCTTTTGCGATTCTTTTTGCTGGAGTTTTTTACATTATTTTTATGGGGCATACCTATTTTAGGGAGACAAAAGAGTTAAGAGAGAGTGGCAATCACTCTTTCTAGCGCTACATGTAAAGCTTTTAAACTCTCTTGCTCCGCTTGAATTTTAAAGCGTACTTCTGCTTCAAAAAACTTCTCAACAACGCTCACGCCTAATTTAGAGCATTCATACTCCACTCTTCCCATATCGCTATATGAAAATGAGATCATCTGGCATATCTCTTTTTTATAAAGATGCAACTGTGCTATCCTAACCGCCATATTGACAGCATCACTGTAAGCACGCACAAGTCCGCCTGTGCCTAGCTTTGTACCTCCAAAATAACGCACAACGATAACAGCTGCATTGATCAGTTCATTTCCCTGCAAAACACAGAGTGTAGGTTTTCCCGAAGTTCCCTTTGGCTCGCCATCATCGTTTGAGTTTTCAACGATTTGGTCAAACTCATTGAGGTAGCGGTAAGATGTCACAAAATGGCGTGCTTTTGGATGCTCCGCTTTGAGAGCAGCTAACAACTCATCATAAGATTTATACGGGATAAGATGCGCTATAAATTTTGATTGTTTTTCTTCGTAAGTCGCGGTAAAATGGGAGGTGATATAAAACATTATAATGCTTACATGTAGAGATGTTTACATGTAAGAAAATGCTTACATGTAAGGGTTTTTATGAGAAGTTTGTAAAGATGTTTTGAACATCTTCATCATCTTCTAGTCTGTCTATCATTTTATTGATATGTTCCATTTGCTCATCAGTTAACTCGATTGGAGTGTTTGCAACACGCTCTAAAACAGCTTTTTTCAGTTCGATTTTAAGATTTTCAAATGCAGTTTGCAGGTTTCCAAAATCTTTATAATCAGCCGTTACAATAACAAGCCCCTCTTCCTCTTCAATCTCTTCAAGACCAGCATCGATAAGTTCAAGCTCAAGCTCTTCTAAATCCATATTTGCAGGCTTGTCAAACTCAAAAATCGCTTTACGAGAAAACATAAACTCCAAAGAACCGTTTGTTAAAACCTCTCCACCATTTTTGTTTACAGTCGATTTTACATTGGCAACTGTTCTTGTGTTGTTGTCTGTTGCACACTCTATGAAAAGTTGTACGCCATAAGGAGCTTTGGCTTCAAAGTTTACTTCAAGCATCGATGCAGTATCTTTTGCTGTCGCTCTTTTTATCGCTGCATCGATGTTATCTTTTGGCATATTTTCAGCTTTTGCATTTAAAATAGCTGTACGAAGTCTTGGGTTCATATCTGGATCAGATCCACCCTCTTTTGCTGCCATAGTGATAATTTTGCCAAGTTTTGGAAATACTTTAGACATATTTCCCCAGCGTTTCATCTTCGCTGCTTTTCTATATTCAAATGCTCTACCCATAGTTACATTCCTAATAAATATTTTGCGCGATTATAGCAAAGGGAGGTTTAAGGGGGTGTTAAAAGCAGATAAATCTTAAAGATTGAATTTATCTACCTCAAAAAAACTCTCAGTGGAGATATTTTTAAATGCGGAGTTCATGGATACAAAAAGTGAAGGATACTTTTGCTCCATCTCAAAAAGCATCTCTTTCATATCGGCTCTTGCGTGTGGCATTTTTATATCAAAACGCATCGATGGACAGGCTTCATCGCCGATTGTTGGCATACCATTTTCAAGAGCTGCGGCGTAGAGTTGGCGTTCACGCATCTGAATGAGCGGACGGATCACGATAAGACCGTTCTCTGCTTTATATTTTGGAGCTAGACTACGAAGTTGCCCATTGTAGATAAAGTTCATAAAAAAGCTCTCAGCCGCGTCATCTAAATGATGTCCAAGAGCGACTTTGTTACAGCCGTATTTTTCTGCCGCACTGTACAGGGAACCGCGTCTCATTCGCGAAAAAAAGCTACAGAAAGAGGAGTTTTTACGGATTTTGTCTTCTGCAAGATCATAGATATTTGTGTCATAAATCTCGTGTGGTATATCATACTGCGCACAGTGTGCTTTGAGCTTGTCAAAGTTTTCATTCATTCCATAAGAAACAGTCACTGCTAAAAACTCAAACTTAAAAGGAGCGCGGCGTTGCTGCTCTTTCATGGCATGAACCATTGTGAGAGAGTCCTTTCCGCCACTAAGACCTACTAAAATCTTATCGCCCTCTTCTATGAGGTTGAACTCGGCGTTTGTTTTGCCAAGTTTACTCATAATCTTTTTAGATAGTTTGATACTCTCAGCCAAGTTTTTCAACCATTTTCATAACAAACTCCGCACTGATCTTTGCACTGCTTTCTAAGAAAGCATCAAAACTAAAACTCGCATCCATATCTGCTGCGTCGCTAATCGCGCGAAGGATAAAAAACGGTACATGTAAAGCATCACAAACAACAGCAACGCTTCCACCCTCCATCTCTAACGCATCTGCACCAAATGTGCTTCCAATCCAGTTTTTACGCTCTTCATTTGCAACAAATTGATCGCCCGTTGCGATGATCCCTTCTTTTACATGTAAGCCCATTTCGCTTGCGACTATTTTTGAAAGAGCAAGGAGTTGGGCATCAGTCTCAACAAAAACTTTTCCCTCTGGCACATAACCAAAGGGGTGTCCAAATGCTGTAATATCAAGATCATGTTGAGAAAGTTTTGTTGCAACTATGAGATCACCGACTTTAAGTTCACTGCTAATTGCTCCTGCAACTCCGCTAAAGAGAAGTTTTTGCGCACCAAAATGTTCTATCATCGTTGCTGCTGTGAGTGTTGAAAACACCTTGCCTATTTTTGAATAAGCGATGACCAAATCGACGTTATTGTACGTCGCTTCGTAGTATCTGTTTCCAGCGAACTCAGTTGTTGTGTATGTTCCGATCTTTTCTAAGATTGGTGCGATCTCTTCGGGCATTGCGCCCATAATTGCTAATTTCAAATATCTACCTCGATTGTTTTATTTATTTCATCAAAAAGTGGTAATTGGTGGAGTACTTTTGCATTGTTTTGTATAAAACAGCTTCCGCCCCAAAATCCCAAACCATCTTCAAAACCGACACGATTGACAAAAACGACTTTTGTATCGCAGTGCAGTGCTAAAGATTTTAATAACGCCATCCACTGTTCTTGGATGAGTAAAGAATCATCTTCAAATCCTCGCGCAGGGGATGCCGCTAAAACATAGACGATGCGAGGCTTTTGAGCATAGAGTTCAGCCACAGCTTGCGGATGCCAAACATCTTCACAAACAAGCATTGCGACCTTTCCATAAGAGGTATTAAAAGTTTCAAACTTTTCACCGCTATCAAAATATCTCGCTTCTTCAAACATTCCATAATTTGGAGGATGCACTTTTTTATGCAGACTTAAAAGTTCTCCGCGACTAAAATAAAGTGCACAGTTAAAATACTCATTTTCAATGTTTATAGCGCCACCGATAACAATATCTCTCTCTTTACTTGCATCACAAAGTTCTTGAAGCTCTTCTAATCTAAAAGCATCCTCTGCGAGTTTATCTTGTAAAAGATAGCCATTAAGAGAAAGCTCACTAAAGATGATAAGATCACTCTTAGATGCAGAGTGCCCTTTGGGTGCAAGCACTTCGTTGACGACATAAGAGAGATTTTTTCTACTTAGTTTTGGTGCATTTTGAACGAGAGTGATTGTCATATAACTACGCTTTTAAGGCTTCGACAACACTGTTTAAAGAATCCATATCTGCTACGTTTAATGTATCGATATCTTTTGCGATTCTTTTGTTGAGTCCTTTTAAAACATTTCCATTTCCAAACTCTATAAATAGATCAACATCATTTGCAATCGCTTCGATTGATTGTTTATATTTCACTGGTTTAACGAGTTGATCTTTTAAAAGAGCGATCGCTTCATCTTTTGTGCTATATGGTTTTGTTGTTACATTTGAGATGATTGGAGCCAAAAAGTTTTCTGTAACCATCGCTTTCATCGCTTCTTCTAATGGCGCTTGTGCGCTTAAGAGAAGTTCGCAATGGCTTGCAACTGACATATTTAATAGAATCGCGCGTTTTGCACCAGCTTCTTTAAAAGTGCTCTCCATATCTACAAGATCTGCCTTCATTCCAGCGACAACAACTTGACCATCTTGGTTGAAGTTGGCAGCCCAAACTTTTTTACCACTTTCTCTTGCATCTGCACACACTTTTTCAACACTCGCATCATCCATACCCACAAGTGCCATCATCCCCGCTTCAATACTTTCACACGCACTTTGCATTAATGCACCACGTTTGTGAACAAGTTCAACCGCATCAACATAATCAATTGCGCCACTTGCACATAAAGCGCTAAATTCACCTAAAGAGTGCCCTAAAAAAAGTGCAGGTGTTATAGGATTTTGTTCTTGAAATAGTTTATACGCGATAATACTTACAAGTAAAATTGCTGGCTGTGTATATGCAGTTTGTGCTAGTTGCTCATTCTCTTCAAAGAGTAGTTTTTCAAAATCAACACCGATTCTCTCACCTGCTTTTTTAAACATCTCACGTGCCACTTCACTGTTTTCAAAAAAAGATTTTCCCATTCCTACTGTTTGACTTCCCTGACCTGGAAAAATCATCGCTATTTTTTTACTCATAAAACTCCCTTTATTAATTTTTATAATCCAAATTCACTGTTTTCAGCGATTTTTTTTCTAAGTGTATTTCGATTGAGTCCCAATCGATCTGCTAATTGTAATTGTGACTTAAATTTTTTCAGTCCCGCACGGATAAGTGGAACTTCATAGATATAGAGATGATTTCTATAATCGCTATTTGTGCCAATTTTATCCTCTAAATAGTGTTCAATGAGGTGCATCAATTCATTGATTGTAATATTTTCCAAAAATGCATAAGAAAATATCTGTTTTTTTAAAGAGATAGAGTTATCACAAAGGTCAGGAACAAAATTATCTCGATTAAACTTGACATCCTCTCGCACAATATCTTTTATCTCATCTAAATAGATCTCAATTAAAGCTTCAACATCTTCCATTCGTTTTGTCAATGGAGGGAGGTCAAACTTTACACTGAAGATATCATCATAAATCTCATTGGGGTTTATGCTTGAAGAAGTGGCAACGACGCGTATTTTTTTCTCTTTAATGATCTGAAATATTCTGTGAATATTTGGAGAAGTTTCAATATTTGTAATAATGATTTCATTACTACTCTCTATTGCAGCTACAAGTTCATCAAATGAAGAAGCATCGATAACAGATGCATTTGGAACGATATATTTTGCAAGTGTTTTTTTACCAGTGCCTCGTTCACCGTAAATAAGAGTATTTACAGTGAGAGATTTCAATAAGTTAGCAGTTTTAAACGCCTCTTTAGAAGCGTTTGATGCAGTGATAAACTTAGTGACAGCCACAGCCATGGCCACCGCCAGTACCACAACAACCAGAATCATCAACCATATTTTCTACAGGAACCCCGCTAAGTAGCTCTTCAGCAGATGCTTCACGAATATTATTGATAGTTACGCTAAACATCAACTCTTTACCAGCTAAAGGGTGGTTAAAATCGATTACAACTGAATCTTCACCGATCTCTTTTACGATAACTTGTACAGTTGAGCCATCTTCGCCTTGACCATAAAGACTCATTCCCATCTCTAATTCAATGCCAGCAAACTGCTCACGAGGCAACTCTTGAACTGCTTCGTCATTGTATTCACCATAAGCATCTTCAGCTTTTACAAGAACATCGCCTTTTTCACCAATAGCCATGTTTTGGATACCATTTTCAAGACCTGGAATAATTTGACCTTTTCCAAACATAAATACCAGTGGAGCACCACCAACATTACTGTCTACAACGTTATTTCCATCACGTACTTCATACTCAATAGATACTATCTGATTTTTTTCAATTGCCATAATTTCACCTTACATGTATTTTGTCGGATTGTATCGAATATAATTTTCATATAGGCTGAAAAATTATATTTGAGAACTTTATTTTAATCCAGAGAGAATTTTCTTCGCCTCTTTTGTTTCAGGCGCAGTTGGATAATTCTCAACAAGAGCATTTAAAAACTGCTTTGCGGTACTTGTCTCTTTTGTTTTTTGCATAGAGATCGCAGTATGAAGCATTAAACTTGGCATATAAACTGCCTTTTCATTACGCATTCCGCTCTCTTTATAATAAGAGATTGCATCTGCATAATTTTTTGTTTTATAACTAATCTCACCAGCCATATAGTTTGCATAAGCAGCCTTATGATTTTTTGAGATTAAAAGAACATAATACTCTTTTGCTTTATCATACTCTTTTGCTTTATAAGAATTTTCTGCATTAGTATATATCTGCGCAGCACTCATAGTCTCAGAGCTTACATGTAAAGGTTTTGCAGAAGACTTTAACTGCGTGCCTAAAACAGCTTTAAGATCATTAATATCTTTCACTAAACCATTGAACTCATCTTTTGAGACATAGTTTTTATTAATCGTATCCACAACTGCAGACATTTCTGTTATTAGTGATCTTAGTTTTTCAATATTATCACTATTGGATTTAATCAAAGTATCTATTTTTTGACTACGTTCACTTTGAGAGATTGAGTTGTCTTTGCTATTTTGAAGAAGTGTATTTATATCTATACTATTTTGATTTGATGTTTTTGAAACAGTTTCAACAAGAGTTTGAAAACCATCAACCCTTTCACGTAATGAATCTATTTTGTTGTCAACAGAAGAAGTTCTTTGACTTAAGCCATCCAACTTTTTTTTATTTTCAAGTACAATTTTTTCATTTTGTGTAAGCCCATAAGGCGAAGAAGAATCTAAATCACCAGCTCCAAACGCAGATGGTTCGGAACTATAAAGTGATAAAGGAAGTAACGTAGCCGTAACTAAAACTGAGAGTACGTGCTTCATAATTTTTATTATGGAAGAAGTTTAAAATCTACACGACGGTTTTTAGACCAACACTCTTTTGTTTTATCAGTACAAACTGGAGCACTTTTACCTAAACTCACCATTGAAATACGAGCAGCATCAACACCTTCGCTTATCAATCCAGTTTTAACTGCTTGAGCACGTTTTAGACCAAGTGCCATATTGTATTCATCGCTTCCCCACTCATCACAATTACCTTCAAGTTTCACTGAGTACGCTGCAGCTGCTGCTTTAGCTACATTTACATCGTTAGTAACATTTGCTTTCATATCTTCACGAATATCAAATTTGTCAAAATCAAAATATACAGAAGTCATATTTTTTGCAATATCTTCTGCTGTAGATCCCGAATTTGAAGCTGCATTATTTGCTGCATTTTCTGCTGCAGAAGCATCAGAAGCTACCGTCGCACCTGAATTACTATTGCTATTGATTGAAGATGACTCCAATGCAGGTGTAACTACAGTTTGAGCTGTAGTTTTACTAGTTTCATCTACTGTTGGCTTGTTTGTACTACATCCACTAAACAATAACATTGCAACAGCAACACTTGATAATATCACATTTTTTTTCATGGCACTTACCTTTGATTTAATATATCGCAATTGTAACAAAAATATAGTTAATGCTTAGGTTATTAAGCGTTTTACCAGTCAATTGATTGGATCTTTCCATATATCAATGGGAAAAGAAAGTTTTTATTGAATTTTAGTCTAATAACTCCTATAGAGCTCTGCTGTGAACTCTCTTGAACATATAAGACCGCATCACCTTCTCTTGAAAATCTTGGGAACTCGTTCACACCATTCGCAGTTAAGCGTCTTACTGAACCATTTTGTGTAGAGATAAGATGTAAATTAAAAGTATTTGCCTCAAAAACATCTGAACTTTCTCGTGCCTTATACACAACATTATCATTAAATGCACTGCATGAAGAGTTACTTTTTCCACTAAAAACAAGCTGTTGTACAGCATTACTTCCAATTGTTAGTGAAAATAGATTTGGATAGCCCAAACGGTTTGAAATAAAAGCCACTCTATTATTGCTCATAAATTGGCCATTTACATCAATCCCTTGAAATGTAGTTAAACGTGTAGATTTTTTAACAGCAACATCATATAAATAGATGTCTGGTTGCCCCTCTGGAGCCATTGTAACAAGAAGTTTTTTTCCATCTGCACTCACATCTGAACAGATCATCATTCCATCTGAAGATAAAATATCTGAAGTTTTTCCCGTTGCGATCTCTACCTCTTTTAACAAAGGTCGTCTTCCATTTAAGGATGTGTAGTAAAACTTCGTTTGCTCATTGTTAGCCCATCTTGGAAATAGGTTTATCCCACCTTTAACGATTCTTTGAGAAAATGTCAATGTGTAATCACAAACAACTATCTCACTCTGACCTGAAGAAACTAAACGTGAAATCAAAACTTTTCTTTTCATCCACTCAACGGGCTCACCACCCATATATTCATTTAAATCATATGCCATAGCATGTGCGACAAATACATAAAGATTTTTGTTTTTAATCTTATAGTTTTTCGTTTTAACAAGAACAGATTTTTGTAAAATTTTCATAGAAACATTAAAAGTTTTATCACTATCTTCAAAAATTTTATATCTGATAACATATTCTTTATCCTTATTTTCTAAAACAACACTCGTATTATCAAATTGCGTGCTGTAAGGATGATGGTCAACATTAAAAAATGAGAGTACATTAACGTCGCTCACTAGAGTTTTAAAAAATGATTTTTTTAAGGAATCGTCATAAGCTGTTGTTCCATCTTCTATAGCAAGACTAGGAAGTGTATCAACTTTTTTTACAACTTCTATCGATCCATCAGCTCCAAATGCTAATGCAATAAAAAAAAATAAATTCAATAAAATACGCAAAACTATTCCTTAGCGACTAATGTAATATTATAAATTCCTGATTTACCATCTGGACTTTGTGGAAATTTAATTCTAAAAATTCTCGTTTTAAGTCTATCGACCTCTGCATTAAAAAACTCATTTGCTGCATATGAGACTATCTTGAAATCCAATACAGTTCCATCTGCACCTAGCCTAATGATAACTCTGGCACTTTGCCCTTGAGTATTAAGTGGTGGAAAAAAATTATCATAAATATATCCTTGAATTTTAGCACTATATTTATTTACTTCTTCTCCAGTTGATGCGCTTTGACTTGTAACCTGAACAGTTGCTTTTGAAAATTTTGTCTCAGCTATCTTTTGTTTCATTGAACTAACATCATTTTTACTTGCCATATTCGTTTTTTGTGTTAATTGTAAAAACTTTTTCTCATCAATTTTTGGTGAGTTATCAATTTTTTTAGTATCAACACTTTTTGTTACAACATTTGAGAAAAGTGAAGAAACATCTTTTTTTTCAACTAGTTTCGTATTAGTTTTAATCTCTTTATCTTCATTATTTTCGGGAGTTTGTACCTTTTGTTCTTCTATTGCTTTTACATCTTCTGCTTTTGTATCTTCTGTTTTTTTCTCGACATTTTTATTTGGAACGTCCATTGCAAGAGATATATTGATAGCCTTATCCTTTACAAGTGCATAAGACTTCATTTCTTTCACAGATAAAAGAGTATAAGAAAAGAGTGCAAACACTAGCAATAAAATAAGAAAGGAGATGAGGCCACCTAAATAAAAGTAGCTATTACTATTATTATCCATTTGTTGCTAAAGATATCTCAGTAAATCCAGCTTGCTTGACAGCTGCGATAATGTACATCACAACACCATAATCAAGTGATTTATCTGCACTAATTGTTACTGTAGATTTTTCTCCAAAAGATTGAGAAAATTGCATGAAGTTATCTGCGAAACTATTAAAGTCATAATTATTATTATTGACCTTAATATTTTTATCTTTATCTATAGTTATATGAACAGGTGACATTTTAGATATCTGCTTTGTAGCTGATCCTTGAGGTAAGTTTATCAATTCTTCATATACTATATTTGGTGCGATCACCATCAAGATAGCAAGTAAAACTAGCATCACATCCACTAATGGAGTGATGTTTAGTTCAGGTTTATCATCCCAGTCATACTGCATTAGTAAGCTTTTTTTGAAAGTATTGAATCAGATTGCATTTTTAACAAACCCGAAAGTTCAAATGCTTCTCTCTTTAAAATTTGATGATATGTATAAGCAAAAATAGCAACAAAGATACCACTCGCAGTTGCAACTAAAGCATCTGAAACACCTGCTGCAATAATAGTCATTGTTCCACTAACTTGACCTATATGACTAAAAGTGTCCAATATCGACACAACGGTACCAAAAAGACCAATAAATGGAGATGTTGAAGCTACAATAGAAAGAAATGAAAGTCCTTTTGTTGCATCTTTCGTTGCAGCAAAATGTGCTAGATCAAACAACTCTTTAGAAACTACAGAAGTACTTTTAATAAAATAGCTTAAATATGAATTTTTTGCAATATTTGCAGAACCCATTAATAAGGTTTCTAATGAGGAACTCTCTTTAGTTATCCATGCTGACAACGAGAAATATCGGTAAAAGAAAATCCAATTAATAATGAAGAAATAAAGTGTCAAAACTGCCAACACAAAGAGTGTGACAGGATGACTTTTAAGATAAAAATCTATGATATGATTAAACATAAAAAATTATATTAATCTTTGAGCTGCATTTTCAAGTTTTGCAGATACAGAAGCTATAGCAACAGACGAATCTGAGACATCTTCTATTAGTTTTTTAGCTTCAGCTAAAGCCTTAGCTATTTCACTCTCTGACTCACCTTTAATAGAAACAGCACCATCGACAAGCACAACTACTTTTGACTCATCAACTTGTACAACACCCCAATTAACAGCAACTGATTCTAGCGTATTATGATCTGTTGATAGGTCGATCACTCCCGCTTGCAACAAGGTTGTTAACGATGCGTGATGTGCCATAACTCCAAACTCGCCCTCTTCACCAGGAAGAGTTACACTAATGACATTACCCATAAAGATAGCGCCATTAGGAGTTAGGATTTCTAGTTTGAATGTATCCATAACAATCCTTTAGAGTTTATATGGACTATTTACTTTTTTGCTTTTCAGCTTTAGCAATAGCCTCATCCATGCCACCAACCATATAGAAAGCTGATTCTGGCATATGATCGTATTCACCACTTAGGATACCTTTAAATCCTTTGATAGTGTCTTCTAGTTTTACATATTTACCAGGTGCACCTGTAAATACTTCTGCAACGAAGAATGGTTGTGATAAGAATTTTTCAATCTTACGAGCACGTTCAACAGTTGCTTTATCATCTTCAGAAAGTTCATCCATACCAAGAATCGCGATGATGTCTTGAAGGTCTTTATATTTTTGAAGAGTTTGTTGTACACCACGTGCAACACTATAATGTTCTTCACCAATAATTTGTGGATCAAGTAATCTTGAAGTTGAATCAAGTGGATCAACCGCAGGATAAATACCTTTTTCTGCAATTTTACGGTTAAGAACTGTTGTCGCATCAAGGTGAGCAAAAACAGACGCCGGAGCCGGGTCAGTTAAGTCATCCGCTGGTACATATACAGCTTGAACCGATGTGATTGAACCAGATTTTGTTGATGTAATACGATCTTGTAATGCACCCATCTCACGAGCAAGTGTAGGTTGGTAACCAACTGCTGAAGGGATACGTCCAAGAAGTGCAGACATCTCTGAACCTGATTGTGCGAAACGGAAGATGTTATCTATAAACATCAAAACGTCAAGTTTTTTCTCATCACGGAAATACTCAGCCATTGTAAGACCAGTAAGTGCGATACGGTTACGTGCTCCTGGAGGCTCACTCATCTGTCCATAGCACAGTGCAACTTTGTCCAAAACGTTCGATTCAAGCATCTCATGGTAAAGGTCATTTCCTTCACGAGTTCTTTCACCAACACCAGCAAATACTGAAAGACCATCATGTCCGTGTGCAACGTTGTGGATAAGCTCCATAATAATAACTGTTTTACCAACACCGGCACCACCGAATAGTCCTACTTTACCACCTTTTGCATATGGTGCTAGCAAGTCAACAACTTTAATACCTGTTTCAAACATCTCAGTTTTAGTTGATTGATCAACTAACGCTGGAGGATCACGGTGAATTGACCACATTGGTGAATCAGTTACTTGCTCACCATCATCAATTGTTTCACCGATTACGTTAAAAATACGCCCAAGGACTTTTTCACCAACTGGAACTTTAATTGGAGCACCAGTAGCTGTTGCATTCATTCCACGAACAAGACCTTCACTCATATCCATAGCAATAGTTCTAACACGACCATCGCCTAAGTGAGCTGCGACTTCAAGAACAAGACGGAATCCGCCATTGTCTACTTCAATTGCTTCATTGATTACTGGAAGATATCCATCAAAATCAACGTCAACAACTGGACCCATAACTTGACTAATTTTACCAATCATATTTTTCTCCATTATTTCATAGACTCCACGCCGCTTATAATTTCAATAAGCTCTGTTGTAATAGCAGCTTGACGTGCTTTGTTATATTGAACATTTAATGTTTTAACCATCTGTTTTGCATTATTTGTCGCTGCATCCATAGCTTGCATACGCGCGCTGTGTTCTGCTGCCACTGAATCAATAAGTGCATAGTACATATTGTTTTCAACATACTTATTAACCAAAGAGCTAAGCATAACTTCTTGGTTATATGCTTCAACTTCTAACAAAGACTCTTTAACTACTTCTTTACACTCAAATTGATCGACATCTAAAGGCAATATCTGGTTTACATGTAACTCTTGAGTAATAACGTTTTTATATCCATTATATACAATATAAAGTCCATCTGTAATGCCATCATTAAAATCTCTAATTGATGTTGCAATATATTTGTTTGAGCGTTCTAAGTCAGGTTTTGAACTTAAATCTTTAACTTCATCGAATAATTCGATTCCTTTAAATCTAAAATATTCAATACCTTTTTTACCGACTCCACGAAGACGTATTTTTACTTGTTTACCTGCATACTGAGCAAGGAGTTTATTTACAGCTTTAATAGTTTGTATATTAAAACCACCACATAAACCTTTATCAGCAGTAACAAATACAATATCAATCATCTTTGGATTTTCAATCTTACTAAAAGAACGATTTCCAATACCATTAACATTATGACATTTTATACGGCCAGCGATTTCGGCAATAACCTGATTTATCTTATTAGAAAAAAGACGAGAACGCTTTGCTAGTTCTTCAGCGCGGCGAAGCTTTGCAGTCGATACAAGCTTCATCGCACGTGTTGTCTTTTGAGTGTTTGAAACACTCTTAATCTGTCTTTGAATATTTTTCAAGTTTGCCATAGAAATACTTCCTTACGCTACTACGAAACTAGTTTTAAACTCTTCTAGTGCTTTTTTCATCAACGCATGAGTATCATCGTCAATTTTTGATGTAGTTCTGATACTCTCAAAAATTTGAGGGTAAGAAGCTTCAACAAATGGGTATAACTCAGCTTCAAAACGAACAACATTACTTGCGCTCATATCATCTAAGAAACCTTCATTTCCTGCAAAAATCACAAGAGCCTGTTTCTCAGCTGAAAGTGGAGAATATGGAGGTTGTTTAAGAACTTCAACCATTCTTTGTCCACGCTCAAGTTGTTTACGAGAAACTTCATCAAGATCAGATGCAAATTGAGCAAATGCTTGAAGCTCACGATATTGAGCAAGATCAAGACGTAGTGTACCAGCAACTTGTTTAGTAGCTTTGATTTGAGCAGCACCACCAACACGAGAAACTGAAAGACCAACATTGATAGCTGGACGTACACCTGAGTTGAACAAGTCAGTCTCAAGGAAAATCTGTCCATCAGTGATCGAAATAACGTTTGTTGGAATATATGCCGCAACGTCACCTGCTTGTGTTTCAATGATTGGAAGAGCAGTTAAAGAACCCGCACCTTTCTCATCACTTAACTTAGCAGCACGCTCTAATAAACGAGAGTGGATATAAAAAACATCACCTGGGTAAGCTTCACGGCCTGGAGGGCGACGTAAAATTAGTGACATCTCACGGTAAGCAACTGCATGTTTAGAAAGATCATCATAAACAATTAGACCATGACGTGCGTTATCACGGAAATATTCTCCCATTGTAACACCAGTATATGGAGCCAAAAATTGTAATGCAGCAGCTTCAGCAGCAGTTGCAGATACGATAATTGTATAGTCCATTGCACCGCTCTCTTCTAAACGACGAACAACGTTTGCAACTGTTGATTGTTTTTGACCAACAGCAACATAGATACATACAACACCGTTACCTTTTTGATTGATAATCGCGTCTAAAGCAACAGTTGTTTTTCCAGTTTGACGGTCACCAATGATAAGCTCACGTTGTCCACGTCCGATTGGAACAAGAGCATCGATCGCTTTGATACCTGTTGCAAGAGGCTCATGAACAGATTTACGAGCCATGATTCCTGGTGCTTTTTCTTCAACAAAACGAGTTTCAGTCGTTTCAATTGGGCCTTTGCCATCGATTGGCTCACCAAGCGCATTAACTACGCGACCTAAAAGAGCATCACCAACTGGTACACTTAAAAGTTTTCCTAAACGTTTAACGCTCATTCCCTCTTTTAATGCATTACCGCTACCTAGAGTAACAATACCTGCTGTACTCTCCTCTAAGTTCATAGCAAGACCACGAGTTCCATCTTCGAACTCAACCATCTCACCAGCCATAACATTATTTAAACCATAAACCTGCGCAACACCATCAGCATACGAAACAACTTTACCTGTTTCATTGATATCAACACTTAGTTCAAAATTTTCGATACGTTCTTTTATAATAGAACTAATTTCGTCAGCTTTTACTTTTGCTACCACTACTATTCTCCTCTCTTCGTTTAAATTGCTTTTAAAATATGCTCAACAATTTGAGTATTTATTCTAGATTTTGAAAAATCTATTTCAAGTCCAAGATCTTCAATTTGCATCTTCACACCGTCAAAATCGTTTTTAACGAATTGTAAAGTTACATTTGAGTTAATCTTTTTACTAATTCCTGAGCCTAATTCATTTAAAGTTGTCGCGTCAATATCGCTATTGCTGTAAACTATACCTGTGTACGTATTGTTAATTTTTGCAATCTCTTTTTTCATTACAGATGAGAGTGCAGGAATAACACTTACGCGTTTATGTTCAACCAGTAATTGAATAAAGCTATTTAACTCTTTAGATTCAACAGATTTTACAGCATCTAAAAGAATCTCCAATTTTTGACTTTTTGCTACGTTTGGATTATCCATAATTTTTGACATTTTTGGATTCTCAAATTCACTAGAAAGTGAGCATAATACTTCACTTACTTCAGTCAATTCACTGCTACTAAAAACATTTTTAAGTGCTTTTACATAACGTTTTGCAATCAATTCTTCCATTATGCAACCTTTTTCAAGATAACATCAACCATAGCTTTTTTATCAAAACTATTGTTATCTTGTTCGAGTAATTCACTTAACGTAGTATCAACTACATCTCTTACCATTTTTCTTTTTTCAAGTTCCATCAAAGCAATGTTTTGCTTTGTAATAACCTCAAGATCAGTATTACACTGATTTATTATTGCATCTTGAACAACTTTATTCTCTTTTTTAGAGTTTTCCAAAATCTCTTTAGCCAATCTCTCAGCATCATTCAATTTTTGTAAAGCTTTCTCTTTTGCAATTTTTGATTCATTGAGTTTATCTTGAACCTTTTGAAGCTCGTCTGCAATAGATTTACTTCTTCCAGAAAAATAGTTTTTTGCAGGTTCAGCTACAAAATACCAAACAATTCCTGCGAATACTAAAAAGTTAATAGTACGCCAAAGAATATCTGTCGAGTGCTCAGCACCATTTTCAGATGCCAGTGCATATGTTGATACCATAAGCATTAATAATATAATTCTACTCATGAACATCCTTACAGCTGACTAAATTTAGCTTTTATAGCTTCTTTAAACAATGGAGCTTGTGATAGCAAGGCATTATTTAACTCTTTACGCTCTTGAGCTAGTGTTTGTTCAAACTCAAGATATTCACTTGCTAATTCAGCACGTTTTACTTCTAACTTGCTTTGTGCTAATTCCTTAGCATCTGCAATAACTTTCTCCCTTAAAGCTGCCGCTTCGAGTTTAGCATCCATAACAGTCTGCTCAGACTTTGCGATTAGCACGCTAACCTCATCATCATTTGATCCAACTTGTTGCAAATCTCTTTTTAGATCAGCATCACGTTTGCTCATATAAGATAGCAAAGGACGATAGAGCCAACTGTTTAGAACGGCAATAAGGATAAGAAATACAACCAGTGTTACACCAAGTAGTATCGGACTTATATCTAACATAGCACCTCCTAAAAGTTGCGTGATTATACTATGTGTAAATTGAAACGACAGTTAAAGAAGGGATTTTTTTTATGAAATTGATTTTTTTATGAAAGTTTTGAAAGAAATTGTTCTATTTGTAACTCATTGGAAAATTCAATTATTATTCTATTTGACTTAAAACTTGTTTTCAATCTATATTCATCAAGTTTTTTCTTTAAAGAAGAAAAATCATATGACAAAGACTCTTTTTCTTCAAAAGGTGCTCTTTGAGTATCATTTTTTAAAGATTTTACCATGCTCTCAACATCTCGAACACTTAATTTCTGTCCGATAATAGAATCAACTAATAATTGTTGATCTTTTTCACCTAAACCAACAAGAGTTCTTGCATGTCCTGAAGATATTTTATTATCAATTAAAGCTTTTTGAGTTTTTTCAGAAAGTTGTAAGAGACGCATAGTATTTGTAATATGTGCTCTACTTTTATGAATACGAGTACCAAGCTCATCATGTGTAATGTTATGAATTTTAATAAGCTCTTCATACGCGATAGCAAGTTCTATAGAATTAAGTTCATCCCGTTGAATATTTTCTATCAAAGCTAGATGACGCATTCTATCATCATCAACTTTCATACAAATTGCACGAATTGTTTTGAGTTTCATCAATTTTGAAGCACGAAGTCTTCTTTCACCAGAAACAAGCGTGTAGCCATCAATATCTGATATAACAACTATCGGCTGGAGCAAACCATCATTTTTGATCGACTCTCCAAGTTCAAGTAAAGATTCTTCATTGAAACTTTTTCTAGGTTGATAAGGATTTGGTTTGATACTTTTTAGCGGTATTTCTAAAATAGCATCATCATTTGGAACTTCATTATCGTATGCTTGTTCTATCTCTCCTAAAAGAGCACCAAGCCCTCTTCCCAATGCCTTGTTTTTTATCACGCTATAATCGCTTGAGCTAAATCTTGATATGCTTCAGAACCGCTTGATTTTACATCATACAAAATCACAGGTTTACCAAAAGATGGAGATTCTGCAAGTTTTACATTTCTTGGAATAACTATAAACTCATTTGCAGTATCTTTAAAAAGTTTCCCTTGAAAATGTTGTCTTAGATCTGCAAACACTTGTTTTGAAAGATTGTTTTGTGAACTAAACATTGTTGGCAAAAAGCCTTTAATAGAAAGCTTTGGATTGATTGTTTTTCTAATTAAGCGTACAGTGTTGAGTAATTGCGCCAATCCTTCTAATGCAAAAAATTCACATTGAATAGGAATAATCACTGAGTTTGATGCCGAAAGTGCATTTATAGTCATCGGTCCAAGTGCTGGAGGAGAATCTATGATAATGTAATCGTAATCTTTAATCACTAAAGAGATCGCTTTTTTTAGGACAAGTTCTCTTCCTGCTGAATTTCCAGATTCATAGTACTCTTTTTCAATTCCAACCAAACCAATATTTGAAGGTGCGAGATGTAGTGTCGGTAGTGCAGATTTTAGAATGATCTCTTTTAGTTTCTTTGTACCAATAAGAACATGATAGATATTAAACTCATAATCATTTCTATGAAATCCCAAAGATGTCGTTGCATTCGCTTGGGGATCTGCATCGATTAAAAGAACTTTTTTTTCAGCAACTGCCAAAGATGCAGCTAAATTGACAGCTGTTGTAGTCTTACCTACTCCACCTTTTTGGTTTGCTATTACTATTACTTCACTCATCTTAAACTAAATATCCTTTGACCATCACTGACTATCGATCCATCATCTTGCAATGAAGCATCACCTAGGGAAAATCTCTTATCCCCACTATGCGCAAAATAGTTTTTGCTCTTGCAAAATTCTAACTTATAATTGCTAAAAATATGCTTCCATGATACCCTGTTTTTTAAATAATTAAAATAATCATTTAAAATATTTTCTATCGAAATTTCAATATCAAGTTTTGCAAACCCTTGGGGAGCACTGACTATATTCAAGCCTATTCCACATACTAGATCATCTCTTACGATATTAGTAATCGTTCCACCCAATTTTAGATCATCCATATAAAAATCATTGGGCCATTTGAGCCAAATTTTTGAACCATGTTCTTGCAAAACCTGCTTCATTATGTAAGAAAAATAGATCGAAGAGGATTCAAGTTTTAAATCACTTGGAAGCTCTTTTATAGGATAAGCAAAAGATAAAAAAAGATTTCCTTTCTCTCCAATCCAGCTATTTCCTCTGCTACCCTGCCCATTGCTTTGTGTATGTGCTACTACGGCCACCGGAGAGCTACATTCTCCAGATTTTAAAAGTTCTTTTAAATAGCGTTGTGTAGAATCGATCTCATCAAGATAGTATGTCGTCAACTTTTAAACGCTTTCCATTGCAATAAGAGAGCACATCCATCTCATTTTTTGACTCAGGCTGTACTCTCATTATTTTTAAAGAGCCAAGTGTACATCCCACAACAATATGATCTTTGTTGATCTCTACAATTTTTCCCGCTTCAAAAGTTCTACAAGCAGAATGAATCTTGATCTCTTTGAGTTTCAATCCGCTTTCTAAATGAACTCCCGGCCATGGAGTAAATGCTCTATATCTGTTATAAATCGCCATTGCATCTTTAAACTCTATTTGTGCATCATTTTTTGTGATCTTGGAACAGTGCGTTGCGAGGGCGTCATCTTGCTTGAGTGCAGTTAAAGTTTCATACTCTCTTAAAACATCAAGAGTGAGATCACTCGCGACATAAGTAAGTTTTTCAAAAAGTGAATCAGCCATCTCATCATCATCAATATCAATTTTAGAAATCTTTAAAATATCTCCAGTATCAAGTCCTATATCCATTTTCATCGCAGTCACACCGGTTTCTTTATCACCATGAAGTAGCGCTTCTTGAATCGGACTTGCTCCTCTATATTTTGGAAGAATTGATGCATGAAGATTGATACAAGGCGCATGATCTAGTATCGCTTTTGGAAGAATCTGTCCATAAGCAGCGACAACGATAAAGTCACACTCTATTTTTAGAAGTTCATCGACAACTAAAACTTCTCTTAGTCTCGCAGGTTGAAAAACATCGATACCAGCTTCAATTGCTGTCAATTTTACAGGAGGTGGCGTCATGATCTTTTTTCGGCCAACTGGTTTATCTGGCTGGGTATAAACCGCCACAACCTCCATATCACTTGCTTTTATAAGATCTTGTAAAATCTTTTGCGCATAAGTCGGTGTTCCCATAAAAATAATTTTCAACTCAAATATCCTTACATGTAAAGAGTGTTCCACCCAAATGTTTCTCATCTAAGAGAAAACTTCTCACATCACTCAGATCAAAACCGCTTGCTAAAAACATTTCACGCTTACATGTAAGCATATAAGAAGCTGCTTTGAGCTTTGTCACAATTCCACCCGTTGCAAATTCGCTATTTGGAGAAGCCTCTTGAGCTAGCTCGTTTTGATCTATTTGACCAACAACTTTTCTCACCTTCGCATTGGGATTTTGATGTGGATCACTGTCATAATAAGCGTCAATATCTGAAAGTATAAGAAGCATATCTGCATCGATATTACACGCAACATAAGCTGAGAGTTGGTCGTTATCGCCCACACCAAGCTCATCTGTTGCTGTTGCATCATTTTCATTGACAATTGGTACAACACCATTTTCAAGTAAAATATTCATCGTATTTTTGATTTTTTGATTTTGATTTGGAGTATTGAGATTTGCGGCAGTCAATAGTATCTGCGCGCAAAGTTCATGATGTTCTGCAAAAGCAAGGCGATATTTTTTCATAAGTAAAGGCTGCCCAATTGCAGCGAGGGCTTGCTTGTTTTGGAGTATTTTTTTGTCAAGTTGTAGCTGTGTATATCCAGCAGAAACTGCTCCAGAAGAGACAAGCACTACTTCATATTTTTTTTTCAAATCAACAAGAAGTTTCACAATATTTGTCAATCTATCTTCTGCAATCTGAAGATTTTCAGTTAAAACGGCCGTACCAACTTTTAAAACGATTCGTTTCATTTTTGCTTTCTGTCAGTATGGACTAAATTAAATAAAGCATATTTCAATGCTTCAATATTTTTACTTGTAGCAGATGAGATCGGTGCTACAAAATATGGTTTTTCTCTCTCGTATCCAAGTGTTTCATCCGCACTCTCTTGAATAAAATATGGCAATGACGGATCAAAATCAAATTCACTTTTAGTGTTTGCACTTAAACCAAGAAGAGCCAAGAAACCATTTACAAGTTCACTCAACTCCTCTGGCGCAATAACATCCGATCTTGTAAGAGCGATAGCATATTTACTGTTTCCTAAAATATCTGAAAAAGCAGCGACTTCATTTTTAAGTGTTTCAAACTGCTCTTTAAGATCACGATATGATGCTAAGTCAACCATAAAAAGAAGCGTTTTTGTTCTCTCAATGTGGCGTAAAAACTGGATTCCCAATCCTTTACCCTCGTGTGCTCCACCAATAATCCCTGGGATATCTGCCATAACAAAAGATTCAAAATCGCCAATATTTACTTGACCGAGTTTTGGAGTTAGTGTTGTAAACTCATAATTAGCAATCTCTGGACGTGCATTTGAGACGGTTGAGATTAATGTTGATTTTCCAACATTTGGAAACCCTACAAGCCCAACATCTGCGATAAGTTTTAAATCAAGTTTAATCTCTTGCGTTTGTCCCGCTTCTCCTGGTTGACAATGTGTTGGTCTTTGATTTGTAGAGGATTTAAAGTGAGTGTTTCCAAGCCCGCCTTTTCCACCTTCTAAAAATAAAACTTCCTGTCCATCTTCTAGCATATCAAAAAGAACTTTTCCACTCTCTTTATCTATAATCTGTGTTCCTGGAGGAACGATGATCACTTTCTTGCCACCAGATTTTCCAGTCATATTTCTTGGAGCACCAGGGACACCATTATCCGCTTTTATATGCATATTTTTTTGAAAATGCGAGAGCGTGTGTGTGTTGTTATCACACTTAAACCAGATGTCACCACCTTTTCCACCATCACCACCATTTGGTCCGCCGTTTACAACAAACTTTTCACGACGAAATGAAGCACATCCAGCTCCACCTTTACCAGAAGAGATGGTAAGCTCTACGCTATCTATAAACATAAAAATCCTTGTGCAATATTTAAAAATCGATTCTGCTTACATGTAAGGTTAAATGAACTGTTAAAGATTGAAATTTAAAAAATGAAATTATAGTTAAAAAAATTATTTTAAAAAAGAGTTTGTCAGAAATTCTTCAGACTAAAAGCCTGAAGAAAGAAAATTACGCAGCAGGTACGATTGAAACTTGTTTACGAGTTTTATCTTTACGACCAAACTCAACAATACCGTCTACTAGTGCATATAAAGTATGGTCTTTGCCCATACCGATATTTAGACCTGGATGAATTTTTGTTCCTCTTTGACGAACGATAATGTTACCAGCTACAACTGTTTGTCCACCGTATTTTTTAACACCAAGTCTACGACCAGCTGAATCACGGTTATTCTGTGTACTACCCTGACCTTTCTTATGAGCCATCTTATTCTCCTACTTTTAGTTAATTACGCTGTGATTTTAGTAACACAAACACGCGTGAAGTCTCTTCTGAAACCACGTTTTGTTTTACTATCTTTACGACGACGTTTTTTGAATGTAATGACTTTTTTGCCACGACCTTCATTGATAACTTCTAATGTTACAACAGCACCCTCAACAAATGGAGTACCTACTTTTAGTTCACCAGCGTTAACTGCAAGAACTTCTTTAACTTCAACGATGTCTTTTGGTTCAAGAGTCATCTTATCTAATAATAAGATATCACCTTCTTGAACTTTGTATTGTTTACCACCGTTTTTGATGATTGCGTACATAGCGCTTCCTTAAATCTTAATGGGTATATAAAAAGTTCGAAATTATATACAAACTAGCTTTAAGTAATGTTTAAACCCGTCTTACTTTTTCTTTTCATACCACTTTCTAAGCCATCTATCAAATGGATAGATTAACTTGTAAATAACTGGAACGATTAATAATGTTAAAAACATAGAGCTGAGTAATCCTCCAATGACAGCTATTGCCATCGGTGCTTTTGTTTCACTTCCTAAACTTGTACTGATTGCAATCGGGATCATCGCAAAGATCATCGCGATCGTTGTCATAAGAATAGGACGCAACCTTTTTTCGCCTGCTTCTATTAATGCATCGTCCACATTTTTTCCATTTTCAACAGCACTATTTGCAAAATCTACTAAAAGTACAGCATTTTTTCCAACCATTCCCATAAGTAACATAAATCCTATCATAACAAAAAGGCTAAAATGTTGGCCACTAACAAAGAGCGCCAGCATAACACCTACGATACTCAGCGGTAAAGCTATCATAATGATAATAGGCTGAATAAGAGACTCATAAAGAATCGCAAGAATAATGAACATTAATATCACAGAAAGACCAATCGCTGTTGCAAATGCTTTTCCAGTTTTTACCATCTCCTCTGCAAAACCTGTAAACTGATAACTCACGCTAGCTGGCAATAGCTTATCGATTCCAGCTTTTGTATATCCAACGGCACCACCTAAATCAAGCCCAAAAAGGTCTGCATAAACACTTACCTGACGCTGTCTATTGTAATGATAGATAGAAGCTTGCGAAGATGTTTCTTTAAAACGAACCAAACCACTCAAATAGACAAGTTCTCCATTGGTTCCTCGTAACTGTATTTTGGTGAGATCCTCTATCCCTACTCTATGCGCATCATCAAAGCGCAATGTTATGTTGTACTGTTTACCATTTTCTTCAAAATTTGATATCTCAATATCACTAGAAAAGGCCGTAGAGATCGCCTCTGAGATCTGCGCTGCAGTGATTCCATATCTTGCAGCGTTTTCTCTGATGATGTTGATATCTATTTGCGGTTTTCCATCATCAAGATTGGTATCAATGTCCACAAACCCTTTTTTAGCTTTGAGATACTCAGTGAGATTTTTCGTTGCGACTTTAAGATCATCAAACGAATCTGATTTTAAAACGATCTGATATGGCACACTCACACCTGCACCTTTAATATTTGGAATTGCAGCAGCGGTTATAAACATATCTTTATTTTGGTATGGTTTGAGCTTATCTCTTAGATTTTGAACGATCTGTTCTTGATCCTCTTTTCGTTGCTCTTTTGAAACCAATTTAACATAAATAGTCGCCTTATTTTTCTCAGCAACACTATTTGAACCTACACTTAAAGTGGTAAATTCAACCTCTTTATTGCCTTTGATAAGCGCTTCGATAGCTTTAGATTTTTTAATCATCTCTTCAAGAGAGATGCCTGTATTTGCTTTGAGCGCAACTTCAAACTCTGCTTTATCCTCTTTAGGAATAAAATCCATCCCAATTTTTGGAAAAAGACTCAAAGAACCCACAAATAGGATCAAAACAAAAACAATAGTTATCACTTTAAATCTCAATACAAATTTTAAAGTTTTTTCATACATACGGTCAAAAAGTTTAAAAATCCCCTCTGTCGCATTGTAAAATCTACTCTCGCCCTTATGCAAAACTCTCGCACTCAAACTCGGCATAAAACTCATTGCCACTGTATAGGAGATAACAACTGCAAAACCAACAGTCATCGCAAAACTCTCAAAGAACTTCCCGACAATCCCGCTCATATTTGCAACTGGGATAAATACAGCAAGTAACATCGCAGAGATCGCAAGAATTGCAAATGCCATCTCTTTGACTCCCTCATACGCCGCTTCCAAACGTCCCATGCCAGCTTCCATCTTTTTGTAGATGTTTTCTAAAACTACAATCGCATCATCGATAATAATTCCGATGGAAAGTGTAAGACCGATAAGTGTCATCTTGTTGAGATCAAATCCCATAAAATGCATAAAAGCGATTGTTCCCATTATAGAAATAGGAATAGAAAGTGCAGAAACAGCCGTAATAGTCGCATTTCTCAAAAATCCAAAAACGATAATTACTGCCAAAAAAGCACCATATACAAGATCAAACTCAACATCTTCAAGAGAATGGATAATAAATGGCCCCGTGTCTTGAAGCGTTTGCACTCCATAATCATTACCAGCCATCTTTTGAAGGTTTGGAACGACTGCTTTCACACGATTGATAATATCAAGTGTATTTGTTCCTGAGATCTTTTGTACCTCAAGCATTACGCCCTCTTGACCATTATAAGAAGCGTAATTTTTTGGATCACTGAGTCCATCTTCAACACGCGCGACATCTCGCAGTTTGATCCCATCTTTGATGACCATCTCTCTTAGTTCGGCAACGCTCAAGGCATCCGCTTTTGTTTTTAGTACCACCTCTTTTTCGCTAGAGATCAGTTTTCCTCCACCGATTTTGACGTTTTCACGTGCTACGATGTTGTTGAGTTCTGCAACAGAGATCCCAAATTTATTTAAAAGGTTTGGATCTGGAAAGATGCGAATCTCTCTATCTTTATAACCGATAATATTGATCGCTCCGACACCCTCGATCTTTTGTAATGATGGTTTTACCTTTTCATCTGCAAAAAGCATAAGATCTTTAATATTGCTCTTTTTAGCAGTCAAAAAGACGTTGATAACCGAAGCTGAACCGATGTCAAGCTTGCTCACCAATGGTGATTTTGCATTAGTCGGAAGACGTACCGCTGAAACTTTGTCACGAACATCATTTGTCGCTTCATCGATATTTCTCTCTAAAAAGAATTTGATGGTTACAACACTCACACCATCACTACTTGTTGAAACAATAGAATCCACTCCATCGATGCCAGAAACAGACTCTTCTATCTTATCTGTAACCTGAGATTCCACTGTAGAAGATTCAGCTCCCGCATAAACAGTTTTTACTGTAACGATCGGAAAATCAACATTTGGAAAAAGTGCCGCTGGCATCGCTTTAAAACTTTGGTATCCAAAGAAAAGCAGTGTCAGGACATACATTAAGGTCGCTATGGGCCTATTTATTGCAAATTTATACATCTAGTTTCCTATTTTGTTACAATGGTGCCGTCGCCATAAAGTCCGACAATAAGATCATTTGCAAGCACCTCAGCTTTCATCTTTCTGTTTGTTGCGCTAGAAGCTGGGTAGATTTTAGAGATTTTGCCCATATGCTCTTTGATATCTCCATCTACTTTATACTTAAAGCTATCTCCAACTCTCACTTTGTTCCAATTTGCTTGATCAAACTCGACGATAAGCTTTCTGCTTGAGAGGCTTTGAAGTGAGAAAACTGTTTTTATAGCCATAGAGTTTACAACATCTCCAACTTCTAATTTTTTATCTGTAATCACTCCTGCAAAGGGTGCATAAAGAGTGCTATTGTTCAATTGAGTCTGTTTAAACTTGACATTTGCCTCAGCTGCCAATACTGCCACTCTTGCTCTTTCATATGCAAGTCTAACTCTATCAAAAGTCGCTTCATCAACTAGATGCTGTACTTTTTGCTCTCTTTCATAATCTCTAGCAGCAAAATCCAAAGCTACTTTCGTATCTGCCAAAGAACTTTTTGCTATTTGCAAAGAAGCACGTAGTTCATCACTTTGAAGTTGTGCTAATTTTTGACCCTTTTTTACTTTTGAGTTAATATCCACATAAAGTGTTTCAACCACTCCACTTGCATTAAATGCCAAATCTGCACTTTTTGCAGGCAAAATATTAAAAGTTGCATAGATATTTTCCGCATTTGCGCTACTTAACAATAAAACCAAAACAAATAATACTTTTCTCATTTCAAAAACTCCTTGATATTTTTTCCACTATAATAATAATATGTTCCATACGCGATTTGCGTATCATTAAGAGCCTTTACATGTAAGGCTTTTGCATTCGTCAATGATGCAAGCGCATCAAGATAATTTACATTATCTACTATCCCCGCATTATACTTTTGCTCAATCATATCAAATGCACTTTTTGCAGCTTTAAGCGCACTTTGAGCGCTTGTCACTTCGATTTTACTTGTATTTATTCTCTCTTGTGCTATCTCGAAATTGATTTTTTGCTCTTTTGTGAGATATGTTATTTGAGAATTAAGTGCTTGCGCATTAATGACTATCGCTTCTTTGTTTTTTTCAACTGAACCATTGTCAAAGATTCTCATCCCTAGTGTAACCATCAGTTTATTTTGTTGATCTGGCTGTGCTGGAATTGTTGGAGATGTATCGACATTGCCATATCCATTGAGTGAATAGGTATCTTCAACCCGAAGCACTGGATAGTATGTACTCATCAAAGCGCGTGCACCTGAATCGAGTGACTCCTTTTGTGCGATCAGTGATTTGAGATTGTCACTTTGTTCAAAACTCTGTGATGGCAGTTCTATAAATGAAGAATCTTCAAAACTTTCCACATCTTTGCCAACTTTCAAAGCGAGTATCTTTTTTGCAGACAACATTTGCAGTTTTGTTGCCTCGATCTCATAAGCATTTGTATCAAACGCCGCTTGAAGACGATCAATAGCATCTTGTGTTGCCATTTTTGCTACAAAAAACTGCTTCACACGACTCAGTTGTGCTGCGAGTGATTTTTGTGCGTCCTCTTTTGCATTCAAAGTCGCTTTGAGTGTTTTGATATTGAAATAATCCTGCACAATACCAAGAGAAAGATTTTTCTTTGTCGCCTCCGTATCAAAACTGCTCGCTTGAAGCTCTTTTGACTTTTTATCTACAAGAGCTGAAGTCATTCCACCATCATAAATATTGATACCCACTTTTGCAAATCCGCTATAAGTCTCTCCTGGCATAAATGGACTTTTTTCATCAAGTCTCTGATAGAATGCACCAACATCCAAAGTCGGATAATAGGAACTTTTTTGTGCTTGTAACTCTTTATTTTTTCCATCTTGCGTTAAGCTTTTTGCTACAACAAGATCACTCTTTGAAGTAGCATAGTCAAGCAGAGATTTCAGATCATCCGCGCCTAAAAGTGCGGGCAATAACAAAAACGCGACTCTTTTCATTTTTTCACCTCGATTAAATCAAATAATGTATCTATATAACTCTCAATCTCATCTTGGAGCTTGTCGTTGGAGTTTGTTGCACAGCTTGAGAGAAACATCCCTTTGCCAAGTGCGAAGAGTCCATTTGAAAGTGCGATGGATTGTTCAATAATCTCACCCTCTTTTACACCCTCTTGCAGTATTGTTTTAAACCACGCAGAGTATGAAGCATAACATTTGGCATGAAACTCGCTCATTTCACTATTTGGCTCGCTCAAAGAAATAGCAACAAACTCTTTATAAAGTCCTCTTAGTTCTACTTCGTCATTATAAAAAAACTCAAAAAAGCATTTGACTTTCTCTTTTGTAGAGCTCGCTTGTGCCATTTTTTTCTCTTTGAGTGCATCATGTTCAGCTAAAAGAATATTGACGATCTCAAAAACGATATCTTCTTTGTTTTTAAAATAATCATAAAGCGTGCCCTTGCCCACTCCTGCCTCTTTTGCAATCTCAGATATTGTGAGATTTTTTATCCCGCGATGTACAAAAATATCCTTACATGTAAGGGCAATATCTCTTCTTTTTTGGATCTTATCAACAATGATCGCCACAAAGCCTCCTATGGTCAAGATTAAAATGACCGACCATCAGTCATTGAAAGAATTTTAGAGTCTTTGTGCTTTATTTTTTCTAAAACATTTTCAGATAGCCATCTCAATAAATAAAAAATGGGTTTGAGAGATTGCTCTTATATATAAGGCTTTTTCATCCACTATTTTTAAAGCGTCACCATTGCTTGCATCACACTTTACATGTAAGCCTTCAATCAAAGCTTCACCCTCGATCTGCACATAGTAAATCTGTCTATTTTGCGAGATTTCAAAATCTATCTCTTTGCCTGCATCGAGTTCACACACATAGATATTTACATCTTGATAGAGCTTTACTTTGGCATCATCAGCATCTTTATTTGACGCTACATGTAAGAGTCTGTTTTTTCTCTCATCTTCTTTGTAAAGTACATCACCGTAATGCGGTTGCAAGCCCTTTTGCGGCGGTAATATCCATATTTGCAAAAGCCGTAAATCTTTACTTTTATGATTGTTATACTCCGAGTGCATTACACCTGTTCCTGCACTCATATACTGCACTTCGCCCCGAGAGAGTGTTCTCTCATTTCCCATCGAGTCTTTGTGCGTAATTTCGCCATCAACAATATAAGAGATGATCTCCATATCATTATGCGGATGCATGCCAAAGCCGCTTTGTGGATGGATGATATCATCATTTAAAACGCGAAGTGAGCCAAAATTGATGTTGTTAAAATCTCTATACTCCGCAAATGAGAAGTGAAAACGGCTCTTAAGCCACCCTTGGTTTGATACAAACATCTGCTCTTTTTTAATTAAAGTTACCATTTTATTCTCCTGTTTTCCAGCAGCGCATGCTGAGATTTGCGTGTTCAAAACCCTCATATACAAAACTGCTTTTTTTATCATCGTTTGATGCACCTGCGATATATAAAAGCGGTATAAAATGCTCTTTTGTGGGGTGCGCTCGGTCTGCGTAACGCTGTAACTTTTCAAAATTCACAAGTGCATCAAAATCCCGCCTGATAAGCGCATCTTTAACAAACTCATCAAACTCTTTTGCCCATGTATCAACGGGTGCATCTTTATTTGAAAGATTTGCCTCTCGTAGATTGTGCGTGACATTGCCACTTCCCACAATCATAACGCCCTCTTCTCTTAAAACACTGAGAACTTTTCCCATCTCATAATGCTCTTGCATAGAAAAGTTTGTGTTGATACTCATCTGTAAAACCGGAATATCGGCATCAGGAAAAAGATGAACCAAAACACTCCAAACACCATGATCAAGAGCACGCTTTTGTACTCTTAAATCTTTGATGAGTTCTTGAACTCCAGCAATCAAAAAATCTGCACTTTTTGCGGGATAACTCACCATATAAAGCTCTTTTGGAAATCCATACATATCATAGTAAAGTTCGCTTTCATGCAGACTCACCGCGCTATAAGGCGTAGTCCAATGCGCAGAGATCACCAAAACAGCCTTAGGACGTGGCAGAGTTTTACCGACTCTTTTAAGTGAATCGACAAACAGGTTCTCATCTATGGCGTTCATGGGATTGCCATGCCCCAGAAAAAGAGCCGGCATTCTTGCGCTATTTTCTTTTAGCATGGCATTTTCCTTTATTTTTGTAGTATCCCCTCGATCTCTACGCTCATCTTGACCTCATCGCCGACCATCACACCGCCAGCTTCAATCGCTTGATTCCACATCAAACCAAAATCTTTTCTATTGATAGTCCCATTTAAAGAAAGCCCTGTTCTCACATTGCCCCAAGGGTCTTTAACCACATTGCCACTAAGGTCTAAATCCATTTTCACCTCTTTTGTGATGCCGTGAATCGTGAGTTTTCCATACGCCGTATTTCCTACGACTTTCTCTAGGTTATAGCTCATAGTCGGGTATTTTGCTACATCAAAGAAGTCAGCACTTTTTAAATGCCCATCACGTTTGGCGATACCAGTTGAGATAGATGTCACATCCACATCTCCATGCAATGCGCTCAGAGTTTTCGTTTTTTCATCATACACAAAATTTCCGCTGAACTTTCCAAACTCGCCTTTGACATTTGAGACCATCATGTGTTTGACTTTAAATCCTACACTTGTATGCTCGGTATCGACTTTATAATTTCCCGCGAACAGCGTTGTTGCTGTGAGTAGTGTCGCTAAAAGTATTGTTTTGAGTTTCATAATAGATCCTTTATTGGGCTTTTTTTAGTTTTCTCAAAAGAGAGAACAGTGTATCTACCTCATCATCGCTCAAGACTTCAAAATAGTTTTGAAAGTTTTTAGCATGATCTGGAAACAATGATTCTATGATATCTTTGCCCTTTTGAGTAATGCAAAGAATCGAACTTCTTTTATCTTTTTCATGAGTGCTTGAGTCTATCCAGCCATCACGTTTTAAGTTTTTTACTACAACGGTTGTGTTTCCGTGCGTTCCCATCGTCAGCTTTGTGATCTCGCCGACGCTCAAGTTTCCTCGATGATACAGCACTTCTAAAACCTGAAACTGGTTCATAGTAAGTCCAAATGACTGAATATAACTCGACTCTTTTGCTCTGATCTTATTATAAGTACGCAAAAGCTGAATCCAAGTACTCATACATTTGTCAGCTCTCTCACCATAACTTTTCGTCGCATGCATCTTCATATCAATCACCTCAAACACAATAGTATTACTAATTAGTAATAATGTCAAGGGGAAAAGATATTTCTTTTATTTTTAAAAATAGTGTTACTGTTAAATATGCTTACATGTAAGGGGTTTGGAGGGTTTGAGCTATGTTTATTTTTTTGGCTTATTTATACAATAATAATCACAATAGTTCTAATTCTTCTGAAATATCTTTTATGAGCTTACTTAGTGGGCGTTTGTGGAGGTCTTCATTATTTTTATAATTATTTAATAAATACCTATAAATCTCATCTTTTGTAAATCTAAAATTCTTTTCCAACTCTTCAATATATGATTTTGGATAATAGGCTTTTTTCATAAGCAAATCAACAACTATATCTTTATGCTGTTTGTATAGTTCATCCAATTTAAAAATATCTATATTTTCATTATGATTTTTAAACTCTATTTCAAAACTATCACTATCGTATTTTTTACTCTCAATTTGATAAAAAGATATATCAGTAGGTTTATATGTAAATTTAAAATCATCATCTTTTATATCATAAGGATTGATTAAATTTTCACTAACTTTACTACTTTTTGTATGGTTACAGATAGGACAACTTGGAATTAGATTATAAAAGCTCATAGCCAAAAATGGATAGATAGATTTTGGATAAAAATGGTCTATTTCAGGTCGTAATTTTCCACTTTTTTCATCGACTACAAAAGTATAATTACGATTACAATATGGACAAGTTTTTAAATCTAAGGCTTTTACAAATTCATAAGTATTATATTTAACTTTCCTATTTCCCCAATTACTATACTCTTTTTCAAAAATATCTTTTCTCAAAATCTTATAAAGTCTTTTCCAGTTTTTCTCTTTTGTATTTGGAATACCAATAGCCTTTGGAAAATTAGTTTTAAGATGCTCTATATATACTTTCATTTGATTGTTATCAACTTGTAAAATGCCTTTTAAATTGTTTCGGACATAAATCAAACAATCTCTCTCGTAGTTCCATAATTTAGATTTTAGTTTGCGTTCCAAAAGTTCGTCTATTGATTTTGATATTTCATTAATATGCTCATCAAAAAGCTCTTTATTAACTGTTATTTTTAGCATTTTTAAGTCTTTCTATTTCAGCTTTTAATTCTTTAATTTCTTCATC
>CAITKP010000037.1 GCA_903892995.1 uncultured Campylobacterales bacterium
CTATTATGGAAATGGTGACACAAACCAATACAATGCAGACGTGATCTATAAAGTTCCAGCAGTTAAAAACCTAGAACTTAAAGCGCGTTATATGGTTCAACAAAATCAAGTTGTTTCAACTACTCTAGCAGGTGGTACTGGTACTGCTTCCCAAGGTTTCGGCAACGACACTTCAAACCACGAGTTACGTTTAGAAGCTAACTACAGATTCTAATACCTTTGTCCCTTTTGGGGGCAATGAATTTTTAAAAATACTTTAATAAAATAAAGGCCGTGCTCATGAGATCAATTTTGGTATTATTAACTTTTTTTCATTCTCTCCTTGCGTTTAACTACGACTTAAAACCCGTGAAAGTAGATGCCACTACATACTGCTTTTTTGGGTTACCACAAGGGATTGATGAGCACAACAATGGCAACATGGTCAACTCATGTTTTGTCGATGCAGGGGATAGCTATTTAGTCGTAGATAGCGGCCCTACATACCAATATGCACAACAAGCATATACACAGATAAAAAAGATAAAAAATCTTCCTATATCGTATGTTATCAACACACATATTCATGATGATCACTGGCTTGGTAATGGATACTACCAAGAGATAGGTGCAAAAATCATCGGTTCATCTCAGTTTAAAAATGAATCGATACTTGAAACAACAAGAATGCAACAAAGAGTTTCAAAAGAGGCCTATGCAAAAACTACAAGTGTATTTCCATCAATTTTAATAGATAAAGATACTGTTTTAACTATTGCAAAGCAGGAGATACAAATCATACATGTAAATAAAAAAGCTCACTCAAGTGGTGATCTTTTAGTCTATATTCCTAGTTCAAAGCTTCTTTTTGCGGGTGACCTTGTTTTTAATGACCGCCTTCCATCTTTAAGAGATGGTGATATCAACTTCTGGATTAAAGAGCTTGATTATATCCGTTCACTGAGTCCTACTCATATCATTGGTGGGCATGGAGAGATAGTTGACTCTAGCGCTGCTGATTTTACCTATGCCTATCTTGTATCTCTAAAAAAAGAGGTACAAAAAGCGATAGACAATGGAGTCACTATTGAAGATGCAGTGCAAACAATAACCTTACCTCAGTATCAAAATGCAAATATGTACAACACAATGCATAAGCAAAATGTAGAATCGACATATAGAACAATGGAGTGGAACAATGAATAAAGTAGTTTTTTTAATTTTAATCTCTGCTCTACATCTCCAAGCCATTGAGTGGAAAAGTTATGATGAGGGTTTAAAAATTCAAAAACAAACTCATAAACCGATCATGATTGATGTTGTGAGAACAAATTGTCATTACTGCAAAGATATGGAAAAAGCAGTATTTGATGATAAAGAGATGAGCAGTTGGCTCGAAGAACGCTTTATTCCAGTTAAGATCAATCTTGATCTTAACAAGCTCCCGCTCAATCTTTCTGTTACATTTACGCCCACGTTTTATTTTATAAACGAGGATCATAAAGTGATCAAAAAAGTTCCAGGTTCATGGAATATTGAGGATTTTAAATCACTCTCGCAAGGGGTTCAATGATGAAAATATTCTCTCTTTTGCTGATGCTTTATTGCATGGTATTTGCAGATACAGAGTTTGCAAAACCTCTGCCATCCATCGAGCATCCAAGAAAGATCATCTTTTCCATAAAAAGTGCAGATCATGAAGCGATCAACCACCTCTTAAGCAGTGCGAACAATGTTCTCAAATTTTATGGACCCGAAAAGGTTCAAATGGAGATCGTGGCTTACTATCACGGAATCGAAAGCTTATTGAAAAAAAATCCAGATATTGCAGTACGAGTTCAAACACTCATGCAGTATGATGTAGATTTTGTAGCTTGTGGAAATACTATGCAAACCAAACATATAGAGCCAAATGAGCTTATAGATGGAGCACGGATAGTCACTGCTGGAATCGTTGAAGTCACAGAAAGAGTACAGGACGGATGGATCTATATAGTTCCATAAATCCTCATGGTTTATAAATCAAAACAAAAAAAGGAAAAAAAATGAAAAAAATCGCGCTAGTTCTTATTGGAGTTTTTCTCACTGTTTCTGCTTATGCAGCTGGTGATCTACATCTTTTTGATATCAGCAATAAAGATGGAGCTCTTACAACACAAACATTGCAAAAAGCCTTTGAAAAAAATGGTTTTAAGATAGCACTCAATAATGACATGACAAAGCCCTTTGAAAAACAGTTTGAAAAAAGTGACTTTAAAATCTTTACACTCATGACTGTGTACCAGCCAGAACTTGCAAATAAGCTTATAAAAGTAGAAGCAAAATCAGGCGTTTTTGTTCCAATGGGAGTTGGAATCTATCAAGCAAATGGAGAAAACACTTTACATGTAAGCCTTTTGACTTCAGAAGCTCAGGCAAAAATTATAGGTATTCAAAACAATGATATCCTAAAAAAAATCGAAACTCTTGCACTTAAAAGTGTTCGTGAAGCTCTTCCAAATGCAAAAGAGTATCTAAGCGAAGATAGTCTCAAAGAGAATAGAAATCTCTTAAGTATGTTTGAATATACATTAAGTGGTAACGATGCAGAAAAAGCTAAGGGCGATATCAAAATGAATTTAGAGGGAAATTTTGCTCCACACGGTTTTATTATGCCCTCAACTATGGATTTTGATGCGGATGTTTTTGATGGCAACGACAATGCAAATCCTTTTAGTTTCTATGAAACATACTCTATTTGTAAACTTCCAGTTATCTACACTGTTGCAAAAAGCAGACCTGAAGCAGCGGCTTTTGCTCCATGTACGCTTGTTGTGTATAAGAAAAAGAGTGAAGATAAAATCATACTAGGCTTTCCTGCGGTTTACAACTGGCTAAGCAGTGCAAAAGTTGAAGATCAAGAAGCAAAAGCGACTCTTTTAAAAGCACAAGAGGATTTTGAATCGATCTTAAAAGAGATTACGGAGTAAGGAAGATGAGATACTTTTTCCTACTTACTCTATTGCTCAGCTTTTTACATGCAGAGCAAGATGTAAAAAAAGTTGTTTATGACCTTACAACATCAGATATTGGAGCTTTCAAACAAAAACTCCTCTCTGGTGTTGCAAATAATAAAGGATATTATGAGGGGAAACTTCAAGAGCTAGAAGTTGCTGTCGTAATTCATGGAGATGCCTATAAGTTCTTTATTGAGGAGTTAAAAAACTCAGCTTATAAAGATGAAAAAGAGCTTTTTTCACAGCAAAAAGAGCTCAAACAACGCATTACATCTTTAGCAACAAACTATCATGTAGAGTTTTTAATGTGTGGTTCTGGAATGAAGAAAATCCAGCTCACAAAAGAACAGATTTACCCTTTTATACAAATTGTTCCAAACGCTGCTATTGGTTTGATCGATAAACAAAACGAGGGTTATGCCTATTTGCCTATAGCTCACTAAGGTTTTTTATAGCCAGCTTGCACAATCCGCTCTCTCAAGGATTGTGGCAAGAGTAAAAGTAGTTTGATTAAAAAATAAAATCTCAAGGGAAAAGCATAAACTGCTTTTTTCTTCTCTATAGCTTTTACTATTCTTCTTGTTCCCTCATCTAAACTCATCAAAAAAGGCATTGAAAAACTGTTTTTTTGTGTCAAAGGAGTATCTATAAATCCGGGTAAAATATTTATAACATCGATTCCATGAGGTTTATATTTATATCTCATACCCTCTGCATAAGCGTTTAATGCTCTTTTTGATGAGCTATACGCCACAGAACTTGGCATCGAGATGATTGAAGCGAGCGAAGATATAAAAACTATAGTTCCACTTTTTTGCTCTTTAAATTTTGGAAGCAAAGGCTCTAAAATAGCGTGAGAAGATAAAAGATTTGTATCATAGAGTTTTTTAAAATCATCAAAAGGTGTTACTTCTAAAGAGTGTCCAATGGAGATTCCCGCGTTTAAAATCACCATATCAACAGAGCCAATCGAAGCAATTTTTTCTTGAAGAAGTTTAAAATCTGTAATGTCGATATCTATAATATCAGCCTTACATCTAAGGCTTTTTTGCAGTTGCTCGAGTCTAGTTTTATCTCGAGCTAAAAGAATAAGATGGTTCTCTGGTTTATCGTAATAGCAAGCAAGTGCGGCACCTATGCCACTACTTGCTCCAGTTATGAGAATCTTCAAACGATACGAATCATCACTGGTTTAGAGTTTACAAAATCAAGTTCTTCAATATTTTGAATCATATTTTGTATATCTTTTTCAACCGCTGTATGCGTCGAGATCAAAAGATTTGCACTTGCATCACGAGATGGGCGCTGCAAAATAGTTTCTATTGAAATATTATGATTTGCAAAAATAGTCGTGATTTTTGAAAGCACTCCGGCTTTATCAGAAACATTGATGCGTAGATAGTATTTTGAAACAATCTCATCGATGGATTTAAGCTTGAGTCCACCCTCAAGAGGCTTATCAAAGCCAAGCATTGGTTTGCTTTTTCCGCTTCTTGCAATGTCTATAATATTGGCAATAACTGCACTCGCAGTTGCGTTACCGCCAGCACCAGCACCATAATAAAGTGTTTCACCCACCTTATCACCCACAACGCTGATCCCATTCATAACGCCATCGATCTTTGCGATCATCTCATCTTCATCGATCAAAGAAGCATGGACACGAAGTTCCACTTGATTAGCATCTTTTTTTGCAATTCCTAAAAGTTTGATTCTATACCCAAACTCTTTTGCAAAATTGATATCCTCTTGAGAGATATTTTGTATCCCCTCAATTAAGATATCTTCAGGTTTTGCATCGATACCATAAGCGATACTTGCAAGGATTAAAAGTTTATGTGCAGCATCAAATCCACCAACATCAAAAGTCGGATCAGCTTCAGCGTATCCAAGTTCTTGAGCTTCTTTTAAAATCGCATCATAAGAGACACCCTCTGCACTCATTTTAGTCAGCATATAGTTACATGTACCGTTCATAATTCCCATAATCGACTCTATATGATTTGCTGAGAGTCCATCACGAAGGGCATTGATAATAGGGATTCCACCTGCAACACTTGCTTCATACTCAAACGCCAAATCACCCGCAAGTTCTTGAAGTTCATAGCGGTGATATGCCAAAAGAGCCTTGTTCGCAGTAACAACGGCTTTTTTATTTTTAAGCGCGTGTTTGACGACACCAAAAGCATCCTCAACACCACCCATAAGCTCTACGACGATATCGATCTCTGGATCATCGAGTACATCATTTACATTATCACTCAAAAGAATGCCAAGATCTCTTTTTTTAGAAAGATCACGAACGACTCCGCTTTTTACTTCAATCTTTGTTCCAGCACGTGCTGAGATAATCTCTTGGTTGTCTTTTAAAATATTTACTACCGATGTTCCAACGGTTCCAACACCAATAATTCCAACTTTAATCACTCAGCGTCCTTAGCATCTTGAAGCTTTTTCAAAAATGCTTTTACATTTTTTGCAGCTTGACGAATACGTTTATCATTTTCTATCAATGCGATACGTACATACTCATCTCCATACTCCCCAAAACCAATTCCTGGAGCTACTGCTACATGTGCTTCTGTGAGTAACTGTTTTGAGAACTCTAAAGAACCAAGATGTAATGCATAATCAGGAATTTTTGCCCAAACAAACATACTTGCTTGATTTTTTTTCATCGGCCAACCAGCTTTATTAAAGGCATCAAGAAGTACATTTTGGCGGTGTTCATATTTGCTTGTAATATCTAAAACGCACTGTTGATCGCCATTGAGCGCGACAGTTGCTGCAACTTGGATCGGAGTGAACATCCCATAATCAAGCCAAGATTTAATCTTTTGAAGCGCACCGATGAGTTTTTTGTTTCCAACAAAGAAACCAACACGCCAGCCCGCCATATTGTAGCTTTTTGAAAGTGTAAAACTCTCAACCGCAACATCTTTTGCCCCAGGAACACTCATAATTGAAGGAGTCACATAACCATCAAAAGTGATATCTCCATATGCAATATCCGAGATAACATAAAAACGCTCTTTTTTCGCCATTGCGACAAGTCTTACATAAAAATCTTGTGTAACTGTTGCAGTTGTTGGATTGTGAGGAAAGTTTACAAGAACAAATTTTGGTCTTGGAGAGTTCTCTTTAAAAACACGCTCTAAATCTTCAAAAAACTTATCTTCATCAACTTTATAATCTTCATCATACGCAAGACCAAATTTCACAACATTTCCACCAGCTAAAATAAATGCATAAGAGTGAATTGGATAAGTTGGATCTGGAACAACAGCAACATCACCTGGGTTTGTGATAGCGTACGCTAAATGTGCATACCCTTCTTTACTGCCCATTGTAGCCACACACTCAGTTTGAGGGTCAAGGTCAGCATCATAACGGCGTTTGTACCAGTCAGCTATCGCTTGAAGAAGTTTTGGAATCCCTTTTGAAACAGAGTATCCATGAGTTTTTGTTTTTTTGGCAGATTCTATAAGTTTTTCGCGAATATGTGCAGGAGTATCACCATCGGGATTTCCCATACTAAAATCTATAACATCAGCGCCCGCGCGACGCTCTTTCATCTTAAGTTCATTGACTTCTGCAAAAACATATTTTGGAAGTCTATCCATTCTATCAAATTTTATTTCATCAAACATTTATGCATCCTGCCTAAATAAAGTTGGGAATTTTAACATAAATATCTCTATAAATTCTTTAGCGTAGTATCTAAAATTATCTTGATTCTTTTGCCTCTATATTTAGACCATTTTTTATGTTGCTAAGCATATAGATATCAGAAATTTTCATATAAACACTCTCTAGTGGTACATTAAGATTGAGAAGAGAGGTTTTTTTATCAACTTTTTCTACTTTTAATAAATTTAAATCTCTATCATAAAAAGATACGTATGGATACCAACTATTTGCAGAATCCGAAATAATCGCAAGCTTGCTCACACTCGAGATTTCAAGCCATTTTTCCGCACTTAGTTGTTCTATATTGATATTATTTTCAGCATCCAGTTTCTCTACATGTAAGTGCGCATTTTTCATATCAATCTCATAATTCCATGCACTTGGCGTTTCAATCTGTACCCCAACAATGTGCAATCCTACTTTTGCAAGTTCTGCTTCAAGGAGTAAGGGATCGATGATTCTATCTGCGCTGTATTGGATACTCCAGATAAATGTAGCACCATCTTTACTTGCATTTATTGTTGTATATTTATAATAACCTAGATTTCTAAGAGCATCGCTAAGAGTTTTTATAAAGAAAGTTGATGATCCCTGAGTCTTGAAACTCAGAGTGAGGGGCTGAGCGCCCTTGAGTGAAAGATTGATGATTCTATTCTCTTTGAGCGTTTGCAGGACTCTGAGAAGATCAACCCGCGTGTCATCGCTATAGCGGGCTTTTTGCTTAAAAATAGTTGCTAAAAATGTTTTGTTTGCGTTATAGTTTTTCATTCCCAAAATAGATTGAAGACTCTGGTCTAAAATCTGACTCTCATCTGCAAAAAGTGCAGCATATAAAAAGAGAGTTAGAACGAAAAACTTTATCAATTTTTGCCCTTGTTGAGCGCCTTAAACTCATCACGAGTAATCTCACTCAAAGAACCATTTTCAAATTTGAAATATTTTTTCTTCTTTTCATTATACTCTTTGACTTCGCTACCCAAATCTATTTTCAAAAGTCCATGACCCATTTCTAAAAGGTAATTTTTAGACGCATTGAGATCGAAATTTTCTCGAATTGTTACCTGTGTCTGTTTGAAATCCTGCATATCTGTGTATGTCATCCAAAGATTTTTTGTAGGAATAATCTCTAACTTGATAGTTTTTGCAGCCACCAAAGGAGAAGGTGTCGTGATGCTTGTATTGTTCTCAACCGTTGCATTACTATCAGAACTATTGACTTCAGTTACAGCTGTTTCATTGCGCTCTAAATTAGCTTTTGCAGTGTCGATTTCACTATTGTTAAGTTCGACTGTAGTCGTATCTGTCGTAGTATGCGTCAAGCTCGAAATAATAAAATATCCGACTATAAGCGTGATAAAAAGCGCAGATAAAACCAACTTTTTGTCAAATTTTCCATATTCTTTTGTATCGATTTTAATATACTGAACAATCTCTTCATCTTTTGCTGTATGTGCTTCAAATTCTGCTAAAACATCTTGAAGATTGACTTTATAATCACGCTCCAAAATAGCAATAAATCCTCGAAATTGAACTTTTGGAAGTTTATCAAATGATTTATTTAAGATCAGTTCGATATTTGCACGTGCTATATGCGTCTTTTCATATATCTTTTGTGCTCCAATAGCCTTTAACTTGTCAAAATCTTCACTCATATACGCATCCTATCCATTAAAATTGCTCCCGCTACACTGACATTTAAAGAATCAAATCCATTTTCCATTTTTATAGAGATTTTTTCATCCAATCTTGCTACTGCTTTAAGAGGTAATCCCTCTCCTTCACTTCCAAGAATGATGGCTCTTTTTTCTGCTGGTTTGATATCTCTAATATCTTCACCATCCATAGTTGCGCCATAGATTTTAAATCCCGACATTTTAAGATCATTAATCACATCATAAAGATTTGTAACGACTGAAAATGGCATATCACAAAGTGCTCCGCTTGAACTTCTCATAATCGGCTCAAAAGAGAGTTGTTTGACACCTGTCGCCACGATTCCATCGACTCCAAATGCATAAGCGCTTCGTACAATCGCTCCAATATTACCTACGTCTGTAACAGATGAGAGAATGACTACAAAATCTTTATTTAAAAAAGTTTTGAAAGGTGCAAGAGAAAAATCCTCGATCTCAGCTAAGAAGCCTTGATGGTTTGAGCTTTTACACATCTTGTCAGCGGCATCACTTGGGATACGCTTGACTTCAAAATCGTACTTCATCAGTTTTGAGTACTCTTTTTTATCTATATCTTTTGCAAGGTAGAGTTTAGAAACAAGTTTGGGATGATTTTGCAGTATATAATATACTGGCTGTTTTCCATAAATTAGCATAATGTGATTTTAACCAAAAATTTCTATTTTTTAGTTGAGTTCAAGAAGTCTTTTATAACAGCTTTTTGGATTCTCTCCAGTGATCTTAGAGATAAGCTTTGAGGCGGTTTTTATAGGAAGTTCTAGTTCTAAGATATCATTTTGACTTATATTGGAGTTGATCGCTTCACCAGCTTCGATGACAACAACCCATTCACCTTTATAATTGCCAGCAAGAGTCTCTAAAATCTCTTGAGCAGTTCCATGCAAATATCTCTGAAACTTCTTTGTCAACTCTTTTGCTACAAAAAGTTTTCTCGTTGGAACCTCTTTTATCAGCTCCTCTAAAAGTTTATCAAGGCGATGAGGAGATTCATAAAGAATTGTTGTATAGCCATTATAAAGTGCTTTTTGCAAGGCTTTGTCACGGTCGCCGCCTTTGTGTGGTAAAAATCCAAAAAACAAAAAGCTGGTCTCTACAAATCCACTTGCAGCATAGGCAGTAAGCACAGCATTTGCGCCAGGAAGCACATCATATTTAACGCCATTATCTTTACAATACGCTACTAAAAGCTGCCCCGGATCGCTAATACCCGGCATTCCTGCATCACTTGCATAAACAACATTTTTTTCAAAAAAATCGGGTGTAAGGTTTTGAACAAAATGGTGTTCATTGTGTGAATGCAGTGAAATAAACTGTTGATTTTCTTTACATGTAAGGCTGTAACGCTCTTTAAGAATTTGGAGGAGTTTTTTAGTTACGCGAGTATCTTCGCAAAGCAGAGTATCGGCTTCACCTAGAGCTTGCATAGCTCTAAGTGTTATATCGCCGATGTTTCCAATCGGAGTTGGAACAAGAGTTAACAAATGTTAGCTCTTTAATTAGTTCATATTGTAACGTTTTTTGAATTTATCAATACGTCCAGCAGTATCAACCATACGCTCAGAACCTGTAAAGAATGGGTGACATTCGTTACAAATATCTATTTGCATTTCGCTTTTTTGACCTTTTGTTACAAATGTGTTACCACATGAACAAGTTACTGTACAATCAACTAAAACTGGGTGAAGATCTTTTTTCATAAGTTTTCCTTTGATACACGTTTGTGTGCGTATATCTATATATATTTTAAATCCGTATGGGGGCAGATTCTTGAAACGGAAGTGTAGCTAAAATAATCTTTTATTACAATAACATCTTTGAAGACACGGCTACAACTGCTGTTTCAGAACGTAGCACCATTGGCGTGTCAAGTCTATATACTTTTTGTCCGCTTAAAAGCTTTTTTTCACTCTCAGAAAAGCCGCCCTCACTGCCTATGAGAATCGTCTCAAACTTTTCATCGCCGCTTAGAGCTTCATCACAAAAATCAAAAACGACACTGTCGGGATATTTTTTCAAAAACTCCGATATATTTTTAAGCGTTTCAAACTCCATCACATCGGTTCTGCCGCACTGTGAAGAGGAGCTTTGTAAAATTCGTCCAAAGCGATTAAAATCAGGCTTGAAATTTTTTTGCGACTTATCGCAGTAGATGAAACTTATCTTTTTTACACCCAGTTCATTGAGCATCGGTAACACTTTTTCCACAGAGTTTGTATCGATGACGCACCAGCCTACATGTAAGCGTTTTTGAGACTCTACTTTTTGTTCATACGACTCTAAAAGCCTTACATGTAAAGCCCTTGGATCGATTGAGATCACCTCGTACATGTAAGCCATTGCAAGATTTTCATTTGAACGAAATGTCAATATATCGCCCACTTGATGGCGTCTTACTTTGACGAGATATTTATGGAGTTCACCTTTAATATTTATCTCTTGGCGTCCTGAATCTTCGTGTGTGACGTAGATCACAGCCACATCCAAATTGAGATACTAAGTATTAAAAACAGTTCTGCAAAAAGAATCTTTTTGGCATAATCTCTATATAAAGGGATCGCATGCGGAAGATTTTTAAGATGCTTGAGAGGCTTAACCCTTTTAGCTTCTAAAACAATAAACACTATTCCTGCCACAATCATCGCAATATTTGCTAATGTGAAATGCAGATGCTTTGCCGCCATCATAATCGTTCCTGTAAAAAGAACAGATGCCAATACCACGGCAATAGTCGGTGTTAAAAAGGCCATCTTTTTGCGATACGGCAAAAGCTCTTTAGCTTGAAAAAGCAACAAAAAATTCAGTCCGATCATAATCAAAAGTGCGATAGCACCCCAGTTGTGATAATCTATGCTCATATTGTACATGTAATTCATAAGCGAATTTTACTATAATATGCCTAAAAAAACGCTCTACATTAAGGATTTTACTTATGGCTATACCAGTAGAAGAAGCACTGCGACTCATTTATGAAAACATATCACCAAAAAGGAGCAAGATTCTTCCTCTTGAAGAAGCGATTGGTCATATTATAGCAACTGATATAATCGCAACTCACGCACTTCCGCCATACGACAACTCTGCTATGGATGGGTATGCTATTAAGTGTGATGGCAGAAATAGTGGATTGACTATCTTAAAAACAATCCTTGCAGGCGATAAAGAGGAGTATATGCTTCAAGATGGCTGTGCATATAAGATCATGACAGGAGCAAAAATCCCTTTTGGTACCGAAGCGATTGTACCCATAGAGGAGTCTCAAATCGATGGTACATCTCTTATGTTTACCCGTGAAGTAAAACATGGAATGCATATCCGATTAGCCGGAGAGGATATCCAAGAGGATGAGCTCATTATCCACAAAAACAGCTCTCTTTGTTCGCATCATATCACGCTTCTAGCATCGCAGGGACTCTCACATGTAAGAGTTTATGAGAAACCTCGCATCGCACTTTTTGCTTCAGGAAGTGAACTCAAGATGCATTGGGAAAAACTTGGAATTCACCAACTTTACAATACAAACACACCTACTTTTATCGCTCGCTCTCGTGAACTTAGCTGTGAAGCGGATTTTTTAGGAACGGCAGATGACAGCGTAGAAGCGCTTTGTGAGATGATACAAACGGCGCTTGATTATGATCTTATCATCACTTCAGGCGGAGTAAGTGTCGGCGATGCAGATTTTACAAAAGAGGCATTTTCCCATTTTGATTTTGAACCAATCTTTGAAATGGTGGATATTAAACCAGGAAAACCAACCACTTTTGGACGCATTGGCAACAGTTACGTTTTAAATCTTCCAGGAAATCCCCTTGCAGCAACACTCAACTTTGAACTTTTTGCAAAAGCTGCCATCTTAGCGCTTGGTGCAAATGAAGAGAAATATATAAATTTTATAGAAACAAAAATGAAAAACGATTTTCATACAAAAGCTGGAAAACGTAGCTTGATTCCTGGATATTTTGATGGGGAGAGCTTTTGTGCCATGGAAAAATTTGCCCCTGGAATGATAATGCCAATGGCTGTTTCAAATGGATTTATCATGATAGACAAAGAGGTGTCGAGTTTGAAACAAGGAGATAAAGTAAAGTTTATCTCCTCTCGTTTTAGCTTTACATGTAAGCAAGAAAAAGATCTTGTTACTTACTAAACACTCTGCGGGTTTGTAAAACTTTTTTGATTTTTAATATCTTCAAAAAGGTTTTTATCTCCAAATCCCTCTCTGACTTCATCACTAAAGATGATCTCTTCAAGTAAAATTTGACCCATCGCTTTTGAGTATGCATCTTCACCAAAACATTGTGCATAGCCCGTTTCTGTTTCATGAACAATAACACTATGAAGTTTGACCTCTTTTTCTCCATTTACCTTACATGTAAGCTTTAAAAGCGCATCGATCATCAAAAATATTACACGACTAAACTGTTCTGCTGAGGGAGAAACTGGAAGTTCTACCCATCGGCTCGAGTGTTTTTTCATATCCTCTTTATAGCTTTCATCATCTTTGCTCCACAAAGTGATAGCATGATCAAAACTCTCAACAAGTGCTTTCATATTTTGTTTCATAAGACCAAAGTCATACACCATCTGTCCATTATCTAAAAAGTTGGATTCAAATAAAATCTCCACTTTATAAGAGTGTCCATGGATCGAACTTCTACATTTCACAGAACTACACCCACGCACAATATGCGCATTTTCAAATTTAAAAAGTTTTCTAATTATCATACTTTACACTCCATGATTCTGATCCCAAATGCGAATATGCAGTCTGTCGCTGTAGGTGTAGCCTTTAGTTTTACAAAATTCTATGAGTGCTAAAGAGTTTTTTTCTATCTCTTTTTTACTTCCACCTAGAGGCATACAATACACTTGCAAACGTGGAGCATAAGAGATGATCTCATCAATCTCATCATCAAGTCCTAAATCAATCGAATCTTCATCGATGGAGAACTTAAAAAAAGCCTCTTTTGCGTTTTGTGCATAGGAGCTAATTGCATCAGGTTTTATCCTCTTTGATACACTCTCGCCAGAATTTGAAAGCTTAACAGAGAGCGCATAAACGCACTCTTTATAGATAGGATATCTCTCAAAATCGATATGAATCGTCGCATTTGTTTCAAAAGTAACTCGATGCTTTTCTTCTATGAGTTTTGTTATGAACTCTACAAAGATTGGATCATCATAGTTTAAAAGTGGCTCTCCGCCCGTGAGTACGATATCTACACCTTCTGGAAGTTCATATAAATCCCTTACATGTAAGAGTTGCTCACTCTTTATTATGGGAATCCATTTCGATGCGAAATGCTCACGATTTACCGCATAAACAGTGTCGCAGCCTAAAACCTCTTTGCCGCTATCGCTAACTTGAACGCATCCAAATCCTTCGCAACGCATATTGCATCCGCCAAAACGAAAAAAAAGTGAAGGCACTCCCGTGTAGCGTCCCTCACCTTGAATAGAGTAAAAATGTTCAACAAGGGAGAGCATCAGCCACCTGTCTCATAAAATGCGCGGGTTGAAACCTCGTCACTTGATTCGCTCCAGCGGTTTTTTTCAGGTTTTGTGCGCACAACTTCTTTGAGCACAAGTGCAGCATTTTTGATATCACCACGCTGGATAAAATCTTTAATGCTCATCGCTTCATCAAAATAGAGACATGGGATCAAATACCCCTCTGCAGTTAAACGGATACGGTTGCACTTTTTACAAAAATCATCCTCGTAAGGTTCAATGAGACCAAATTTATATCCATCTGGCATTTTAAAATAGTGCGAAGGTGAGTGTCCATCAAACCCCTCATCGCTAAATTCATAATGTTCTTTGATATGTGCCAAAAGCTCCGCACTTTTCATCCCCTTAATATCAGCGGAAGCATGAGAATTTTCCATATATTCGATAAATCGAATTGTCATATTTCTCTCTTTGCAGTATTCTAAAATATCTACGATCTCATCAGCATTCATTCCCTTCATAGGAACCATATTTATCTTTACATGTAAGCCCACTTTTAAAGCTTCTTCTACGCCCTCAAGCACATTTTTTAAAACATCTTTTCCAGCTATTTTTTGCGCAATCTCAGGTTTGAGTGAATCAACTGAAATATTGATACGACTAAGCCCCGCATCTTTGAGCTTTTGTGCAGCATCTTTTAAGAGATATCCATTTGTCGTCATCGCAAGATCGATATCGCTCTTATAGTCATAAATCATCTTAATAAATTTATCCAGATCTTCTCGAAGGAGTGGTTCGCCACCTGTTATACGGATCTTTTTTACACCCTCATCTATGGCAATCTTTAAAAACTCAAAAAGATCTTCAAAAGAGAGTAAGTTCTCTTTTGGTACCCATGAAAAAGGTTTTTCTGGCATACAGTATTGACATCTAAAATTACATCTCTCTGTTACAGAGACACGAATATAATCAACTACTCTATCATAACTATCTATTAACAAAAAAGTTCCTTGGAATTACAAAGTTTTGGATTATATCAATATGAAGTTTGTAAAGAGTTGATGTTTGTATAAATGAGGATCTTTTTAATGATGAATATAGAAATGGGTAACAAGACAGAGGAGAAAAGATAAAGGGGTAAGCCCCTTTATCTTAGGTTGTTAGTGTAAATCTTTCCAAATAGAACGTTTCCACAAGTAAGCAAATAGTGCAAATATTACAATGAATACCATTACTTTTTTACCCACTTCATCACGTTCAACACGTTTAGTATCACCAGCGTCAGCAAGGTGCTCTATAACTTTTTCTGCAGTCTCAGCTGTTACACCAACACGTGGCATTGCTGTTCCTTCGATAAGATGTTGAGGATTTTCCACAAACGTACTTATGTAATGCTCACCACGAGAACGGATGTACATTGAAAGATCTGGAGGTAATTTACCCATATATTTTGTTAATGCATCTTGATAATCGATTACTTGAATATCAAAAGCCAATTCATCTTTTTTCATTTTGAACGAAGGTTTATCACCTATTTGTGTCCAATTTTCATATTTCATAGCATGACAACGTCCACAAGCTGTTTCAAAAGCCATTTTTGGAGTCAATTTATCTTGTTTTACTGCGATTGATTGTAAGTAAGCAACCATATCAGCTACTTCTTGATCAAGATCTCCGCCAGCGCCACCGAACTGTGCCATTGGATGTACTTTACCACTTGCTGCATCATACTTGTGCTCAACTTTTAGAGCATGAGCAGGATTTTTGATAAGTGCCGCAAGGAACTTAGCATCATATACAACACCCGCATTACTTAAGTCTGGAGTATTAACACCATAACTTTGTGCCGTTGCAACTGGATCCATTGGTGCAGCCAAACCAGCAACTTTAATCGCGTGACAACCAGTACAAGCACCAGCGCCCATAACAAGATCTTTACCGCGATTAGCATCACCTTTTTTTGTAAGAGCTGGAAGATCAGCATAAGCAAACTTCTCACTCTCTACATGTTTATGCATTTTTGAATGCGCAAACGGTTCAACAAGATAATATGTAGCAAGCGTAAAAACTGTAACAACAGCTAATATAAATAATTCTTTCATTTTCTATTTCCCCTTACGCTTTTTTCTCTGATTTAGTGATAAATGGAAGTGCGATCCATAAACCAATAAACACTAAAGCAGCAACCAAACCGATTGTACTAAAGATACCCTCAGGAGGTAATTTACCCATAGCAGTTAAAACAATCATATCAACTAACATAGCCCAGAACCAAAGTGAGAATAGACCACGGCGGTTTGCTGGAATAGCGTTTGGACTTCTATCTAAGAATGGTAACAAGAAGAAAATAACTTGTGCAAAACCAAATGCCATTAGACCGATATTTGTAGAGAATGGACGTAAAATCTCATAAGACCATAGGAAATACCACTCTGGATAGATATGTGCTGGAGTTTTAAGTCCATCAGCTGGATCAAAGTTTACTGGATCCATTGCAAAATCATAATGGAAGAACACTAGGTAGAAGAAGAAAATCAAGAAGATTCCAACTACAAATAGATCTTTACTCATAAAGTCATTAGCAAACGCGATAACTTTAGAACCTTTTTTGTCACCCGCTTTATATTTAGCAGCCTCTTTTTCAAAATCAAGTTCTTCACCATCTTGGTTGTTAACGTGAGGGATACGAAGTGCTCCAAAGTGAAGACCGATAACACCCATGATAGCAAGTGGCAAAAGAAGAACGTGAAGCATAAAGAAACGGTCAAGGAAAGCTTGTGCAGGAACATAATCCCCACGAATCCACTCAACGATACCATCTGCATGTAATCCACCAAGACTAAAGAGGTTAGTAATAACCATACCAGCCCAGTAGCTCATTTGTCCCCATGGAAGCATATAACCAGAAAACGCTTCAGCTGAGAATGTAACAAATAAAAGCATTCCAGAGATCCAGATCATCTCACGTCCATTTTTATATGAACCATAGTAGATACCTGTAAACATGTGGATATAGATAACTAAGAAAACAACAGATGCCGCAACACCATGAACATGTCTCCATAACCATCCAAAATCAACTTCACGCATAATTGTGTAGTTAACACTGTCAAATGCTGTATTAACATTTGGTTGGTAATACATCAATAAAAAGATTCCAGAAACTAATAAAAGAGCAAAAGTAATAGCCAAAACCATACCCATAGCCCACAAAAAGTTAATATTTTTTGGAATCCAATACTCAGTTGCCATAACACGACGAACTGTATCAATACCAAGGCGTTGATTTATCCAGTCATGAACACTTGTAGCTTTTGTAAAATGTGCCATTTATCCTCCTCCTTTACAGCGTAATGCCAGTTTCTTTCATTTTTTTGTACTCAGGACCCTCTTCACCAAGAACCAATTTATTTCCATCTACTTTAAATGGAGGAATATCAAGGCCACGTGGAGGTGGAGCTTTTGTAACCATACCTGTAAAATCATACATACCTCCGTGACATGCACAAAGGAAATCTGATGATTCAGGACGGTAACCTGGAATACATCCTAGGTGCGTACAAAGACCGATACAAACCATGTAATGTTCACCATTTACAAGAACATCACGAGCTTTATCTGCATCAGTTTGTTTAGCAAGCATTGCAGCTGTTTTTTTCAAAACGAAGATCGGTTTCCCTCTCCATTTTTCTACTACAAGTTCATTCTCTTTGTATGCTGACATATCAAGAGTTGTAAAACCTGCAGAACGTACACTTGGAAGTGGATCCCAAGATTTTTTCATAGCGTAAAGAGAAGCAACCGCTCCGACACCAGCAACGGCACCGAAGGCTTTGCCCATAAACGCTCTTCTTCCATTTTTCATAGCATTTCCTCACTACTTTAGAATCGTAAGCTTAATGCTATATCAATCTCTCTTAAAACTCTATAAATAGAACTTATCTTTAAGATAATTTACAAGTTTGCTACTATTTTGTTGCAGTCTGTTATAAGAATGTGATAAATTTTGAGCAACTTTGTCGCTTAAAAGAGTTTTATCAAATCCCTCTATTATTGGCACATTGAGCTCTTTAAAGAAGTTTTCGAACTCATTTGTATAATCTGCACGTTTGAGATAAAGCGGTCTTCCTCCACTTGCCAAACAATCTAAAACAGCTTGAGGAGAGCTAGTGATCAAGGTTTTGCATGATGTGATAAACTGATCATACTCTTCAAACTCATAATATTTTGGAAATCTTTTTTTGAGCATCTCTTCATAATCAAAAAAGTAGTAAAAGCCTATCAAAAGCTCTATATCTAAGCCCTCTAGTATATCAAAATGCTTCTCTAAATCTTTTTCATAATCATCATCACCAAAGAAAAATCCGAGTTCTATTGTTTTCTCAAACTCGCCAAAATACTTATCATCAACCATTACAGTTTTACATGTAAGCGCATCTTCAAAATATGGAGAGATCAAAAACTCATTTTCTTCGCGTTTATCTTGCGGATCATCACTCACTCTTATGAAGTTTGGAAAGTAGCTTCTCATATCTTCAAGCATCAAAGGATTAGCCTCCGCACTGTCAAAAATAAGCGCATCTCCACGATGAGCAATATTTACAATATTTCGCACTAAATCGATCCCGACACTGTTTTTTATCCCAAAATGTCTCGCCTCATGCGCGATTCTAAAATCAGAACATAAAAGTGTGACCTCATCATCTCCAAGTGCATTTAAAATAGCCACCGCTCTTCTAAATCTATCCAGCCCAACACGATGCCCAGTATCTACATAATAAAACTTTTTCATACTTATCTCTATTTATAAATTTAAGAACGATTATAACTTGTATAAGCTTTCTATTCTGTCTATTTTTGATACGATCTTGTTATTACTTGGAAAACTTTAATCACAAAAGAACAGCAAAAAGAGTATTACAAAAGCTCAAATCCGCCATCAATGCAAAATATTTTAAAAGAGATCATTGACGATACAAAAATATGAGCACACGTGATGGATAGCAATATCACTCCTTGTGTAAAACAAGGCATTTTACTTTTAAATACGATTTTGACCGTTAAGGATGGAAAATCAAAATCGCATCATAATATAGGCTGAGAAATATTTACAAACACCATCATCAAACATATCTCTGAAAACTTTGAGAGGATAATTTTTATATTGTTATTTCTCCTACCATTGCATAAAATAATTTAATTCGTTATGATTTCATATCACAAAAAAGGAGAGATCATGAAAAGTCATCACACACACATTTCAAAAACAATGTCAGGCATTAGTTCTGCGAACCTCTCCCTCCTTCTGCTGCACCTGCTGTAATTTTTCACACAAACACACTTTTATATTTTCATTTTTAGTTTTGCCTTTTAGGGCGTAATGCGTCCGTATATAGGCATTATTCTATCGCTATTGTTACACTTAAAATCCTTACATGTAAGGATATTTTTGTCTAAATCATAGCGTTTTGCATCTATTACAAGGATATTTTTATGCAGACATTTACAAAATATAAACCGTACGAAGCGGTTCAATTGGATAAAAGAGAGTGGGCGGATAAAACTGCTACAGTTTCACCCGTGTGGGTGAGTACAGATTTGCGAGACGGCAATCAAGCACTTGCAAATCCGATGGGCATCGAGCAAAAAGTAGCCTATTTTAAGGCGCTTGTCGAGTTTGGATTTAAAGAGATAGAGATCGCTTATCCGAGTGCGTCGCAGACAGAGTTTGACTTTTGCCGAGTTTTGATAGAGAATGATTTGATTCCCAAAGACGTCACCGTAGGGATATTGACTCCATCCATCAAACACCACATAATGCGCAGTTTTGAAGCGTTGCAGGGTGCAAAGCGCATCAATATGCACTTGTACAATCCAACCGCTTCCAACCAGCGTGAAGTGGTGTTTAAACGCACAAAAGAGGAGATCATCGCATTGGCGTTGGAGGGTGTGGCGTGCATCAAAAAAGAGGCCCAAAATTTTGCGGGCAAGGTGGTTTTTGAGTATTCGCCCGAGAGCTTTTCGCAGACGGAGTTGGAGTATGCGTTGGAAGTTTCAAATGCCGTCATAGAAGCATATACGCCTACATGTAAGGCTCCGATGATATTGAACTTGCCAAACACCTTAGAAGCGTGTTCGCCAAACATCTACGCAGATCGCATCGAGTGGATGGGTAAGCATATCAAAAATCGTGAGAGCGTCATCATCAGCGTGCATCCACATAACGACCGTGGATGTGCGGTGGCAAGTGCAGAGTTGGCGGTTTTGGCGGGAGCGCAGAGAGTGGAGGGAACGATGCTTGGAAATGGCGAGCGAGCCGGAAATGTGGACTTGGTGACATTGGCGTTTAACTACTTTTCACAAGGGATTGATCCATGCTTACATGTAGAGAAGGTGGATGAGATATTGGCACGCATTACGGCTATCACAGGCTTACATGTAAGCGATCGCCATCCCTATGTGGGTTCGATGATCTACACGGCGTTTTCTGGTACGCATCAAGATGCCATAAAAAAAGGGATGGAGCATCACATAGACCAGAAAAGTAAGAGTTGGGAAGTACCATATTTGGCGATAGACCCGCAGGATATAGGGCGTGAATATAAAGACTCTATACGCATCAATTCTCAGTCGGGAAAAGGAGGCGTGACCTATGTGTTAAAAGAGGTATACGGTATCGAAGTATCTCAAGATATGCAGGCAAAGCTTGCTGAGGAGGTGAAAAATATCTCCCAACAAAGAGGCGGAGAGATCAGCAGTGATGAGATTTTGGGGATTTATCAGGGGATGATGCGACGAAATGTCAACAGTTGGAATGCGAACAACTACAACAAACACGCTGCTTTCGTTTCCGATTTGGCATTGCCGGTCGTTGATTTGCTTGCACCAAAAGAGGGCGAAGAGATTCTTGATATGGGATGCGGTGAGGGGAAATTGGCAGTAGAGATTCAAAAAAGTGGTGCAAAAGTAACGGGAGTCGATTTGAGCGCTGAGATGGTAGAGAGCGCAAAAGCAAGAGGGATCGATGCAAGTGTGATGAGTGCAACGGAACTGTCGTTTCAAAACCAATTTGACGCTGTGTTTTCCAATGCAGTTTTGCACTGGATCAAAGAGCCTAAAAAAGTGATAGAAAATGTCTATAATGCTTTAAAAGCACAGGGAAAATTTATCGCGGAATTCGGCGGAGAAGGCAATGCAAAAACCCTTGTCGATGCTATGGAAGCGGTGTTTAAAGATCATCCTGAATTTGGAGCATTTGAAAACCCTTGGTATTTTCCAAGCGTAAAAGAGTACAAAGAGTTGTTGGAATCGCGTGGTTTTAGAGTAGACTACATAGAACTAATCCCGCGACCTACGCCCGTGGATGATGTGACCAACTGGCTTGATCTTTTTGCAAACGGTGTCACGGCACATTTGAGTGCAGACGAAATCGCGGCTTTTAAAGAGGAAGTGGTCTTACAAGTAAGGGAAAAACTGTACGATGAAAACAGCGGTTGGCACGTCGATTATATGCGTTTGAGACTTAAAGCACTAAAGGAGTGAGTATGGAAACTCTATTTATCATCGATTTATGTAGCACATGGGTTATATTCTATGTTCCAAATCATTTTGGCCGTAATTAGCAGTGAATTCACTGCTCCACCTAAAGTCAAACACACCATAAAATTACCTACAAATATACTCAAAAAGATCTTTGCTAAATATTCATAGATAAAATTATTTGTAAATGTACAATAGTATTAAACTACAGTACTTTTACAAGTCCAATTGAACAAGAGATGCATAATCTTCTGGTCTTATATCCGTATCCCAAATCAGTTTTCGCTCGCTTTCTTCAATTTTCAGATCATTGATGCTTGCAATACGTTTTTGCATATAGCCTTTCTCATTAAACTCCCAGTTTTCATTGCCGTAACTTCTGAACCATTGGTCATGTTCATCATGCCACTCATAGGCAAATCTTACGGCGATTTTATTATTTGTAAATGCCCATAACTCTTTACAAAGTCTATAATCAAGCTCTTTTGCAAACTTTGCTTTTAAAAATGAGACTATCTCATCTCTTCCACTTAAAAACATATCTCTGTTTCTCCACTGGCTATCCGGCGAATACGCCATCGATATTTTTTGTGCATCTTTAAGATTCCAAGCATTCTCAGCCATTCTCACTTTTAGCGTTGCACTTTCAAGATCAAAAGGCGGTAACGGTTTTCTTATCTCTTCATTCATTGTATTCTCCTTTTAAAAACCAAACGATTGTTTGAATAAATAAAACAAAAAAAATTACCGAAACAAGCCGATAATCTTTTCACCTACATGTAAGTAGTCTTTTGAAGTTCTATAAAGGTTCATCATCATGATCGCGCCCTGCGTGAGTGCTACATACTCTTTTGCCAACCTGTGAGCTTCTTCTTCACTGTATTTACCTCGCAAGATTTTTGCCAAAGCATTTTCCCAAGCACTAAAGTAAGACTTTATCTCCTCTTTGAACTCCAAGTTTTCAGCAGATACTTCCAACGCCAAATTTCCAAGCAAACAACCACCCTCACTATGCAAAAAGTAATCATCCGTTTTTTTCACAAAGAGTTTTATTTTTTCAACATCTGACAGATCACCTCTATCTGCGATAGCGTAAATATGCTCTGTAAAATAGTGATGAATGTACTTCAAAGACTCCAGACCGATCTCATCTTTGCTCTTAAAATGGTGGTAAATACTCCCTTTGATAAGCCCGCAAGCCTCGGCAATATTTGCCATAGAAGTGTTGTAATACCCACGAATCTTAAAAAGTCTGGTAGCCTCTTTTAAAATCTCTTCACGTGATGTCTTTTTGATTGCCATTATTATCCTACCAAACGATTGTTTGATAAATTGTATCAAATCAATTCTTTATTTGTCAAATTCTCTAAAATATTAGCACGGATAAATAAAGTGTCGCCCTTGTTGTTTTTGCATTTCAAGAGGTGTATTAAATATAGCGGAGAGATTTTGACTATTTAACACAAGCTCTTTTTCACCCGATGCATAGATATTTCCCTCTTTAATCAATACCACTTTTTGTATCTCTTCAAAAATCTCTTCGATATGATGTGTCACCAATATGACTGTCGTACCACTTTTAGCAAGAGAGCGCATCATATCAATAAAATCCAGTTGCGCTTTAATATCTAGCCCCACTGTTGGTTCATCGAGTAGTATTGCTTTAACTGGATGCACAAGCGCACGAGCTACGATACATTTTCGCAATTCTCCTGTTGACATTTGATCTACTTTTTTATGGCGTAGATGCAAGATCCCTAAACGCTCCATCGCACTCTCAGTTGCACGCATCTGCTCTGCTGTATTTTCTAAATGATCAAACAATCCTATGGTTCCATAAAATCCACTCAGTACCGTTTCAAACCCATTTAAAGAGTTGCCATAAAATAGAAACTTTGTATGCAGATCGTTCGTCACAACACCTAGATGCTTGCGCAGTTCAGTAACAACCCATCTCTCATAACTGAGTATCTCTCTTTTAAAAGGTTCATTTTTAAATGATGGGTAGAGTTCACAATTTATAAGTTTAATTAGTGTTGATTTTCCTGAGCCATTTGCTCCTAAAATAACACAATGCTCGCCCTCTTTGATTTGTAATGATATATTTTTTAGTACAAGATTCTCTTCATAGCGAAGCGTAACATTTTCAAAATTTATAATGGAATTCACTCTAAACTGCCCTACTTCGATGCGATTTTCATCGCAAGTTTACGGGCAAATGGAAAAACAAGCAAGATCGTTGGGAAAGCTATGATGTAAGCTAGTAACCAAGCATGCAACCATATTTTTAGAAAGTTATCTACTAATCCAACATTGATAAATGTAATCGCTCCCGACATGATGAAACTCATAAACCCTGAGAGCAAAAGCGCTTGTATTTGATGAAGATATTTTATAGAAACCATTTTTTTCCCTAATTATTTTTGGGTAATTTTAGCAAACTATAGCTTCCATTTTATAGTAAAAATTTCTAGAGAAATTTCTGCATTGTAAATAAATTTTTTTAGATTAGTATATGAGTAAAAATATTTACATGTAAGGATTATTCACTATGAAGACAAAATTACTTATAGTCATTAGTACAGACAATGCGGATAGCATTATGAAATTTCCTTTGCTTTACGGCGGAGTCTCTTTGCCTAGAGGTTATTGGGAAAAAGTTCATGTGATGTTTTGGGGTGCTTCCATAACGCAAGCACGGGACAATCAGAGCATTCGCGAGAAAGTCCAAGCTATACAAAAAGAGGGTGTGGAGTTTAGCTCTTGCATCGTCTGTGCGCAGGAGTATGAAGCGGCTGAGTCCTTAGAGGTCATCGGCATACCATGCAACCACACAGGGGAGCTTTTGACGCAAGCGCTGAAAAGTGATGAGTGGTCGGTACTCACTATCTAGTGTGAAAATTTAGGTATAGAACGAAAGAAAATTCTTATAGCATACGAATCAATAAACAAGGAAAAATAATGATAGCTTCAAACTTTTCACTCAAAAATTATCTCAATCGCATAAATTATGCAGGAAAAATTCAGGCTGACTTAAAGACATTAAACGCTTTAATGAGCCATCAACTCCAAAGCGTTCCTTTTGAAAATACAGAGGTTCAAGCGGGTCGGATTCCCTCTCTAGTTCTTGAAGATATTTATACAAAAATAGTTACCGATAAACGAGGCGGATACTGCTACGAAGTGAACGGTTTATTTGCTATGGCGCTTTCTGCTATCGGGTTTGAGTGGTATTTTGTAGGTGCTCGTCCGATGTTTTATCCCTCTCGCCGACCAAAAACACACATGGTTATAGTTGTCATTCTTGATGGAGAAAGCTATCTATGTGACACTGGATTTGGAGGGTATGGTCTGCGTGAACCTCTTAAAGTCGTTGAAACTCTCGCCGCTGAACAAAACGGCGATCAATTTCGCCTTGCCTTTATAGATGAAGAGTTTGTTCTGAGTTCACTTGTCAATGAAGAATGGATGCCGCAATATGGTTTTGCACTTTCACAACAAGAGTGGATAGAGTTTAGTCTGGCGAACTATTTTAATGCAACGCATCCTGAGACTATCTTCACACAAAAAAAATTAGCTATTATACAAACGCCTACAGGGAGAAAAATACTTGTAGACAATAGTCTCAAAATTATCGATCAAGGGATCACAACAGTCAGTGAAGTTGAGTATTTTTCTGCAGCAAAAGAACAGTTTGGATTATTAATATGAGTAAATCAAATACTTACATGTAAGCGATATCTTCATTTCAAGAAGAAGTATCGCCAAAACCACTTATTGCATAATTTAACATACTCTCTACTGATTTTACTTCTATTTTTTTGCAGCCATTTTTATATAGATATGTAAAATCTCTAAGGCTGCGGGCGTCATTCCAGAAATCTGTAATGCTGCTTGCAGAGTCGGTGGATTGAAGCGTTCTAGCTTTTCAACGATCTCTTTTGAAAGTCCACTCACACCTGCAAAATCAAACCCTTGTGGAATCTGTATAGTGAGATATTTTTTCATCTTTTCGATCTCTTGGCTTTGCTTATCGACATATCTTGCATATTTTGCTTCGACTAAGATCTCCTCTTTGATATACTCATCATATTGACTCAAGTCTGGCACGATTGCGACCATCTTTTCAACAGTAAAACTTTTACGAGCAACAAGCTGTTCTGCGTAGATTGTATCGCTTATTTTTTCCTCATCCAAACTTTCTAGTAAAGCAATAAACTCTTTGTTTGGCGTAAATTTTGTCTCTTTTAAAAGCTCTATTCCAGCTTGAATCTGCTCTTTTTTGACAAGCATCTTCTCGTATACTTCTTTTGGAAGAAGTCCAAGTTCAAAGCCATAAGCACTCAAACGCACATCTGCTGATTCTTCACGAAGAAGTAAGCGATACTCAGCACGTGAAGTAAACATACGGTATGGTTCTTTTGTCCCTTTTGTAACCAAATCATCAATCAAAACACCGATGTATGCTTCATCGCGACGAAGTACAAGCGGTTCTTTACCTTGCAATGAAAGTGAAACATTGATACCTGCCATAAGTCCTTGCGCGGCAGCTTCTTCATAACCCGTCGTTCCGTTTATCTGCCCTGCGAGATACAAATTTTTCACTTTTTTAGTCTCTAAAGAGTGTTTGAGTTCTGTGGGATCAACATAATCATACTCAATCGCATATCCATAACGCACAATGCGGGCATTTTCCATCCCTTTTACAGAGTGGATCATCTCCTCTTGCACATCAACGGGAAGCGAAGTGCTCATGCCGTTGATGTAGCATTCTGTATTGTCAAGTGTTTGAGGTTCTATGAAAAGATGGTGCTGATCTTTATCTCGAAAACGGTTGATCTTATCTTCGATACTTGGACAATATCTCGGACCGACACCCTCGATCTGACCTGTAAAAAGCGGTGCTCTGTGAAAATTGCCCTCGATGATGGAGTGTGTATCTGTATTTGTATAAGCGATGTAACATGGAAGCTGTTTTTTAGTGCGTGCGAACTCTTCACGATCGGTTCTAAAACTAAATGGCGTTGGAAGCGTATCGCCATCTTGAACTTCCATGACGCTTAGATCAATGCTCGAAGTATCGATCCTCGCACATGTTCCTGTTTTTAAACGCCCAACTCTTAAACCTTTACATGTAAGCGATTCTGAGAGATTTTCAGCAGAAAATTCGCCAAAGCGTCCAGCAGATTTTTTATACTCGCCGATATGAATGACACCTTTTAAAAATGTACCTGTTGTAAGGATGACGCGAGCGGCTTTATATTCATGAAAAAGTTCTGTTCTCACACCCACAACTGTGTCGCCATCAAACAAAAGTGCTTCAGCTGTTTCTTGTTTGAGTTCTAAATTTGGAGTTGTTAAAATAGTGTTTCTTGCTATGATGCGGTACTTGTCCATATCGATCTGCGCGCGGGTTCCACGCACTGCTGGACCTTTTGTTTGGTTTAAAATGCGAAACTGTATTCCCGCTTCATCGGTGATAAGTCCCATCTCTCCGCCAAGTGCATCAAGCTCTTTGACCAAATGCCCTTTAGCAAGTCCGCCAACTGCTGGATTACAGCTTGTTGCACCCACTTGTTCAGCAAGCATCGAGAGTAAAAGAGTTTTTTGTCCCATTCTTGCACATGCCAAGGAAGCTTCAACGCCCGCATGTCCGCCACCAATTACTATTACATCATAATTCATAATATTTTTCCAAAATGTAGGATAATTTTTTGAAATTATAGCAGTTCCTCTAACTATACAGATTGAAAGATTTCTATATTGATAAAAGATTAATCTATAATTCATTACAATTGGCAAAAATTATATTTATCATCGGAATTTTAATGAATACTATTAATGTACTAGCAGTCGATGACGAACCATTTAACTTAGACCTTATAGAACTTGCCTTTTTCGATATGCCTCATGTAATACTCACCCAAGCCATTAATGGCAAAGATGCCTTAGAAAAACTCCAAACTTGCGATGCAGAAGTAGTTTTACTCGATTTAAGAATGCCTATAATGGATGGATTTGAAACGCTACAAAGAATAAAAAATGATCCTATTTTCTCAAAAATTCCCGTTATTATCGTCACAGCTAACAGTGAAGAGAAGCATAAAGCTCTTAAAATGGGAGCAAACGATTTTTTAAGCAAACCAGTAGATGTCGAAGAGCTCAAACTTCGCACCTCAAACCAAGCCTCTTTGTATAAAGCGCAAAAGGAGCTTGAAAAACTCAACAAAAATCTTGATCAACTTGTTGAAACAAGAACAAATGAGCTTAACCTCGCACTTTTACAAGCCAAAGAAACAGAGTATGAAATCTCTTTGCGTCTTGGTCGTGCGAGTGAATATCGAGACCTAGAAACTGGGATGCATATCAAAAGAATGAGTCATTACTCGGCGCTTTTAGGAAGACTCTGGGGTATGGATGAAGAGGAGGAACAACTGCTTTTATATGCATCACCTCTGCATGATATAGGTAAAATAGGGATTCCTGATGTAATTTTGCTCAAACCTGGAAAACTTGATGAGGGTGAATTTAAACTGATGAAAGAGCATACAACTATCGGTGGTTTGATGCTAGAGGATGGAGAAAAATACCCAATTATCAAAGCAGGACAGATCATAGCAACCCAACACCATGAAAAGTATGATGGCACTGGCTATCCAAAAGGTCTCAAAGGGGAAGATATCCATATACATGCAAGGATTGTAGCTATTGCTGATGTGTTTGATGCGCTTTCATCAAAACGGGTTTACAAGGATGCCTTTCCTTTAGAAAAAACCCTACAGATCCTAGCTGAGGGAAAATCTTCTCACTTTGATCCGCTTCTTCTTGATCTTTTTTTAGAGAATATAGAACAATTTTTAGAGATCCAAGTCGCTTTTCCTGATGTTGATGAAGCACCACATATACTAAACCTTATTGAGGAGTGCAGATGAAACTTTTACTTGTCGAGGATGAAGATTTTAACCTTATGGTGCTTGAGGAGATGATCAGGATATTTTATCCCGATTCACAAACCATGAGCGCAGTCAATGGAGAACTCGCCTATGAGATCTTAAAAGAAAATAGCTTTGATCTTATTTTGAGCGATGTTAATATGCCTGTTCTTGATGGTTATGGTCTTGTAAAAAAGATCAAAGAGGAGCTCAAACTCTCTACTCCTACTGTTGCTGTCACAGCTTTTGCTGTTCAAGGCGATAGAGAAAAAATCCTTCTTTCAGGTTTTGATGATTATGTTTCAAAACCAATCGATATGAGTGAACTTCAAAAAGTATTAGATAAGTATCTTCTTGGATAAGTACCAATGAAAACATATAATATTGCCTATTGCAATATAGATGCTCTAAAATCTTGGATAAAATCTATCGATTTTACTCTCGCAAAATCTGCTTTAATACAACTCTTTAGTGGTGTCGATGATTATACACTTCTCCAAGAGATATCTACTTATTTACAAGCCAATATAGCTAATCTTACCATTATTGGAACCTCAACTGCAGGTGAAATTCTTGAGGGAGAGATGCGTGATGAAACTATTGTCATCTCTCTAACTCTTTTTGAGAAAACGACTCTTGCCTCTTGTATATTTCATTCTGAAGATTCTTATATTCTAGGTCAAAAAGTTGCACAAGCCATAGTTTCTCAAGATACCAAAGCGATTATTATGTTTGCGGATGGCCTTACATGTAATGGTGAAGCTATACTACGCGGATTTACAGATAAAGCGGGAAGTGAGATAGTTATCGCAGGCGGTATGGCGGGAGATAATAGCAACTTTGTAAAAACATTTCTGCTTCATAATGGCAATATAACCAAAAACGCTGTAGTGGCTGTTGCACTAAACAACGAAGATCTCATTGTCTATAATAATTATAATCTTTCTTGGCGCGCTATCGGATTGCCGATGAAAATCACAAAAGCAAATAAAAACCATATTATCGAGATCAACAATCGACCAAGCATAGAGGTTTACCGTGACTATCTTGGAGAAAAAGTTATACAGAACCTTCCAGAATCTGCAATTGAATTTCCACTTATTTTTGAGAGAAATGGGATTCAAATAGCAAGAGATATCCTAGCGAGTGATAATGGATCTCTTATTTTCGCTGGAGAGATCCCTGAGGGAACTGAAGTCTATTTTGGAGTAGCAAGCGCAGCAGAGTTTGATAAAGAAAGACAAAGGATTGTAAAAGAGAGTTCACAAGTCCCGATCCAAACTCTTTTTGTTTATTCATGCGTTACTCGTAAAACATTTTTGGACAAAGAGCTTGAACTTGAGTTCAAACCACTAAGCAACATAGCGCCTCTTAGCGGTTTTTTTACGTATGGAGAGCTTTATTATGCAAATAAAAGCTGTGAAATGCTCAATATTACGACAACTATTTTAGGAGTTTCAGAATCAAATGAAATCAAACCCTTCAAGCCTTTAAAATCCACTAGTAAAAGAGTAAGTCTTTCTACTTCTGCGCTGATTCATCTTGTTGATAAGAGTATTAATGAACTCAAGCAAGAGTCAGCACAAAAGCAAAATTCCATTGCTATTCTAGGTCAATACCAAAATGCGATGGATCAATCCTATATCATCTCCCAAACAGACACAAAAGGGCGTATCACCTTTGTCAATGATCTTTTTTGCAAAATATCAGGATACACCAAAGAGGAACTTATCGGAAAATCCCATAGTTTTGTACGTCATGAAGATATGCCAAGTGAACTCTTCAAAGATATGTGGCAAACCATCCATGCAAAAAAAGTTTGGCGTGGAATTGTGAAAAATAAACACAAACTAGGATCAAGCTATTACGTCAATGCAACTGTTTTTCCTCTTTTGGATAAAGATGACATTATTATAGGCTATGTTGGTATTCGAGATGATATTACAGAACTTGTAAAAGCCAAAGAGGAAGCGCTCAGTGCAGAGAAAGCAAAAAGCGCATTTTTGGCGACCATGAGCCATGAGCTTCGTACTCCGCTCAATGCCGTGATTGGTTTCTCTCAAATTCTTATGAATAGAAGTGATATGCCCATCCATACAGTCAAATCTTTTATTGAGAAGATCCATCTCTCTGGAAAACATCTCTTATCGCTCGTCAACAACATTTTAGATTTTTCTAAAATGGAAGCTCAAAATATGGAACTAAAAAAGCAAGCCGTTGATCTAAATTATCTTATTGCAGATAGTATTACGCTCATTGAAACAGCAGCAAGCAATAAAAAAATCAGAATAAACAAAGAAAATTTCATTGCCAACACAGTGTTTGGCGATGCGCAACTTCTCAAGCAAGTCCTGCTAAACATTCTTTCAAATGCTGTAAAATTTACGCCAGAGAAAACAACAATAACGCTTACATGTAAGGAAACTGAAAGTGAGTGTATTATCTCTATTTGTGATGAGGGTGTTGGTCTTGACCAAGAGCAGATCAAACATCTTTTTAAGCCCTTTTCCCAAATCAAAGAGCATCAAAATGAAGCGATTAAAGGAACAGGGCTTGGTCTTGCCATCTCCAAAAAGATTATAGAACTCCATCACGGCAAAATAGAGGTTCAAAGCCAAGTAGGACAGGGAAGCTGTTTTAATATTTATCTCCCAAAGGAAACAAAATGACATCAAGATTAGAACTTATAACACAAACTTTTCACATCACAAAACAGGTTTTAGATGATAGAAAAGGTGTGGGTCTTTATATAGAATCTTTAGCATCTTTGATTGTCGATAGATTTTATGATTATTTCCTCTCCAATCCAGAGTTTGCAACTGTGCTCAATAAAGCAGACATTCCAAGACTCAAACGTATTCGTATAGAGTTTTTGATCTCATTATTTAATGAAAACTTCGATGATGAGCTTTTCAACAAGCTCTCTCGGGCACATCTTGATACACCAATAAGAGTCAATCCATATATCATCGCTTCGGCATTTGAAATACTCATAGAGTGTATCATCGATATCTCTTCTGTAAACGATCTACTCAAAAGAGATCTCAAAACTATTTTAAAATTTTTACATATTGCTGAGTTTATTATCCAAGATGATTTCCTAAAAAATACATCCGTTGCCGAACCAAGCAATATGCGAGTTGATATTGTAGATGCATTTGAAACACTTTTTGAGATGCTTGCCATCCATAAAAACAAACACACAGAACTCTTAGAGTTTTTTGAAAAAAATGAACTCAAAGAGCCCGATTCTGCGAATTTACCAAGTTCTGATTTTCAAAGTTGTATATTTACATTAAGTCTTGAAAAAATCCAAAAACAGTTTGCAAACTTCAAAGATTTTAATCTTGATATCGCAAATATTGCTCTTTTGCACGAACAATATCATAATGAGGTCAAAGCACTTTATACGCTCATGGCAAACAATGAGAATGCAAGTGAGCAGATGAAAATCATAGAAAAAACCTCTACACAACTTTTTGAAAGTATTAGCAAACCCTTTGAGCATAGCTCCTCTTTGACCTTCTTATCGATCAACTCTGGAATGCGTTTTATGCGTAAATACAACGCAATCATCTATGAGACAAAATTCATCCCCTTCAATAACTCAAAAAATATGATCGATTTTGTTCAAAATATGATGAATGAAGCTTTAAAAGGCTCTCTTGCATGGGCTATTTTAAGTATTGATGTCAGTGCAAACAAAGAGGGGCATAAAACTGGCGAACTCAGTGAAACTATCACCCTCTCTAATGTAACACTTTATGTTACCTTGGTCATTAAAGATGTCCCTTATAAATCCTTTATTATCGATGTTATCACTGTATTTTTGGAAGTACTTAAAACATCTATTATTAACAGAGAAAAAGAGTACTCTCTTTTAGCGCTTGCAGATAAAGCAGAAACAGCAAACCGTGCAAAAGATATGTTTTTGGCAAATATGAGCCATGAGTTGCGCACTCCGCTCAATGCGATCATCGGCTTTTCACAGATTCTTAAAACACGACAAGAGATCCCTGAAAACCTGCGCCCCTACATAGACAAGATCTCTATTTCGGGCAATAACCTTTTAAATCTTGTAAATACCATTTTAGATTTTGCAAAAATAGAAGCTGGTAAAATCTCTTATCATCCAAAAATGACTCTTGTTTCAGATGTTACAAGCGAAGTTTCCATCATGACAAGCTCACTAGCTGCGGCAAAAAACATCTCCTTAGAGTTTCCCGGTGATCTCTCTTTGGTTTTATATATCGATCCTCAGCTTATGAAACAAGTTCTTTTAAATATTCTCTCAAATGCAATCAAGTTTACTCCAGACAATGGAAAGATCTCACTTGCAGTTGATTTTAATCAAGAAAAAAATGAGTTTATTCTCTCAATATGTGACACTGGAGTTGGGATGTCCAGTGAAGATATCTCTAAACTTTTCACACCATTTACACAAATAGACAACCATCTTCAGTCCTCTTCAAAGGGAACAGGTCTTGGACTTGTCATCACAAAAAGAATTGTTGAAGATCTTCATAAAGGGCATATTTGGGTTGAAAGTGAAGTTGGAAAGGGAAGCTGTTTTTACATCTCACTTCCGATCTCAGATGAACTCTCTACCATAGCCATCTTTCCATCACCACAAAAAAGAGCAACAGATCTTCTCATCGTCGAGGATAATCAAGAGTTTGTAGATATTTTAGTCAGCAAACTCAATAACAATTTCAATATCACAGTTACAAACTCAATCAAAAAGGCCAAAGAGTTGCTTGTGAAACATAAATATGACAAGATCATTTTAGACTTTTTCCTTATCGACGGTATCAGTTCTGAATTGCTCTACTTTATGGACACAAAAGAGATTACAACACCTGTTTATATTATCTCAGCAGAGGATGATTTAAAACTTGTTGCACATATTGGCGAATCTCAAAATATCGTCGGAGTCTTTAACAAAAAAGATTTAGAGATGATATGTGACACCCTCAATCGAGTAGTTTCGTGAGCAACATCGTTTTACCAGAATCGTTTCCAACTCTTCCAAATGCAGTGCAAAAGATGCAGGAAATATTTGCGAATAGTCAAATTGACAATAAAACACTGATCGACCTTCTCCAAGATGATCCTCTTTTGTGTGCGAATATTCTCAAAATTGTAAACTCTCCACACTATGGTCTTATCAAAAAAATCTCTTCCATCTCTCACGCCGTTATGCTTCTTGGCGCGACAATAATTCGTGGTATTGTTATGGCTGCAATGCTCAAAAAATCTTTTACTCTCAATCTTTTACCCTATAATATCTCCATTGAAGAGTTTGATAATATCTGTGCTTTGCGGGTTAGATTTTTAAACTCTCTTCCTAAGGATGTTGAACTCGATATGCAAATGCTTTCATCAGCAGCCTTTTTGATGGAAGCTGGAAAAATAATCACTTCCAATCTGATCCTACAAAACAACTACAATAATCAATTTAGTGAACTTCTTCAAACACTCTGTATTGATGAAGCAGAAAAGCTTATCATCGGGATGGACAGCTATCAGGTTGCTGGTGTTTTATTTCACAAATGGTCATTTGATGATGGATTTACACAGCTTGTTTCCAATATCTCCACACCCCAATCAAAAGGGCAAAAACTCTTACATGTAATCTCTACTCTCATTAGCGTCAAAGGGATACTCAGCGATGAAACTATCAACAATGCGCTCTCTCTTGCAACAGTTTATGAATTGGATATAAACATTTTAAAAGATGCAATTACAGCAATCCTAAATGAAAAATAACAATAGACTTTTTTTTACAAAACTATGAAAATATCTCTATAGTGTTAGGTACAGGTCTTGGATTAGCAATTGTGAAAAAAATCATTGAGATGCACGGAGGCGAGATCTGGGTGCAAAGCACTCCAAAAGAGAGAAGCCGTTTTTATTTTACAATATCTCTTTAAAGAGATATAATTTCGCCAAAAAAAAGGGAAAATAAATGTCAAAATTTACAAATGTCGATGTAGTAAAAGAAGCAAATATCTATTTTGGTGGCAAAGTTACAAGCCGAACAGTTGAGTTTGCAAATGGTGAAAAAAAGACTCTAGGAATCATGCTTGAGGGTGAGTACACATTTGGTACAGCAGCCGCTGAAATCATGGAAATACTCGCAGGTGAAATAGCTATTAAACTTCCAGGAGATGAAGCATTCACAGATATGCAAGCACCTTGTGTATTTGAAGTACCTGCGAACAGCTCATTTGATATCGTAGTCAAAACTGTTACTGACTACTGCTGTTCATACATCAACTAATTTTTAAAAAGGAGGGAATGCAATGATAGATCCATTAAAAGATTACGTTCCTGAAGTAGTTGAGTATGATGAAGAGGTTGATGGCGGTGGTGAACACCTCATCCGAGATGACCTTCTCAGCGAAAAAGAGATGCTTAAAGCTAAAATCACACAAGCAAAAGCAGCAAGAAAAGGTTTTCAAACCAATTTTCGCCAGCCTATCCGTACAGAAAACGAGGTAAAATGATTCAAGACGCACATAACGCATACAATAGCGGTGACTACACCAAAGCTTTTGAGCTTTATTCAAAACTAGAAGATAATGCCGAAGCGCAAACCTCTTTGGCTTACATGTACCAAAATGCGCAAGGGTGTGAGGCAGATATCCAAAAAGCGATCTCGCTTTATTGGGCTGCATCGCAAATGAAACAGCCCTATGCACTCTATAATCTCGCACTCTTTTATGCAAATGGTTTGCATGGTCTAGCATTTGATCAATACAAAGCACATGAGCTGTTTTTAGAAGCGGCAGTTCTTGAGGCTGTACCTGCAATGTATGAAGTGGGCGTTATGTTTGAAAAGGGTCTTGGATGTGTTGCCAACTTCAGTGAAGCCGCATTTTGGTATGAAGAAGCCGCAAAACGTGGACATCCAGAAGCTTTTAACAACCTTGGTGTATTATACAAAGATGGACACGGCGTACCTCAAGATGAAAAACGTGCCTTTATCTGTTTCTCACGCTCTGCTGATGCAGGTCTCAAAGAGGGACTTTACAATCTAGGACTTATGTACGATCAAGGGCTTGGATGCGAAGAGGATCACGACAAAGCGCTTGATCTTTGTAGAAAAGCCGCTTACAAAGGGCATGCAAAAGCCAAAGAGATCATTAAATCTTTGCAAGAAGATGGAAAGATAGTTTTTTAGTCATTTGCGATTTCAGAGATTTACTCTAAGATCTTTATAAAACTTTTCAAGAAGAAATTTATTTAAAAGGATGCATTTGTTCACTGGTTTGATTAGAGAGATGGCAGAGGTAAAAAACTTTGCAAACAACACACTCACCCTTCGTGCAAAATATAAGGCTGGTATTGGTGATTCTATCGCCATCAATGGAGCCTGTCTCACTGTAACGCAACTGCATAATGATGGTTTTAGTGTTGAACTCTCCCCTGAAAGTCAAAAGATACTCGCGCTTGAAAACTACAAAAACAGAGTCCACATTGAACCTGCTATGAGCATGGGAGACAAGTTTGAAGGACACATCGTCCAAGGGCATGTTGATACTCTAGGCACTATTAAAAACATCACAAATAATGGCAATAGCTATGATGTTTTTATCACAGTTGATACAAAATATATTCCCTACATCGTGCCAAAAGGCTCCATCACCATTGATGGCGTAAGCCTTACAGTCAATGAAGTTTTTGAAGACTCTTTTCGACTTACTATCATTCCCCACACCATGCGGGAAACTCTCTTTGCAACCTACAAAAAAGGCTCACAAGTAAATATCGAAACTGATATGTTCGCACGCTATATTGCGCATATTCTCTCTCATAAAACAGCACCTGCGACTTCATGGGATGAAGTCGATAAAATAAGTTCTCTCTACTAAAATGAGCGATAAAGCCGTCGCCCTCAAATATGACAAAGAGCAAGACGGTGCACCAAAAGTTGTCGCCCTTGGAAAAGGGGAGATCGCTCAAAAGATCATAGAAAAAGCCAAAGAGTATCATGTGCCTATCTTTTGTAACCAAGAACTTGTCAACTCTTTGATAAACTTAGATATCGACACAGAGGTTCCTCCGAGTCTTTATAATGCTATTGTCGAAGTGTTTGTATGGTTGATGAAAAATGAATCCAAAGCATAAAAAGTTTCTCTCATGAATGAAAAAAAAATAATCGGAAAAAAAGAGCTTATCTCCATCCCCGAATTAGAGCTGTATGATCTTGATGCTAAAGTCGATACTGGTGCTGATTCAAACGCTCTGCACTGTGATGATATTAATATAAATCCTGATGGCACTGTCTCTTTTACACTTTTAGATGAAGTGCACGCATCCTATCATGGTAAAAGAATCAAACTGCCAATATATAAGATGAAAAAGATAAAAAGCTCTAATGGGATGGTGCAAGAGAGAGCTTTTATTAGAGTTTTTGTAGAGTTCTTTGGAGAAAGATATCAAACGCTCATTTCACTCACTTCAAGAGCTGATATGAAGTATCCCATGCTTATAGGAAGAAAATTTTTAAGTCATAAATTTTTAGTGGATGTCTCACAAGAGTATCTCGCAAAATCTCGCATAAAGGAAAAAGAATAGATATGAGAATCTATATACTATCACGGAACAAAGAGTTATACTCAACAAAAAGACTTGTTGAAGCCGCTGAGGCAAAAAATTGGGAAGTGAGAGTGATCGATTATCTCAAATGTTCCATCGAGATTATGAAGGGTGAACTGCGTGTCATCTATATGGGAAAAGAGCTTCCCGCTCCCGATGCCATCATCCCCCGCATCGGAGCGAGCCGTACTTTTTATGGAACAGCAATGGTAAGACACTTTGAGATGATGGGCGCTTTTTCAACATCAGGAAACCTTGCTATTGCAAGAAGCCGCGATAAACTGAGAAGTCTTCAAATCCTCTCAAAAAATGGTGTAGATATGCCTAAAACTGTCTTTGCCTCTAACAAATCAAGCGCAAAAGATGTGATCGCTCTAAGTGGCGGAGCGCCCTTGGTTCTTAAAATCTTAGAGGGAACCCAAGGAGTTGGCGTTGTCTTAGTCGATAGTGAAAAAGCTGCAAAATCGGTTCTTGATGCCTTTTATGGAATGGAAGTCAATCTTCTTGTACAAGAGTATATCGAAGAGGCTGGCGGAGCAGATATAAGAGCCTTCATCGTTGGTGGCGAGGTTGTCGGAGCTATGAAACGCCAAGGTGCAGAGGGAGATTTTAGATCAAATCTGCATCAAGGCGGAACTGCAACTGCGCATAAACTCTCAAGAAAAGAGAAAGCCACAGCCCTGCTTGCTGCTAAGTCCATGGGGCTTGGTGTTTGCGGTGTTGATATGATTCCATCCTCTCGCGGTCCGCTTGTGATGGAAGTAAACTCTTCTCCTGGGTTAGAGGGGATTGAAAAATCAACCGGCATAGATATCGCTGGAAAAATAATGGAATATATACAAAAAAATGTTACGCCAAAAAGCGATACTGCAGCAAAAAAGAAGAAACACAAAAAAGATGTTATAGGCGCATAAATGGTACAAGAGAGATTTTTTGATATTCTAAAACAACTCATTCGTATCCCAAGTGTAGTAGGTGAAGAGCATCCATTTTTTATGTTTGTCAAACGTGAACTTGAAGAGATGGGTGTTGTAGTCGAGTATTATGATGGAGTGCTCGTTGCAAAAGGCTCCAAACCACAAAGCGGCTATATCTCGGCACATAGTGACCGTAACGGTCTTATCTGCACAGGTCACAATGAGTTTCAATACGCCGCCTTTATCGCAAAAAATCGTGCTGATCTTAAAGGGAACTCTAGCTCTGAGCAGTGGCTGAGCAACTTTACAGAGCGCTTTGTGGATGAAAAAGTACAAGCCTATGAACCATGGTCAGGAAGTTATCTTGGACTTGGAACTATCACATCCGCACAACTTTGTAAACGACGTAACAATATTATCTTTAGTGTCGATGGTTTTGAGCATCTTTTTCCTGGCACACCCATAGCTTTTATGGATAGACTTGAGCTCAAAGATGATCTCATCAGCGCGCAGCTTGACAATGTTATATCAGTCGCCATCATCATCTACATGTACACCATTGGCTATGAGGGAACCGCCTTTTTTACCTCCTCAGAGGAAGCTGGAAAGAGTTGGCGCTTTTTGCTTGAGTGGTTTAGACGTTTTGATCTCTCAACAGATGAGCTTCTTGTGCTTGATACGAGTCCCTATAAAAGTCTCGAAGAGATTCAAAATATAGATATCGTGCTAAGAAACAAAGATGCAAATGCTATTTTTCGCTCACCGCTGAAAAAAAAGATCAAAAAAATAGCCCAACGTGAAAATATCCGTTTTGACTATAAAGATATCTATCTTAAACATAAAATAGATCAAAACGATGGCAAGGGTTCCATTGGAGTAACGGAGTTAGGAAGGCTTATCGATGCGACAAAAGGCTCCATCCAAGGAACAACTTTGCAGATCCCAACCATAGGCTATCACACAGTCAATGAGACAACAACGGTTCAAGCCCTTGAGAGTATCATCACTGTTTTAAAAAGACTTTATCTCTAAATCGCTTAGTGGTTTTGCATCTGGATTGCAAGTGATTTTATGTGCCATATCTACCTCTTCATAATTTTTGAGTGGTGATAATGAAGCAAGCGTAGAACTTCTGCAACCCTCTGGCGCATACAAATAGATATGAAATCCGTTTACATGTAAAGCCAAACGCGTTGCCAAAGAGATAGAATAAGTTGTTAAAATCCCATCCTCTTTTATCACTCTAGCTATGTCATGAAAATACTCTTGTGTCCAAAGTATTGGGTTGCTCGATGGTGAAAAAGCATCTTGATACACAATGTCAAAAGTTTGCTTACATGTACGCAAAAATTCTCTTGCATCACCGAGATAAAGGCTTACATGTAAAGTTCCCTCTGAGTGTAAGCGCTCATCTTTATACTCGCCACTGCTTGAGAGCGCATAAATAATATCTTTAAACTCATCAAAAATATCGGGATATTGAAAATTTTTCAGTGAAGCTATTAGTTCTTTATCAAATTCAGGCGAATAGATAGTAAGCTTTTTTTTGATCCCCATAAGTTTCATATAGTAAAGCGTAGCAAGGGTGTTAAACCCAAGACCAAAGCAGATATCGAGTATTGCTATTTCCTCTTTATCCTTTACATGTAAGAGTGCTGGAATCACATGTTTTTGTAAAGATTCCTGCAAAGCGCCATCTTTTGTAGAGTGATAATGCTCATCAAACTCTTTTGAGTAAGCAGTAAAAGAGCCATCTTCACTTTGCACCATTGTGTGAAGCGTGTCATTAAAACTCATGAATAATACTCCCTTTCATTTGCATGCATCGCTTCTCGGATCTTATTCACTCTTCTTTGCTGTTTTGAGATAGTCTGCGCAAGTACGCAGTAATCTCCCTCTGTTAGTTCATCATCAAATCTTTTTTGATCAAAACTTTTGCCAAGGTATTCACATACAAGTTTGGCATCGCGCTCTGCATTTCCAAGACAACTCGTAGCCCCAGGAGATGGAGTCATGTTAAAGATGATCCCATCACCTGTATTGATAGAAGCTTCACCTAAAATCAGCTTTCTTTGTTTTTTATCTATCACCTGTGGTCGCACACCGCCAAAACCATGTGCATACTCATACTCATCGATGCGCAGTGATGGCACGATTTTACGTACATCTTTTAAAAAAAGTTGTTTACTAAACCATGGAAGCTCAAAAAGAAAATTTCTAAAAATATAGTTGCGGATATCACTCTCTTTGAGCAATTTCCAAAGCGCACTCATCACATTGGCATCAAACTGAAGGGTTTTAAAAAAATCAAGATATGTCCCTTTTTTATAACGCTCTAACTTTGGAAGCACCAATGCTGTGGGTCCAAAACGGGTGTTGCCATCGGCTAAAATATCTGGGTCACCATGAAGCGCGGCAAAGGGGAGCTTTGGATTTTGGATCATATACACCTTGCCATTGAGAATTTTTTGTCTTGTCAGATAAAAACTCCCAGCAATAGGCAAACAGGCAAAATCTTTTCCATGCCCCATTTTATGAGCCAAGAACAAGCTATGTGCCCCCGCATTTACCACTACAAAATCAGTATAATATTCGCTATCTTTAGTGGATACTTTATACCCTTGAAAAGGGAGTTTTTGGATGTTTATAACTTGTGAATTCACAAACAGTTCTACATTTTTATCTGGCTCGTTTTTAGCATTTTCTATAAATGACTTGGTCATTTTGCCATAATCAACCGTAGTCCACTCCCCTTTTGCTCCAACACCCACGATATTTTCTGCTCTTTCTTTGCCATTTTCATCAAAGACGACACGCGGTTCTATCTCTTTTAGTTTCTGTTTGTCCCACACCTCAAGATAGGGGAAAAGTTCTGAAAACTCCTCGTAGCGATGTAGTAAAAACTCTACCTCATCATCGCCCACGCCAAGAGCCATTTTTTGATGAGAGAAGATAATCTCATTTTGGTATTCATGCTGCAGACAATATTTTTCCACCATCTTTGCGGTGCGCTTTGTGATGGCCGCTTTTGCTAAAGTGTAGTTGGTCTCGATATCACCAACATGGATTGTTTGAGAGTTGCTTGTGCCTTTTGAGTTGAGTACTGCTACATCCTCATATTTTTCAAGAATTCCTATAGACTCTATATTTGTGTATCTTGCAAGCTCATATGCAAGTGCAGCACCAGAGATTCCAGCACCAATGATGAGTACCTCAAACTTTTTTTGTTCCACAAAAATCCCTTTTACTTTTTAGAATTAAGGAATTTTAATACAAATAAACTATAATCTGTTGAATATCAGATATGAAAAATTATTATCCAGCGCTGGGAGGTGCATAATGAATAGCGTCACACTAATCGATAATAGAAATCAAAATAGCTACGAATTTGAAATACTTGACTCCACAATCGGAGCACCCGTCATAGATATTAGAAATCTTTATAGAGACACAGGAATGTTTACTTATGATCCAGGTTACACATCAACAGCGAGCTGTTCATCTGCTATCACTTATATTGATGGAGAGGTTGGAAAACTCCTTTACAGAGGCTATAACATCAGTGATCTTGCCACAAAAGGAACATATCTTGATACTGCATTTTTACTCTTGATGGGATACCTGCCAAGCATAGAGGAGCGTGAGTCTTTTGATATAGAACTTCGTAAGCGCTCCTTCGTGCATGAGGGTTTAAAGGAGATGTTTAATGCATTTCCCGACAAAGCGCATTCCATGGCAATGATGTCATCGGCAGTCTCTGCGCTCTCTACATTTTATTTTGAGCACCTCAACGTCAAAACCGCAGAGGAAGTACAGATCATGGCGCGTCGTATCATCGCTAAAATTCCAACTCTTGCTGCATTTACACATAGAAGAATGTTTGGAATCCCATTTATTTACCCAGATATAGAGCGCTCTTTTACAGAAAATTTTCTTTATATGATGCGTGCATATCCGGGTGAAAACCTCAAAATACCAGAGATTGAAATAAAAGCTCTTGATACTATATTCACGCTTCATGCTGACCATGAACAAAACGCTTCTACATCTACTGTTCGTGCCGTAGCATCAACTGGAGCACACCCATACGCTGCTCTTTCAGCTGGTATCAATGCACTTTGGGGAAGAGCTCATGGCGGAGCCAATGAATCTGTGATGGCACAATTGGAGATGATAGCAAGTGTAGAAAATGTAGATGCCTTCATACAAAGAGTCAAAGACCCAGATGATGAGTTCAAGTTGATGGGATTTGGACATAGAGTCTATAAAAACTACGATCCACGTGCGACAATACTAAAAAAACTGCTCGATCAACTTAAAAATGAACTTCAAGTGGATAACAATCTTTTAAAAGTCGCAGAGAAGATTGAGTATATAGCACTTCATGATGAGTATTTCATCAAAAGAAAACTTTATCCAAATGTAGATTTTTATTCAGGGCTCATTCTCACAGCTCTCAAAATTCCAAGATCGATGTTTACTATTATATTTGTTATCGGTCGTTCAGTGGGCTGGGTGACGCAATGGATAGAACTGCAAAACGATCCTGAGAAAAAAATAGCTCGACCAAGACAGCGCTACATTGGAGAAGAGGAAAAAGAGTTTATATAAAATGGTTTACATGTAAGCCTTAGGAATTTTCAAAGGCCGTTACCCCACATATGCATTTTTTTTGCCATTATGAGATCGTAGCCTTCTAGGAGGTCTATCTCATTTGGTGCGCGAAATTCTAATGCTGCTAACTTATCTTTTACAAAAATGATATCCATAACATCTTTTTTCTCGATGATAATCAAAAACGCGGCATTTGCTAGTGTATGGTATGCATGTTTTAGCATATTCTCTTGTTTTTGATGTTTTGAAAATGTATTATAAAAAACTACTACGTCATAATCTCTTGGAACTCCTCGGAAAATCTCTTCATAGTTTGAAACAAACTGCACTTTAACATTTTCCATAGTATCGCTGCATTCATAAAGTACAAGATTAAGTGCACCATCAACTTCATCTAAAATAGCTTTTAAATCATGCGCCAAACCATCAACTCTATCGCTTACATGTAAAATTTTATACGCTGGAAGTGGGTTTATAAGCTCTTTAATACGCGAGTTCATGGAGTTCTTTAAAAAGATACGCTTCGACAATATCATCGATATAACGCTGTGTATGTGCCACCAAAACCTGCATCTGTTCCTCCATAAAAGGCCAGACATATTCATTGTCATCAAAAACTACGATTGTTTCACCAATTATTTTGAAATCTTCACGCTTATCTTCAAATAATACTTCAACAACCTGACCCTCTTCAAGCACTATCATCCCCCACTGTTGGACATCACTAATCTTACAAAGTTTTGCTTCTTCAACATCGTCACAATCCATCGCTAAAAGAATATTCATATTTTAATCCTAATTTTTTTGATGATTTTATCATTATTTTATTGTTTCAAGAGATTTATCAAAGCATTAGTTTTATAGTTTAAGAGAAAAAATTTGTAAGTAGAAAAAAGGTTTTAGATTTAGTGTAGATTGTGATTAGCTCAGACCGAAGGCGTACTTTCGTACGCCGAGCGTGTCTGAGTTAAGCGCAAGATGCGCTGAAGATGAAGCCTTTATTAAACGCGTGCTTCTTCGCGGCGTTGTAGTTGTGCCCATTTTGCATCAACACGCTCTTGCCACTCTTTGATTAAGTATTTGTACTCATCTTTAAAAAGGTGTTTAAAACGCCCTTGAGCTGCAAGATATTCCTCAACAGGAACAATGTTTTTTGGACGGTAAGTAATGTTTAACTCATGACCATCAATAATCTCATATAATGGAAAAACCAAAGAATCTGTTGCCAAATCTGTAATCGCCATTGTATCTTTTGGATCAAATTTCCACTCAGTTGTACATGCAGAGATAGCATTGATAAATGATGGCCCCTCAACACTTAGACCATGTTGGATCTTTTTAACCATATCTTTCCACTTGTTTGGAGAGACTTGTGCAGCATATGGAATACCATGACTTGCCATGATAGAAACCATATCTTTTTTGTTTTTCTTCTCACCATAGCTTTTGCGGCCAGCTGGAGAAGTTGTCGCACTTGAACCAATTGGAGTAGAAGATGAACGCTGTCCACCCGTATTTGCATACACTTCGTTGTCAAGAACAACGTGCATCATAGTGTGACCACGTTCCATACAACCAGAGATCCACTGAAAACCGATATCATAAGAAGCACCATCACCTGCAAAAGATACAAATTTTGGTTTACGATCAGGTTGTTTTAGACGACCTTTTGTTTTTAACGCTTTGTACATTGATTCAGCACCTGCAACTGCTGTTGAACCATTTTCAAAACCGATATGAATCCAAGAAGCATCCCATGAAGTATATGGATAAACTGCAGTACAAACTTCCAAACATCCAGTTGATGCTGAAAGAATAAGATCATCATTTGTAGCATTTAAAACTTCACGAACGATGATAGAGTGTGCACATCCTGGACAAAGAAGGTTTGCACCCTCAAAACGGTCTGCTGATGTTGAAAACTCTTTTAAGTTTTTAATTTTTTTCATTTCACTCATAAGAATCTCCTATAAAAATGCAAGTTTCGGACCACGAACGCCGATAAACTGTTGTAATTGAGTTGTTACTTTTCCAGCATCAACATTTGATTGAAGCTCTTTGTAAAGATCTCTTAGATGTGCTTTTGTAAGGTCACGACCACCAAGACCATAAACATAACCTGAAAGTAGTGCTTTTGTATCTGTATTGAAAAGGGCACCAGCAAGCTCATTGAAAAGCATTCCAGCAGCACCATTTGGTGATGATCTATCAAGTGCTCCAATAGCTTTTACATTTTTAAGTGCATCTGCAATTTCCATAAATGGGAACGGTCTGTAAACACGAATACCTACAACACCTGCTTTAATTCCCTCTTTTCTCATCTCTAAAGCTACTTCACGAGCTGTCTCGACTGATGTTCCCATACATACAACAGCAACATCTGCATCTTCCATCTCATACTTTTCTACCATGTTGTATTTACGGCCTGAAAGTTTTTCAAATGCATCAAATGCAGCTTGAATTTTCGGAGTAACATTGAGCATTAAATCTCTATGTTGACGAGCTTTATGCTCAAAGTGCCAATCCTCTTCAGTTTGAACACCATGAGTTACTGGATGGTCAAGATCGAGCATATCATTCATCGGTTGAAATTCACCAACAAACCCATACCCTTGATCATCTGTTAAAGTTTTAACACCTTGTGCAGTGTGAGAAGTCATAAAACCATCTTGGTGAACCATACACGGAAGACGTACATCATGATCTTCAGCGACTTTAAATGCAATGAAGTTTAAGTCATATGCTTCTTGAGGATTGTAAGCATCAAGTTGAATCCAACCACTATCACGTCCAAGATACATATCTGAATGATCCCCATTAACGTTAAGTGGAGCAGCAAGTGCACGGTTTACTACGTTTAAAACGATCGGTAAACGCATACCAGAAGCTTGGTAAAGTGTCTCAACCATAAGGGCAAAACCTTGAGATGAAGTTGCAGTTGCAACACGTCCCCCAGCAGCAGCAGCACCGATACATCCACTCATTGCAGCATGTTCAGACTCAACCATAACGAATTCACCCTCAACATAACCATCTGCTAAAAACTTAGCATAACCCTCAACTATAGGAGTTGATGGCGTAATCGGATATGCAGCAACAACATCAATTTGACACTGTCTTAAAGCTTGAGCAGCAGCAAAGTTACCATCCCAGACTTCAATATCACGTAGTTCCATTTTATCAAACGCCATTATTCTTCTCCTTTACTATCAGCTTTGCTTGTGTCTTTTGCAGGCCACGCAGCTAAAGCTTGTTCTTCATCTGTTTGTTCTGAATACATCAAAAGTGATTTTGGATTTGTAGGACAAACCTCAACACAGATTCCACACCCTTTACAGTGATCCATATCTACGCCAATCATCTTTTTATCACGAGAGATAATTGAGATATCTGGACAATAGATCCAACAAAATTGACAATCAATACAATAATCTTTATTGAAAACAGGTTTTTCTATACGCCAATCAGCAACACTTGCAGTAAATGAGTTATTGCCAGAGTACGCTCTATCCTCTTGGTGAGTCGTTGCGATATCTTTTATTGGACCTTCAAATGAACGGAGCATAGCACCAATTTCGAATTCATCCCATCCTTTATTTGCCATCATCTGCTCCTTATTTCACTTCATCGTATGCACGTTGAATAGCCAACATATTTGCATCAATGATTTTTTGAGGTAATTTACCTAGAATACGTTTCATATTTTCTTTGAAAAATTCTATGTCATACATTTTCGAAATCTTCATAAATGCACCAAGCATAGGCGTATTTGGAATTGCACGACCAATAGTCTCTTGAGCAATTTTGATACAATCTACTGTATAAACATTTTTACCTGCAAGTTTTGGTTGAGAGGCAACAAGCTCTTCAGTGCTCAGGTGAGTTGTAATAATATAAACAGTATTTTCTTTATCATTGATAGTTACATCAGTCGTATAAACCAAAGCTGGATCGATAACAAATACAAAATCGGGTCTCATAAATTTTTCATGATTCATAATCGGTTGATCGTCAACACGGTTATAAGCAGTCATAGCTGCTCCACGTTTAGCAGATCCATAAAATGCAAATGCCTGCACCTGTTTTCCTGTTGTAGATACAACATCTGCTAAACCTTTTGCCCCGGTAACAGCACCCTGTCCCGCACGGCTGTGCCATCTGATTTCTAGCATAAAGTCTCCCTAAAAATTAAAATTCCAAAAGAATCATCTTACGTTTGATGTATTTTATGAAAGTTGCTCTTAAATATAGCTTGTTTCATGGATGTTATTTATTAACGTGATAAAACTGTGTTATATCTACCTATTTAGGATAGTTTGCACAGCTTCAAGTGCATTTGTTTTAATTATATTTGTATATTTTTTCAACTCTTCTAAAGGCTCATATTCACTGACTACTGCAACACTTTTTATGCCTGCTTCTTTGGCTGCTATGAGATCCATTCTTGTATCTCCTATCATCCAACAATTCTCTTTTTGTACCTTTAAGAATTCCATCGCTTTATAGATTGGTTCGGGGTGTGGTTTTGGGTGTTGTACATCTTCACGCCCTATTAAAACCTCAAAATGGTGCATAAGCGAAAAATGCTCCATCAATACTTTAGAATATCTTCCAGTTTTTGTTGTGACTATCCCTAACCTTGCATGTTGAGCAGCGAGTTCAATAGCTTCTGCTGCAAAGGGTAAAAGCTGGGTTTTTTGAGTAGAGATTTTACGATAATGCTCTTTGTAGGCATCGACCATATCCCACACTTTTTCATCTTCGACTCCAAGAGTTGCATACATCACATCTAATGGATGACCGATGAGAGATTTGATCGCTTCATCGCTTGGATGCGACATTTTAAAAATATCAAAAGAGTTGTGAAAACTCTCAAGTATTGCCTCTGTTGAGTCTATAAGTGTGCCATCAAGATCAAAGAGAATGGTCATCGCGAAGCCGTAAGTAAAAAGATTCCATATGGCTCTTTTGCCTCTTTTTGTACATCAAAAATCTTTTGATATCTCACATTGCTAAAGCCATGTTTTTGAGCTAAAGACAAGAGATATTCTTCATCAAATCCAAAGTGGTGCACGCCATCATTATCGGCATGAAATGTTCCATCCTCTTTCATCAAATCCGCAATAGCTATAAAACTGCCCTCTTTTAAAAGCTCATGAAGTTTTACAAAAAGTTCATCAAGATGCTCGACATGGTGCATTGTCATGGCACTCACAATTCCATCATATTTTTTTTCTGTCTCAAATTTACAGATATCTCCATGAAAAGTGCTGATATTTTCACATCCGAGTTCATTTAATTTTTCCAACATCCCACTTGATGTATCGACTCCGAGTAAACTCCTTACATGTAAGGCTATATTTCTACTTAAAAGCCCTGTACCTGCACCAAAATCTATCACTTCCATCGTATCGTTTAATTCTATATTTTTTACGATTGCATCATAAATATTTTTTGCCAACATCTGACGCATATTTGACATATCCCAAGTTGCTGCATTTTGATCAAACCTATTTGCTTTGCTCATTTTTTCTCCAAATATTTTTCTTTTATTGTGAAAGTATACTTTATCTTTGATCCAAATCGATCTGCCAATCTTTATAGTTATACCAAATCCCACTCGGGCTGGGAGTGATATTTTTTATCTTTTTATTTGCTACGGTAATATCGTTTGGAATAAACAAAAAGAGATATGCGTTATCGGCCACAATATCTGCAAATATACTCTGCCAAAGCTTTGAAAGAGCCTTTGTATCAACGCTCTCTTGCATCATTTCGATATTACGATCAACTTTTTTGTTATGGTATCCGATAAAGTTAAATCCGCCAGCTTTATCATTATCACTGTGCCATAAAAGATAGGGATCAGGCGTAGAAGAGAGTGACCAGCCAAGCAGTACCGTTTCAAACTTTCTTGGGAAAACGACCATATTTAAAAACGCCTGCCATTCCATAATACGAAGGCTTACATGTACGCCCGCTTTTTGAAGCTGATACTGCATAATCTGGGCTGCATAGGGACGAATTGCACTAGAATTGGACGTTGCAATCTCAAAAGTTAATGGATGTTTTTCATCATAACCCGCAGCCCTTAAAAGCTCTTTTGCACGTTGGAGATTTTGTTTTGGTGCTTTTACATCTTTATTAAACGCCAGACCAGTTGGCAAAAATGGTCCTGTGCAAACTCGCCCATGTCCTAAAAAAAGGATTTTTACAAGCTCATCTCGATCAATTGCAAGTGAAAGAGCTTCTCTGACACGCGGATCTTGGAACTTCTTATTTCTTAAATTAAATCCTAAATAGCTATAAGTGTGTGCAATATCTTCGTACTTGTTAAACCTGACAAAAAAATCTTTATCAAGTTGGCGTTCATACTCCATTGCTTCGAGATTTCCTACATCGATTTTTGCGGATTTGAGCATTAAAAAGCGGGTCATTGGATCAGGAATCACATGAAAAATAATCTGATCAATTTTTGGTTTGCCCAAAAAATAGGTCGGATTTGCACTCAAAATTATATCTTTTGAGTGTTCAAGTTGTGTGAGTTTATACGCTCCGCTTCCTATTGGATGTGTGTTAAAAGAGGAGCTCATCAAATTTTTTTCATTCTTTAAAATATGCTCAGGCAAAATCCCCATCATCCATGTTTCTAAGGCTTTAAAATAGGGTTTTTTATAGACTACTTTAATAGTTTGTTCATCCACAATTTCAACACTTTTTACCATTCGAAATTCAGCAGTATAGGGAGAAACAACATCTTTGGAGTTGATAAGTTTGTAAGTAAAAAGAACATCTTTAGCACTTAGTTTTACACCATCTTGCCAAAGGATATTAGGTCTGAGTTTAAAGATCAGTGTCGTAGGATTTTCAAAATGAAAACTTTGCGCAAGGTCACCGATGATGGTGGATGAATCCTTGTCATATTTGACTAAAGCATTAAAAATAAACTCACTGATCTCTGCGGAACTAGAATCAGTTGCAAGAAGCGGATTGAGACGAGATGGGTTTGTCGAGGTTGCAAGATGCAAAGAGGAAGCGTGTAAAGAGAAAAATAAAAGTATAAAGAGAGAAAAATAGCGCATTAAAAATCTTTTTTGAGGCAATTATATCAAGGAAATGTTGAAGAAAGTTTTGAAAAAAATTTGAAAAGAAAAATATGGAAAAACCCAAGGGTTTTTTCCATAAAAACGATTAACGTTTTGAGAATTGAGGTGAACGGCGTGCTTTTCTGAGACCTGGCTTTTTACGTTCTACTGTACGTGAATCACGAGTCATCATACCTTCTGGTTTCAAAATAGCTCTAAAAGATGCATCAAATTTTACTAGTGCACGAGAAATACCGTGACGTAGTGCATCTGATTGACCACCAAAACCACCACCTAAAGTAGTAGCAACGATATCAACTGATGTATCTTGTTTTGTTAATGATAAAGGTTGTTTAACACGAAGTTTTTTCGCTTCAAGTCCACCCAACCATGCGTCTAATGAAAGACCGTTGATTGTGATTTTACCTGTACCTGGAGTTAACCATACTTTTGCTATTGAAGACTTACGGCGTCCTGTTGCATATATTCTTGTTGCCATTAACTATCTCCTTACTTGCCAAGTTGTGCAGTATGTGGATGTTCACCACCTGCATAAACTTTTAGTTTTTTGATCATTTTAGCACCAAGTTTTGTTTTTGGTAACATACCACGAGTAGCTAATTTGAATAGTTTCTCAGGATTGTTTGCTAAAAGCTCAGTCATTTTAACGCTTTTTGTAGAACCAAAGTAACCACTGTGTGTAAAATACTGTTTGTCAGCGATTTTACCAGCACCTTTGAATACTGCTTTAGAAGCATTAACTACAACCACGAAATCACCACAATCAATGTTTGGTGTATAACATGGTTTATCTTTTCCGCGAAGACGAGTAGCGATTTCAGTTACGATACGCCCAAAAGTCTTGCCTTCTGCATCAATCAAAATCCATTTTTGATCGATTTGTTCAGGAGTTGCAATTTTTGTAAATTTCATTCTAGAACCTTTCATCGAATTAAAGTGCGGAAGTATAGCAGTATAAACTTATAATTCACTTAATTTAAGGTTTATGCAAGAATTATTTTTACTTTAGCTCTTTGAGCAGTATAGCATCCTCTTGCAAGTAGCAAAGATACCCTTTTACATCCTTGCCTGTAATCACTTCAACCGCCTTTATATAAGCTCTTACTTGCTTTACATGTAAGTCGTTTAAGTGCTGTGAACTTTTATAATCGATGATGTTGTATCCGCCATCAGGACGCTTGACTAAGAGATCAATATATCTGAGTTCACCATGATAAAGCATCCCGATTTCTTTCATACATTCACCCTCTGTGAGGGCTAAAAACTCTTTATGATTTAAAAGCATCCCTACTCTTTTTTCAATACTTTTCAATTCATATTCATCCAAAAGAGCACCATATCTGTTGACCATCGCGCTGTAGGCTTGGAATGCACTTTTTTGTTCAAAGGTGTGCATCATCTCTAAATGATAATGAAGCGCCAAACCAAAATTGATAGCACTGAGTGTTTCTTGCTCCTCTTTGGCTACTGCTAAAATATCGCTCTGCGTTCCATAATATCTGGATTTATAATCAAAAGGTTCAACGACTTGCACTTTTTGAACTTCTCTAGGCCTTACATGTAAAGTTCCATAAGATGCCGCACTCAAAGTGAGTTGGTCAAAAGTTGAGTCTTTCTCTTTGGAGATAATAAAAAGATTTTCACGCGCTCTTGTAAAGGCAACATACAAAGCATTGAGATTATCTTCACTTGAGAGTTCTTTCTCTTTTTGTAGGGCATTTGCGTATTGCGCATCCAAGCCCTCACGCCCACTCATACGCAAGTAGATGTTTTTAAGCGCAATGCCCTCATATTCATAGATGATTGGCGCTCTTGAAGCGGGAGCTTTTTTGAGCCGATCCATCACAATAACATGCTCATACTCCAAGCCTTTGGACTTATGCACGGTCAAAACCCGCACGCCACTTAGATCCGATGCAGCAGCCGTTGTGTCATCTCTTTCATACTCAAACAAAAACTGCTCGACATCCTCATAATTACCTAAGATCTCCATAAATCGAAGCAGATGCAGTTCGCCATCAAACAAAGAGTATCGCTCTATCGCATCTTTTACAAGTTCGCGCAGAGTTAAACGATTTACATCCTTTTTAACAAGAGCAAACTCCTCTCTACCCAAAAGTGCAAAAAAGTTTTGCTTATAAATCTCTTCATCAAAATAGAGATATTTAAGGTACTGGATAAGTGCTTTTATGATATCTTGATTGATAAGTTTTGTCGTTGTCTCTGTTACAACTTCTATTCCATGAGCTTTGAGCAGACTCTCTATCTCCTCTCCATCGCCGTTGGTTGCGCTTAGTATCGCGATCTCGTTGATATCGGCACCGAGTTTGATAAGTGTTTGTAGTTTTATAAGCGTTGTTTGCAGGACATCATCTGATTTTATCACTTCGACATATCCGCCATTGGCGCTCTCTTTTACACTTTGATTTTTGTACCCTTTTATCTTGTTTGCAAAAGCAAAATTAACAAAATCGACAATCGCTTTTTGTGAACGGTAGTTGATAACTAAAGGATCGACCTCTACATCATTATCGAGTTTAACAAAATCAAAAAGTGCGCTCACACCTCCACGAAATCTATAAATGGACTGTTTCACATCGCCGACAAAAAAGAAGCTCCCATTTTCATGCAATCCATTTCCTGATGTTATCTCTTTGATAAGCGGACGCAAAATCTCATACTGAAGAATACTCGTATCTTGGAACTCATCAAGCAAAATATGCTCAATCTTTGCATCAAGTCTAAAATATAAAAACTCACTATCGACTCGCGTTGTTAAAAGTTCATGCACAAGTGTAGAAATATCATCAAATCCAAGTTCTGAAATCTCCTTTGCAAGCGCTTTTTTACTCTTAACGTAGGTCTCGAGTAAAAGTGTTAAAGAGGTAAAAAAGCTCTCCTCTCTTGCTTGCATGCTGAGTCTGCAGTTTTCTTTAATGATACCAAGTTCATAATCCATAGCGCTCTGATAACACTTTTTAAAAGTTGCATAATCAAGTGAATCTCGAGAAAGCCACGCTTTAGATAAAAGCTCTTCAAAATTTTCACAATCGACACTATTTTTTACAGTGCTTGAAGCATCTTTACATGTAAGCACCATTTCGCGTATTTTATAAAACGCTTCCATCGCTTTTTTTTCATACTCTTTGTAGCCACTTGGCGTGAAGGAGAGTTTTTTTACCTCTGTGAGTTTTGCATAAAGTTCATTTAAAAGGGAGAAAATACCACTGACGTGTTTATCCATCATTAAAGAAAGATCGATTAAAAGATCATCTTTTGAAGCAACGCTCACTTCATCCAAAAATCGCTCTAAAAGCTTTTGTTCATGCTGGGAAGCAAAGGTCGTAAAGTTTGGCATAAGCCCTGCATAGAGAGAGAATTTTCTTAAAATCTTTGCAAAGAATTTATCAAGCGTCATAATCTTCAAATCTGTATTTAAAAACTGCTCTAAAACAAGCTCTTTTTTTGCAAGCAAACTCTCTTTATCGATCCCTGTCACTTCTGAGATAACCATGAGTTCATCTCGATTTTCAAGCTCAAGAAGTGTTTGGCCTATACGCTCTTGCATCTCTGTAGCTGCTTTGTTTGTAAAGGTAAGCGCTAAAATTTTAGAGGGTTTAGCACCCATAAAAAGCAGACTCAAATAGCGCACGACGAGATTAAAAGTCTTTCCGCTTCCTGCACTTGCTTCATAAGCCAATCTATTTTTAAACATCAATCACGTCCGCACAGCGTAGCATATTCGCAATATTTACATATTGACTCATCTTCGCATTTAGAAAAATTGAAACTTTTTTGTGTTTTGAGTTCTTCTAAATGTTCTTGTAAAAGGAGCAGTTTTTCCTCTAAAAAAGTTTCATCTATTATCTTGCCGCTAGAGAGATCATAATACCCACAGCCCGCGATTTTTCCCTCAGCGGAAGCTAAAAGATAGTAAAACTCCAGCTGAAAATCTGTAGCTTTTTGCAAAGTTTTTGCTGTGTAAGTAGGATATTTTCCACTTTTATAATCTAAAATATACAAGCCATTTTCTTGCTCATCGATCCTATCTATTTGCCCGCTGAGTTGCATATCAAAATGCTTACATGTAAGCACTTTTTCACACTCTAAAACTCTCACACCACTTCGAAATCTCTCGATCTCGTTTTCTACAAAACTATCTAGTTTCCTGTTCCAGAGTTTGAGTTGGTACTCTTGTAATGAGCTGTTATTAGAAATATTTTCAAGTTCTCTTACTATCTTGCTGTGCAACTCTCTTGGATCAACAAAAGCGTTTTGTTTGAGATATACATTTTTAAGAGCTTCGTGCAAATCAAGGCCTATCTGATTTTCACTCGCTATATCTTGGGGCATCTCATGTTTTTTAAGATGTGATATATAGCGATAATAGTATTTTCTTTTACAATCTAAAAAGCTCTTGAGCGATGTTGCAGAGAGTTTTACCCGAGTAAAATCATACTCTTGTATGATCTCATCCTCTTGTGAGATTTTCTCAAATACCGATTTTTTGTGGAGGATTTGCGCATAGAGTTCCTCATTTTTTGACTCTTGAGGCACAATGCCTAATTGCGTTAAAAATCTTGATGGAATTGCTGTGCTTGATTTGACATAAGATATGCTTACATGCGAAGTGCCCTGCGGGTGAAAAGCTCTGTTCATCAAAAGTTGATAGTAATGTTTTTGAAGATTTTCTCTATCGTTTTGTGTTGGAAGATTTGCCGCGACGCGTATATCTGAGTTTAAAAAAAGATCTTTTTCACTTTTTTTAGGAACATTTGAGTCATTAAAATCTACGATAATTACACCTTTGTAGTTCATATATCGGCTCTCTAAAACTCCCATAACCGTTATCTTTCCACCTCGAACATCATCGAGAGAACGCTGTGAGATTCTTTGCATAAAAAGGTGCAAAGTCGATTTTAGGTTCAAATCGTTATAGATTTTTTTTAGTTTACAAAAGCTGTAAAGCTCCTCTTGGAGTATTTTTTTCTCTGATTTATTATATGCTTTAGAAGAGTTTTCAAGAGATTTTATATATGCTTGTATCAATACTTCAAAGTCGATCTCATTCATACTCTTATAATACAATGGAACCAAAACTTCATAAAACTCAGATTGGTACCTTTTAAGTCTTGCGCCATTTTGTACCGTTGGATTTTCTATATATTCGCATACTGCTTCTAAGTGTTTATAGCTATCAGTGCGAGTAAACTTTTTCCCCATCGCAAAGTTGAAGTTTCCCTCTGTGTCATATAGATTTAAAAGTTCTGCAAAGCTTTCATTTGGAACTACGACGACGATCTCTTCACATTTTAGGCCATTTTGTATATATGCATAGACTTTTTGTTTTACAAAAGCCACTTGCAATATCTGCTCACTAAAACTGTAGCACTCTATCTGTGATTTTTTGAGATTTTCTTCCTCGTTTAGTACCTTTTTTGTATTCATATCAAGAAGATAATTTTTCCCAATTTCAAGAGTAAATCCTAAATCACGAAACTTCTCTTGCATCTTTTTGTTAAACTGAGTCGTTGAAATTTTAATTTGCAAGCTGCAAATATCTGCACATTTTTGAAGGATTTCAAGCTCAAAAGCACTCAAATATCCTTCAACAACGATCTCAATATCTCCAAGAGATCTGATATATTCCTCATTAAAGCGATAAAGTTTTGGTAAAAAAATAGGATCAAGAATTTTTCTCTCATTACACAAGGCTTCGTACCTTACATGTAAGGCTTGAAGTATTGTTATATGCTCCTCATAATCTCCATACGTGTCTGCAAGTTCAAGATCGCTTATAGCGACCTTCTCACCTGAAAGCTCCGTAAAAAGAGTAAAAACATAGCTACTGTTTTGAGTAAAAGTAAAAAAGTTTCTTTCTATCTGCAAAGAGTGAAACTCATTGAAATCGGAGGCTTCTAAAAGGAGTATATTTCGAGTGTCATTATCTATTTTTTTATATCCATCTACAATACATGTACGCTCTATAAATTCGGCCATTGTAAGATAGTTTGGTAGAAAAAGTGTCGATTTTTCAAAGTAAAGTTGCTCATGCCTTATAGCACGAGCAGTAGGAAGAACAATAGTGTGCATCTGCTACTAATATTCTATTGGTTTTGTATCTTTTGTTGTATCCATGTGAAGATTATAATAGCGTTTATCAGCTCCTATGCTTATAGAAGCCATAATATCCCATCTTCCAACACCTGGAAGTTTCGTAGCAAAATTATAAACACCATTAGTCACATTTGCATCTGCTAAAACAAGATCTTGCTTATGTGTTTGTGGTCTTGTTGCAATAACTTTTATTTTTGCATCATTAACGATATTTCCATCTTTTGTAGTGATCTTATAGGAAAACTTTGCATCTTCTGCATTTAACTTTTCACCAAGATACTCAATTGAATATTTTTTATCAAAAGCGATTTTTGCATTGATAAAATCGTTTGCATTATTATCTACATCCTGATATTTATTCATGTAAATATCACTCTCTTCTACAGGCTCTTTTCCTGTTTCTACGATTGTCCAAGCACCTAAACCAACAATGCACATAAGAGAAATTCCAATTCCTATTGGCCAAACAATTCCACTATTCTTTTTCATTTTTACTCTTTTTTATATAAATTTTTCTTTTTATATACAAATAAAGTCCATACAAAACAATTAAATAAAATATAGTTTTAATTATTTCCATTGCATATCTATTGGTGTTCCCAACGCCATTTTCAAGCTTTATACCTTTGGATGCAGCGACTTGATCAGCAATATCTGCATATCCGTTAAACAGGGCTGCACTATATTTTTGAACTGTCTCACCACCTTTTGATTTTTCAGCAAGCAATGGAATAATAGAACCTCCATAGTCAGCGAGATTATTTTTGAAATCATCAAAATTAGCACTAAAAAACAGAGCCATAAAGAGTGCTTGAGCACTTGATGCTGTTGGAGAGAGGATCTGCTTCTTATCAAAATATTTATATAGAGATTCTGGACGGCAAAGTATATCAACTTTTTGGTTTAGTTCGGAAAATGTCAAAAGTATGGTTGGTTCTTTGAAACCCTTCATCAACTCTTTTTCATAATCAACGATAGTTTGATTTTGATCAAACTCTTTGATAACGACTAAACGCAATACTATACCCGTCTTGTCATGTAGCTCTTTTCCCAGTTTTTCAACATCTTGAGTCAATTGGGGATTAAACAGAACTTCATCTTTATATAAATACTCTGCATGAAGGAAAGAAAACGAAGATATAAGAAGGACGAGGGCAAAAAGCCCTCTATTAAACTTATTCAAGTCTAATTAACCTATGTAAAGATGGTTTGGAGTAAATACTGACCACAATGTGATTACAGCTAATACAACCAATCCCCATGTTAAAATTTTATCCATAACTAACTCCTTACTTCATAACGCGATGCGTAGCGTTAGCCGTATCGATCATTTTAATTGACTGCTCATCTTTGACTTCGTAAAACTTAGTTTGGTTAGCATTTTGAACACCAAGACCCCAAACTGTAAGACCTGCCAAAATAGATAGTAATAAAACAGTAGCTATAAGCATACCAGTAATTCCATCAAGTGAAAATACACCTGAACCTTTGAAATTATTATCTACCATGACTATTCTCCTTTACTTATATCAGTGATGTAAGTTGAAACAGCTTTAACTTGTGTAGCATTTAAGTTAGTAAATGCTGGCATTGCGCCGATTGCACCTTTTTTACCATCTTTAAGAACAGTTGAAACCATTTCTGCATCCCATCCATTGATTTTTGGAGCTACAGATGGCATACCTTCACCGTTTTCACCGTGACATGAGTTACATGTACCAGCAGTAAACGCTGCTTTTCCTGCTGCATCATCAGCTTTAAAACCATTAGCAACATATTTAGCAACAGCATCAATTTGTGCTTTGTCTTGTAACAACATTGGAGGCATTCCACCAGGGAAAGTTGTTTTCAAGTTATTAGCACCATTGTTTACAACATGTTTTACAGAATCTTCTGCAATACGTTTATGTAAGTTTGCCGCTTTACCATTCATACCATCAGCATCAAGTCCATGACATGGAGCACAGTTAACTAAAAATACAGATTCACCCATATTATGAAGTTCTTCTGCTGTAAGGCTTGTATATTTTTCTTCAAACTTAGCATTCGCTTTAGCTGAATCTTCATTATACTCACCAATTTGAGAATAAGCGTTTACTGGATATCCTACAATAAAGTACCATCCTGCCCAAACGATTAAACCTAAAAATATAATAGCCCATCCCATTGGAAGTGGGTTTTTATATTCACCAATACTATCCCAATTTTCTTCTGCTAGCTCACCACCAGCAGTATCAGATTGCATTTGACGAACATATTTAGTAACAACGAAAACCGATACTATTACAAGTACAACAGCACCAGCGATAGCAAGCATGTTGACGATGTCACCATTCATACCACCCTTGATGTCCATCGCAACATATGTAAAACCTAGCATCGCAGCAACAAATAGTGCGCCTACTACATAAAGCTTATTCATATATGCCTCTCCTACTTAATTTTTTTCATCTTTAGAGATCTTTTCAACCGGAGTATCTGTGATCTCATCTTTTAAGGCCATATTTCCATACTTCTCGAAATCTTTTATCCCCTTTTTCTCACTGCTGTATAAATGGTATATATAGCTATACAGTATAACAACCATAAATGCAACTAATCCAAAATAGGCGTACCCTTGAAGTTGAAAAATATCCACCTTTGACCCCTATTTTAAACTGTTCAGATACGCGATTAAAGCTACAATCTCAGGAATTTTTCCTGCTGCAACCATATCTTGTACGTCTTTATCTTTCATACCAGCAGTGATCACTTTTGCTTCATCTAAAGCCATTTTGTTTGCTTCTGCGACAGAGTTTGCCATTGCAACCGTAACAGTACCACCATCTTTTGTTGGAACTGGTTTGTTATAAGGTACACTAAAGAACTGAGCATTTGTTAACTGACTTGCATAAGCAGTGTTAATATCAGCTATATTAGTAAACATCCATCCATATGCTGGCATAATAGAACCAGGAACAACAGCTGCTGGATCTTTCATATGATTTTCATGCCAGTCTGTTGTACGGTAGTTACCTACACGGTGAAGATCTGGACCTGTACGTTTTGAACCCCAAAGGAATGGACGATCATAAGCATATTCTCCACTCAAAGAGTAGTGACCATAACGGTCCGTTTCAGCTTTAAATGGACGAATAAGTTGTGAGTGACAAGCATTACAACTATTTTTTATATAAACTTCACGTCCTGCCATCTCTAATACAGTATATGGTTTTGTACCTACTGTTGGTTGAGCAGCTTGAGCAAAGTTTGGTAATATCTCAACCAAACCTGCAAACGCAATAACTAAAAACACACCTACCGCAAAAAAGAACGGATGTTTTTCTAACCAATGAAACATATTATTTCCTCCCTCTTTCTATGCTGCCATAGGAGAAGCGTTTTGTAACTCGCTCTCTTCAACACGACGACCAGATGTCATAGTTTTATAGATGTTATATGCAAACATAAAGAAACCTATTAAGTATAACGCACCACCAACAGCACGAATTGTATAGTAAGGATGAAGAGCAGTAACAGTATCAATGAATGAATAAGCTAAGTTACCATATTCATCGTGAGCACGCCACATCATACCTTGAGTAATACCTGCAATCCACATAGAAGTAAAATATAAAACGATACCCAATGTTTGGATCCAGAATTGTGTTCCCATTAATGACTTAGAGTAAATTTCTTTCTTAAATACACGAGGAGCCATATGGAAAAGTGCTGCCATAATCATAAATCCAACCCATCCAAGAACACCATCATGAACGTGACCAACGATCCAGTCAGTAAAGTGTGCAATCGCATTTACAGATTTAATAGCTTGAATTGGTCCCTCTAATGTTGAGAACATATAGAACGTTGAACCAAGAACCATAAATTTAATCAATGGAGAAGTTGCAACTTGTTGCCACTCACCCTTCATAGTTAGAAGCATATTAATAGCAGAACCCCATGATGGAAGAATCAGTACTACAGAGAAAACAGATCCCATAGTTTGCATCCAATCTGGAACTGTAGAGAATAGAAGGTGGTGTCCACCTGCCCATAAATAAACAAACATTAGTCCCCAAAAAGATAGTAAAGAAAGTTTATATGAATAAACTGCTTGACCTGATTCTTTAGGAAGAAAGTAATAAATCATTGCAACGATAGGCACTGTAAATCCAAATGCAACTGCATTGTGACCATACCACCATTGAACTAAAGCATCATTTGTACCTGAATACATTGAAATTGAATGGTACCATGCACCAATACCTGTTTCTCCAGCTGGAGATGCTGCAAGCATAGTTGGAATTTCCATGTTATTAAATAGATAAAGCATAGCTATTCCAAGGAATGACGCAATGTAATACCAAACAGAGATATAAAGTGATCTCTCACGGCGAATGCCGATTAATCCAAATATACCAAGACCCCATAATACCCATACAAGAACAACAGCGATATCAATCGGCCATTCAAACTCTGCGTACTCTTTAGATGTTGTAATACCTAAAAATAAAGAACCAACAACAGCTACAACAACTAATAGATATAAAAAGAAGTGTAATTTTCCAAGGAACATTAATACCTTAGATTCTGCCATTGAGACTTTTAATACACGTTGACCAACGTAATACCAAGTAGCCCAAATACCACTTAACGTAAAACCAAAAACAACTGCATCTGTGTGCAGTGGACGTAAACGACTAAAGTTAGTAAATTCGTTCAGACCTAAGCCACCTAGTATAGTGTTAACACCAGGAAATGCAAGCTCTGTAGCCAAAATTACACCGATAAGCATACCCACAGCTCCTAATAGAACTGTTGTAAGCATGAACATCTTAGCAACTGTATAGTCATACTCTAATGGACGATTTTCCATATAGCCTCCTTAAAGATTCAAAGCGTAACAGCCTATACATTTTGCATAGACTATAGACAGTGTCATCATAGCAGAAGAAATATAAAAATTTAATTATTTATCGGTAACTATTTTATAGAAGTAAAAATTAAGCTAGGATTTATTTTATTGTAGATTTTTGTAACATTACCTACAAAAAAAGCTATTTTTCACTGCCACATTTTCCCATTCCACATTTTCCAGCCTCACATTTCATTGCTGGACCGCATTTCATTTGTGTGGTTTCAACCTTTTCAAGCTCTTTATTTGTGTTATACCAAAAATCAAATTGAAGATAAGCCTTATATATTGTCCAAATACCAAAGATAATTACAGTTAATGCAGCTAACTGAATCATCAATGCTCGAAATTTTTGTCCTGAAAATAGACTCACTACAAAGCCAAACGTAAAGAGGGTTGGAATCGTAAATAATCCAAAAATAAACATCACCAATGCACCATAAAAGGCTGAAGAAGTTGTTGTAGCTGTTACTAACATCGTGTAAACTAAGCCACATGGGAATAAACCATTTAACATTCCCAAAATAAAGAAACTACTTTTATTTCCTGAATTCATCTGATACAAAAACATCTTTTTAAACCAACTATAGTTGCTAATAGGTATCTCAATTGAGTTTAAAAATTTTAGTTTTCCAGCAAATGAAAGTCCCATAACAACCATTAATACACCAGCAATCGTAAACATAACTGATCTAACAAGAGGATTTACCTCCCATAACGACCCAAAATATCCAAATAATGCTCCAAGAAATGTATAGCTTGCAACTCGTCCAAAGTTGTATGATAAGTGGTAAAATGTTTGTGCAAATTTTGAGTCTGTAGGTTTTACCTTAGCCATTGTGTACGTCATGATAAATCCACCACACATACCAATACAGTGGCCAATCGAGCCCAAAAGTGCAAAACTTATAATCGCTGTCAATTCTATGCTATTCATATAAAATCTCTTTTTTGATAATTATAATAAGAAAGTGTTAATTTAGTGTTAAGTAGAAAGATAAGAGAAAGTCTCTTATCTATTTGCTTGTAGTAATGAGAGAAATTCACTAAAGATATATCTGCTCTCTTTTGGTCCTGGGCTAGATTCAGGGTGATGCTGTACAGAAAAAACAGGTTCATCTCTATAGCGAAGTCCTTCGATAGTATCGTCAAAAAGATTTACATGTGTTACTTCCGCTATCTCTACAATGCTTTCTGGAACATTGTAGTTATGATTTTGTGCTGTGATCTCGACAACCCCTGTTTTTTCATTTTTTACGGGATGGTTTCCACCATGGTGACCAAACTTTAATTTAAATGTATCATACCCATGTGAAATAGAAAGTAATTGGTGCCCTAAACAGATTCCAAATAAAGGTACTTTCGCTGCAAGAAGTTTTTTGATCTGCTCTTGTTCATATTTTAAAACAAGTGGATCACCAGGTCCATTTGAAAGAAATACTCCATCGATCTCTTTATTTTTATATCTTTCTACCAGTTCATCACCTGAAGTTGTATTTGGCACAACTTCAACTTGCATACCAGCTTCTGTCAGCTCATTTAAAATATTTCTTTTCACGCCAAAATCTATTGCAACGATTTTTGCTTTTACCTCTGGAGCATCATTATATTTAAAATAAAATGGGTCATAAACACCATTTTGATGTACATAACTCTCTTTTGTACTCACTTGTTCTATGTAATTAACATCTTCTATGCGCGGAGAGTTTTCAAGAATCTTTTTAAGTTCTTCCTTGTCACTTATCAGCGTAGAAGCGATCATCATCATCGAACCTTGTTCGCGAATCATCTTGGTGAGGTAACGAGTATCTATATCACATATACCAATAACATCATGCTTTTTTAAAAAATCTCCAAGTGAACCCTCTGCTCTAAAGTTTGAGTATCGATCTTGATATTGACGAACAATCATCCCTTTTGCGTGCGCAGCTTTACTCTCCATGTCCTCATCATTGACTCCGACATTTCCTATCTCTGTCATTGTGAAAGTTACAAACTGCCCAGCATACGATGGATCAGACATAATCTCTTGATATCCACTCATAGAAGTATTAAAAACGATTTCTCCAACACTTGTAGTATCCGCACCAAAACTGTTTGCTTCTAAAAAAATCCCATTCTCAAGATATAACCAAGCTTTTTGCATCATGCCATCCCTCTTTTTTGTATCTCTTCATGAAATAATTTTTCATAAAGAATCTCATAATCATCCGTGCCAGGAATGATATTACGTTTATAAGAACTAATTTTTTCTCTAACCGCTTTTTCGATCTCATCATTGTCTGCAATAAATGAAGTTATTGAGTTGTAAATAATATTTTTAATACGATTTTCTGCAACGTCAAAGTGAATTAAATCCTCTTCATAAAGTTCATCTAATATTTTATGAGATAAATCTGAATAACGCTCTTCATAGTTTAAAATCACTCCATACTGTGGAGCTAGTTTTTTCTTTATCATATAAAAGAGTTGACGCTCATCTGCGAGATAAAACTCTATTTGATCCTCATTTGCATCAACGATTTCATACACTTTTTCTTCTAAAGTCATCTCTTGCTTTATGTTTGTCAATAATATTTTTTCTGCTTCATGTGCTACGGGTTCAAGACCTTTTGTCATAGTAACAACACCACTTTTACTTAAATCGATCGCTATTTTACTTGATATATGTGGTACAGTTTTTAGTGAAACTTTCATATTCAGCCCTGTTTAAAATTTCATTATTCTACAATAAAAAAGGTAAAGATTTGATTATGCAATGGCCCTCTTTTAAACTCTTTTTCTTTTACAAAAACGATTGCCCTCTTTAACTGTGGGCATAAATCCATTCATAATCATAAGTATTAAGCTCCCCAAATATGGAATAAGTACAAGTAAATAAAACCAACCTGATCTATTTGTATCATGAAAACGTTTTATTGATGTTACTATATTTATATAAAGCAAAGGAAGTAAAATAAACATAAAAAATGCACCTGTAATTACAACAGTTTGATCAGCTATCTCATTACTTTCTGTATTTGACATAACTACGTAAACTCCAAAAAGCATCCAAATTGCAAAAGAAAATAGAGTGATTTTCCAATACTGCCATCTTGTATAGCAGCCTTTTGAAGAGAAAAGTTCTGCAAAGCCATATTTTTGGTCTTCATAATAGCAGCTCGCTTGCTCATATTCTAAATCACTTGCCTCAGTTAAATAGATCTCTTTGGCATTATGTCCTTCTAGATTAAATTCTGCATCCATCCCTTTTTGTATATGATTTACACTAATAACATCACTTTTTTTAAAGCTACAACGACTACCATCATTACATGTAATGATCCCTTCGTTTGTTGCATAATCATAATGCAGTATTTTTCCCTTCATGTTCTATTGTCCCTTTATCTGTGTTAGTAATGTTGTTATTTTAGATGCTTTTTGTGGATCCATTTTCGTTAATATCTTGCCAACAATATTTGGTTTTAATCCTGTCAAAATATTTACAGCACCCGCCTCATCCATTGCAGATAAAACATTGGCTGCAGCATCTGGCTTCATCTTTGCATAGGTTTGTGCTATTTTATCCATTTTCAGTTTTTTAAGCTCTTCAAGTACTTTTTTGTTCTCTTCTAGCATCGCTTTAACGGATGCCATCTTCGCATCTGCCTCTTTAAATTTAGCATTTGCCGCAGCCTCTCGATTGCTTACACTGCCCTGCTTCTTTTTGAGTAAATCTTCAGTTGCAATCTTTAATGCATCAAGTGCTTGCTTTTGTTCATCAAGACGTTCTATCTCAACTAAAAGTTCATTTTTTCTATTTTCAAATATTTTAGTACACTCATACATTTTACTATTATTGGCAGCACCAATCTCAATAAAAAGAAGGGAAATCAACAGTACATATTTCATTCATTTTTCCTTTTTATTATATGTCATGAGCGCTATTTCATCCAAATCTTTCGATTCTTTAATTTCACGCAATTTAATAAGTTTTTTAATCTCTTCAAAATCTAAATACTTAAACTTTTCATACTCTACATTGGAGGTTTTTAGCTTTAACACAGCAACCTCTGCTTGATGTTTTGCAAAAGAAACCCAACTTTTTTTATCTTCAACAACTTCTCTTTGTGCAGTAATAAAACTATTTGCACTGAGCATCTCTTTGATTGTCCCTTTTTGAGGCAATTGCAGAGTTTCTAATAAAACATATGCTTCTTCAAGCGAAGATGCCGCACTTAATACTGCTTGATTTGCTTTTTGCAATTCACGTTCACACCGATCAAGTTCATTTTTTTTCAACTTTAAAAGCGGTGTATAACGAGTTTTCATACTCTTGTCCTAATCGATACTCTATTATAAAAGAATAGTGTCGTTTCTGTCTGGAGAAGTTGAGATCATTCCTATTTTAGTCTGAGTCAATTCTTCCAAGAAATCAAGATATTCGCGTGCTTCTTTTGGAAGTTCTTCGAGTGTTCTTGCTCCTACTGATTTTTCCCATCCCTTAAATGTTTTATATACAGGTTTTACGTTATCTAAATCAACTGGCATATAATCGATCTCTACTCCATCAACTTCATAAGCAACACATACTTTAATCTCTTCAAAACCATCTAAAACGTCAAGTTTCATAATACTTAAAGTGTCACAGCCATTGATGCGACTTGCAAATTTACATGCAACACCATCAAACCAACCACAACGTCTTGGACGGCCTGTTGTCGTTCCAAACTCATGTCCATTTTTTCTGAGTATCTCGCCATCAGTTCCAAAATCTTCAGTTGGAAAAGGTCCATTGCCTACGCGTGTACAGTAAGCTTTTACGATCCCCGTAATATGTCCAATATCCTTTGGATTGATTCCAAGACCTGTACAAGCACCCGCACTGATAGTTGAAGATGATGTTACAAACGGATAAGTTCCGTGATCGATATCAAGCAGTGTACCCTGAGCACCTTCTAAGAGAACCTTTTTATTCTCATCTAAAAGTTTCCATGTCATCTGAGTTGTATTTGCTAAAAATGGAAGAAGTTTTTCTGCATAGCCCTCAAGCTCTGCTCTAAGAGAAGCTTCACTTTGACACTCAACACCAAGCGCATCAAATACAGCTTTGTTTTGTGCAAAATACTCCATCGCTTTAGCAACAAGCTTTTCAATATCACGAAGCTCTCCCAGTCTAAAACCTTGACGCGCTATTTTTTCACTGTATGCAGGCCCAATTCCACGTCCTGTTGTACCGATTGCTTTTGCACCACGAAGCTTCTCTTTTGCTTGATCTATCGCAATGTGAAAGCTCAAAATCATATGCGCTGACTCACTTACAAATAAACGTCCAAGAAGATTTTCAAACTGCTTCATCTCTTTGATGAGCGCTTCAGGAGAAACAACTACACCATTACCGATGATATTGATAGCTTTAGGATTTAATATTCCCGATGGAATAAGGTGAAGTGCATGAGTTTTACCATCAACAACGATAGTATGTCCTGCATTATGTCCACCTTGATAACGTGCTACTGCATCATATTTTTGCGCCAAAAGGTCAACAATTTTGCCTTTTCCCTCATCGCCCCACTGTATTCCTACTATTAAATCCGCTTTCATTTTTTCTCTTCCTTGCTCAAAGTTTCTATTAAATTATCTGTAAATATCGCAAAACCTACTGAGGTAAGTTCGTCATTTTTGTATCTTCCGCCATTTGCAAATACTTCATTTTTTTCAATTACTCTAAAATAGAGTTCATCATAATAAATCATCGAAGCATAATATAAAGGTGAAAGAACGCTATTCTTACATGTAAGCTCATTGCAAAGCTCTTTCATCTTTATAAGCTCTACTTGAATAGCCTCAGGAACAATGGCGATCACTTCATCGATCTCATCTATATATTGAAGATAAACCAGTTTACTAAGCCACTGCACTTTGAGACTCAGCATCTTTTCTATATTTATATGACGAAAATCATCCAAAGTCAGATCAAACATCTCACAAAGGAGCATCGGAATACGCATATTTGATATCTGGACAAGTGGTTCAAGCGAAAGTGTCTCAAATATCTTCATCGCACTACTCATAACACGAGAAAGTGATCCCTCTCCTAAAAACTCCGCACCTACTTGATATATCTCAGTCGAGGGATAACGAAATACAGGCTGGATATAAAACCATTTTTTATGCGATGTATTTCGTCCTAAACGTTTGTCAATGATGTGCACGACATCGATTGTAGAATCTGCACGAAGCGTCATTTTGTGATTTTGCTTATCATTTACACGGACAAGCTGACGCTCATCTGAGATGCTCAGATGCTGATGATAGGAAAAAAGTGGTGTCACGATCTCGTCAAAGCCATCTGCATAAAGTATCTCAGAAGCGACACTCTCTATATAACGTTTCTTTTTTGCAGATTCGCCAAAATAGAGTTTACTTCCATCAGGAATTTCGTGCTCAAAAATCATAACTGAAAAAATACCTCATTGAAGATGCGGTTTGCTGTTCCATCATATTTTCTACGTCCAAGTTTATCAAGCGCTAGTTCCACGCTGTTTACAACCCAAGCCGCTTCATAGGGAGCTATTAAACCCATTTGATTGATTCTAAAGATTTTACCCGCCAAATGATCTTGCCCGCCTGCTACGTTAATACCAAAATCTTTTTGAAGGATTTTACGGATCTCGTTTGCATTTTCATCATCAATCGTTGTCATCGATTTTGCTGGATTTTTTGGATATACATGTAAGCCCAAAGCCTGCAGAGATTTGATATTTGCCTCTGCACGGCGCGCTGTATCAGAGTAAAGTTTTTCTAAACCACCCTCATCTTTGATACGTTGTAAAACAGATTCTAAACCAATAATCAAAGTTGTTGCCGCAGTCCAAGCTGTCGTGTTTTTTGTTTGATTTTTGATCTCAGTTGCAAGGTTGAAATAGTACCCCTTACCGCTTCCGATTTTTTCTAATGCGAGTGCGCTTAGTCCCATGATTGCAAGTCCGGGAGGAAGCATCAACGCTTTTTGACTTCCAGCAAGCAAACAGTCGATATTTGTCACATCTATTTTTTCTACACCAACAGCTGTAATTCCATCTGCGATGATGATGATATCTTTATTTATCGCTTTTACAGCTGCTGCGATCTCTTCAACATCGTGACGAAGTCCGCCCGCTGACTCACTAATCTGAATTGCAATAGCATCAATCGAAGGGTTCGCTTTAAGTGCATTGAGAACTTCTTCCACAGATGCTGGCGTATCCCACTCATTTTTAATACTGACGTTTTTAAGACCAGATGCTAGAGCGATTTTTCCAAAACGCTCACCAAACTTTCCAGAATCGATATTTAAAAGCGTATCATGACAAAGATTTGTCACAGCAGCTTCCATCGCGCCTGTTCCGCTTGATGAAAGCATGATCACTTCATCCATACTATAAAGTTCAAATAAAAGCTCACGAGTTTTCTCAAAAATAGCTTCAAATTCTGGTGTTCTGTGGTGAAGAGTCTCATCGCTCATCGCGTTTCTAACACTTTGAGGAACTGGAGTAGGCCCTGGTGTAAAAAGTAGCATATAAATGTCCTATGTTTAATAATTTAAAAAACTGTGTATTATAACGAAAGAAGTATAAATCTTAAATTTAATGCTTTACATGTAAGGGTTTTTTTGAAGTTTTTCGGCTTATATTGAAGCCGAAAATTAAAAGATTATTTGGCTACTTTGACTAAAGATTCATCAAGAGCTAGTTCCTCATTATTCATCACCCCGATTCCACGTTCAAGAACCTGTTTTGAGATCGCTTGTGCTTCCTCTAATGAGTGCATTGTATAGGTTCCGCATTGGTAGATATTGAGCTCTGGAATCTCCTCTTGATTCTTTACATGTAAGACATCTTCCATGCTTTTTGCCCAAGCACGTGCTACGGTTTGCTCATCAGGTGTACCAAAAAGGCTCATATAAAAACCTGTTCTACAACCCATTGGAGAGATATCAATGATCTCCACATTTTCGCTATTTAAATGATCTCTCATAAAACCCGCAAAAAGATGCTCTAAAGTGTGGATTCCTCTTGGAGGGATGTTTTCTTCAGCGTTTGGACGTGTAAAACGAAGATCAAACACAGTAACATCATCACCGCTTTTACTCTTCATAGATTTTGCAAAACGCACCGCCGGCGCTGTCATTTTTGTATGGTCAACTTTAAAACTGTCTAGTAAAGGCATAATATTTTCCTAAAATTTATTTGGCAAATTCTAACAAACTGATACTTAAGGGAGAGATTGCAAATTTACATCATTTTTTCATGAGTGCTCATTTTAATGGAACAGTAATTGCTTTTTTTAGATAAGTCTCCATATTTTGGAGATTCTTCAATAAAGGAGAGAATCATGAAAACATATACAGATATCAGCTGTAAAGTCACGAGCTTTATACAACGTCTTGAGATCTCGCTATACCGTTTGAGCCAAAAAGTTTTATAACTTAACGCATCTGTTTTGAAAGTGAATGCAAAACAGCTTTTGTATGATTAAGCGCTTGTGAACGGTGAGAAAGCGATTTCTTCGTTTTATCATCAAGTTCGCCTAGTGTCTTATCATACCCCTCTGGGATAAAAATCGGGTCATATCCAAATCCGTTTTCTCCTCTTAGGGTCGTAATCACATCTCCATACATCCATCCATGAATCGTAAATTCAGCATCTTTGGTGACAACAGCAATAGCTGCAGTGTAGTGAGCTTTAGAACTTTGCACTCCTTTTTCTTTGAGTGCATCAACAAGTTTATTTAAGTTATCTCTATCGTTTGCATCTACACCCGCATATCTTGCACTATAAATTCCAGGTTCTCCATCAAGTGCATCAACGCTAATTCCACTATCATCTGCTATTACAATGACATTTTTATCCTCTAATGCTGCAAAAACAGCTCGAGCTTTGATAAGTGCATTCTCTTTAAAAGTCAATCCCGTTTCTTCAATCTCAAAAGGCTCAATCAAATCGCTATATGCAACAACATCCATATCTTCATATATATATTTTATCTCTCTTACTTTCCCTTGATTGGATGTTGCTAAGACTAATTTCATCTGTTTTCCCTTATTTTTATCTTTAAACTTTTATACCTAAAAATTATTTACATTCTATAAACTATTTATGGATTATAATCCCAAACTTCTTAATAGTTTATATAAAGGTTTATAATGTTTAAAAAAGTTCTTCCTCTTTCTGGAATCTTGTCCCTTCGCTTTTTAGGGCTGTTTTTAGTACTTCCAGTTCTCTCTGTTTACGCTTTAACGCTTGATAATGCAACGCCTTTGCTTGTGGGGATTGTTGTTGGTGGCTATGCGCTTACTCAAACAATTTTTCAAGTTCCATTTGGTGTTATGAGCGATAAGATTGGTCGAAAACCAACTATCTTTGTTGGCCTTATCATCTTTCTACTAGGCTCAATCATCTCTGCTATGAGTACAGATATTTACACACTTATGCTTGGTCGTTTTTTACAAGGTGCAGGCGCTATCGGCGCAGTTGTAACGGCAATGATCAGTGATCTTGTTGAAGAAGAGGTTCGTGGTAAAGCTATGGCAATGATGGGTGGAACAATCGCAATCAGTTTTGCCCTCGCTATGGGTCTTGGTCCAGTTATTGGCGCACAGTACGGGGTACCTACCCTATTTTGGATCACTGCAATTCTTTCAATCCTTGCAATCTTTGTACTTTTTACAAAAGTTCCTACACCGCCAAAAATAAAACATATTTATCATGAGACAACAAAAACATCTGATATTTTAAAAGATTCAAATCTTTTTAATATGATTATCATCAACGGGATGCAAAAGGGTCTTATGACAATGGCATTTGTTATTATTCCAATCATTCTTACAAGTGATGTTTTTAAATGGCAAAAATCAGAACTTTGGATGGCCTATGTTCCTGCGATGGTTTTAGGACTTGTCGCTATGGGACCAGCGGCTGTTTTTGGAGAAAAATACAATAAACCAAAACAGATATTTTTAATCTCAATCGCTCTTTTTATCGCATCATTTTTACTGATGGGTCTTACAACTTCTAGCATACTTTTTGTCATGGGAGTTATTAGTTTCTTCATCGCATTCAATATGATGGAACCTCTCGTTCAATCAATGATCTCTAAATTTGCAAAAGTACATCAAAAAGGTGCTGCATTAGGGATCGCAAACTCTTTTTCATACTTTATGACTTTCGTTGGTGGTACTGCAGCTGGAGTATTTTTAGACTTTTCAAATCGTGAAGTTTTAGGATTAAGTGCTGCTGGGATTGCATTTTTATGGCTTTTATGGACATTGAAACTACAAAATCCTATCAAACATTCACATCTTTATATAGCACAAGATCATGTCGATATGCAAAAATTAAATGCGCTAGAGCATGAGCATATTGCAGAATGGTATATCAATGAAACAGAAAAACTTGTAGTTGTAAAATATGTAAGCGAGGGTATCAGCGAAGATGAGATAAAAGCAAAGATTGTGAAATAATTTTCACAATCCGCTCAAAGGAATGACGTTTACGAGCATCCCCTCTTCTAAATTTCCATCCTCTTCACCGCTTATCATCAATGCAGAACCATTTAGTAAGTTTGTAAGTATGGCCGATGTTCCAGACTTTTTATCTTTAAAATCTACTCTATAACTTCCATCTTCAAGTGAAAGATTACATGCAGTAAACTCTGTTTTGTTGGACTTTTTATAAAAATTCTCTGCAAGTTTTGCCTCAATAACTGGCAAATCAGCATCAAGACCTAAATATCTATAAATCAATGGCACGGCATATAAAAGTGCTGTGACTGTTGAGGAATACGCAAATCCCGGAAGTGCAACGATAAACTTATTTTCACGCTTGGCTAACAAAATATGCTGTCCAGGCTTGATATTTACACCCTTAAAAATCACTTGTGCTCCAAGGCGAGGTACGATATCTTTTACAAAATCATAATCCCCAACACTCACACCTCCAGTAGAGATCACGATATCAGCACTTTGAAGGGCATTTTCAAAACTCTCCATAATAGAAACTTTGTCATCTTTGACTACACCCAGCTGAACAACCTCTGCCCCAGCCATTTTTGCCATCGCTTCTATTGTGTAATTGTTAGAGCTTCTGATTTGTGAAGATGTAATTGCCTCTTCGCCAAGATCTAAAATCTCACTTCCAGTTGAAAGTACTGCAACACGGGGCTTTACAACTACTTTTATCATCACACGATTGAGCCCTGCGATAACGCCTATCTCTGTAAATGAGAGTTTTGTTCCCTTTTTGATAAGAACATCACCACTTTTATAGCTCTCCCCAACTGGTCTCACACTAGAACCAACAGGAACTTTTTTATTAATAACAATCTCATTGCCCTCAACACTGACATTTTCAATCTGAATAAGCGTATCTGCACCCTCAGGCATCCTAGAACCTGTAAAAGTTTTAATGCAATATCCAGTTGTTACAATCCTTGTCTCATCGCTTCCAGCAGGGTTATCTCCAAGAATTTCTAAACGCTCAAACTCTTGATCCTCACCGATAATAGCATATCCATCCATTGCACTTGTAACAAATTCAGGAGAAGAGTGTGATGCGATGATATCCTCGTACAAAACACGTCCAAGGGCATCTGATAAAAATAGATTTTCAAAACGTAAAGCTCCTACATGTAAGAGATGTAACATATCTTGTGAGGTTTCATAGCTTATAAAACTCATATTTTTACTCCTAAAAGTCCACTGCCCTTTATCTGGGTCGAACGCTCTTTGGCATAGATTCTTTCTCCACCGATAATATCATATTTCCAAATCGGCGCACTTGCTTTAAAATCTTCAACATATTCATCTATAAGCTCCAAAGCGACCCGTCTTTTAGGTGAAAATACGGCTGCGATATAAGAGGATTCATGAACCATCACGTCTCCAATAGAGTGTGCCATCACAACTTTCGCTCCCATTTTTGCAGCTTTTTCTTCCCACGCCACAAACCAACTTTTAAGTATTGGCTCATAAATATCAAAACTAAGTCCCTCGATGCCATCTTCTGCTCGGACTGTTCCTATAAAAGGGATATATGCTCCGTAATTGTTTGGAGATTCCTCTTCATACCAGCGTTTTAAAATTGTGGGAACATCAAGGGCTCCGCTATATAACTCCAACATTTTCAACCACCACAAACCGGAGGTAAAAGAGAGATTTTATCTCCATCTTTTAACACTACATCAAGTGAAGAAACAAGAGTGTCATTGACTGCAACCGCACTAGTTGCTATCCACTCTTTAAGCTCTTGATCCTGATTTAAAATATCTGCTACATCGCCGAGTGTATGGGCTTCTATCTCAAGAGATTCTCTTTGAATCGGACCTAAAAATTCAATTCGTACCATACATATTCCTCTTCTGTTTTTAGGTAATTATATCTAAAAATGTTGATATAATTCGTTTACATGTAGCCTGTTTTTGGCTTGTCTTTAATAAAGGGAATTATCAAATTGGTTTTTGGAAAAATAGAATATCTCAATCTTTTGCCATTTCACGTTTTTATGAAGCGTTTCAATAGATCTTCGCGAGAGTCAATGACAATGGAATATAAAAAAAATGTTCCAGCAAAAGTCAATCTGCTTTTTCAAAAGCGTTTGGTTGATGCTGCTTTTATCTCAAGCATTAAAGCTAAAAAGTATAAGTATGCAAGAGTTGGAATCATTGCAAAGAAAGAGGTTTTAAGCGTGCTTGTCATCCCAAATGATGAGCAAAAAAATGATAAAGAATCCGCAACATCAAATATTTTAGCCTCTTTGTTAGATTTAAAAGGTGAGGTTCTCATTGGAGATAAAGCACTAAAATATTATCTCAGTGGAGAGCCCGCTACCGATCTTGCAAAACTTTGGAATGATAAGTATAAACTTCCCTTTGTTTTTGCACTTTTGAGCTATCACAAGCATACAAAGCAGATCAAACAGATTGAAAAGGTGTTTTCCAAAACAAGAGTAAAAATTCCACAATACATCCTAAAAAATGCTTCAAAAAGAACTGCTATTAGTGAAAAAGATATTCTCAACTATTTAAAAAAAATATCTTACACACTCGATGCCAAAGCAGCTAAAGGATTAAAAAAGTTTTATCAGCTCACCGCTTAATCAATTTTTGATGCTAGCTCTCTTTTGTACGCTTCAATATCAAACTCTTTCATCTGTGAAACTCCGCTTTGTATCGCAGCTTCTGCAACGGCTGAACTTACTTCTACAATAAGTCTTTTATCAAAGGGTTTTGGAATAATATACTCTCGCCCAAAGCTCAGTTTTGTATTATAAATCTCATTTAAATACTCTGGTACTTCTTTACATGTAAGCTCTGCTAGAGCCTTTGCAGCTGCTATTTTCATATCCATATTTATTTTTTTCGCTCGTACATCCATCGCACCTCGAAATATAAATGGAAACCCTAAAACATTGTTTACTTGGTTTGCAATGTCGCTTCTTCCTGTTGCAATAATCGCGTCCTCTCTCACTGCTCTTATATCATCGGGAAAAATCTCTGGTACTGGATTTGCAAGAACAAATACTATGGGATCTTTCGCCATGAGTGCTATATGTTGTGTTGTAAAACTGTTTGGTTTTGAAACCCCAACAACAACATCTGCCCCACGAAAGGCATCATCTTGAGTCATCTCATTTTTTGCCATAAATTCTTGTTTATACTTATTTATATCTTTACGCTTCTCATGTACAACACCTTTAGAATCGATGAGATATATCTCTTTTACTCCCAGATATCTGTAGAGTCTCGCACAACTTATCGCAGCAGCTCCAGCACCGACGACCACTAGTTTGATCTCTTTTAATTCTCTACATGTAAGCTTACAAGCGTTGATGATCCCTGCAGCACTTATCACTGCCGTACCATGTTGGTCATCATGCATTAGTGGAATATCCAGACGATCCATCAATATCCGCTCTATCTCAAAACACTCAGGTGCTTTTATATCTTCTAAATTTATACCGCCAAAAGTCGGTGAAATAGCAGTAACGATATCACAAAATTTCTCAATATCTTTTTCATCTATCTCTATATCAAATGAATCAAGTGCGCTAAATTTTTTAAAGAGTACAGCTTTACCTTCCATTACTGGCTTTGATGCTAGCGCACCAATATCGCCAAGTCCTAAAACTGCTGTTCCATTTGTTATTACTGCGACTAAATTTGATTTTGTTGTATATTTGTAAGCATTTTGAGGATCTTTTTGGATTTCAAGACAGGGAAGTGCAACGCCAGGTGTATATGCAAGGCCTAAATCTTTTTGTGTTAACATCACCTTGCTAGGCTCAACTGATATTTTTCCAGATTTTGGAAACTGATGATAATCAAGAACCTCTTGATCATTGATTGTATTATTTGACATAAGCTAATCCTCGGCTATTTTGTTAATTATAGCCTAGAATCAGTTTAAAATGAGAGCACACCCGTTTGAATCTTGCGAAAATGTATATTTATACTGTCCATCAAGCTCTAAAACAACGCGATAAAAATCATCATGATTCCCTACTCGTATCGATTTTACTATGCTGTTTGGCAACAATCTTGTAAAAGAGCTAAAAGTATGATCAGATTTAAAATCCACTACTATTCGATATGGATTTACAATTAAAAAATTTCGTAAATATTTATCTTTTGTATTGATCCTAATTGTTTTACCTTTTGAAGAGAAAGAGATAAATTTAAAATTAGCAAGCTCACCATCTTTTGAATCTACTTTTATCTCTTTGTCACTCACGGCTGCACTGCTTATCACCGTATTATTTACGTTCGCTTGAGAAATAACAAGTGGAAGATGCCAATCAATACTATTGTCAACTGCAATAGATTTACGTTCAGTAGATCCATCAAGATTGATATATTCAATAGAAATCTCTTTTAAAACACGCGCGCTTGAGGGTAGAGATATTGTAGTTTGTCTCAAAGGCTCATGACGCTGTGGTGTATTTGTCGTAACAGACATAGAGGGTTCATTATCTTTTGGTGGGAAAAAAGGATTCACTCTTGCCTCTAAAGAAGCGAGTATAAAAAAAAGTAAAAATATATATTTCATCTAGCATACACCCTTTGTTATAGCTCTTTCATTTTTTATTGAGCAGTGATCTCTTTTAGTTCAAAATACTCTTTTTGTTTATTAGCATTTTGTTGTTTTAATGTAACGATTTGCGATTTTAGATAATCATTGTAATCATCCAATTTCATATAGACTTGCAAGGAGTTTGTTCCATAGAGCAAACTTCCTATGTAAATACCAGAAAATAGAACTATACAAAATGCTACTATAAACTTACCAAATGTCAAACCAAAATATTTTTCGGTGATAGATTGAGACCTGTCTATTTCATCATATAATTCATCTTGATTCAAAGGCAAATCCCTTTCAAGCTTATTTAAATAGCTGTGAACCTAAATATTCACCATATACAACTTCATTTTCTATCTCTAAAAGACGGTTGTATTTTGCTGTTCTTTCTCCACGTGCAGTTGATCCAGTTTTAATCTCTCCACAGTTAAGCGCGACTGCAAAATCAGCGATAAATGCATCTTCACTTTCACCAGAACGGTGGCTCATAACACATTTATAACCATTTCTTTGCGCTAAACGAACTGTTAGCATTGTCTCACTTACAGAACCTATTTGATTTGGTTTAATCAAAATTGCATTTGCGATCTCTTTTTGTATCCCTTCGTTTAAAATAGCAGCATTTGTAACAAAAAGATCATCACCGACAAGCTGTACTTTATCTCCAAGTTTTTGAGTTAAGACTTTCCATCCAGCCCAATCATCTTCACTCAATCCATCTTCGATTGAAACGATCGGATACTTTGAACAAAGATCAACATAATAATCTACTAATTGCTCAGATGTAACAGTACGATTTTCTGATTCTAAACGGTAACCACCTTCAGTGACAAGTTCAGATGCTGCAACGTCAAGTGCAATCGCAATATCTTTTCCAGCAACATATCCAGCTTTTTCAATCGCTTCCATAATCACTTGAATTGGTTCCTCATTTGAAGAAAGATCTGGTGCAAAACCACCCTCATCACCAAGTGCTGTATTATGTTTTTTTGCTTTTAAAATTGCTTTGAGATTGTGATAAACTTCAGCAGAAGCTTGTAGTGCATCGGCAAAATTTTCAAAACCTATTGGCATTACCATATATTCTTGAAAATCTACAGAGTTATCAGCATGACTTCCGCCATTGATGATATTTAACATCGGTGTTGGCATAACCATTGCGTTTGCACCACCTAAATAGCGATATAATGGCATTTTTAAGCTTTGAGCAGCAGCACGGGCAACTGCCATAGAAACACCAAGTACAGCATTTGCACCTAAGTTGCCGTAATTTTCTGTACCATCAATCTCTTTCATCGTCGCATCAATCATAGCTTGATTAAATGGACTCATTCCCATAAGTGCATCTGCAATGTGTGAGTTTACATTCTCAACTGCTTTTAAAACACCTTTACCCATGTAACGACTTCCGCCATCACGAAGCTCTAATGCTTCACGTTTCCCTGTACTTGCACCTGATGGAACAATAGCACTTACTACTGTTCCATCACTCAACTCTACTGTTGCTTTTACTGTTGGATTTCCACGAGAATCCATCACTTCAATTGCATTTACATTATCTATAAAAATCATAAATCTAAATCTCCTTCTTCTATATCAGATACATCCATGGTCATAAGTGTACTCATTCCCATAGCATTTTTAATTTTTTCTTCTATCTCTTTTGCTAATACTGGCTCATCTTTAAACTTTTGTTTCACATTTTCACGACCCTGTCCAAGTTTTGTATCTTCATACGAAAACCATGCACCACTTTTGTCGATAATATCAAGTTTAACACCATAATCAACAAGTTCGCCCTCTTTAGATATCCCCTCACCAAACATAATGTCAAATTCTGCTTGACGAAATGGAGGAGCAACTTTGTTTTTTATTACCTTTGCTTTTACACGATTGCCGATTTGACTTTCACCCTGCTTGAGTGAAGCAATACGTCTAACATCGATACGTACTGAGGCATAAAACTTCAGTGCATTTCCTCCTGTTGTCGTTTCAGGAGAACCATAACCCATCATTCCAATTTTCATACGAATCTGGTTGATAAAGATAACGGTACAGTTCATTTTATGTAAAACACCTGTTAGTTTACGCAGTGCTTTTGACATTAAACGTGCTTGAACACCAACATTTTGATCGGACATCTCGCCCTCAATCTCAGATTTTGGAGTCAATGCCGCAACTGAATCGATAACAATCAGATCAACAGCACCACTTCTAGCAATAGTTTCTACAATATCAAGTGCTTGTTCACCGTAATCTGGCTGAGAAACAAGAAGATTGTCTATATCTACTCCAAGATTTCTAGCATAAATCACATCAAGCGCATGTTCAGCATCTATAAATGCACACACGCCACCACTTTTTTGACATTCTGCAGTTATTTGAAGTGCTAAAGTCGTTTTTCCAGAACTTTCTGGTCCATAGACCTCTATCACACGACCTTGTGGGACTCCGCCAATTCCAAGAGCTAAATCAAGTCCAAGAGAACCTGTACTGATCGCTTTTATCGGCTCGATCTCTTTATCTCCAAGGCGCATTAAAGTGCCTTTACCAAATGTTTTGTCTATCTGTTTTAACGCTAAGTCTAATGATTTTTGTTTGTTTGCATCCATTGTAATACTCACTTTTTGGGCTTTGCCAGAAATTTATTAGACTAATCATATTTCATATTGAAATGCATTTAAATAAATATTGCATTTTGCCATATAATATCTTACATGTATGCTTTACACATAAAATAGTGTGTAATTTTAGCGTTATTTGGTTAAAATTAAATTGATTTATTTACTAATGGATGTAACTTTGAAAAAAATGCTTATTGCTCACTCACCCGATGCTGATGATATATTTATGTACTATGCAATTAAATTTGGTTGGGTAGGTATGCAAGATGTCACATTTCTTAATATCGCACTTGATATTGAGACTCTCAACGAATCTGCACTTATGGGAACTTACGATATTGCGGCGATTAGTTTTGCCCTGCTTCCACATATAAAAGAGCAGTATGCCCCTTTACGTACGGCTGTGAGTTTTGGGGAGGGTTATGGCCCTAAACTAGTAAAAATAAAAGGTACAAAACTCAAAAAGAACTTCAAAGTTGCTCTGAGTGGAAAATATACCACCAATGCAATGCTCTTTCGCATCGCTTATCCAGATGCGCGTGTTACTTATATGAATTTTTTAGAGATTGAAGAAGCCGTATTGAGCGGTAAAGTAGATGCTGGAGTTTTGATCCACGAAAGTATTCTTACCTATTCTGACAAACTTGAAACAGAGCGTGAAATCTGGGATATTTGGCAAAAACTAGCAGGAATGGAACTTCCCCTTCCTCTTGGTGGGATGGCACTTCGCAGGTCGATTCCCTTAAACAAAGCAATTGAGTATGAAAAAACATTAACAAAAGCTGTCGATGTTGCACGCTTACATAAAGAAAGGCTCTCAAAGATGCTTATCGAACGTGATCTTGTTCGTGTTGATGCGCCTACTTTGGAAAAATATTTAGAGCTTTATGCCAATGATGATTCAATCAGCATGAATGAACTGCAACTCAAAGCTGTCAACAAACTCTATGAGATAGGCTTTGCCCACGGATTTTATGATACCTTGGTAAAAATCGAGGATTATCTAATTCCAACTCACTATGAAAGTTTGAGAAACTCATAATGGATGCACAGCTCATAGCACTAGGAATTCAAACTTTTAAAATCGCTCTTTTACTATCCCTGCCAAGCCTTCTTGTTGGTATGGTTATAGGTCTTGCGGTTAGTATATTTCAAGCGACTACCTCAATCAATGAAGCCACACTTTCATTTATCCCTAAAATCGTTGGCGTTATTGTTGTTATTATTTTAACGATGCCATGGATGATGAGTGAAACGGTCGATTTTGCGACAGAAGTATTTAATATGATTCCAACATTTGTGCAGTAAGATGAAAAAAACTATCAATTTTAAGCGTTTTAGCTCTATAAAAGTGGGTCAAGAGGTTGATGTCTTTATGATTGAAGATTTTGATTATCCACAAGATCATTATCTTCTTGGCGGGTCTAATAATGTCCTCATTGGAACCAATCCTCCCCCACTCATGATGCTCAGTAAAAAATATGACTATATAAAAATTGAGGATAATAAACTTGTCATCGGAGCAGCTACACCAAGTGGAAAAATTGTCTCATTTTGTAAAAAAAACAACATCGCTAATTTCGAATTTGTCTCAAAACTCCCTGGCACTTTAGGTGGAATGCTCAAGATGAATGCAGGTTTGAAAGAGTTTGAGATCTTTAATAATCTCATTTGTATCCTTACATGTAAGGGTGAAATCGCAAAAGAAGATATTCCACACGGGTACAGATTTACAGCCATTGAAGATGTCATTTTTGAAGCAAAATTTCATATAGAGAGTGGATTTAGCGAAGAAAAAATGGATTTTTTTAAAAATATGCGCTCAAATCAACCTAAAGAATCAAGTGCAGGAAGCTGTTTTAAAAATCCTGAGGGAGATTATGCAGGTCGCTTGATTGAGGCTGTTGGTCTCAAAGGCAAACGCATTGGCGATATGGAATTTAGCTCTGTACATGCAAACTTTTTAGTCAATCATGGCGATGGAAAGTTTGAAGATGCGATGGAGCTTATCGAGTTAGTTGAGCAAAAGGTTAAAGAGGAGTTTGCAATTGAACTCCAACGTGAGATTATTATCGTAGATAAGGCTTACATGTAAAGTTCTCTTTTGGGTAAACTACTTTTTGTACAATCCTTCTAAAGCACCTTGTCAAGTCGCATAAATGTGTAACCTTTTTTCTGCAAATTTTCTACAATACGAGGCAATGCTTGTGGTGTTGAGTATCCACGACCATTTATATGAAATATCAAGATATCTCCCGCTTTTGCATTTTCTAAAACTCCCTTAATTAAGCGTGGTGGCTTGATATACCTATCGGGATCTCCACTTGCAAAACTCCAATGCACTACTTTATAGCCCATTGCTTCTACTGTTTGGAGTGCGGCTTCATCATAGTTTCCAGCTGGAAATCTAAAATATTTCGTTCTCTCTTTCCCAATTTTATAGATGATCTCTTCTGTTGATTTTATCTCCTCTTTTACTGCTGTGGAGTTGAGATCTTCCATATGTGCGAAGTGATGATTTGAGTGATTTTCTATCTCTAAAAATGGGTATTTTTGTGCGATCTCTTTTAGTTTATCACTATTTCTTAGCGCAAATTTTGCACTTACAAAAAAAGTTGCAGGAATATGATTTTTTATGAGATAGCCCAAAATAACGGGATCAAAATATGAGGGAGTCTTTGTCTCACAAGCATCAAAAGTGAGGGCAAGCTCTTTTTTTCCATGTGGATTAAAAGAGTTTATCACCTCTGCACTGAGGCTGCTTACAAAGAGTAAAAAAGTGGTAAGAAAAAATGGTTTGAACATTCGCAATGCTTAAAATCTCAACATTAAACCAGCATAAATTCCAGAAAAATCGATATCAGTTTTAATATCTACACTTGATTCATCGATTTTGATTTTTTGCACTCTATATCCCACTTCAACTGCTGGCTGAACAATAGGAAATGATTTAAAAGTGTAGTCAACCTTTGCTCTAGCATCTGAGAAAGTTGAAGTCCCGTTGCTGATATATTTGATATCACCCTCTAAACCAAGACCTGTTGTTGGAATCTGAACTCTTACTCTTGCATAACCCATAGGGATTGGCACTGTTTTTTTATAATCATAAGAAGCGGATGCGATTTTATAATCTAAATTCACCATTTTCACATCAAGACCTAGATCAAGTGTCGTCCAAAATGTGTTGTCTAAGATGTTGTAATATGGAATCACATCGATTTGTTGCATATCAAGTGTACTTTTTCCACTTGCGGTATTTCCTCCCCAAGTTCCGCTCGCCACTCCTTCTGATGCGATGTTGACATACTCTAAACGAAGATTTGGCACGACTGGAATCGGATGCTTGACAAGCGCCCATACATATGCTGAAGTATCTTGAGACTCTTTCATCACGTTTGAGCCACCCAAAGTTGCATTATAGTATGCAGACCCACTTGGCGTTTGCATCCAAGCACCTGCGCCCATCTCAACTCTTGCGATATCCGCATAAGAACTTGTAGCCATCAAAGCAGCAAATGTTAAAACAGATAATATTTTTTTCATAAGAAACCCTTTGTCGTTGTGTATAAAAGTAGTTTAACGTAGAAATCTTTAAAAAAACTCAGAGCAGGCAATGCTCTGAGATAAGTAGGAGGAGGTTTTTCTTGGGAAGAAAAATTATTTTACTGAGTTAAGAGCTGCTTCGTAGTTTGGCTCTTCTGTAATTTCTGGAACGATCTCTTTATAAGTTACGATTCCCTCTTCATTTACAGCAAAAATAGCTCTACATGTAACACCAGCAAGTACAGAACCGCCAAGTAATACACCATAAGCGTTAGCGAAATCTTTGTTTCTGAAATCTGAAGTTACTGTTAAGTTGTTAATACCTTCAGCTTGACAAAAACGACCAGCAGCAAATGGAAGGTCAAGAGAAACGATAGTTGGTTTAACACCTTCTAATGCAGCAGCTTTTGCATTGAAATTACGAGTTTCAGCAGCACATACACCTGTATCTAATGAAGGAACAACAATAATAAGTTGTTTGTGACCTTGAGCGCCACCAACTACTACATCACCTAAACCATCTGAATTTACAACTGTAACTTCTGGTGCTTTATCTCCAACATTTACTTCATTTCCTAATAACTCTACGTCTGTACCTTTAAATTTTGTAGTTGCCATTTTGGCTCCTTATTTTTTGATTTTTAATTTTGATAGCGACAGTTTACTTAAATCGGATAACTTTTGTCTTAATTAGCAAATATCACTTTTGACATAAGCATTATTTAAGATTAAAGCTCGCTTCTTGAGCTTACATGTAAGGCATCATGAGGAGTAAACATCTTTTTATTATACATCTCAACGGCTACTCTTCCAATCATTGCAGCATTATCTGAACAATATTTCAACTCTGAGAGTAAAAGCGTAGCACCAAAAGGTTGCAAAAGCGTTTTAATCTGTTCTCTCAAATACAGATTCGCGCTCGCGCCGCCGACTATCGCAAAATGTTTTGGAGGATTTGTCTTAAAATATTTTTTGAGTTTTTGTATAAGATGTGCAACTGCAATATGCTCAAAAGAAGCGGCAATATCTTTATAGTCTTCCTCTGTACCTTCCAAGACTGCCAAACGTACCGCATTTTTGAGTCCTGAGTAACTAAAAGCAATTAGAGGCGATTGATGCAGCGGAATGGTAAATGGGTATCTTTTTCTATCTCCATCAAGTGCTAGTTTTTCGATCACAGGTCCACCTGGGTAACCTAGGTTCATCATCTTGGCTACTTTATCAAAACTCTCTCCAAAGCTGTCATCACTTGTAGATGCCACCACTTTCATCTCTTCAAAACTTTTTGCTTGGATAACCTGTGTATGTCCACCAGAGACAAGCAAAACAGTAAGTGGGAACTGCGTCTCTTTTTCTATAAAAAGTGAGTAAATATGCCCTTTTAAATGGTTCACTCCGATGATAGGAATCTTTAAAGCGATGCTAATCGCCTTTGCCATCGTTACGCCCTCGACAAGCGTGACAGCAAGTCCAGGTGTCGAGGTAACTGCTACGGCTTTTAACTCACTAAAGTAGGGACGGCAAAGTTCCAAAATACGAGGAAGTGCTTCTGCATGAAGCCTTGAAGCAAGCTCAGGGACAACGCCGCCATAAACAGAATGCTCCAACTCTTGCGATATTTTTTTATGAAAAAGAAGCTTACATGTAGCGATTTCTGTAATAGCGATTGCGCTATCGTCGCAACTACTTTCAATGCTTAATATCACTCAACTATCCTTTTGTAAAATATGTAAATATTCAAAAGTATGATTCGCTTTATGATTTCTATTCTCGGTTTTATCTGCTTTAAATCTTTGATATTCTTTTGTTTTCAAGTCATATTTACCATATTTTTTCATGATGTTTTTAACGTCATCTTCACTCATAAGACCTTCATTGTTATAACTTAAAAAAATATATTTAAAATTTGCATTTTTTATAAGTTCTTCAAAACTTTTAGCAACCTCATTTTTTTTACAATAACTTGAACGGTTGTATTCTCTCATCCCCGTTTTCCCTTTTGGTTCAAACTCATCATAAAGTGCAATAGTATTTAAAAGATGATAGTTCGCACTATATTGTCTTTGATTGTAAGGTGGATCAAGGTATAAAATATCACCCTCTATTTTTTTGATAAGCTCATTTGCATCTTCATTATAAACTTTGTGCTCATTTTCATTTTCTTCAAAAAGTGCTGGTTCAAGTAGCAATTCTTTTGAAGCTGATTTTTTAATATGCTTCAAATATGCTCCATAAACTGAAGCCGTATTTGCTACTTTATCGGCACTTTCAAGTAAGGAAGCCAACAGAAAATAATACTCACTAGAATTTATTTTGTTAGCTTTTTGCCACTCATCTATTTTAGCTCTGATAGTGTCTATTTTTTTACCATTGTTATCGCTAAAATATTGTCTCTCCCCATGCCCACCTAAACAATAATTTTTGTAAATAAAACCATCATCTTTTAAAGCTAAACTATTTAATTCATCAATCAAATGTGAATAAGAAAACGGGATATGATTTTCAATGTAGTTTTTGTTAAGGACAAAACTATAACTTTCTAAATCGCTACTTATAACTTTTTTTATAAATGGATTAAAACACATTATTGTATCCTAGTTCTTTTTTTCATAATACTATATCCGTACTGTTTCAAACCATCTTTTGACATATCAATATTTCCTTCAAAACTCTCTTCTGAAACTAACGAATCAGCAAATTGTTCTATTGAATCAAAATTCCATTTATAATTTGGGTACTTTTCATTGATGTTATCTTCGTCAATTTTAATTTCTACTTCCAGTAAATATTTAAATGTTTTCATTATTAACCTTGAAAAATATATCTTCTGTGATATTCTAAAAACTCTTCTCTACCGCTAACTGGTAAATCATCAATAACTTGCCCATGAACTATACCTAATCTTTGAATGTTGTCTTTTGTCAATTTATTGGATATTAAAATCTCTTTTTTTGGTGTAAAAGTAATAAGACCAACACTTTTATCAAAAAGTTTATCAAATAATGGAGATAATAAAAATCCATTGTTTATATCCAATCTTTCGCTATTATCACAATATACCCAAGGCTTAATATGACTTGCAATTAACAATCTTTTTTCATTTATATGAGTAATAGGACATTGTTTCAAGCTTTTTAATAAAGCCTGTCTAAAATCATTTTGTCCTATTCTAATTTTTTGATTTACAATTTTCTCAGTTTCCGCTCTTTTGATATTTTTAAGTACCACTTGATTATCGGTAAATTCAATATATTTATCATCACTATTTTCTAATTTATTTACAAAATCAGTTAAAGCATAAACACCTTTGGCAATTCTAGTAAATCTATTATCTCTTTGAACTCTTTCTTGAATTGTATTATCAGGAGTAAGTCCAGTTTTTTTACGATATTTTTCAATATTGTCATAAATATATTTTAGTGGTGCATAACCACCATTATCTAGTATGACTTTTTCAATTGCTTCTGAATATGTCAAATCATTATGCACAATATCTTTCCTTTTTATAGACATCACCTATCACAACCGCAAAATATCTATCCTTATCAAGATGCTTCAAACTATTTTCACATATGATTTTAAATTTTTTAACAAACTCATTAATATTATCTATCTTTGACATATCATTTTCATCATCTGTAAACTTCACTATATCCATATAAGGTGGGTGCATAAGTACAAATTGTACCGATTTGATTCCAAGTTTTTCATTTGCATTTCCGAGGCTCTTGTCCACTTGTTGTTCATCCATACTATTGCAATGGTTGATATAAAAATTGTTTTCATATTTTCCATCGCCCATAGCGTTGTTTACATATTCAAACATTGCTGGATTTATATCAAATCCTATATATTTACGATTAAGCTTTTCGCATTCAAAAAGTGTTGTTCCACTTCCCATAAATGGCTCTAATATAACATCATTTTCTTGTGTGTATCGTCTGATAAGTTGATTTGGAATTTGTGGAATAAAATTACCGTGATAAACATTTTTATGTTTTCCACTTTTATCTCTTTCGTTTATAAGCCAAAGAGAATCCGTATTTATGTCGCTCTCTTGCCATTTTGTCATATCCAGATCATTCCATCTCATTTATCATCCTTTCACCATCGCAACCATCTCATCCCATGCTCCATATCCGCTTGCTGTGTTGATGTGTCCCGCTTCATCTAAAACGATGTGCCTACATGTAAGCGCTTGCGCTAAAGATATTGCCTCTTCTTGAAGCATATATTGATCATTTGTGGAAGTGATGAGTGTGACACTTTGTGCGTACAGATCATTTGGGACATCTACACTAAAAAAAGTAGAGAGTTCCTCTATCTCACATGTAAGGCTAGGAGGCGCGACCAAAAAAAGCTTTTTTACAGGGTATGCTTTTTGTTGATGGCATAGATGAAACCAAAGCGTGTTTGCCAAAGAGTGGCACACAAGTACATCTGGACGAAAATCTTTTAAAATCCCCTCTACTTGCTCCATCCAAACATCTAGGTTTGGTGCATCTTTCTCTTTTAAAAGAGGAAAGCAAACCGTGCCATAATCTTTAGCCAACTCTGCTGCAAGGTAGCTTTGCCAGTGTGGAAAATCGCTTCCGCCCCAACCGTGCAAAATGAGTGTTTTCATGCAAGAGACTCCACAAAAGCACGCACCTCTTTATCTATAGCAAAAACATCTTCCACGCTTGAGGGCGCATCACTAAACTTTTCAAACGCTTTAATAATATCTTTTGAAATATCCAAAAATCCATTTTTTCCAAGAAGAAACTTTGCGATTGAAGCTTCATTTGCAGCATTGACCACGACACCGAGTTTAGGATTTTTTAAGAGTTCCTCTTTGATCTGCCACACGCCATAGCGCGCAACATCGATTGAACGAAACTCCAGACTTCCTGCTTTTACAAGATCAACAGGAGTTAAAATCTGCTCATCAACTCTGCCCATAATCGCATAAGAGATAGGAAGTTGCATCGAAGCATTCGCAATATGCGCTGTTGTAGAGCCATCTTTAAAGTTTATAAGTGCATGAATAAGGGATTTTGTCTCGATGATCGCATCATAGTTGCCCTCGCCAAAAAGCCATCTTGCTTCTAGGAGTTCAAACATCTTGTTGACCATCGTCGCACTGTCAATGGTGATTTTTTGTCCCATCGACCAATTTGGATGCTTTTGTGTGTCAGCGAGTGAGGCGGTTGCAAGATCTTTTAGATCCCAATCCCGAAATGCTCCACCGCTTGCTGTGATAGTCATACTTGCAATAGCTCGATTTTGCATCAAATACCAAAGCCCAAAATGCTCACTGTCGATTGGCTGGATTTTAGAAGTATCTATAAAAGCCCCAGCAGCAACGAGGCTTTCTTTATTTGCCAAAGCCACGCGTTTGCCGCACTCTATAGCTTTGAGTGTTGGGCGAAGACCTAAAAATCCTACAAGCGCATTGACAACAAGTGAACTTGAAGAGTTTTCTATCGCCTCAAGGATCGCTTCTTCGCCACATAAAACATTTGCATGCTCTACAAGGCTACGATCTTTTTCTTGAGAAACAACAACAATACGAGGCTTATGAATTTTTATTTGTTCGTTTAAAAGGGAGATATTTTTGCCAGCAACCAAAATATCTACATGTAAATGAAATCGCTTAGCGATCTCAAGAGTATTGACTCCGATGGAGCCTGTACTTCCTAGTAGGATCAAGCTTTATACCAAACCACGAAGCATTACAAGCATCACAACCGATGCAAAAAGGTATCCATCAATTCTATCTAAAACTCCGCCATGTCCAGGGAGAATATGTCCGCTGTCTTTTACTCCAGCCTTGCGTTTGAGATAGCTCTCAAAGAGATCCCCAAAAATCGAAGAAAATGCTACGAGAAAAGTGATGATAATTGCAAGTGGTGTGCCAACGATCTCTATTCCAAAGTAAAAACCAGCCGCTGTTGCGATCAAAACACCGCCAACTACGCCCTCAATAGTTTTCTTCGGACTTGTCGGAGAAAATGGAGTTCTTCCAATAGTTTTTCCAACGATAAAAGCACCGATATCTGTTGCTGCGACGGCAACAACAAGCCATAATAGCGAGATCATCGCATACTCTTGATAAAGTGTCCAGATATAAAGCATTCCAGCTGTTGGATATAAAAATGGCAAAAAGTTTTTCCACGGAATATTTTGCGTGTATGCCACAGCGCCAAAAAAGATAACGCCAGAGATTACTAAAAGATCATCGCCATAAGGGTAAAAGAGTGCTGCGACCCACAAAACTGCGGCATAAAAAAAGAGAGAGTTTTTCTCAAGCCCAAAAAGTGCATTTGCCTCATAAAAAGCAAAAAGGTAGATGACACCAAGAAAAAGCCATGTCACATAAAAATTATCGATATATCCAACACCAGCTATCACCGCAATTAGTGCGATACCAGTAAGAATTCTGTCTCTCAAAGAAGCATCCGTTTTTAATATACTCATAGAAATTCCAATCTAAAAAATGATAGTTTAATTATATCCTATCAAACTTTAATATCTAAATGGTGAAACTCTTCATGCTCTTCTTTATGACTCCCATGCTGCTTTTTAGGAGAGCGTTTTTGCTCCTCATCACTCTCTTGTCTTTGATGTTCGCGATCCTCATCGATCTCATTGTTGTCTTCTGTTGGGCGAACCTCTATGACCTCTTTTTCAGCTTCACTCACAGCAATGCCCGCTGCAAGATTTTGCATCTCAACGCGCGCTATTTTGGTATTTTGCTCACTCGCCACATTTGCCATCTGCTGGTTTACATAGATCGTACTTCCCACTGCATCTAGCGCCATTTTTGTCTCCTTTAAAGAGTGTTATCAACCTCGATTGTGCTGTATTTGTTGTAGAGAACATTTGCGCCCTCTTGCATCTTTACTTCACGTCTTGGCGTATAATCGACCAAATAGCGCCCTTTTTCAAATACAGAAAACTCTACACAGAGTTTTGCGGCTTCATAGATGATCTGGATCGGCAATGATTGTTTATCCGAGACAATGATCACATGCGCGGATGGACGATCTTTGAGATGCAACCATGTGTCTTTTGCTTTTGCCTTTTGCAAAAGTTCAATATTTCCCTTTTCACTTTTGCCGATCATCACTTTATACCCATCGATAAAAAACTGCTCTATCGATTCACTCTGTTTTACCTTTTTTTCCTGTTTTTTTGTAGGAAAAAGAAGCTCTATTTTAGAGATATCCTGTGCATTTTGCACTGTTTGAACAAAGTGTTGTAAAAATGTAATCTTCTCTTGCAAAGAAGCACGCTCTATATGAAGATTTTTTGCTTTTTGCTTGGACTTTTTTGAGAGTTTGAAAAAATATTTTGCGATATCTGAGGGTGTTGCAAAAAGAGAAGAGAGTTTTATCTCCAACTCATTTCCCTCAAAATCTTTTACATGTAAGGGATTTTGGTATGGTTTTAAAAGATGAATATTTGCCAACACTATTTGACCTAAATACTCATTTTTTTGCGCTTCCTCTTTAAGAGCATTTTCATCCTCCAAAGTGCCAAACGATCTTCTAAGTCGTGAGAGTTTTTTCTCTAAAAGAGCACACTTTTGCTTTTTTAAAACATCAACTCTTGCATCCATACGCTCACTGTATGTCTCATATAAAAAGCTCTCAATATCTTCTATTGGGTACTCTTTTGCAACAAATGGCGCATTTGGCGGAGGAAGCAGTTTTTGCCCGACTCGCACCTCTCGAAATGAGGAAAAAAGATCGATGTGACGTAGAGCTTCAAGCACCACCTCATCCTCATCAAGGATGATAATATTGGTGTATTTACCGGTAAACTCAAACTGTAAATAGCTTCTGATCTCTTTATACGCACCCTTTTGAAGGGTTGAAAATCGCAATATTTTATCATCTCCTACAAGATGAACATCCTCTATTTCACAGCGGTTAAAACGCTTAAAAAGCACTACATCAAAAGGTGCGCTATAAACTTTTGAACGCGTATAAGTCTTACATGTAAAGATTGCAGAATTGGAGCGAACCATATCAAAATAGATCTCAGCATCTTTATCAAATGCTACCTTGACGATAGTATCTGAGACTCGATAAATAGCACTGATTTTTTGAAATTTTTTAAAATAATCTATAAGTTGTTTGAGGTGTGATAGTTTCATAAAAGGATTGTATCAAAATAATGATTTTCCTTATGAAAGCGTCACCCTGTTTCTACCGTTTTCTTTAGAAAGATAAAGTGCAGCATCCGCACGTTTTACCGATTTTTCTATGCCCTCAGAGCTTTGATGGAGTGTTGCACCAAAGCTACATGTAAGCGTTTGTATATGCTCAAACCGATGTTTTTCAATTTTGATACGCAGATTTTGAGCGATCTTATAAAGCTCTTCTATATCAGAAACGCTTACTAAAATAATAAACTCCTCACCGCCCCAACGGATAACAAAATCACTTTTTCGAGTGGACTGTGTCACGACACGGACAAGCTCTTTTAAGGTAATATCGCCTACTTCATGTCCATAAGTATCATTCACATTTTTAAAATGGTCGATGTCAAAGAAGATGATACCAAGGAGGGTATCTCTTGTCTGATTTTCAAGAATAATATTCTCTATTTTCGCATCAAAAAAAGCTCGATTATATATGCCTGTAAGCGTATCGTGCATAGCTTTTCCTTCAAGCGCGATATTCTCTTGCATAGTTTGAGTGATATCTGTAAAAGTTACAATATGGTGCTCACCATATTTATTAAATTGGATCGTAAAACTATGCAAAACTCCATTTTTATCTGCCATCAAAACGATCCTGTTTTTTTCATCAAGATGCTCTAGATAGGAGATCCAATTATGTTCTGGAGGTACTTTTTTTAGGGAATAGTATCGCTCATCTTCAACAAAATAGTCACAAATACAATCATGATTTTTTAAAAACTTCTCTATACTTTCATAATCAAAAAACTCTAAAAACTTTTTATTTGAATCTTCAAGTTTAAGACCATTTGTAATCACAATGATAGAGTTTTGCATATCTAAAATCTTTTGCGTTTTAGTGGAGAGGTCTAAGAGTTTTATTTTTTGAGCAAACTCTCTAAAGATAAAGAGTGCCAAAATCAATATAATAACCGTCCCTCCAGCGAGAAAAAGTGTAAAAAGCTGCTTTTGTAGTTGTATAGCTCCGTTTTGCATCTCAAACACAAGCACCGCAGAAATATTATGCGTTACAGGATTTCGTAAAGGCATAAAGCTAAAAAGCGCACCAGAATCTTTGTCAGCAAGCGTAAAGATATCCCCTTTTAAGATCTCATCACTCACAAATTGTTTCTGCATTTGAGTAAGCTTTTTATCATCAAAATATAAACAACTATTTTCAAGCTGCTGTTTTGTCGTTTTCTCATAATAAAAGTTTTTAAAATCGCTTTTTTGGTAGTTTGATGCTTCCTCTTTAAAAACTTTTCCATCCACAACATTTTTTTGAACTAAAAAACCGACCTTGGCTTTATGGATAACTGCAAAATCTTTGACCATTTCAAACGCACTCAAAGAGACCTCAACACTGCCTACATGCTCTTTTACTCCATCAGCATTTGTATAAAACAGTGGATAAACATAGCAAAAACCATCGTAAATGCGACCCTCTTCAAACCCTTCAGTTGGTGTTAAATTATGGTTGACATACTCTACTGTATGGCGGATTTGGCTAAGATTCTCACCATATTTTTGTGGTCTGTTAAATCTTAAAAAACTCTCATTATTTTTAAGATGAAAATGGAGTTGCTGGATACCATAATGCTTATAAGTCTCGTACAAAAACATAAAATGCTGGTAGAGTTTTTCTCTCGCTTTGTCTTTCTCTGCTCCATAAGCTTCATGCATCAAAGCTGCGACATCGGGTTTGTTGATGTCGTTTTGAAATATCCTATTTGCAAGATTTCGATAATTTTTATAAACAAATTCATAATCTGTTTGCAGATCTGTGTTGTATTGGTCTAAATACTGCTTTTGTGTACTCTTTTTATAGGCGTTTAAAATCGCCCAATTGCCTATAACAGCTAGCGAAAATATCGTGATAAATATGACACTGTATTTAGATAAACGCCCTTTTGTTTGAAAAATATTTTCATTTTTATTGAAGAGCAGAAGATATAAAAATAGCAAAATTACAATGCTAAAAAAGAGAACCATATTGATAAAACGCACCATGCTGGTGTCTGCTGAGAGGTTGATCTTTTGAAACATCAACACATACGCCATAGGTTTCTCATCAGTATCAAAAATCGTCAAGTTGCTAATAAGAAGATTGGAGCTTTGATCGACCATATAATGACTATTTGTGTTTAAAAACTTTTCAACGCCTCGCTTGGAAATGTAGTCTATATATGAAGCGTTTGCATTTTTATTTGCAAGATAATATTCACCTATAAACTTTTCGCTAAAGGGATGAATAAACTGATTTTTATAGCTTTTATCCGCTAAAACGATGGTCTCAAATCCATCTTCTGACATCTTTTGCGCGATGGAATTAAAGTGAGTAATAACTTCTAAATAACCCAGAAAAAGATGCTTTTTCCCATACAAAGGTACCATAGTTCTAATCGCAAGATCAAAATCTCCCACATTTACCGATGTCTTTACATGAGGCTCACCTATCTCTTTTTGTACATCTTTGCGTATTTTACTAAACTCTTCTCCCTTCTTATGAGTCCAACTTCTGGCGATTACAAGCCCTTTTGGATCAATAAGCTGAAACCAAACATTTTTAAAATCTGTTTCTTGTCCTAACTGGATAGAGTAGTTTTCAAGCTGTTTTGCTACATCGCTATGTGAAATAAATGCAGATTTGAGATCATCATTTTGTGAAAGTAAAAGAGCGATGCTTAAAGTGGAGTTCTTTTTTGCCTGTAAAAGAGTTTGAAAACTTGAAATAGCGGTCTGAGAATTTTTGTAACACTCACGATCAAACGTAGCTGCAAGATATGAAGACTTATACTTTTCGCCAATCACCACAAAAAGCAACGCGATAGTAGTAAATAATGCCAGTAAAAGTAGATTCCAATATCTATTTTTCATAATACCTCTATCGCTTAATGTCCAATTTTAAAATAATTAAGATTAAAAGTTGTTATAATTTCGAAATTTTTTTTAAAAGAGAACTATGAAACTTCCTCGTGGATTTGGTAAAAACTATTTTACTCTCCGTGCCATCACCGCTACTGTCAACCAAGTAACGATGCATGCACAGTGTTCACGAGTACAGAGTTTTCACATGACTCATTTTGCAAGCGATGAGCTTGAAGCAGAATGCGAAGAGGAAGAACTCGCCGCCACGCTCGGTACACTAGAACTCTCCCAAAAACCTTGCCAGTGTAACTGTTTTTACAAAAGACGCACCAAAAAAACCCTCAAACTTCACGCAAAAGAAAAATCAAAACCTCAAATCTTTGTTACTTTAAATACCTCCATTTCACCACCTTGAAAACCCTTACATGTAAAGTAATCTTTACAAGACAAGCAAAAAAATCACAAAAATTTCAAGGAAAATTATGAAAAAAAATATAAAAATTTCACTTATCACTGTTGCTTTTTTAAGCTCATTGCATGCGCAAGAGAGTGTCGTTTTAGAACCTTTAACGGTGGATTCGACTGCCATTAAAACAGATGAACTCAAATCTACTGATGCCGTAGAAATCTATACAGCAGCAGACATCGAAAAAGCACATGTACAAAATTTGTATGAGTTTTTAAATGAGCAAACATCAATCACAACTATTCCATCTTATGGCAATCCATTTACTCAGTCTATAGACCTTCATGGATATGGACTTGCCAATGGTTTTGAAAACGTAGTTATCACTCTTGATGGTAGAAAACTCAATAATATCGACAGCGTTCCACAACTTCTCGCAGCAATCTCGCCAAACTCTATAGAACGCATCGAGATTATTAAGTCTAGCGGTATCGTGACAGCCGGCGATGGCGCAAATGGCGGTGTCATTAACATTATCACCAAGAAAAATAATGACACAAAAGAGGTCTCATTTTATGGTGGGAGCTACGGCACTGCTGATGGAGCATTTTATATAGCAAACCACACAGATAAACTCTCAATATCAGCAAATGCAGAAGCACAAAAATCTAACGGCATCCGCACTATCGATGCAAATGGAAATAAAGATGCTAATAAGCTCGCAACGGGGAGTTTCAACCTTACATACACTCCAATACAACAACTAGAACTCAGGCTTGGTGCCACTTCTTCAAGAACGGATGTGACCTATGGTGGAAGTATGGCGAAAGCTCAATATGAGAGCAATCCTACTCAACTAGCAGGCTATACTTCAGAGCAATTATTTGATACAGATGCCCTCAATGCAGGTTTGACCTACTTCGTTGATAAGAAACTTTCCTTACATGTAGACACAAGTCATGAAGGAAAAAAATCTGATTATGTACCATCATATAGCGGCCCATCCTATTATGATTATAACTCCGTGAAAATCTCTTTTGATTACACGACTGAAAACATAATCTTAAATGGTGGATATGATGGTTTTTATGGTTCAAGAGAACAATCATCAAACACTTTTCACAAGCAAAATAACGCAGGCTTTTTCATGAGTCAATTTCATTTTGGAGCAGATACATTTAAAGCTGGATACCGATTTGAAAGAGTGCATTATGATTTTGCCGATCAAGGACTTAATTCAACTCATACACTACATGGTGCAGAACTAGGTTATAACCATGTACTAGATAAAGAAAGCTCACTTTTTGCCAACTATTCTCACTCCTATCAAGCACCGGATATTGACAAATTTTTTGGGTTTGATGCTAACACATGGACAGTTTTTTACAGTGGAAATATAAATCCGATGGAAGCAAATAATTACACAATCGGCTATAACAACATCCAAAAAAACAATAAATTCAAAGCGTCACTCTATTATATTGACCTGAAAAATGAGATATATTATGATCCAAGCTATGTGGCTAATCCAAATTCTCTAAATTCAAACATCAACAAATCCCACAAATATGGAGTTGATCTCTCTGAAAATATAATCGTCAATCAGCAGTTCAATGGCGCATTAAACTATAATTATGTCCAAGCAATCATCGATCAAGACAGTTTCAATACTAGTTACTCAGGCAATAAGCTTCCAGGAGTAAGTAACCACTCAGTAAAAGCAACACTCAACTACTTGCCAAATCCATTCGCAACCCTTTCGCTCATCGAGACATATAGAAGCGAAGCTTATGCAGCTGATGACTTTGCAAATAATTTTTCTCAAAAACAAGATGCTTACATGAGTACAGATATTTCTGCAACTTATACAAAAAACAATTGGGAAATCTTTGCTAAAATAAATAACTTATTTAATCAAAAAAATGGTTTATGGACTTATGATGATGCAATCTATCCAGTTAACTACACAACCACTGCAATCGCAGGTTTCAAACTCAAGTTCTAAGGCAAAAAATGAAGATCATAACACGAGAGTTTTTACGTTATAAATTTTTAAATTCTCTGTTTATGGGGCTTAGTATTGGGAGTATATTTATTATTTATACTCCTCTTGAGCCTTCTGTTTATTCAGCGGGTGGGATTATTTTGGCACTTTTTACCCTTTTTGTGGCAAAACTCTATGCAAAGATCTTACATGTAAGCTACTTTTTCAAAATCTCGCTCTTTGTAGAACTTGCCCTACTTTTTGCCATCAGCTATTTTTTGCTCTTTGAAGAAAACTACACAAGTGCGCTTATCTACTATATCAGCTACCAAGCGACCTTTATTTTTGGTTCCTATCTTGTGCGTGCGGAGACACTATTTTTTAAAAAATCTGCCCTGCTTACTTTGGTGGACGTTGTGAAACAAAAAGGATATTTAGCCGGCATGGCTCTCTCATACCTCTTTTACAAATTGCTCGAAAAAGCTTACCATGTAGAGAACAAAAATATTCAAGTCTATGAGATGAATTTAGCTCTTTTTTTCGTCGAACTTGCTATCATTTTCTTTCTAATGCGATCATTTAAGAAGGAAAAAGATGACTTACTCTGAGTGGTTTGATGCACATGCGACAAAACATAAAACTATCATAAAAAAGCTTCTTGCACAAAACTTCACATCTGATCAAATCATCGAATATTTCGAGTTTTCAAATATGGCAAAACATGAAAAAGAGTTCTGCCTTTTATATGAAACCAAAAAAAAATGTCATGATATCGCGTATCTCAACTGCTACTTTTGTGCTTGTCCTCATTTTCGTTTTAAAAATGATGGGATTGAAAAAATAGAAGAAAAAACCAAATACAGCTTTTGCGCCATCGATGCCAAAGATGGCGCTCTTGCGACTTATGGCGATGCTATACATCAAGATTGTAGCAACTGCGAAGTGCCGCATTCCAAAAAATATATCGAGCAAAAATTTGACCTTGATTGGAAAAATGCGATGAGGGAGTGTGCGTTATGAGATCATTAAGTGTTTTTGGAACTTCCAGCGATGCAGGAAAATCAACTCTCTCTTTTGCTCTAACCTACCTTTTACACTCCCGCGGCGTAAAAGTCGCCCCTTTTAAAGCACAAAATGTCTCAAATAACTCTCACATCTGCGATGATGGCGGAGAGATCGCCATCCCGCAACACTTTGCCGCCGAAGCTATCGGCATCGCAACGTCGCACTTTATGAACCCTATTTTGATCAAATCAGGCTCAAAAAACGCAGCACATCTCATCATCAACGGTGAAGCAGTAGCAAATGTGGAGTTGCATGAGTATTTTAAAAATATAAATTCCCTCAAACCGCATGTAAAAAAAGCGTTTAAAAAACTCTCCAAAGAGTACGAGTGCATTGTCGCTGAGGGCGCTGGAAGTCCTGTGGAGCTCAATCTCATGGATAAAGACCTCTCAAACATCTTTGTCGCGCAGGAGTTTGACACTAAAATCATCCTTGTCGCAGATATTGAGAGAGGCGGGGTTTTTGCTTCTATTGTGGGAGTTTTAGCACTTCTTCCAAAGAGTTTGAAAAAAAATGTGATCGGTGTTATCATCAACAAGTTTCAAGGAGATATCACTCTTTTTGATGATGGCATCACTATTTTAGAGGAGCGTTTTGGTATCAAAGTTTTGGGCGTTGTACCTTTTAAACCCTTCAATCTCGGCTTTGAAGATGCCCAATCACTCCTAAATTACAGCCAAAACCACTCAAAAGCTATCATCAAAGTCGGTGTTATCAAACTTCCTCATATCAGCAATTTTACAGATTTTGAACCGCTTATAGCAGATGAAGAGATAGAACTCAGCTTCATCACAAACCCAAGCGAAGCCTTACATGTAAGCCTTCTCATCATTCCCGGAACTAAAAGAGTTGTTGAGGATTTAATGTGGCTCAAAGAGATGGGATTTGAAGAGATTTTACAATCCAAAAAGAGAACTATCGTCGCGATTTGTGGCGGATATGAGATGATGTATGAACGTATTTTAGACCCCTACCATATAGAATCTGAGATACAAGAGATACAGGGATTTGCAAGATTTGAGGGCGATGTCATCTTTAAAGAGAAAAAAGTGCTCAAAAAAGAGAATTATGAGCTCTTTGATTGCAATGTGCAAGGGTATGAGATCCACAATGGCGTGGCAAAAAAGAGTGCAAAAAAACATAAAAATCTTTATGGCACTTTTGTGCATGGATTTTTTGACAGCGACGAGATACGCCTAAAACTCTTTAGTAAGATCGATCCCGCCTACAAGGGTTATGATTTTGCAAAATATAAACGTCAAAAAATAGAAGAGTTTGCCTTACATGTAGAGCAAAATGTAGATATAGATTTCATCCACAAAGCGCTTTTAAAAGATTAATGCTCTAAAAACCTATCTTTATAACTGCATTTTAGACAAAGTTCTTCCACTGCTTTGTGGTTTGCAAAGCCCTCTAGCATCGCTTTTGAGCGTTTGGATTCGAGTATCGTTTTTAAAGACTCTACATGTAAGTCTCCAAGATTTATCACACCCTCTCCATCAAGGCAACATGGCACAACAACACCATTTGCCAATATGCCAATATGCGACTTTAGACCATAACAGCTTGCGTGACTTTCATGGTTTGAACTAAGGGATGGCCACTCAAAATAGCTATCAAAATTGAGCAGTATTTTTGAAGCAAGTCTCACTGATTTCACTCGATTTAAAACCACCTCATCCATCTCCAACCTTTCTCCAAAATGCTTCTCTAAAATCCCAAAAAGCGCTTCATTGAAAGAGCGCTCGGAAAAGGAGGTATCAAGATTCCAAACACGAAGGTTGATAAATGGCTTTGGATACTCTTGCAGTTTTTTATCACAAACTGCCAAAACACCTTGCATATAACTCTCAAAACTCAGATTTGAATCATTTTTATTGTACGCATTGAGTGAGATGTTAAGCTGGCGAATACAGGGATGAAAGAGCGTGGTAAAAGGGTTTTTCTTGAGGTAATACCCACTTGTTGTAAGCTCCACTTCAAAGCCATTAGCAAGTGAGAGATCAAGATATTTATCAAGATTTGAAAGAGTAAGCGGATCGCCCATTACATGTAGGGCAAGATTTTTTGTGTAGGGCTTGAGCTGCAATAATATCTTCTCAAAAAACTCCAAACTCATCGTTTTTGATGCTTGTAATTTTGGAGGACAAAAACTACAAGCAAGCCCGCAGATATTGGTAATCTCTACATGTACGCGATGAAAATGGCTCATATTTTTCTCTCTTTTTGAAACCTTTTTTATGCTATGCTTTTAAACTTCTTGAAAAATAAAAGGAAAAAAATGTACTTACATAAAAAAATTGATAATGTTGAAACTATACCGCAAAAAGCGGGAAAAGGTGTGGGGATGAAGATGCTTCTCTCGCCTGATGAGTCGCCAAACTTTGCTATGAGAAACTTTACGATCGAAGCGGGCGGGCATATGCCACTGCATACAAATATCATCGAACATGAGCAGTATGTTTTAGCTGGGCGCGCACTTGTAACCATTGGCGAGGAGAAGTTTGAAGCACAAGCGGGTGATATCTTGCTGATCCCTGCAAATATGCCTCATGCGTATGAAACACTCGGCGATGAGACGTATAGCTTTTTGTGTTTAGTACCAAAACAGGAAGATTGCATAAAGGTTTTATAAAACTTTTTTGCTATAATGCCACTCTCCAACATCGTGGACAATTGGGAGAGTGGTTGAATCCAGTCGCCTGGAACGCGGCCGTAGGGCAACCTACCGTGAGTTCGAATCTCACATTGTCCACCACTTTTCATAACTCAAATCAACTTTTACTTCTTTTTCTTGTCACTCGTTTCTATACTCTCAAGTTTTTCCAAGCTCTCTTTTAATAGCTTTTTCACCTCTTCAACTTCAAAACCCTGCATAATTATTTTGTATAGGTTTGGTTTGTTCTTTTTCCAATTATATAGAGTTGTTCTGTCAATATTCAAATATCCAGCAATATCCCTTTGAGTCATTTTATACCTACTTTTTTATAGTAGGCTACATATAGGCACTTTACAAAACAACAGTTGTTATATTCTACAAATAATGTATTTATAGTTTAATATTTCAACATTAATAATATACAATGTTGAAATGTTAAACAAAAAACATTGAAAGTGTTGAAATATGCCAAAAGAAAATAAAAACTTAAATAAAAATTTGCATAGTGCCAAAAAAGGTAAAAATGATGAATTTTATACACAACTAGAAGATATAGAAAGAGAGCTAAAACACTACAAAGAGCATTTTAGAGGTAAGGTTGTTTACTGCAACTGTGATGATCCAAGAGTGAGCAACTTTTTTCACTATTTTTCGTATAACTTTGAAAAACTAGGACTGAAAAAACTCATCACTACCTGCTACAAAAATCAAAGTAGAGATTTGTTTAGTCAAAATGAATCCGAAAAAGCTATCTATCTTGAATATACGGGTGATAAAAATGGAAACAATATTCCAGATGTAGAAGAGATTGGCGTTCATGAGCTTAAAGGTGATGGCGATTTTAGAAGTGATGAGAGTATAGAACTTTTAAAACAAGCGGATATTGTTGTCACAAATCCTCCATTTTCACTGTTTCGAGAGTATGTGGCGCAACTTATAGAATATGACAAAAAGTTTGTGATAGTGGGTCACCAAAATGCCATAACATATAAAGAAATTTTTCCTCTCATTAAAGAAAATAGAATGTGGCTAGGATATGGTTTTAAAGGTGGTGCTGGACATTTTATTAATACTAAATATGAAGATTATGCAACAGCAGGAGACCATAAAGAGGGAATGATACGAGTTTCTGGTGTGGTGTGGTTCACGAACTTAGAGATTAAAAAACGACATGAAGATTTGCCTTTGTATAAATATTACTCTCCTGAAGAGTATCCAAAATATGATAATTATAATGCTATTGAAGTTTCAAAAACAAAAGATATTCCTATGAATTACAATGAAGTTATGGGCGTACCGATAACTTTTATGGATAAATATAGTCCAGAGCAGTTTGAGATTGTTGATAGGGCTGATGCAAATATTTCAAGTGAAGATAATCAATATCATATTAAAGGATTTGCCGATAAAGGTGGCGCACCTCTAATAGCAGGTAATTTTGTATACAAAAGAATTCTTATTAAACACAAAAAGTGAGGGTGAAAATATGAACATAGAACTAAAAGAAATAACAATAAGAGAACTTACAAACGCTTATATGGATAATGAAGAAAATGGAGTTGTCGGATACGGCGGTAAACTCGACATACGACCGCCCTATCAACGAAATTTTGTTTACAAAGATAAACAAAGAGAAGCGGTCATCGACACAGTGACTAAAAATTTTCCTCTTAATGTTATGTACTGGGCGCAAAAAGAGGATGGCAGTTACGAAGTGATAGATGGACAACAAAGAACCATCTCCATCTCGCAATATGTCAACGGTGATTTTGCCTACTTGATGCGATACTTTCACAATTTACAAAAAGATGAACAAGAACAGATTTTAGATTATAAATTGATGGTTTATTTTTGCAGTGGAACAGATAGCGAAAAGTTAGAGTGGTTTAAAACTATAAACATAGCAGGAGAAAAGCTAACAGACCAAGAGCTAAGAAATGCAGTTTATAGTGGAAGCTTTGTAAGTGATGCAAAAAGATACTTCAGTAAAAATGGTTGTGTGGCATATAATAAAGCAAATAAATACCTAAGTGGAACTGTCAATAGACAAGAATATTTAGAAACAGCCATAGAATGGATAGCTAAAAGCAAAAGAACAACTATTGAAAACTATATGGCTCAACATCAACACGATGAAAATGCAAGTGAGTTATGGGTTTATTTTCAAAGTGTAATTAATTGGATAGAAATACTTTTTACAGAATATCACAGAGAGATGAAAGGGCTTAATTGGGGAGAATTTTATTTTGAGTATAAAGACAAAAGTTATGACCCAATAAAGCTAAAAAGTGAAGTTACGAGACTTAGAAAAGATGAAGATGTTACAAATAAGAAAGGAATTTATGAATATCTATTGAGTGGTAAAGAAAAACATCTAAATATAAGAGCCTTTAGTGAAAGCCAAAGAGTAGAAGCTTATGAAAGACAAAAAGGGATTTGTCTTACATGTAAAGAACATTTTGAACTAAACCAAATGGAAGCCGACCACATCACACCGTGGCATGATAGCGGAAAAACGGATGCAAAAAATTGCCAAATACTATGCAGGGAGTGCAATAGGAGAAAATCGGGTAAATAGGAGAAAGCTTTTTACCACTTACCCTCTAGCGTAAACAAAATAGTTGCTTTTGTATCTTGATAATCTCTTTGCGTGAGCAAAAGTGTACCGCTACCATCATAGCTGTTTGTTGTTGTTTGAATCGTTTCGTGATTGATGTTTTTAAGATGCATACCGAGTTTAAAAGTTGGATTTAAACGCTTCATCGCATAAAGGTCAAGCACGCCATACGCTTTTTGAGTTTCACTGATCCCTTTTTCATCCACAGGATCACTATATCCTCCAACATAACGGTAACTTGCGCCATAGTTGAGTTTATAATCTGCGAGGTTATGATCAATTCCAAGATTATAAAGACACTTGCTTGTTCCCTTGATGGGACGTTTTGAAGAAGCGCTATCAAGCGAAGAGTCTTGCAGCGTCATATTTCCAAAAATACTCAATCCTTGAACAAGTGAATTCAAAGAGTTTTTAAACTCTAAATCCATACTCCAAAGTTTTCCCTCACCTGCATTATAGGGACGTTCAACATATCGCAAGTTCTCATACGTTGTCAATTTTTCGATCTTATCGCTGATATCTCGATAAAATGCACTAACGCTCACAATTCCACGCTTATCAAAAAAATGCTCATATCGGAGTTCATAACTCAGAGCTGATTCCTCTTTTAGATTTGGATTTCCTGCTTTATCGGGATGGTTAAGATCATTCTCTTGGAGATTTTTATCTATAAGTGAAGTCAACTCGTTTAAGCGGGGAAGCTTCACTGTTTTGGCAAAACTCGCACGAAAGTTGTCTTTGGAAGTGATATGATAGATCCCATGTAATGATGGAGCGAGATAGGAGATATCAACTTTTTTATCTAAGTTTATGGCAGAGTATTCATATCTGATCCCAGGTGTGAGCATCAAATTTTCACTAACTGTGATCTCATCTTGGAGATATCCACTATACTGTGCTTCATTCATTTTTTGGGAGATATTTTGCACGAGATCGTTTTGCACTAAAAACTTTGTATTCAAACCTGTCTTAAAAAAATGTTGGTCAACTGCTTTAGAGTAGCTCACTTCGCCACCAAATCGCTCAATGGAAGATTTGTCATCTTGGCGCATAACTTGCACCCCATCATCCGTTTGGATCTCTCCTTGGGAACTGTTATTGAAATAAACGACTTTCCAATCTAGCAAATCATTGTTTTGAAGATGGTGCGCGCCTGAAAGTTTGGAGCGCAAAGACCATCCATTGCCATCATCTTGATTCTTCATCATCGTTTGTGCTAAGCCATCTCTATTTTCGACACTCTCGTTTTTATTGCCGCTTAGGGAGAGATCAAAACTATACTTCTCTTTTGGTGATTGCGTATAAATAAGCTTAGAAGTAAGGTTCACAGACTGCGTTTTAGAAGCGCTATTTATAGAATCACGAGAACTATTTGAATTGATCTGTGAACTATCAGATTGTAAACTATCTACTAAAGTGGTGTTGAGTATGTATGCAAGTTTTTTCTCTTTTCCCTCTTGTTGTCCAAATACTGAATACTGAGGCACGCCATTGTAAGAGCCCGCTGAGAGTTTCATCATCGTCCTAGCCGCTTGTGAAGGAGTTTTTAAAATAATATTGACAATACCGCCCATCGATTCGGCGCTATACTCAGCGGATGGATTACTCATCACTTCCACTCGCTCGATCATCTGTGGCGATATCTGCTCAAGCGGATTTAAACGGCTTGTCACTTCCACTGCTTCGCCATCGATAAGTATTTTCGTATAACCCTTACCTGGAGCGCTTTTTTTTCCTTTTCCCTCGCTAATAGTAACACCGCCAAGGCGTTTGAGAATCTCATTTACATTTAAATCCCCATATTGCGTTAGCTCTTGGGCGGATATTATTCTCTTTGCAACTGAGCTCTCTTGACGCTCCTCTTGAATGTTGATACGATCTTCAACATCGATTTTATCAAGTACAATACTCTCTTGTGCGTAAAAAACAGTTGGTAAAAATAGAAATAATAAACGGTAAATCAGATCGGCTCCTTGGGTTTAATTTTTTGTTTGATATTTGTGTTTTAGTATCGCTTTATACTCTTCATAGATAGATTCCAAAGAGCTATTTTTAAACATTTTTAAGATTGCCCTTGAAAAATCAAGCGGATAATCGACTCTCTGCCCTGCATCATTTTCAAAAACCGCTTCTAGCACTTCATACATCTTTTGATAGATTTGGGGATTTTCTTTCTCCAATCTTTCAAGATTTTCTTGAATCTTTATAAGCGTCGTATCATTAAACTCTCCACGCTCTTGGATCGTTTTACGCAATGCGACATACTCTCTTAAATCTCTACGACCACGGATAAAATCTGTAAATATTTCAATAAGCATTCCCTGCTCCTTCAATCGATTTTAAAATATTGTATCGGTGCAACAATGCAATAGTGTAGCAAAAATTCAAAAAGAGGCTTTTTTTTGTATCTCCAACTTGTCATAAAGCTTTAACATATTTTCATAATCTTCATGCAGTGAAGTATCTATAAAGAGCTCTTTTAAAACTCTTACATGTAAAGCTTTTTTTACATTTTCTTTTCCAAAAACATTTTCTAAACCCTCGGCAAACTCTTCAACCCTCTTGCCCTCATTTTCCATTTTAAAAAGTTCTACGAGGATTTGAGCGACTCTATTTTCACTATACTCTAAAAGTTCCATCACCTCTTCATGCTCGCCAAGAAGCAGATACATCTGCGCTTTAAACTCTGCCATGGTGAAACTCTCTTTAAAAATAACCCCGATATATTTATCTACATGTAAGGAATCATCAAGTGATTCGATCATCTCTAAAATCTCACGAGGATCATAATCTTGCATATTTAAAACCATATCGCGGATAAGCTTTCCACTGTTTTTATTGTTATAAATCAGATCTTCCATCGGATAAACCTCCGAAACACTCGGCACAAGAAGCTGGCAAGAGTAAAATCCAAGATATTCATACTCTCTGATATAAAGCTCCTTATCCATCTTTTCTAAAATATTCAAAAGAAAGTTATACTCATCATCGCACCCCTCGCCTTTATAGCTCCATGGTGCATACTCAAAACTTTTCTTAGAACTCAAAAATCCAAAACCCATTTTGCCATTTGAATCTACAAAATGCGACTCTAAATTAAAACTGCTCTCCACTAAACTCATATCAAAAGTTGGGCGTTCAAAGCTCTCTAAATTATCAAGTGTACGCCCTTGCATAAGCTCCGTCATAGTGCGTTCAAGTGAAACTTGTAGGATCGGATGCGCTCCAAAAGAGACAAAAAGAGAGGAGTTTTTCGGGTTGATAAGCGAGATCGCAGTCACTGGAAACTTCCCGCCCATCGATGCATCTAAAACTTCAACTATATAACCCAAATCCCTGAGTGCTTGGATATCACTAAAAAGTTTTTCAAAACCCTGTATCACAACATCTGGAAATCTCGGCAGTGCGTATCCATTTTTTATGATCTCTAACTTTGCATAACGCTCATAAATCTCACTCAAAGCTTGGATCTTTGCTTCTTTAGCAGAGTTTCCAGTTGCCAAACCATTGCTAACATAGAGATTAGCTAAAATATTTTGAGGAAAATAGACTTTTTCATTGCTGGAGTATTGTATAAATGGAAGTACGACTATTTTTTCATTATGGTCACTGTTAAAATCGATCATATCTTCACCGCTGAGTTCGCCGTTTGGATCGTAAATAGCAAGGAGTTCATCATTTAAATAGGAATCCCAAAAATCAAAAAGAACCTCATCTGGATAAGACTCTCTCTTTGGAAGATAGAAATCGATAAAAAAGTTGTTTGTCTGCAGCCGCTCTATATATTCACCCAAAGCACTTGCCATGGAAGCCTCTTTTAAAATCCCTTTTCCATTGGAATATATATGTCGAGGAGCCTCTTTAGAGCTTAGATTGACAGAATAACAGTTGCTAAGCGGATGGATATGTTCAGAAAAAACAACTTCGCAGCCAACATTTTGTAGCACTGCTTGCATCTTTTTAATCGATTCTTCAAGCGGAGCGGTTTTGGAGAGCAGATTCATTTACTAAGCCTTGTATATAAAAAAGTGAAAAAAAGTGCTATCGCCAAAAAAAGAGCGATAACGATGAAAAAGTGCTGTACTCCAAAAAAAGAAACAGGAGTATGAAAAAGAACAGGAGAAAAAAATTGCCCCAAAAACAGCGCACTTGTAAGATATCCAGAAGCCTTTACACGCTTTTTGTGATCAACTCGCCAAAGCATCCAAGCGGAAATATTTGTCATCAAAATTCCGCCGCCAAATCCCATAATAGGAGAAGTTATAAAGAAAAAACGTACATCATTTACAAGACCGATCAGTAAAAATCCTAAAGCGACAATGGACATCCCTATAAAATAGATCATCTCAAAATCAAAATGTTTTTTCAATTTTGCAAAACTCAGTGCGCCAAGACCATTAAACAAAAAAGCAAGTGCGATGATCGTGCCTGCCAAAGTAGAACTTGCTCCAAAATGATTGATAATCAAAAAAGGCATCTGCGTTGGTAAAATATAAAAAATAAGCATCAAGAAAAATGCCAAAGCATAGATTTTGAACAATCCCGCATTGAGATTGATTGTATCCTCTTGAAGTTGAGTTATTTTTGTCTCTTCAAGAAACTTTGCAACTAAAGGTAAAAGTAAAAAACCAACAAGATAGATTCCAAAAGGATAACGCCAGTCGATATCAGCTAAAACACCGCCGCCGACTACAAAAAAGACACCGCCTAAAGAGATAAAAAGGCTTTGAATCCCCATATATTTATGTCGTGCTTCACCAGAAAAATAATCTCCTATCAAAGAGGTTGTCACGATCATCAAAATCCCGATAGCAACTCCAAGCAAAAATCTCGAAATGAGTAGCTCTTGTATAGTTTGCAGATACAAGCCAGCACTTCCAGCGAGCGCAAAAAGCACAAGTGCGCCAAGTGCTGAAGTATATTTACCGATTTTGTGTACAAGATGCCCCATAAAAGGAGCTAAAAAAGCGATTGCAAGCGAGGGAAGCGTTATCATAAGGCGGGATAAAAACTCAATATTTTCAATATTTGCAAAATGATTTTTTAAATGAGGTAACATTGTCACTATGGCAACATTAGACATCATCGTTGTCATAGAAAGAAGTAGCAGAGTTAGCTTTGTATATTTGCCAATCTTGTGCACAAATCCCCCTTTTTTCTGCAAGTATACAATTAAATAAACAAATATGTTTGCATTGTAAAGAATAAAATGATACAATGTGGACGATGAAAGATGAGGTTCGAATTCATCTTTAGTGTGTTACGTTATATAATCTGCTAAAAACGAAAAACTTTCCTCGACTTAGACTCCGTTTCAACTATAGTTTACTATTTAGAAATGTATTTTCCCACTAGAGGTACAAAAATGGCAGAAGTATTGCACGGAACTGTTAAATGGTTCAATGAAGAAAAAGGTTATGGATTTATCCAACAAAACAACGGCGGTAACGATTTATTTGTTCACTTCCGTCAAGTAAACAGAACAGGTCCTGGTCGTGTTTCTTTAGCAGAAGGCCAAGCGGTTACTTTTGAAGTAGGCGAAGGTCAAAAAGGTCCTCAAGCGGAAAACGTTACAGCAATGTAATTTTTGTGCGTAGGCTTTTGCCTATGCATCCTCTTCCCACAAAACGCTCATTCCATACTCTTTATCCAAAACCACCCACTTAAAATACTCTTTTTTCGCATTCGCACTATAAAGTCTTACTTTTACTTGTTGCTCTTTTAAAAGTGTTCGTATCTCATTTTCACCTATTGCTTTTTTATTCCATCGTCTAAGCTGATTTTGAAATATTCGAAAGCTACATGTAGATTCTTTTGTTAGTTCTGCAAAATCGTTCTCAAAATGCCAATGTGCATTTGCACATGCAAACAATTTTATTGGTTTTGCATCTACATTTATGGTTCTTACTTCAATCTTTCCATCTTCACAATAGGGACATTTTCCTAAAAGCTTTGACACAAAAATCCTTTTTTCTTTTATCGTAACATCAAATATTTAATATTCTCAAAAATATTTCAAAATGCCATCAACTCTAAAAGGGTATAATTCGCTTAATTTACTAAAAAATACTTTACATGTAAGGATTCCACGTGGGACAAACCATTACTGAAAAAATCTTCTCTAGTCATGTTGGGCATAATGTTTACGCTGGCGAAATAATCCGCTGTGACATCGATATGGTCATTGGAAATGACATCACAACTCCTATTTCTATCAAAGCTTTTGAAGATTCAGGCGCTACAAAACTTGCAAATCCAGATGGATTTTCAATCGTTTTAGATCACTTTATTCCAGCAAAAGATATCGCAAGTGCAAATCAAGCACGCGTCAGCCGTGATTTTGCAAAAAAATATGATCTTAAAAACTTTTTCGATGAAAAAGATATGGGAATCGAGCACGCACTTTTACCAGAAAAGGGGCTTGTTGTTCCAGGAGATGTGATCATCGGTGCAGATAGCCATACATGTACACACGGAGCACTTGGAGCTTTTTCAACTGGTATGGGTTCAACCGACCTTGCATTTGCGATGGTAACAGGTGGAAACTGGTTTAAAGTTCCAGAATCTATCAAAGTAGTGCTTAGTGGAAAACCTGGAAAATACACGACTGGAAAAGATATCATTTTAGAGATCATCCGTATGATCGGTGTTGATGGCGCACTTTACCAAACTCTAGAGTTTACAGGAAGCACAATTGAGCATCTTACAATGGATGACAGATTTTCTATGTGTAATATGGCAATCGAAGCTGGTGCAAAAAGTGGGATCGTCGCATATGATGATGTAACAAAAGAGTTTTTAAACGATAAACCACTTGCTCGCGAACCAAAAATCCACTACTCTGATGCAGATGCGACTTATGCTCAAGTTTTAGAGATCGATGTTGCGGCACTTGATCCTGTTATTGCTTATCCATTTTTACCATCAAATGGACATTCGGTCAATCAAGCGGTAAAAGATCAGATAAAAATTGATCAAGCCTTTATTGGAAGTTGTACAAATGGCCGTTTAAGTGATCTTAAAGTCGCTGCTGAGATTTTAGAAGGCAAAAGAGTACATCCTGATGTGCGCCTCATCGTCACTCCTGGAACACAAAGAATTTTAAGAGAAGCAACAAAACTAGGATACATCGATATCATCATTGATGCAGGTGGCGTTGTGAGTAATCCTACATGTGGTGCTTGTCTTGGCGGATACATGGGAATTTTGGGTGATAATGAAGTAGCAGTTTCTACAACAAACCGTAACTTCGTAGGACGTATGGGAAGTAGAAGTTCAAAAGTTTACTTAGCGAACTCTGCAGTTGCAGCAGCTTCTGCTGTTACTGGATACATCACTGATCCAAGATGATAACAGCTATTAACTGAATTCAATATTTTTTTAATTTAAAAGTGGCTACAATTTCGAAACTTTTTACAAGGAAAAAAATAATGAAAAAAACATTACTCGTTTCTGCACTTTTAGCATCATCTTTGCTACTTGCACAGGACTACAACTATGAAGTAACACCATTGGTTGGTTACAACATTTCAGAAGGAAATTTGAACCTTAAAAACCACTCTATTTTAGGTGGTGAACTTCAATTTAACAATTTAGGTATGCCTGTGAGTCCTGAACTTTCTGTTCTTTACTCAAATGCTGATTTTGATCCAAGCATGGGTAGTACAAATATCTATCGTATCGCTTTAAATGGTGTTTATGAATACAAAAAAATAGCATTTTTAACTCCATTTGCAAAAGCTGGTCTTGGATACGAGACTATGAGTGAACATCAAAAAGATGCAACAGGTAATGAAGACTCTCCATTTGTTGATGCTGGTCTTGGTGTAAAAATGCCAATTACAAAACATATTGCTTTAAAACTTGAAGCAGTTTATATGCTTAAAAACAATGACAACAGATGGGATAACAACTTAGCAGCACTTGCTGGTATCAATATCGCATTTGGTGAACATGCAAAAGCGGTTGTTGAGAGCAAACCAGTTGAAGTTGTAGCTCCAGTAGCAAAACCTGCACCTGTTGCTCAAGAAGTAGTAGCTCCAGCACCTGTTGCTCAAGAAGAAGTTGTTGTAGCAGCTGCATCAAATACAGTTGCAGTAATTGATGGTGATGATGACCAAGATGGTGTAAAAAACTCTATTGACAAATGTCCTACAACTCCAAAAGGTGCTAAAGTAAACACTGATGGTTGTCAAGAGATCGTTAACTTACATGTAAACTTTGAAACAAACTCTTACAAAATCGATAAAAAATCTGACGTAAACATTGAAGCATTTGCTGCATTTATGAAATTAAATCCAGAATACACAACAGAGATTACAGGACATACTGACAATGTTGGAAAACCTGCGAAAAATCTTGCTCTTTCTGCAAAACGTGCAGATATCGTTAAAGCTGCTTTAGTAAAACAAGGCGTTGAAGCTTCAAGAATCAAAACTGCTGGAATGGGTCAAACTACTCCAGTTGCATCAAACAAAACAGCTCAAGGCCGCTCTGAAAATAGACGTATAGAAGCAAAACTTATCAAATAATGATAACTACTCCATGCGTTATCTTTGCTGGCGGGAAAAGCTCCCGCATGGGCGAAGATAAAGCCCTTCTTCCTTTTGGCGACAAGCCAACTCTCATAGAGTTTCAATATGAACGCTTAAAAAAAATATTTCAAACTGTTTACATTTCAGGCAAAGATGCCAAGAAATTTCATTTTCTCAAAGAGGATGAAAAAGAAAACTTTATCGAAGATATAAAAACTCAAAATATTTATGCCCCGACAACAGGATTTATTTCAGTTTTTGATGCCTTACATGTAAGGTTTTCCTCAAGGATTAATGAGATATTTGTTTTAAGCGTTGATACTCCATTCATCGCAGAAGAGGAGATTTTGAAACTTTTTACTCACAAAGATGAACCCTTTGATGCCATCATTGCCAAGACTCCACAAGGCATACATCCAATGTGTGGAATTTATAAAAAAGGCTTACATGTAAGCTTTAAAAAGATGTTGCAAGACAATGAGCATAAACTCACAAAACTTTTACGAGACTCAAATACTCTTTTTATTGAATTTGAAGATGAAAATAACTTTCTCAATCTCAATCATAAAGAGGAGTATCAAAAAGCTCTTTTACGCCTTCAACAAGATCGTAAAGTTAACGAATAATCTATCTTAGTTTTTGTATAATCAAGCCATTGTATTTACTATTTAACTAAAGAGAGTTTTATGAACTTAACACACCTAGATGAGAAAGACAGACCAAAGATGGTCGATGTCTCCGATAAAAATCAAACAACAAGAATCGCCGTTGCAAGTGGTATCATAGAGATGAGCCAAGATGCATATGACGCAATCGTGAGTGAAAAAACAAAAAAAGGTCCCGTACTTCAAACAGCTGTCATTGCTGCAATCATGGGAACAAAAAAGACAAGCGAACTCATCCCGATGTGCCACCCTCTCAATCTCAGCGGAATTAACTGTGATGTAGAAGAACTGAGTGAACTTCCAGGATTTAAACTGATCCTCACTGCAAAGCTCACAGGCCAAACAGGCGTTGAGATGGAAGCACTAACAGGCGTTAGCATCGGTCTTTTAACGATCTATGATATGGTAAAAGCGATAGATAAAGGGATGGTCATACGCAATGTGCAACTCGAATCAAAAGAGGGAGGAAAAAGTGGAAATTTTAAACGAAACTAAGGAAAAATTGGTTTTAGAATACCCGTGTAGCTGGTCTTATAAAGTAATCGGTCATCATAAAGATGAAATTCATCTTGCAGTAAAAGAGGTAATCTTAGAAAAACCCCACACACTCAAACTCTCTAATGCAAGTAAAAATGGCAAGTATGTAAGTATGAATCTCGATCTCGTCATCACAAATGAGGATGAAAGAACATTTATCTACGAAGCATTAAAGAGTCATCAAAATATAAAAATGGTTTTATAAAGGATTTGTTATGAATATAGAACAGTTTGAAAGAGATATTAAAAATAGCTACAAAAATATTGAGTCTAACTCTGTTGCAGAAAAAATCGAGCAGCTTTTAACTCATATTTCCAATGAATGGAATATAGACCCTAAAAAGCTCTCCTTGCATGAACTCAAAATTGTAACAGCAACAATCATTGATAATGAAACTTTAGCCTTACATGATGAAGTAGAAGAGCTTTTAGCAAAAAAAGAGCAGATTCAAAGACGTATCGAGAAAACATCTCATGAACTTCAAGATAGTAAATATACACTTTTTGATACGATAGAAGCATCTTTAAGTGATGCTCCCAAAGAAACTATCTCAAAACTTCATCAGATCAAACTCCAATCGGTCGACCTTTTTGATATGCTCAACGAAATGGTAGAATCAGCAATCATTACAGCTTTAGAAAAGACAGATGAAGATATAGAAGAAACAACTACTGAACTCATAAAAGAGTTGACATATGAAACTATCAATGAGGGACCACTCAATAGTATCAGAATCAGACAGATCTTATTTAACATCCTACAAACAGCTGTAAATGTGGCTGAAGCAACGCCAAATCAAGCCCACTTTATTCTTGAATCAACAATGAAAGGTACAAAAGCAGGTTTAATCAAATCGATCTCAAAATTCCAGCAACAGCTTCTATATATGCCAGATGAGATCAAAGTGATACTTCTTAGTGATTATGAACATACTTTTGATGAGCTGATCCATACAGATGTTATTTTTACACAGGTTGTAAATAAAGTCTCTCTTTCCAATTCTACTCAGACAAAAAATCTCCTTGATGAGATTTCAAATAGTATGCAATATGATCTAGAAGAGCTTGTACATATATCCAAAGAAACAGTAGCAATTATGAAAGATAAATTTAAATCCATCAAAAAAGACGCTATGTTAAAAGGCTCTAAAGTCTTAAAATCTAAAAAAGCTCAAGAAGCAAAAAGAATGGGGACTCAAGCATGGGGAGTTGCCAGATCTGCTGTGAGTAATGCTATAAAATCAGCTAAAAATGCGATTGATAAAAAGGAATAGCCCTATGGAGGAAACAAAACAGAGTAAATTTCAAGAGCAAATGAGTGAAAAACTAAAAAATGAGCTCAAAAAATATCAAGAAAATCAACAACTCTTCACAGCATATATAAAAACAATGGATGAAATCGATACATGGTTACAAAGTGGAGTAAAAAATGAAAATTGTTAATTCACCACTCTATACAGAACAATTAAAATTGATACTTTTGAATGATTTTCAAGGAGATATCAAAGCTGCAAAAAGTTTTAAACTCTATCTTGATACTATCATCTTAAATATGCCAACAAAAGTGAAAAAGTACAAAAAATCACTCTATTTCAATGATGAAAACATCAAAGATATAGAACATCAGGGCTTTACTATACCCTTTTATTATGATCTTATAAATGACACTTATGTAGTTCTAGGAATTATAAGTAATACAAATTACAACTTATAAAAAAACTTAAGCTTCATCTCAAGCTTGAAAGATTCGTTTTTTTTATGTGTTGATTTGTAACAGCGGGCTTTTGAATGAAGCAAAATATTCATATAAATATCCAAATTATAGTATCATTTCGTGTGATATAATTGTGATATTTACAAAACTGTTACATAATAATGTAATAATGTAATAATGTTGTGTGTAAAACTATTGGTTTAACTGATTTGTGTAACCACTGAGAACTGCATATTAGTTATATCTATACAAGCTTATAAAGGAAGAAAAATGAACGATAATAATTCTCAAAAAAATCTACAATCTTCATCTAATGATACACAAAACACATTAGCAAGAAGAGATTTTTTTAGAAAATCTGCAGCTTTGTCTGCTACTGCATTAGCTGGTACTAGTATTTTTGCTGGCACTCAAGCAATGGCTGATGATCCAGCTATAGTTAACAATGTACCATGGGGAATAAAATTTGGTGATCCTGTTACTAAAAATCTTTATGGTATGCCATCAGAATATGAGCATAACAATACAAGAAGAAATGCTGAACTTCTTTCATCTGGTAACTGGTATGCTTCAATTGCAATGTGTCCTATCCAAGAATCAGAGGGAATCATCACTCCAAATGGTCTCTTTTTCTCAAGAGCACATGGTGGAATCGCACAAGTTGATCCAAATCAATTTCGTTTGATGATCCATGGTTTGGTAGAAAAACCTATTGTACTTACACTTGATCAACTAAAACGTTATCCAAGTGAAACTCGTATCCACTTTATCGAATGTCCTGCAAATGGCGGTCCTGAGTGGAGAGGTCCACAGTTTAACTCTGTTCAATTTGCAAAAGGGATGATGAGTTGTGCACAATGGACTGGTGTTTACATCAAAACAATCCTTAAAGACTTAGGTCTTAAACCAAATGCAAGATGGATGCTAGCTGAGGGTTCAGATAACTCAGAAATGGGTAGAACAGTGCCAATCGATAAAGTTCTTGATGATGCCATGATCGTATGGGGACAAAATGGTGAAGCTCTTCGTCCTGAACAAGGCTATCCAGTACGTCTTTTACTTCCAGGCTGGGAAGGGAACCTATGTGTTAAATGGCTAAAACGTCTTGAGTTTTCAGATGAGCCATTCTATGCAAAAGAGGAAACAGCAAAATATACTGCTCTAAAACCAGATGGAACGGCAGTACAACACTTTTATGTAAATGAAGTAAACTCAATCATCACTTCTCCATGTCCTGAAAAACCATGGACTGACCTTAAAAAAGGTGACCTAGTAGAGATCGAAGGTCTTGCATGGAGTGGAAATGGTACTATCACAGGCGTTGATATCACTTTTGATGGTGGAAGAAATTGGACTGAAGCATCACTAAAAGGTCTTGTATTGCCAAAAGCATGGACAAGATTTAGCTTTATGTATAAATATGAAGGCAAACCACTTATTATCGGAAGTCGTGCTATGGATGATGCTGGACGTATGCAACCTACAATTGATGAAGAAGTAGCTGTTATGGGTATTGAATCAGTATACCATAGAAATAGTGTCGCTACATGGGAAGTAACAGCAAATGGGGAGGTAAATAATGTTCAAGTTAGATCGTAAATCATTAGTATCAATTTCAATAATTACGGCAGTTTTAGTTGGATTTACAGCTCAGGCGGATACTACAAGTGCTACATCAAAAACATATACTAGTGGTCCAAACAAAGGAAAACTAGTTATCGATGGTGGTGTGACTTATCCTGTTAAAAATAATAAGACATCATCTTACTATGTAAATAGTGATGCACAAAAAGGTGGTTACTCTTATGGACGTACTCCAACTCCAACCGAGTTAGAAGCATGGTCTAGATCTGTAACACCTAAAACTCCACCGCCAGAAGGACATGGAACAGTGTCTGATGGTAGTGAGCTTTACGATTCAAAATGTGCTATGTGTCATGGTGACTTTGGTTCAGGTGGTAGTGGATATCCATCTCTTGCTAAGGGAAATGCTTATGATGGTGTAAAATCTCTTAAAAACCAAAGAACAAGTGATACAGCTGATGGTCCAAATCGTGTTTTTGGAACATACTGGCCACAAGCGAGTACTTTATGGTGGTATATCAAAGAGGGTATGCCTCATCCAGCTCCAAAAAGTTTAACTGACGATCAAGTATATGCACTTGTTGCTTATATTCTAAATATCAATGAAATGAAAATCGATGGTGAAGTAGTTGGTGATAGTTATGATTTAGATAGAGCAAAGTTCTTAAAAATTGTAATGCCAAACAAAGATGGTTTTGTTCCTAAAATTGATGGTCCAAAAGGCCTTGATAATACAAGAGCATTTTTCAATAATCCTAAAAATATCGGTGCAAAAACATCTAAAGCACGTTGTATGAACAACTGTATTAAAGGTGAAACTAAAGTAACTCGTATTAAAATTGAAACGAAAGATTTCTTACCTCCATTATCAATCGTAAGAGATTTGCCAGTTAAAGATAAAAATGCAAATAGTGGTAACGCGGCAAAAGCAACGTATGATGCTACATGTAGTATGTGTCATGGTGCCGATGGTATGGGCGCTCCTGTAGTAGGAAACAAAGCTGCATGGGAAAAAGTAACTTCTAAAGGTATGGACGCTGTGTATCATAATGCGATAAACGGTATTAACGGTATGCCTCCAAAAGGTGGAACAGATCTAGCAGATACTGATCTTAAAGCTGTTGTTGACTATATGATCAGCTTAAGTAAATAATTTTAAAAAAAAAGGAAATAAAATGCAAAGAAGAAAATTTTTAAGTTTAGGTGCACTTGCAGCAGTTGCTACAATGGTGCCAGCTCGTTTAGCTGCTGAGGATTTCAGAGCAACTAAGCCTGATGTATGGACATCTAAAGATATTAATGATGGTATTGCTAAGTTGTATGGAAAAGTTCCAACTCCAAGTGATGCTGTTAAGCTTACAATTCCAAAAGTTGCAAGTAATGGTGGTCAGGTTCCAGTTGATATTGCAACTGATATTCCTGCAAAAACTGTTGCACTATTTCAAGATGCAAACCCTGAAAGTGCTGTAATCGTTTTTAACGTATATGAGAATAGCGTTGTAGATTACTCTATCAAAATTAAAATGAAAAAAAGTGGAACTATGACAGTTGTTGTTGAGGGACTTGATGGTAAACTCTATTCAGTTACTAAATCTATTGATGTTGCATTAGGTGGTTGTGAAGGCTGATTTAGCTTTTACAACAGATCAAAACAAAAAAAATAAAGGATATATTTATGAAAATTAAATCAAAATTAAAAGATGGTGTTGTTGAGACAAAAGTAATGGCTTCTCACGAAATGACGACATATGACATTGCAGAGAAAAAAACTGGTAATAGAGAAGATGCTAACTTTATTACTCATATTACTGCGACTATCAATGGTAAAGTTGTATATGAAGCTTCAACAAGTCAGTTTCTTTCTAAAAACCCTATCTTCAAATTTAGCTTTAAAGGTGCTAAGGCTGGTGATGTACTGAACGTTTCTTGGGTTGACCGTAAAGGTAACAAAGAAGACGAGAAAGAAACAATCAAATAAATTTTTAAAGAGGAGACAGCTCCTCTTTAATCTCTAAAAGAGGATAATTATATGAAAGCTATGAAAATTCTCTTTCTTCTTTTAACCCTACAACTCTTATCATTCTCTGCAGAAATCAATATTGACAAACTCATAGATAAAGCCACTAAAGAAAATAAACATGTTTATGTATATTTACATTGGAAAGATTGTGTTTATTGCCAAGAGATGTCAATGTTTACACTTGACACGGACAGTGTCCAAAAAGCCATTAAAAATGACTTTTACTATGTAGATATTGAAACTTCAAAAAACGATACAGTTATATATAGGGATTTTAAAGGAACTAGTAAAGAGTTTACTAAACATATCGGTTTTGGGTTTCCAGTCTCTATTTTTTATGATAAAGACAAATCTGTTGCAGGTTTATTTCCAGGTATTTATGCAGAAGATGAATTTTTAGTCATGCTAAAATATATTAAAAATAATAGCTACAAAAAGATGGAACTTGATCAATATGAAAAAAAATCGGATTTAAAAAGAAGAAATAGATGTCAAAGAAAATATTAGGAACAGTAAAAGAGCTCTATATATCTACGAGCCAAGAGCCCTCTCGTATTCTCAAGTCAGAATTACAGATCGATGAAAATGGTGTTATTGGCGATAAATTTTATGGAAAAGACTCTTTACGCTCTATTCTTATCTCATCTACGGATGCATATACACTTGCAAAAAATACCAATATCGATATGGCATATGGAGTTTTAGGAGAGAATATTCTCATTGAAGGAACAATCCGTGATCTCAATTTAGACGATTTTTTCTATATAGGTGAGGTTTCATTTCAAATAGCACAAAACTGTACTATTTGCAAAGGACTCTCAAAAATAGATGCCAAACTTCCTAAACTATTAAAAGATGATCGCGGTATATTTATCCAAGCTATTTCAAATGGTAATATAAAAAATGGTGACGAGCTCTATATTTTATAGAACATCGATAATATTACCTTACTCTATATTAAGATTGCAATATACTTAATAAAATTACAAAAAAGGTAAAATATGAACATCTTCACAATATGTAAAACAAAGTTTTCTACCCATGTAACTTTAGTCTCAGCAGCGCTAGCACTGGCACTTAGTACCTCTGCACTTGCTGCTACTTCTTTTACTCCAAGTGATAACAAAAATCTAGCTGTCGTTTATACCTTAGATAAACCTATAGAAGAGGATTTTTTCAAATTCACCAAAGATGATATGAAAAAAATCGGTTTTTTCTTAAATGATCCTCATCATAATGTTCAAAATGTTTATGTTGAACAAGTCGGAGCCACTGGTTTAGAACAGCTCTCTTTTTCATCTATGGTCAATGATATGAGCGCAAGACCTCTTATGAATATAGATCCAAGATTGGGTGGTTTTACTCCTTTTAATCTCGTTATCTACAGAAAAAAATCAGAACCTTCCAAAACGATCATCACACATATAGCGCCAGAAGCTGCGCTTGATATCCTTGGCATATCAGACACAACCGTGAGAACAAAGTTTGTTGATATGTTTAAACCAATGAATGAAGCGATAGAAAAAAAATATGGCGCTAAGAAAAGTTATGTAAAGCTTCAAGGCTATGCAAAAGAGAGCATGATGAATTTTGAGATCCCTTTTGAAGAACCAGAAGATGTAGATGATTTCTTTGATAAATTTCAAGAGAAATTTGAATCATCTTTTCAAGCAAAAGGGTACATAATCGCTGGTTTTTACAATATGAAATACAGCCTCAACACAAAACCAGATCAACTTCCAGGGTTTGATGAATACGTTGTATGGTCACTTTGTCATATTCCATTTTCATACACTATCTTTGATGGAAAAAACCCACTTCCCCAAGCAGCAATATTTGCGCCATGTTCTATGTATGCCTATATCAAAAAAGGTGAAAATAAGATCGTTATTGGTATGCCAACACTTCATGCATGGGCTTCAGCTCTTGGTATCACAGAAAAAGATAAACTTGAAAAAATCGATCAGTTAGATACTGAAATACCTGCTGTCATAGAGAGTCTAGGCGGAAAAAGAGTTCCTAACACAAACCCTTTAGTTAAATAATCTACTAAAAATATTTATACTATAAACTACTTTACATGTAAGAAATAAATCTTACATGTAAAGTATTCCTTACGCTGCGAGTTAGATTCAAAATCTATCGCATCAAAAAAGCTTAGTACACAAAAAGAAGATAGTAAACTCCAACTCCCATATAAGAAGCTAAAGTAATCCCTAAAAATACAAGTTTTCCAACTTTTTTATGTGAAGCTAAAACGCCATTATTTTCGAGTTTATAACTTTTAATCGCACTATATAAAAGTGCCGACCACAGCACAACGCTTGCTAATGCGATACTTACATGTACAATCAAAAATGTGATCATAAAGCCATACGAAACATGTGCATTTTTCATAAACTCTACAAAGCCATCAGAAACTCTCACCCCTACTTCAAAAACCACAACAACAACTAAAGTAACAGCAAAGAGTGCTAACTGCGAAATAAAATGTTTCTCATACTTTTTCTTCATCGCAAAAGTGATAGAAAGAAACATTAAAACAGGCAATATTGCAAAATAAAGCGTTATAAAATCCATATAAAATGGTGCACTAGTACCTAAAAAGCCTAAACCAAACATAGTAAATCCTTACAAATTTTTTTACACTGCAATCCTATCTTATAGAGCTTAAAATGACGTTTTATTTCCCTATGCCATAAATTTTAGATCTAATTTTTTTTGATGATACAATCCTCGTTATGAAAATACACATCGATCTAGACTGTTTTTTTGTCTCAGCCCAGCGCACACTTGATAGTTCACTTTTACACAAAGCAGTGGCAGTAGGTGGAAGAAGTGATACACATATATTCTCAAAAAACTCCAAAGATCAGGGGGTCAATTTCGTTAATGCAGGTTCATTTGTTTCCACTTTTTACCAAAACTATGAAAAAAGAGGGGATGATCTGCAAAATTTTATCGATGCTGATGGTCGAATTCGAGGAATATTGACAACTGCAAGTTATGAAGCGAGAAAATATGGAATAAAAACCGCTATGAGTATTAATGAAGCTCTAAAACTCTGTCCACATCTCATCATAAAATCCCCAAATATGGCTTTATATCAAGAGCTTTCTCATAAATTGCATCTATTTTTACAAGAGCAACTTCCACTTGTCGAGCAAGCAAGTATCGATGAGTTTTATGGTGACATCACAGGTTGGATAGCCGATGAAGATGTTCCTGCGTTTATCGATTCACTACGCCATAAAATACAAAAAAAATTAAACCTTCCAGTTTCTATTGGTGCAGCCAACACCAGATATATCGCCAAACTTGCGACTGGTGAGGCAAAGCCCTTTGGATGTAAAACTATCTACCCTTGGAATTTTGATGAGTTTGTAAACCCTTTACATGTAAGCAAATTTTCAGGGATTGGCAGAGCTATGATGCAAAAGCTCCAAGAGGTTCAAATAACGACATTGGGAGAATTGCGAAAACGAAAAGGAACACTCCAATCATGGGGGCCCTACGCAAAGGAACTCTACAAAAGAGTCAATGGAGAGAGTGACGCGCATATCTCTTTAAAAAGCGAACGTAAGTCTATTGGTATATCTCGCAGCTTTGATCCTGTTTTTGAACGCCATGAGCTTAAAAGAAGAGTGCTCATCCTCTCAAGGCATCTGCTTTTTGCCATCCAAAAACTCAAAGTGATTCCCACAACTTTTTCTCTCACAATCGGTTATGAATACCAACAAAAGTCTCACATATCACTTATAAAAAGAAAAGAGTTCTGTGAAAAAGAGTTCAAAGATTTTTGTATCGCCCTTTTTCATGAAGCAGACAAGCAAAAACGCTTACATGTAAGCTCTCTTTCCATCATAGCCTCAGACTTTACACATATCTGCCATAGAGAGCTTTCTCTTTTAGAAATGGAAGATGACAAAAAACTGCATCATCTCACAAAACAAGCTCAAAAAATAAGAGAAAAGTATGGCTTAGGAGCATTAAAATGGGGAAGTGAGATTTAAAATTAGTTTTTTTATGAACGACTTGTATTCACATCCTTATTTAATTGCAACACAATTGCAACATTAAATCTTTATAATTGTATTTAAATAGGTAACTTTTGCAAGTAAAGAACTATTTATATTTCTCGGCAAATTGACATAAGGATGATGAAAAATTAAATGATTAATAATATTTTAATATTAAATACGATAGAGAGAGAGAGAGACGAGATAATTTTGATAACAAATATCAATTTATAAGCCTTTCAAACTTCGTTATTTCTCACTGTAACATGAACTATACTAGTGAGCAAGGAATAATGGTATGAAAAGTTTAATTTATAGTAGCCACGCTTCAGAAGACACCGATTTAAATGTTTTAGTAGATATCTTGACCATTGCAAAGAAAAAAAATGAGAAGCATGGCATTACAGGTATGTTGATTTTTGATGGAAAAATATTTTTACACTATATTGAAGGTGAACCGCAGAAGGTAGACCAACTCTATCATAATATCCAGCATGACTCTAGACATCATTCTCTCAAAATTCTAGGAACACGTCTTCATGAGTATAGACTTTTTAAGGATTGGAGTATGGGATATATGAATAATTCAAGTCAGATTTTAAAAACATATGAAAAAATAACAGGAAGAATGGAACCAGACATAAACGCTCTTGATTATCGTCAAGCTCAATTATTGATCTCGAATCTTTCAAAGATAGTGTAACTTTTTTCTAACGCAGTAAAAAAATAAAAGAAGCGTAAAATACCTATTTCAATCAAAGAGTATTCAATGATGAAACTATATTTCATCATTGAATCATTAAATTAAACTAAAACAGCTTTTCTCTCACCCGCTTTTATTTCGCCGATGTGGTAGCTTCCCGCAGCTTTTGCAAGAACTGTCTCTACATTTTCAGGACGAACAACCAAGATCATTCCAACACCCATGTTAAATGCTCTAAACATCTCTTCACGCGCTACATGTTGTCCGATAAGATCAAAGATAGGAAGGGTTCTAATGCTCTGCTCTTTTACTTCTGCCATCAAATGTTCAGGCAATACACGAGGAAGATTTTCAACGATTCCGCCACCTGTGATATGCGCAAGTGCGACTATATTCTCTTTAAGTGCTTTAAATGTTTTTACATAAATATTTGTCGGAGTTAAAAGAGTTTCAATAAGTGGTTTGCCATTAAAATCATCCTCAAACTTCATGCCCATTTTTTCTAGCAAAACTTTTCTTGCAAGAGAAAAACCATTTGAATGCAGTCCTGAACTTGGAAGTGCGATAAGTTGGTCACCCTCTTTTACAAGTGCCACGCGATCCATCTCACTTTTCTCAGCCACACCCACAGCAAAACCAGCAAGATCATAATCATCTTCACTGTACATTCCAGGCATTTCAGCTGTTTCACCGCCGATAAGCGCGCATTCAGCTTCGATACATCCAGTCGCAATCCCGCTCACAACAGCAGTTGCTACTTCCACTTCAAGTTTTCCAGTCGCATAATAATCCAAGAAAAATGATGGAGTTCCAAAGTTACAGATAAGGTCATTTACACACATTGCTACAAGATCGATTCCTACAGTGTTGTGGATTCCAGAGTCAATAGCGAGTTTAAGTTTTGTACCAACACCATCCGTTGCAGCAAGCATTACAGGCTCAGCATACCCTTTTGGCAACTCAAATGCTCCAGCAAATGAACCGATTCCACCAAGCACACCTGCAACTTTTGTAGATTTAACTAAAGGTTTGATGTTCTCGACAAAACTGTTCCCTGCATCAATATCGACACCAGCGTCTTTGTAGCTTATTTGACTCATAAATATTCCTGTGTGAAAGTTCAAAACTTTTACATGTAAGCACTGCTTTACATGTAAAGGTTTTTTAAAGTGATGTGATTATACCAAAGTGCGTTTTAGTTTTCGTTGATATCGCATTTTTTGGAGAAGATACACAAAGGGCAAATATCAAAAAGACCTACAAATAACACAAGAACACCTAAGTAAAACCAACTGTTTCCTGAGCCGATCGCATAACCAACAAGTCCCGCACCTACCGCTGTACGGAACACTCTACAAAATGATCTTATTTTATTCAAATTCATAACAACTCCTTTGACTCAAATTATATCTATAATTTTTTTTAGTTATAATGAGAGACAAGATTAATCCCTTTTCATAAGGGTAACTTTTTAATATTTTTTAAATCTAATCTGATACAATCGCAAAAACTTAAAAACAGGAACAACTTTTGAAAGATTTTATCTATCCAGAAATGATGGTACATGTACCGCTTTGTACACATAAAGAGCCAAAAAATATCCTCATACTTAGTGACAATGCAACGCCTCTTGAGCTCGAAATCGCTCGCCATAATGATATAAAAGCCACATCAATGCCAGCTCAATTAGATGCTCTTCGCAGTGCAGGTGACAATGCATTTGATGTAGTTCTCTCAGAAGTTCCATGTGATGCGGCAGTGATCGCTCATCTTGGGCGTGTTATCGCTGAAGATGGACTTTTGATGAGTGTTCATCCATCACTTCTTGATATCACAGAGAACAAAATCATCATGGAGATCATGGCAAAATATTTCAAAATCATTATGCCTTGTCGTCTTGAAGATGGGACTACGCTTCTTCTTGCATCAAAAAGTTACCATCCAACAGCTGACCTTATCCTCCAACGTGCGGATATGCTTGATGGTCTGAGTTATTACAACTGTGACATCCATCCAGCCTCTTTTGCTATGGGCAATTATATCCGTAAAGAATACCTTGGAGTCATCAAAAACTAATGGCATTTCAATACGCTATCGCACTTACAGGTTCCATCGCTACAGGTAAAAGTACCGTTGCTTCTCTTATGGCACTCAACGGTATGCGAGTGATCGATGCCGATAGCATCAGTCATGAAATCTTAGAGGCGAACTCCTTTTGGGTCAAAGAAACTTTTGGTGAAGAGTTCCTCAAAAATGGCAAAGTCGATCGTCCTGCTCTTGGGAAACTCATCTTCTCAGATCCAGAGGCAAAAAAAACACTTGAAGAGTTTCTTCATCCGCTTATCCGAGCAGAGATAGAGGAGAGATCAAAAAAACAAGACAGCTTCAAATTTCCCTATCTCATCGATATTCCTCTCTTTTTTGAGAGCAAAGCCTATGACATCAAAGATAGCGTTGTCGTTTACACTCCAAGCGAGTTGCAACTAGAACGCTTTATGAAAAGAAACGGCTTTAGTAAAGAGGAGTCTTTAAAACGTATTGCTTCACAGATGCCTATTGATGAGAAGAAAGCGCGTGCCACTTGGGTGATAGACAACTCAAAAGACCTCAAACACCTGCAAAATGAGGTTGAAAAATTTGTCACTACAATAAAGGAAAAATATCTATGAATGTAGCTAAATACAGTGCCAATGGAAATGATTTTGTACTTTTTCACAGCTTTATAAAAAAGGATCGAGGAGCGTTGGCAAAAGAGATTTGTGATCGTCAAAATGGCATCGGAGCTGATGGACTCATCGTTCTTGTTCCACACGATACACACGATTTTGAATGGGAGTTTTACAATTCTGATGGAAGCACTGCTGAGATGTGTGGCAATGGAAGCCGAGCATGCGCGCACTACGCATACTCAAATGGTCTTGCTCCTTCTAAAATGAGTTTTGTAACACTAGCTGGGGTGATTCGTGCTGAAGTTGATGAAAATTTGGTAAAAAGTGAACTTACACCTCCAAAGATCCTAGACAAAGATATAAACGAAGGTGGAAAATCTTGGTGGAAAATCGACACAGGCGTTCCCCATCTCATCACTTTTGATGCAGATTTTAACAACTTCGATATTGCAGAAGCAAGACAGCTTCGATACAAATACAACGCGAACGTGAACATTGCTGTTATCAAAGAAAATGGCTTACACACGCAGGGCACTTTGCATGTAAGAACTTATGAACGCGGCGTAGAGGATGAAACACTCGCATGTGGGACAGGTATGGCATCTGCTTTTTATAGAGCATTTTCTGAGGGAAAACTCGCAAACGAGACAAAAGTATTTCCAAAAAGCGGTGATACGCTTACTCTTGGGTTTGCAAATGAAACCATCACTTTTGCAGGTGAAGTCAAAGCAGTCTTTACGACTACTTACGACTGCAATTAAATAGCACAGATGAAAAAAAATATAACGCGCTGTGGATGGGTTAAATTAACTGATCCACTCTATGTAGATTATCATGATCAAGAATGGGGGAAACCTATTTATGATGACCAAGCATTATTTGAACTCTTTAGTTTAGAAACGCAATCAGCAGGATTGAGCTGGTTAACTGTTTTAAAAAAACGTGATGGATATAGAGAAGTGTTTGAGGGCTTCAAGCTTGAGAGGGTTGCTAAATATAGCGACAAAGATATTGAGCGGATATTAGAAAGTGGACTTGTCGTTAAAAGCAAACCAAAAATTGAGTCAATTATCAATAATGCAAAACTTTTTCTGGAAATTCAAAAAGAGTATGGTTCATTAAAAAACTACTTTTGGGGTAAAATCAACTTCAATACTATCACAAATGATGTTCCAAACTTGCAAGCACTTAACTCTTCTAGTGATCTTTCTAGCAATATAACAAAAGAGCTAAAAAAACGTGGCTTCAAATTTATAGGTTCAATCACACTATATGCCTTTATGCAAGCAAGTGGCATGATCAACGATCATGAAAATCAGTGCCATTGTAAGTAATACCTTTTAATAGTAAATAGCGATGATCGTAAACGCACAGAAAAATATCAGGTGCGAAATCCCCTCAAAGTAGTTTGTTTCTCCATCATCTGTCGTTTTCCAAGCAAGCATAATCGTAAATATCAAAGCCCCTATTTCAAGCGGATTAAAATCAAGTGTAAGACCGATATCGCTTATATAAGCCAAAAATACTAACACTGGAACAGTAAGTAGAATAGAAACGGTTGAAGCTCCCATTGCGATATTGACAACCCTTTGAATCTCATCATTTTTTGCCGCTTTTATGGCAGTAGCGATCTCTGGCGCAACAGATACAATAGCGATGATGAGTCCAGAGATACCAGCCGATATTCCATATTCACGCGCGACTTTTACACCCTCATTTGCAAATATTTCTGCGCCAAGAGCGATGATTGCAATAAAAACAAAAATAGAAGCAATAAGACCAATATTGTTGAATCTCTCAAAAATATAATCATCCTCTTCCTCTTCTTCGAGCTCCTTATTTTTCTTTGCCATCTTTCTTTTAAGCCTAAAAATTCTACTTTTTGCCGTTTGCTTAAAGAAGTGAGCATGTGTTTTTGTTTGAAAAACCAAAATAGTCATATAGAAGATAAATAGTAAAATTGCTATTGCTTTTGAGGCGCTCTGTATCGTCGCATTGGAGTGGGTGACATGATTTAAAAGTCCTGGAACCAAAAGAGCAATTGCTGCGACAAACAAAATAGTTGTGTAGGCACTTGATGTTTCTTTATTGTGATTTTGTTCTGTAAATTTAAGTCCGCCCAAAAAGACAGCAAGTCCAAGAAGCACATTTAAATCCACGATAACCGCCGAAACGATACCGCCCTTGACGGTCTTTACAACATCAGGATCACTATAAGCTTGTAGTAAAATAATATACAAAAGTATAATCTCAACAACAACAGCGCTCAGCGTTAAAACAAAGCTTCCATAAGGTTCATGCAGACGTTCGGAGAGAATCTCTGCGATCTCTGAAACACTCAAAGAGAGCGCACCAATACCCATTGCAGCAAAAAGTGTGGCTAAAAGTTCTAAGCCATTGTTATGAAAATAAAATGCAGTTATGATTGAGATAATTCCTATAAAAATATCCCAATAATCCTCTATAAAATCTCTAAAATTACTGTTGTGACTACTATCGCCTTCACTATTCGTCGAAGAATCCATCCCTTTTCCTATCATAAATTGGTCGCCATTATATCATTAATTGAATCGCTCTCTAAAATCTCTAAAACCATTTTCTCATTCTAAAATACCCAAGTAACAAAAGTGGAATGATAATCATAACGATATTCGACCAATCAAATGCCGTTTGTGAATCTAAAATCGTTTCATGCTTAAAGTTCATCCCAAAATAACCCGTTAAAAAAGAGAGCGGAATAAAGATTGTCGAGATGATTGAAAGAGTTTTCATAATCTCATTCATACGGTTACTCAAAGTTGAAAGATAGATATCTAAAAAACTCGATGCACTATCTCGATATCCTTCGATAATATCAATGATATTGATAATATGATCGTAGGTATCTTTATAGTAAATATAGTATTTTTCATTGATGTTTTCAGACTGCAAAATAGTGTTGATCAGCTCTCTTGTTGGCCATACAGATTTTTTGAGTTCCATAAGAGTTCGTTTGAGGTTATGCACTTTTTGGATACTCTGCTTCGTTGGAGTATAGAGTATTTCATCTTCAAGTGCTTCTATCTCTTCACCTATCGTCTCTAGGGCTATAAAGTATTGATCCACAAGATAATCTATAAGCGCGAAAAAAAGATACTCATTTCCCTCTTTTCTCATACGAGAATCTTTTTTTTCCAAACGTTTTTTTATTACCTCAAAATTTTGAGGCGAGTCATCTGCAAAACTGATGGTTAAATTATCCATTTGCACCAAAGAGATCTGAGAAAATATCAAGCCCTCTTGCGTGTACTGCACATATTTTAAAACTACAAAAAGATACTCTTCATACTCTTCTGCCACTGGTCTATGTTTAACGGAGAGAATATCCTCGACTACAAGAGGATGAATATGAAAAAATTCGCACAGCTGTGAGATCGCATTTTGATCGCTGATTGGCTCTACATGTAACCATATTGGAGTAGTCTCATCCCTCAAAGAAAGATCATTTTTTACAGATTCAAAATCTCTAAAGCTTTTAGTAGAAACCTCATCAAGAGTATATTTTATGACGGTAATCTCAGGATAAGTTACATCGTGCGTACCCGTGTAGATAGCAGTTCCCGGAGCGAGTCCAACTTTTTCTTTCATATGTTTTCCAATGGATATAAAGTGACAAAGATTGTAGCGAAGATATTATTTAAAAAAAAGCTTACATGTAAGGAAATTTCTTACATGTAAAGTGCCCGTTTGGGCAAAGGGATTACAATCCCGCAGATTCTACGATTTTTGCCTGATGATCTGTAATAAGAGGTTCAATCACCTCATCTAAAAGACCGCCACCCATAATCTCATTTAACCTGTAAAGTGTTAAATTGATACGGTGGTCAGACATACGGTTTTGAGGATAGTTGTAGGTGCGAATACGCCCACTTCTATCTCCAGTTCCAACTTGGACAGCACGAGCTTCGCTATCTTTTGCTTGGAGTTCTTGCATCTGTATATCATACAAACGCGCTTTTAAAACTTTCATCGCTTTTTCTTTATTTTTATGTTGCGATTTTTGATCTTGGTTCGTTACCACAATCCCTGTTGGCAAGTGGGTAATACGTACAGCAGAATCGGTAGTGTTGACACTTTGCCCGCCACATCCGCTTGAACGCATTACATCGATTTTAAGATCGTTTTCATTGATCGTGACTTCAACATCATCCACTTCCGCCATAACAGCGACAGTGATTGCAGATGTATGAACACGTCCTTGAGATTCAGTTGCTGGAACACGCTGTACGCGGTGCGTACCGCCTTCATATTTCAACCGACTATAAACCTGTTCTCCCTTAATGAGTGCAATAACCTCTTTATATCCACCCGACTCTGATGGAGATGTGCTCATAAGCTCAATCTTCCATCCACGGTTTTCAGCATAACGAAGATATGCATCAAAAAGGTCTCCAACAAAGATCGCTGCTTCATCCCCACCAGCTCCAGCACGAAGCTCTATGATGGTATTTCTATCATCATTTGGATCTTTAGGAAGTAAAAGCAGTTTGATCTCCTCTTCAAGTTCACCTACGCGTGGCTCAAGCTCTTTGAGCTCCTCTTTTGCCATATCTGACATTTCAGGATCACCAAGCATAGATTTTGCATCACTAATCTGCTCAAGTACAGCTTTATACTCATTTGCTTTTTCAACGATGTTTGATAGAGAAGATTGTTCTTTGGAGAGTTCTGTCATCCTTTTGATGTCAGAAGTTATATCAGGAGCGCTAAGCAAGTTGCTTAGCTCAGTATAGCGATTGATAAACGGATTGAGTTTATCTGATAGCATCTAAGTCCTGATTATAGAGCGTTAACAGCTTTATGCAGACGACTTACTTTTCTAGCAGCAGTCTCTTTTTTCAAGATACCTTTGCTTACAAATGTGTGAAGTTGTTTGTTAGCAACTTTAAAAGCAGCTTCTGCTTCTGTTTTGTTTCCTGCATCGATTGCAGAACGAACATCTTTAACGATGTTTTTAAGACGTGTACGGTAGAAACGATTACGCTCTGTACGAACGATAGTTTGGCGAATACGTTTCAAAGATGACTTATGATTTGCCATATAATGAGTCCTTCTCATAAAATTTAGTGTCGAATACTAGCTTAAATATAATTAAATTTAAGTTAAAGCTAAACTAAATCACCATTTTTATTTGCAATATGATAAAATACTGTCACTTAATGGAGAGGATTTTTCATGAAACTATTTGGAACTGATGGCGTACGTGGACAGGCTGGAAGCTTTTTAACAGCAGGACTTGCGATGAGACTCGCGCAAGCGGCTGGTGTTTATTTTAAAAAACATGCGAAAACAAAACGCATTTTAGTTGGTAAAGATACTAGAAGAAGCGGTTATATGATAGAAAATGCTATTGTAAGCGGACTTACATCTGTAGGTTATGATGTAATCCAAATCGGCCCTATGCCAACACCTGCAATCGCTTTTTTAACACAAAATATGCGCTGTGATGCAGGGATTATGATCAGTGCGTCACACAATCCTTATGATGATAACGGGATTAAGTTTTTTGACTCACGTGGAGACAAATTTTCACTCGAAATTGAAGCAGAGATTGAAGCAATCTATTATGATGATGCAAAGATTCAAGAAGCTTGTGTTGTAGGTAAAAATATTGGTCAAGCTAAACGTATTGATGATGTTATCGGACGCTACATTGTCCAACTTAAAAAATCTTTTCCAGTCGAACTCTCACTGCAAGATATGAGAATTGTCTTAGATACGGCAAATGGTGCAGGTTATAAAGTTGGTCCGACAGTTTTAGAAGAGCTTGGCGCAGAGGTTATTGTCCTTCATGATAAACCAGATGGATTTAATATCAATGAAGATTGTGGAGCCCTACATACCAAAGAACTTTGCGGTGCTGTAAGAAAATATAGAGCCGATCTTGGAATTGCACTTGATGGAGATGCGGATAGAGTAGTAATCGTAGATGAAAATGGTGATGTTGTTGATGGAGATCAACTCATTGGTGCACTTGGAATCTATCTTCATAAACACAATAGATTACAAGGTGATGGAATCGTTGCAACAGTTATGAGCAATCAAGCGCTTGAAGATGCACTTGAACAAGATGGATTAAAACTTTATAGAAGTGATGTTGGCGATAAAAATGTTTTAGATATCATGAAAAAAGAGAAAATCAACTTCGGTGGGGAGCAAAGCGGTCATATTATCATGCACGATTTCGCAAAAACAGGTGATGGCCTCGTAAGTGCACTTCAAGTTTTAGCCCTCATCATCTCTGAGCAATCTGTCGCTTCAAAAGTGTTACGTCCTTTTGAACTCTATCCTCAAGAACTTGTCAATATCAACATTAAGCAGAAAAAACCTCTAAATGAAATCGAGGGACTTTCGGACATTCTTGCAGAACTAGATAAAGAGCATATTCGTCATCTTATTCGTTATTCAGGGACAGAAAACAAGCTTCGTATCCTACTCGAAGCAAAAGATCAGAAAAAAATGGATGAAGCAATGAAAAATATCGTAGATTTTTTAGGATCAAAACTCAATGCCTAAGATCTCTTATAAACTTCTCATCACCCTTCTCTTCCCCATTATTGGGATTTTTCTGGCTGATCAAGCGATTAAGGAGTTTTTTCTCTCTAAAGCGATTGAGATGTATGGTGTACCTCAAGAGTTTCTCTATACACATTCAGTAGATCTTTATGAAACAGCTTGTGTCAATATGCGTCTTGTCTTTAACTATGGAGTCGCTTTTTCTCTATTTTCATTTTTAGAAGATGCCCTCAAATGGATACAACTTCTCCTTATCGGCGGTGCTTTTATTTATGTCCTTCGTCTTGGTAAAAGCTGTTATACGATCCCTGCTGGTTTACTGATAGGTGCTGGTTTTTCAAATATTTATGACAGATTTATTCACGGTGGAGTTATTGATTATGTGTACTGGCACTGCGGATTTAACTTTGCAATCTTTAATTTTGCAGATGTCATAATCGACATTGCAGTCGTGTGGATCTTGCTCTTAAACCTCAAGCCACGGCTTTGTAAATAATTTAGGTTAAAGAACTTTTTTGGTATTATTGCCCAACATTATCACATATAAAGTCCTGAAATTGGACATAAAGGAAATTGATGAATATCAACGCTAAAAAAATCGATGCAGCAAACGCTACAATAGAAGCAACTATCGCTAATAACGAGATTCAAGCAAACATAGAAAAGATCGCTAAAGAGTTAAGCAAAACTGCAAAAGTTGCAGGCTTTAGAAAAGGTAAAGTGCCTTTAAGCGCTGTAAAAAAACAGTATGGTGAAAAACTTGAGCAAGATGCTGAATCTCAAGCACTTCGTGATGCAATGGCACAAGGTCTCAAAGAGATGGGTGTTGCAAATGAAGCACTTATGGGCGAGCCACAAATTACAAAATTTGACAAAGGTGCTGAGTCTATCGAAGTTGCTATTAAGATCGCAATGCGCCCAGAAATCGAACTTGGAGAATATCTTGCAATGATCGAAGATGTTCAAAAACCTGCTGTAAACGATGAAGAAATCACTGAACGTATTAAAGTTTTAGCTGATTCAAACGCTGAGCTAGTTGATGTAACAGAAGATCGCGCTCTTGCTCTTGGTGATACTGCAAATATCAACTTTGAAGGTTTCCTTGATGGTACAGCTTTTGATGGCGGAAAAGGTGAAAACTTTGGTTTAAAACTAGGTTCAGGCCAATTTATCCCAGGTTTTGAAGAGCAACTTGTTGGAATGAAAAAAGGCGAAGAAAAAACTATCAAAGTTACTTTCCCAGAAAACTATGGCAGTGACAAATTAGCAGGAAAAGAAACAGAATTTGCTATTAAAATCAACGCTATTCAAGAAAAAGCAGAAACTGCTTTAGATGACGAACTTGCTCGTAAAATGCTTCCAGGTGAAGAGGATGCAACTTTTGATAAACTTAAAGAACAAGTAAAAATTCAAATAGAGAGTGAAAAACTTTCAAAACTTTACAATGATGAACTAAAACCAAAACTTTTAGAAAACTTTGTTGCTAAACTTGAATTTGCTATCCCTGAATTTGTTGTAGAACAAGAGATGGATATGGCTTTAAATAAAAAAGCACAAACAATGAGCGAAGAGGAGATCACTGAACTCAGAGAAAATGCAGATAAAGTGCAAGAGCTTCGTGAAACTTTCCGCGCTGATGCAACAAACAGTGTAAAAGCAACTTTCATCATCGATGCATTGGCAAGAGCTGAAAAGATCACTGTAAGTGAGCATGAAGTTATGCAAACTATCTATTTTGAAGCGATGCAAATGGGTCAAGATCCTCAACAAGCATATAACCACTACCAAAATTCAGGATACCTTCCAGCAATCCAAATGGCTATGGTAGAGGATAAAGTTTTGAGTAAATTGCTTAATTCAAAGATAAAAGAAGCATAATATGAGCTATATTCCCTATGTAGTAGAAAAATCAGGGCGCGGAGAGCGCTCATATGATATCTACTCACGTCTTCTAAAAGATCGTATCGTTATGCTTAGCGGTGAGGTTAATGATGCTGTTGCTTCAACTATCGTCGCTCAGTTTCTTTTTCTTGAAGCAGAAGATCCTGAAAAAGATATCTACTTCTATATCAACTCTCCAGGTGGAGTTGTAACAAGTGGAATGGCTATCTTTGATACGATGAACTATATCCGTCCAGATGTTGCGACTATCTGTATCGGACAAGCTGCTTCTATGGGCTCATTTTTACTCAGTTCTGGGGCAAAAGGCAAGCGTTATGCGCTTCCACACGCTAGAATCATGATTCACCAACCTCTAGGTGGTGCACAAGGTCAAGCTTCGGATATCGCCATCCAAGCGCAAGAGATTCTTCGTATGAAAGCGGAACTCAATGAGATACTTGCGAAAAACACAGGTCAAAATGTAAAAACTCTTGAAAAAGATACTGATAGAGATAACTTTATGAGTGCGGCTGAAGCGCAAAAATATGGTATTATTGACGAAGTTTTAACAAAAAAAGAGAAAGAAAAAGAGTAGGAATAGCATTGTGCCAAAACCATTAAGAAAACGTAGAGATATTACCAATGTTCCAGCAGAGACCATTGGTATGTCACTAAATACTACATCTAGTAGTTCAAGTTTTAATGACCCAAGCAATGATGTAGAACTTTATGCAAAAGAGGTACTTGGAGCGCTCCTTAAAGACGCTCTTCCTCCCACACCCAACAACTTTGCCCTCTATTTTGACAGACTTCTTGAAAACAAGAGTGAACATTTAAGAAAACAGATCAAATCAATACTGCAACTTGAAGAAAATAGTAATGATGAAACGACAATAGAGCTTGAAAACACCCTCAAACAAGGTTTTGTTTCTGTCAAAAATATTCTTACTGTTTCTGCAGGTCTTTATAAAAATATGACCCTTATGTCGAAAATTCTTCTTAAACGAAAAGATGAATTAACAGAAAATCAAGAAACATCCAATGTATTAAGCGTTGTCAGCTCTTTAGAGGCAGATCTTACTAAACTGGATGATATCCTAAAAAAACAGATAGAAAATCTCAAAACATTATATGAACAAACGGCAACTATAGTAAAAAGTGTTGAAAACGAAACGATTTTTGATAATCGATATGGCATTTATAATAAACGATATCTTCTCAACAAAGTCACTCAAGAGATACAACTTATAAAAGAGTTTAAACACACAAGTAGCCTCATCATGATCGAACTCTCACAAGAGCTTGTACAAGATAAACGTTATGAAAAAGCACTTGGTCTTATGAGAAGAACCATCGCAAGACTTCTACTAAAAACCTCTAGAAGAAGCGATATTGTCGCACACTATGGAAATGGTGTTTTTTGTATGCTTTTAAAACATACGGATATCGATAGCTCAATCAAAGCTGCTCAAAGACTTGTTGAGTTGGTGCACAACAGTAACTTTTTTATGGCAGATCAACAAATAGAGCTCAATGTTGCTATGGGTATCACACCAATTAATATTATGCAAACGACTGAACAAACAGTTGTCAATGTTTTAAAAGCGATGGAAAAAGCGTATCGCGATCCCAATAATAGTTATGCAATATATTCAGACGAGTAATTTATGAACCTAACAATACTAACCTATCCAGATAAAAGATTAAAACAAGTTTCAAAAAATGTCACTGTATTCGATGAAAAATTACACAAGTTGCTTGATGCAATGAATAATGTAATGCTCGCATCAAATGGAATCGGTCTAGCCGCGATTCAAGTCAACTTCCCACTAAATATTTTAATACTCAATATCCCAGATAGTGATGGAGAACAGCCTCCTGAAAACTTAATGGAGATCATTAATCCAGTCATCATGAAAAAAAATGGTACAACGACCTATCAAGAGGGCTGCCTGAGTGTCCCTGGTTTTTATGAAGATGTTGAGCGATTTGATACCATTAGTATAAGCTATCAAGATAGAGATGGCAATACAAAAATCCTTGATGCAGACAATCTACTAAGTATCGCAATCCAACACGAGATGGATCATTTATCTGGTAAACTTTTTATTGAGAAGCTCTCCTATGCAAGACGCAAAAAATTTGAAAAAGAGTATAAACGTATGCTCAAAGAGAAAAACGAACGATAACTATCTAATTTTATTGCATTATGCAATAAAAAACTCTCCCCTTTATTAAAAATTCTATCCTTACATGTAAAGTCCCATTTGGGCGTAAGTTCTCTCTAGATGTAAGGAGTTGTTGATGAAATATGTAAAATGTGCTACATACGAGGGGATCGATGCAAAAGTCGTAGAAGTTGAATCAAGCCTTACAAAAGGACTTCCATCTTTTAATATTGTAGGCATCGCATCGACTTCAATCAACGAATCTAAAGAGCGTGTAAAATCCGCACTACTTAGCAATGATTATACCTTTCCTCCAAAACGCTTTGTTATCAGTCTCACACCAAGTGATTTGAAAAAGCAGGGAAGCCATTTTGACCTTAGCATTGCACTTTTACTACTAATGGATAGTGAAGAGATCGATATTTCTGAGTGGTTTGTTTTTGGAGAACTGAGTCTGGATGGACAAGTAAGAGAAAATAATTCGCTCTATCCGCTTATCCTTTCCCTAGCCAACCAAAGACTTATCAAAAGGGTAATCGTGCCAAAAGAGAGTTTAGAGAAACTCACTAAAATTCCAGATATTGAGTTTTATGGAGTTTCACATATCAATGAAGCACTCAATATATTAAAATGCCAAGATAGCTCTTTTACTCCTGCTCCACCCACAACACTGCCGTATAAATTTATACATACAGATGAGGCTCTCTTTTTTCACAACAACTATCCCTATGATTTTAAGGATGTACGAGGTCAAAGTGTCGCAAAAAGAGCTGCTTTGATATCTGCAGCAGGCTTTCATAATCTCCTCTTAGAAGGAAGCCCAGGATGTGGGAAATCTATGATAGCACAAAGAATCCGCTATATTTTGCCACCCTTGAGTAGCTCCGAGATTTTAGATGTTGCAAAACTCCAAGCCCTTGATGGTTATGAACCAGATTTTATTCCGCTTCGTCCTTTTCGCTCACCCCATCACACATCAACAACAGCTAGTATATTTGGCGGTGGCTCACATAGTGCAAAAATTGGAGAAGTGGGACTTAGTCATAATGGCATTTTGTTTTTTGATGAACTTCCACACTACAACAAAAATATCTTAGAAGCCCTCAGAGAACCACTTCAAGACAATCACATACGTATCTCAAGAGTCAATTCAAAAGTAGAGTACCCTGCTTCATTTTTGTTTATCAGTGCTATGAACCCTTGTCCATGTGGAAATCTATTAAACTCGGCAAAAGAGTGCAGATGCAGTGAACTCGAAATTCAAAGATATAAAAACCGCCTCTCAGATCCATTTTTAGATAGAATCGACTTACATGTAACCATGCAAAATGTCACTTATGATGATAAAAGCGATCTCACTTCGCAGGAGCTACATCAAAGAGTATTACACACGATAGCATTTATAGCAAAACGTGGCCAAAGAACATTCAATGGAAAATTAAATGATGAAGAGATAGAGAAATATTGTGTCTTAGATAAGGAAGCACAATCGACTCTTGAGGGCGCTATTGAGCGCTTTGCACTCTCATTTCGATCTATTAAAAAACTGCAAAAAGTCGCGCGAACGATTGCGGATCTAGAGCAGAGTGAAATGATACGAAAAAAAGATATTTTAGAAGCACTAAGTTATCGAAGAAGATAGTAAAAACTTATGTCAAAAGCTTTACATGTAAGGGAAAAAACCTTTACATGTAAAGCACTCTTTGAAGTAGGAAAATCTTATAAAAATGTCGTTACTAATTTTGTAACTATAAAGCCACCAATAACAAGCCATGCGAACATCGCAGCACCTGTATAAAGTGGAGCCATACCAAGACCTTTGAACTTTGCAAAACGTGTACCCATACCAAGTGCCGTCATAGCCATTGTTAGTAGGAATGTATCGATCTCATTGAGAGTTGCAATCGCTCCATGTACTGTTTGTGCAATAGCAGCACCACCGCCATTTACATACATCTCTATAAGAGAGTTCACACCCGCCATACCGATAAAATAAACAGCAAACCAAGGTATCACGAGTGAAACACCACCTGCAACTGAACCACTCTTTTTAGCTTGAAATGAAAGATAAAGTCCTAAAACAATAAGCATCGGAGCAATCATAATAACACGAGTCATTTTCACGATAACAGCGCTATTTGCCATATCTATAGGTGCATTTGGAATCGAGAAAGGAACCGCAACAACTTGTGCTACTTCATGAATAGTCCCACCTACATAGATACCAAACTGTTCAGGGCTTAGATGTAAAAAACCACTTGATGGTTCAATGATCGCTTGATACATCACAGGATACAAGAACATAGAAACTGTTCCAAATAAAACAACCATACTTACAGCAATAGCTGTTTTATGCCCCTCTGCTTTTAAAACAGGCTCAGTAGCTAAAACAGCAGCAGCACCACACACAGAAGCACCAGAAGCCGTAAGCATAGAAGTATCAAGATCCATTTTAAATATCTTGTTCCCTATCCAAGTTCCAAGTATAAATGTTGAGCTGAGCATAATCAGTGAAACCAAAAAGCCCTCCATCCCAACTTCTGCAATTTGTTGAAAAGTGATACGAAATCCGTAAAACACGATAGCGAAACGAAGAATTTTTTTACCTGAAAACACGATTCCACTTTCCCACTCTTTTGGAAAATGGTTATGCAGTGTGTTTGCATAAAAAATACCTATCACAATACCTACAACGAGTGCAGATAATCCTAAACTTTTAATTGGCGCAAGTGCTGCAATGTAAGTAGCAGAAGCTGCAACTAAAGCAACAAAAATAATACCGCTTATTGTTCCTTGGCGGTTACTTTTAGAAAATGCCATCTCTTTCCTTTTTATATAAAAGTTAATTATAATCTATTTTTTTTGATAAGAAAAA
>CAITKP010000038.1 GCA_903892995.1 uncultured Campylobacterales bacterium
AAATTGATCAAACTACATCAAGGATTGGCTAAAAAAAGGAAGGTGAAATTGATAGATGAATTCTTAGATCAATATAATAAAAAATGATATTTCAGCCTCCCGTTTTTTTCATTACGCCAAGATCTTTTTTAAACAGGGTAGGAAACATCCTAAACAAAGTGTAAAATGCGTGAGACGCGTATCCACCCAAGAATGTTCCTGTTAAACCTACTACTTTTTTCGACTTTGAAACAAGTTGTCCGAACGCTTTTGAGCGCAATGTATCACGCTCTTTTTCCTCATGGATCTCATCCACAAGCAGCATATCGATACAACCTGTTTTCCCGTAACGGCCAAGGTACTCAGCAGGAGAAATTTTTCCTCCAGAGATCGGCTGCATTAAAGAGGCTTCACATTTTCTGCAACTCGTTTGAGTTTTAGAAAGCGGTTCAGCTTTGGGTGCAACTTTCTCACCATTTACTTTTGCAGGTGTCGGCGTACAAAGTGATGCTCCGCAGTCTGGGCATGTGTAATGCCAGCGCAATCCTTTGCGTTTCATTACTACCTTACGATTGCGTGCATCACGTTCTTCAGTCTCAAATTCACTAAAAAGCTGTTTTACTACAAAAACCTGCTTGCTTCTATACGAAGCCGCATTCTTCATTTTTGAGACTACAAAAAGATTAAAACCTTGGAGAAATTCTCCCTTCTTAGTAAGGGAATCAAAATCCTGATAACCTCTAACCTCTATAATGTTTATTTGAATAACGTCAGACAGAACCCTTCTAGCTTCATTTTGCCACTTTTTCACCAAGTGAGGAGGCGCAACAACAACTGTGTTAAATGAAGCTTTCGGATTTAATTGCAGCCTGCGTACTGCATATAAAAACGCAAGCGCGATTCCAGAGATTGTTTTACCAATCCCTGTATCTCCAGAATATATAACTCTGCTGTGCTCATCAAGTGATGCGGCACTTGCCAATACTTTTTGTACTTGTAGTGGCAACAAGGGGATGTTTTTTCCCATAGCCGTAAGAATTTTCACATCCTCATTACTAAGCAATGGATTCATAACCCCTTTGAACAATGGTGCCTTGCTGGCAATTGTTGCTTTCTGTAGCGACTTGAAGTTTTCTCCTACAAATTTACTTAAATTAATTGTTTTCACTTTATTTCCTTTTTGTAAGAAGGACATACCAATCCCTCTAGGGGAAAGTTTATATCCCCTAGTGGGTTGGTCTTAATAAATTAAAACAACTGCTAAATTAACTACGATAAACCCCGATTGACCCCAATGCTTCCAAGTCAATCTCATCTTGCGACAAGTTTGAAATATCTTCATAATAAAGTGCCATTGGAAAAATATCCCAGTTGGCTTCTCTATAATCTTTGATGCCTTTAAACTCTAACGCTTTTTTCTTCGCGTCTTCACTAAGGTACTCAAAGAATATTCTTTCGGAATTTATGTTTCTTCCAGACTCTGACTTTAAGAAAGACATGATTTCTCCCTTTTAATATCCCAACTGCTTAATCCACATTCAAAAATTACCTGATATGCCACCTCTAGCAATTGTCTTGCTCTTTTGCTGACATCCTCAGACTCCTCTTTCCATGCTGTTACAATTGTTCCGGTGTTTTCCGTCTTTCTTATAGCAACAACTGTGTATTTACCAATGATGGGATCATCTATTTCGACCGCGACACGCGATCCAATTTTTGTTTGCAAAAGCTGACTTGTAACAGCTTGTGCATACGAAACAGAAGTGACGCCTCTTAAGTACATTTTTATTAAGACATATAGCCCTAAAAATAGATGAAAATGTGCAGTTGAGCGCACCGTTTTGACGTTTTGTTGCTTTTGCATCTTATGCTCCTATTCCGACACTAATCGCGCCTAAAATAAGAATACATACTAAAACTGTGTAGTAACCAACAATAAGAAAGGCTTCAAGCGTGAGCATGTATGCCGCCGGAGTGTGCTCTCGGATTACAAAATTATGCAGAAGTGCCATCAAAACGATGTATCCGTACATAGTTGCGATTCCGAAAAAACTAAACCCTGCTGCAGGAATAATTATTCCCCATACTACTAGCTTGACAGCTTGACTCATTGTGATTTTATTTAATATTGAAGTTTTCACTTTATTTCCTTTTGCAAGAAAGACATACCAATCCCGTAAGGGGAAAGTATATATCCCCTAGTGGGTTGGCCTCAAAGTGATATTGAAGCAGACTATTTTTTGCTATACTTTCGATATGAATCGACAAATACAGCTTATATTCACCGGATTTCTCATAGCCCCTCTTTTTTATATACTTGCTAGCGACTATAAATCTGCCTCCATAACCGCATTAAGCGTGTTTTTTGGATTTCTGATTTGGTACTATCAAGATAGAATTAGATGCAACTGGAAGATTATGCGGTACTTGAGAAGCCTTTTTTAAGGCTTTTTTCTTCAAACAACTATTCATATAAATCTTCTTTGATTATTTAAAACAATCATATTGTGATTTGAAAATGAATAGTGCTGTTTTTTTATTTATTATTATCTGATAGATAACCATTGTCACGGCGTGACTTTTATAGATAAAGGAGTGGCGTTGGCCGAAATCCAAAAACTAAAAAGTCTCCGCTCGGCCAAGGCCATAAGTAGTGTTTTTATCGAGAAGATAAAAAACATTTCTGTTTGCAATCCGCAGATTACAAAACCAGACACCTCGACATTTAATATAGTGCAAAAGGACGTATCCTAGGGACTATATAGGGTATATAAATCGCACCGAGGGGTGTTGAGCTGTTACGCTCTG
>CAITKP010000039.1 GCA_903892995.1 uncultured Campylobacterales bacterium
CGGCAAAAAATTCTTCAAAAACGGAAAAGCTAACCTCTTTTTCGCCAAAAACTAGTCCATATACGCCATAAACTACTCCATATTTTTCATATATGGACCCATATACGGCATAAACTACTCCATATTTTTCATATATGGACCCATATATGGCATAAACTACTCCATATTTTTCATATATGAACCCATATACGGCAACTCTGAACCCATATATGGCGGAAAAAAGGGATGTTCTTTTGTAAAAAGATTGCTTTTTCTCAGACAAAAGTGATTGCGAATAGCATTAAACAGTGAGTTTGGTGATGGAAATGGGAGGAAACTAAGAAAGATACATATATATATGTATGGAGATTTAAACATTATTGCATAATTAGAATTACATTTGACGTAATTATATTTACGGTTTGAGTTTAGTAAAAATCTTAATCGATTATAAGTTGATTAAGATTAATGGTGTTGCGTGAATATAATTTTGTTATCAGATATTTTAAGACTGCACATAACGAACAGAAAAGCAAATGAGATATGTACCAGACCTAATACCAGCGAACTCAAAAGTATTACCCGAATACTTTAAAGGGGACAGCTATGATTTTAAAGAAACAGATATAAAGTTTAAAAACTTTACATTTGTTGTTGCCATTTGTTTATTCATCACTGCATTCTTTTTTACCAAGCATATTTACATAACACTTCTTTTTATACTTCAATCAGTATTTCTTTTGACATCATTTCAAAGTTGGATTGAACGTAAATTTAGGTTTCGGCTAACAAGAAAAATAATATCGGTGTTTTCATTAACGATGCTTTTAGGAACAATTGTAATAATTTATTTTGTAAAGTCTAAAGACTTTATAATTGAAGCACAAGTAGCAAAAGAATTAAAAATTCAACAAGAAAAAGATAGACAGGAAAAAATTGAAGCGGACAAAAAAGATTTACAACGCAAAGACAGTTTAAATTATATCCAAGAAGCGGCAAGCCTTACAAAATCAAATAAGCCGGAACAAGCAATTGCAAAACTTGAACTCGCTGTGAAGTTTTCATCAACAGAACAAGATAGAAATGAATTGTGGAAAGATAGAGAAAACATTATTACGCCTCAAGCTTTAAAACTTGTAAAAGAAGGCAAATACAAACAAGCATTATTAAAATTAAATGAGCTTTTATCTTTAGATCCCAAAAATTCAAATCTTCTATATAATAGAGCAATTTGTTATAGTAGAGTTGGTAATATACAAGATGCGGTAGATGATTGTAAAATAGCCATAATGATTGGAAACTTGGACGCAGACAAACTATTTAATCAAATTAATCCAATCAGAAAGAAAGTTATTGATTATTTAACTCTTTGTTGTGATGGCTCAACTTCTTCTACCAATGGTAGAGGAGCTTGTTCTCACCATGGTGGCGTTTGCGGTTCAAAAGCAATATATGAATTAGATAGAAAATATGGAGCGAAAAACAAACAAGAAAATGATTCACTTAATAAAGTCAATGCTGACATCTTGCAATCCTTATGAAACAAAACATTTTTAAATTAGTTCCCCTTGCTAATAGAAGTTTCTTTCAGAAACTTTTCGGACAACATCCCGAAGAGAACGCAGTTATTGAATTAAACAATTTGCTTGTAGAAAAAGCAATCAAAGAAATTTCAG
>CAITKP010000040.1 GCA_903892995.1 uncultured Campylobacterales bacterium
TATGCCTAAGTGACTGGAGTTCAGACGTGTGCTCTTCCGATCTAGAAATTATGCTATTCAACAATCCAAAGGTCTTTATATTTTACCACTTGATGCAGATGATAGATTACATTTTACATTCCTTGAAAAGACAGTACATATCTTAAAATTGGATAATTCAATTGCATTCGTAGGAACATATTTTCAACATTTTGGGTTATCAACATTTCAGGGGACATATGGACTGTCAGGAGATAGTAACTTATATATTAAGGCTGACCCAAATACATTAGTAACATGTCTTTTTAAATATTCAGATTGGGATCTAGTTGGCGGATATGATGAATCCATGACTCTTGGATTAGAAGATTGGGACTTTTGGATCAGATTATTAGAAGCAACCAAAAAAACTGTGTATGTCATTCCTGAAATACTATTTGATTATAGAATCAAAAAAAAATCGACATCTACTTATGTTAACGCAAATAAGGATGAAATGGTAAAACTTCTAATCAATCGTCATCCCGATTTGTACAGAAATAACTTTGTAGAGGCTATTGTTGATCGAGAAAAAAAACTAATCGAAGTTTGGGGATATGTTAAAGAAGATAGTAAACGGATACAATCTTTACAAAAAACTACCGAACAACTTGCAGCAAAAGTTTTGGCAACGCATTTCAGTACAATATCTATAAACTCTACTATTTTAATCTATGGTATGAGCAATGTCACTGAATTACTATTACCTATTTTGAAAGATAAAAACTTACAAGTCAAAGCGGTCATTGATCAAGCTGCAGTAAATAGAAACGGATTGTTTTTTCATAATATTCCTGTAATATCTCTTTTTCAAGCCTTTCAAGCTTTTCATAATATAACTATTATCATTACAAGTATTCAAAATTATCATTTTCTATACACTTTAATTACTGAACAACTAACACTATATCCAACTGAAATCACTGCAATAACGTTAGATGGGATTTTAATTCTTAAACCACCAACTAACACTATGCAAGCTTAAGAGTAAAAGTCAGTATTTTCTCAGATGAAATATTAAGTTCATTAACTAAATAAGTAGTAATTTCCTTCTCCTTACCAAGAGCACTTATAATAATAAAATCAAAAGTTTTATTAAACAAAGTAGATGGGCTCTCAATTAAGACTTGTTTATATTTGAACTTCATGAAGTTTTGATCAACTATTTGGACAATATTATGTTGAAATTTCTCAAAAAGAAGTTTTCCAATATGACCATACCCATACAGAACAAATCTCTTTGTTCCTAAATTCATTGCATCCATTTCTTGGAATAAATTATTGTACAAACGAGCGAATACTTGATTATGATTTGGCTTGAAACTTTCAAAATTCAAAAATGACGCCTTCTCAAAAATTTCTTCCATATTTTCTAAATATTTAGATTGAATAAACATATCCTCAATTTTTGCCTTTATCTTTTGTGTTTCTGAAATGCCCCCCTCCAAAAAATTAGCAATTGGCATATCTATAAAATGAAATTTATATCCCATGTTAAAACATTTTAATACAAAATCATAATCTGCAGCTATGCAAAATTTTGTATCAAAATACAATTCTTTTAGAATGTGACTTTTGGTAAAAATTGTCTGATGATAACAAAACATTCCATCATATATATGTTCTAATCCCACAGATTTAGCATATGTTTTCCTTTCACCATCAATAAAATAGATATCCCCAGATATTAGATCTGTATCAACTTCTAAACTTTCCATAACTTTTGAAATCATATGTTGTTCACAAAAGCTATCTCCTGCATTCATAAAGTTTATCCAATCTCCCGTAGCAGCATCAATACCTTTATTCATCGCATCATAAATGCCACGATCTGGCTCACTAATCCAATAAGTAAGATAACTTTCATACTTTTTGATAATCTCAACAGTACCATCACTGCTACCACCGTCAATAATGATATATTCTATATTTGGATAATCTTGTTCTACGACACTTTTTATCGTCTCTTCTAAAAATTTCTCTGCATTGTATGTCACTGTTACTACGGTAACTCTTGGAAGCTCTTTTATCATTTGGAATCATCCTTCTAAATAATTTTCAGTTTTCTAAAATAGTTTCTTCTCTTTATAATTCACAATCGCTACCCCCCCCTATATTCAATATGTCAATCACTGTTATTAATTATCTTATCAGCTAAAATTTTATACTTACGTATTTTTAACTCCGATTCTAAATTTTGACAGTCCTTCCCTATAAGATTAGTCTGGAATGCCAGTTTTATTTTATAAATCAAATATAACTATTTTATTTTTGCTTACATGTAGCTCTTCTGCTAGGTACTTTACGATCTGAGTTCATATTGTAAATTTATTTATCTCATAGCAAACTGCCATAATATCTTTTTCTGAATGAGAGTAAGAAATAGGTAAACTTAATGTTGTATTATGAATCTCATCAGCTATCGGATACTCACCCTCAATGATCCCTTGCATCGCTTTTTGGCGATGTGATGCAAGGGGATAATGGATCTCAGTTTTAATGCCATTATTCAACAAATATGCTTTTAATTCATCCCGTTTAGGATGCCTAATATTAAAAATATGATAAACATCATAAAACTCTTCGTGAACACTTGGTTTAATGACTTTATCACTTAAGTTTTCTAAGTATATTTTAGCTAACTCTCTTTTATGCCTTGTAATATCATCTAAAATCCGAAGCTTGACAGATAAAAATCCTGCTTGAATCTCATCGAGTCGTGAGTTATATCCTAAATCATCATTGTAATACTTCATTAATGAACCATAATTACGTAATGATTTTATCTTTTTTTCATATTCCTCGTCATTTGTCGTTATAGCTCCTGCATCTCCTAGTGCTCCTAAGTTCTTTGTAGGATAGAAACTAAAGCAACCAACTCCAAATGAACCAACTATAATATCTTTGTATTTAGCACCATGTGCTTGCGCGACATCTTCAATAACTTTTAAATCGTACTGGTTTGCTATTGTTAAAATCGGATCCATATCGCAAGGTTTGCCATACAAATGTACAACCAAAATAGCTTTAGTTTTTGTTGTTATTTTTTCCTCTATTTTCAATGGATCTATATTGTATGTAACAATATCTGGTTCTACTAAAATGGGTTTAAAGCCATTTCGTACAATTGCTAAAATAGTTGCAATGTAGGTATTAGAAGGAACGATAATTTCACTATCTTTTGGAAAATCAAAAGCATCTATTGCAAGGATTAAAGCATCTAATCCAGAAGCTACACCGATGCAATGCTTAGTATTACAAAATGTAGCGAACTCTTTTTCAAACGTTGTTACATTGTTACCTAATATATACCATCCACTATTTATAAATTGATCAAAAGATTCTCTATATTGAGAAAAAATTTTTTCATTAACTTTTTTGAGGTTTTCATATTCTATCATTTATATTCCTCATCGATATAATCATTTTTGTCATAATACTCGGAAGAAAATACTAAAAGAGTGGCACCTTTAGAAAAGTTATCCATTGTGTGCCAATCTTTTGGATCAAGTATCAAGCACTTAGATGGACAATCCAACAAAATCGTCTCTTCTTTTTCTCCGCTGTTAACATATATTTCACAACTTCCTCCCAGACAAATCAATGCTTGAATGGTTTTTTTGTGTCTATGCCCTCCTCGTTTTGCGCTGACATCATAAATATAATAAAAGCGCTTGATCTCAAAGGGAAGAATTTTTTCTACAACATTCAGATTTCCTCTATCGTCGCTGAATGTTGGTAGGTTTATGATACTAGGCATAAAGCTTCAACTATGTAAGTATGAATTTTTATCAGGTTGATACACCATATAAAAATTCTTTGGTATCTTACGCTCATAAACTTCAAAATGGAATCGACATTTTATGTCCTGATCGACAATCTGAAGATGCTCAATGTACGGTTGATACACCAAACTTTTACAATCGTCAAATAATTGATAATCTGTAAGCGCATACAGCTGAGAATCAACCAACTTGAAATTATGAAAATGGAAAAAAACAACTTCAAATGTAGTATTATTTCCCTTTACAAGCGCTTGCAACTCGTTATTGTTTTTTACAAAATCATATTTCTGCATATTCCAAGGAGCGATCCCGCCACCAAGATTTTGTAACACATGAACACCTTCAAATCTTACAAGCCAATCATCAAGATATTTTTGGTCTCCAAATTTTCCATTTTCAAATCGAGCATAACACCACTCATTGCAAGCCTTTTGCCACCAATTTAGAATATTCATTCCATTGTGATCATTTTTAAATGTCATAAATTGAACGCAATAAATTCCACTTGTTGAACTTTGATCATATTTTTTAGTATATCTATGCTCTGTGATAAGTACTGATTTTGATCCCATTTCTTTTATTAAACATGAAGGATTTGAAAAAAAATACAAATCTGCATCAAGATAAGTACAACTCTCAAGATTGTATTTTTGTATAGAATATTTTATGACCGATGGAGTGCATGTCCAACAATATTCTCCTATACTTCTACTATCCTTAAGTGCCAATAGTTCTTCATCCTCAAATTCTTGAAGAGAAACAACTGTAACGAAATCAAGATTTAATTTTTGAAGCAACTCATAACTTTTATCATCAAAAGCGAAAATATAAAGATGAAAACCATCACTCCTTTTTTTAAGTGACTCATACATCGTAAGTCCACGAGTTAAATAGTTACTATCAAAAAGGGTACAATAGTTATACATAGATTAAAAACCTTTACAGAACATATAGTTTATTACTTGTGTACTTTTTCTTTCATATAAATATACCCCTTATAAGAGCTAGCTGGAATATTGGGAACCCATAATTTTTTAAAATCTGCAAGTAAACAATATCCATTACTTTCAAACAGAGCAAATATTTTATGTTCATTCAAAAACCAAGCAGGGTAACTTGAATCATATATGGATGGTGGAACTTTTTGGATAGTCAGCCTATCACTATCAGGCAAAACAGCAGTCCTATCCAAAATTATATACTGTATATTTTGAGACAAAATACTATCTAGAGTTTCATATGGCTTCTCAATATATTGAAGTACACTGGAAAAAATCACCACGTCAACGTCTTGTTCTTTCATGCAATCATTAATATTATCATAAAAATTTATGCAGTTTAAATTCTCTTTCCCATACTGAACATAATGTTCCTGCTCGACTATACTCCAATTTAATTGTATCGGTGCTAAAAAAGATTTTAGTGCAAAGTAAAGAGTCCCTAGTGAGCCTCCAAAATCCAAAACATTAATCGTTTTCTTTTCAAGACTAAGTGCTACCTTCAATAGTCCAGCTAATGATGCTTGATGATACTCGTATTCTGTTCTTGCAAACAAGACAGTATCTCTTTCATATTTTTTATTCCCTTTGATAACTTCTTGAATACTGTTTTTCGTTTTTTCAAAAATTTCATCATCATCATATCCTTTAGCATCAGCCAACGCTTCTGTCCAATCTTCATAATTGCCAAACCAACCATACTTCATCATTATCCTTAAGTTATTTTTTTGATCGAATTTCGTTCAAAACGTTATTTCATCAAACGATTTGAAATCAAAAATTTTCAACATGCTTTCTTTATTGGTAATATATATAGCTATTTTCTTTTTTTCTATATATTTTTTAAAAGAAATCAACTCTTCCAAAACCAATCCAAATGCATTAAATTCATCCAAAAATGATTTTACCGAATTATCGTCATTTACTGCTGAATCTTTATGTGGTAATAATTTTCTATCAAAAAAATATTCATATTTTCCTGTACAAATAGTATTTATATTTACACTATGAAGGAAAATTTCACTAAAACCCATATATATAGCTATTTCTAACACCTGAAGAACATTGGTGGCATATGATTTTGTGCTCTTCGTTAGGTCAAATGATCTTTCACACAGATTTGATGTCTGTATATAATGAACATTTTTTTCCCTAAATAAACCATATTCTTCTATCATCTCTTTTTGTTGCAAATCGAAAAAAAACTCATTACATTGAAACTGGTTATCATTTATAGCTCGCATCCATGCCAGTTTATCTTGATGGCTCTCAGCCCCAGTTAAATGTACAGAAGTGTAAAAAACCTGATTTAATAACTTATAATCTGGATGATTGTAAAATGTACTCATTACAAACACATGTTCATCTTTCAGCAAGGCTAAATCTATATCATTTATTGATGGCGCATTCCCAAGTATGAAACATCTTTTATTTAAATATTTATCTTTTAGATTAATATTTTTACCTATCGATGCATCCGAAGAAATATTGTGAGGAGACAGCACGCTGAATATTTCAATTTTTGATTCAGGAATTCCTACTTCATGGGCTAAATAATTTTTTATGGTATTTTCTCGACCAAGAACAGAAATAAAAATTTTACTAAAGTCAATTTTAAGCAACTGTTTCGAAGAAATTACTTTGATACCATCAATTGTTGTGCCAATTTTGTGTTCATCTTGATCAACAATAGCAATTACTTTATCTTTAATTTGAGGTATAATCAACTTTGCAACGCTTCCAGCACCATAAATTATAGTTTTATTTTCAAAGAGTTTAATAAATTCCACTAAGGATACTAAGTTATCTTGAAGCTCTTTATTTACATTCATTTTTAGTTTAGCCATTTTACAACCTCAAAAACTTCAGCCTTATCAACATCAATTCTTTGCCCGGCATTTATTGCTTCGTTGTGAAAAAATGCTATCCATTTGGAACCTGTTCTGTTCATTTCGGAAACATGTGCCTCAATAGAGAGTTTTTTTACTTCCCAAAAATCAGAGATATCGACATAAAAATTCCCTCTAAAATCAATGTTAGAATGGTACCAATTGCTTCGATACATCAACAGTCTCGGGACATGCCGGCAACTATGAAGAGATGAACGCGAAACTGCTTGATGGTCATGGTGAATATCACCGATCCAATGGGTGTAAACAAGATCAATCTTTTTATCTTCAATGATTTTAATGATTTCTAAATTAAGATCATCTGTAAATTCGATTTGTAGAGTTTTAAAACTTCCCTTAATAAGCTTAACCCCTAAAATAGCCATTGCATTTTCACCCTCTTTGGTAGCTGTGTCATTTGAGCGGATTTCAATATTGTTATGATTTGTAAAACCTGACAGAGTGGCCACATAAGCATAAACATTATCGCCACTAGCCACATGTTTCGCTAGCGTACCCCCGCACCCAAGCTCTATATCATCAAAATGTGCGCCGATAGCCAATACATTCATTAGCAACTCCTCAATATTTCTCTTGATTTTGCAATACCACAATTAAAGAGTAAGTCTATACTACTGAGATAGGGGATAAACTCACTATACAACTGAGGATAAATAGGATGTTTAAAATCTTGCCAAACAACCTCAATACCTGATTTTTGAAACGGTTCATCGATATGGTAATCTCTCGCACCGACCCCAGATAAATAGTGAGTTGCTTGGACTTGCTCTAGCAATTCTACAAGTCTTTTACTTTTTGTTTTTGTGCTTATCAATTCACTTGAAAATACAATATCTACATCAATATCAAATAATTCAATGAGCATGCGAACCGACTCCATACCAAAATCGGCTAATTTTGTTAAGTTATGAGCATATAATCTTTCAATATAAGGAAGAATTTCTTCATAAAACATTGCATTCTTATAATTTTGTTTTATTAATGCTAAGTTTTGACTCTTCCAATCTACCTCATCATTTATTATAACCTCATTGATTTTGGTATTTCTTGGAGCTTTGTTAACACTTATCGTTAACCATTTTTCTCCATTTTGAGTTTTAATTTTGTCTCTATTTGTCCATGCTCTATTGCTATGTACAAACTGAACATCATCAAGCACAATATATAAATCAGCGTACAATAATCTATGAAAAAAACCAAGATATGATAAGAAATCTGGCTGATGAATCACAACTGTTTTTTTCATACTTTTATAATCTTCTCATATATATTCTTCACAGCATGTATTGTGAAGTTTTTTAGTCCACAAGCACTCATATCGCTAATCACTAACTCTTCTAAGTGGGGAAAAATATCTTCACCAATGTTTTCATGAAAACCTAAAAATTTAGATGAACCTATGTTTTCTAAAAATTCTCCATTGGGTATTTCAAAGATTTCATTCGCAATAATGAGACACGGAAGACCCGAAGCGTTAGCCTCAAATGGGGTTATACCCCCACCAGTAATGGCTAAATCATAGTGTGAAAACTCCTCAATCAGAGAAGGAACTTCCTGAATTATTTTGTAATTTTCGTTTATTTTTTCTTGCAATTCTTTACCATGCTCAAACGACGGTCCTATATGAATCACAGCATGAATATTATATTTTTTGAGAATCTTTAGTACCTGCAAAGTTACGCCATATGTATCACTTCCACCTAATGTTACTAAAATTTTATCAGCCTTTGTCCGAAGTTTTTTGTACTGATCGATTTCCTTATTTAAAATAAGATATTCGATTCCTCGCAGTACTTTTTTGCCTTTAAGCCCTTCTCTATTAAAGAACAATCCACATACATTAAGATCAGTATATCGCGCACCGCTTCCAATATCATCAAATGTGATGAGTTTGCAACCATTGTTTTTTACATTGATCGCATGATTTTCATCGGTTTCAAGTCTGTCGTTGATCCAATATGCAATGCTGTATTGTTCAATGATATTTGATTCCCATCCACTCGACGTATTATTTAAATCAACGACAGCAAAATGGATAACAAGCTTTTCTAAAATACTTTTTGTTTTAGGGTTCTCATTAATCAGAAAAATAAATTTTTGCTGTTGTGTTTTGAGGTATTTGGCAAAATTAAGCATGCGAAATAAATGACCCATACCTTTGGCGTGAGATGCTTCTATGCATAGAGCAAACATAACTCTATAGCCTCTTGTGTCGTAATGTAGTCGCTTGTGCTTTTGTCGACAATATAACATGCCTTTTGATAATCGTCTTCCGTATCTACCGTCAGGCTGATTTCAGGTCTCATTTTATCTTTCATTACAATAAGTTCCGAAATTTTGAAAAAGGTTTCATTTTCTTCGATATATTCGTTAACGTGTTCTTTGTGGTTTTCTTTGGTTCCATGCTGGTAACTTTTTTCCAGAGCATCGAATGTAAAGATTTCAGCCCCAACACCTTTTGGTAATACAGCAAACGAACGTGAATAATCAGCCTTGGAATCAAGGTGAAGAGATATTAAATTATCCAGTTCTTCAGTATCTATAAAAGGGTTGTCTCCTGTTAATCTTACTATATGATCAAAGTTATTTTTTTGTGCGCATAAATAGTAACGCTCAAGCACATTGGATTCTGATCCACGAAAATATTTGATATTATTTTCTTTACAAAATGACTCTATTGTATTGTCTTTTTCCAATAGACTTGTAGCAATCATAATGATAGTGTTGTGTTTTAGTCTTGAAAGTCTAAATAAAATATGTTCAAGTAGATTTTTAGTCCCAATTTCTTTTAAAACTTTTCCTGGTAATCGGCTTGACCCCATTCTCGATTGTATGATAATCCCTATTTTCAAGACAAATCACTCCAAGATAAAACTTGATCGGCTTTTAAATTTTTATCGGCTTTTTTGCTTAAAATCTGATCAAAATATTTTGGTTCAATGCCATGTCCGGGTCTTTTGATATCGATATTTTCCATAGTCAGCAACTCACCTTTTTTTATCGGTTTTATAGTGACTATACTTTTTCTATTTTTTACTCTATTGGCTATCTCTTTGCCTACTGGTTTTTTTGCTCCTGAACCTTTCATGACCTCAAACTCTCTAATTCTATCAACTATCTCTTTCATCTCTTGAGGATTTGCGGAGAGTTGATGGTCTGGTCCCTCTGCATTTTTATCATAAGTAAAGTGCTTTTCGACAACTTCTGCACCCATACATGCTGCTGCGAAACAGGCTGTTGTGCCGATTGTATGATCTGAAAATCCAACGGTTAAAAATGGGAATTCCCGCTTCAGTGTCTGCATTGCCAATAAATTGACCTGATCAGAATATGTCGGATAGTTTGAAACTGTGTGAAAAAGTATGATCTTATCATTTCCCACTTCAAGACAGGCGTTCACCATTTCCCGTACTTCTTCTATGGTACACATTCCGCTTGATAAAAGAACCGGCTTTTGCTTTGAAGCGACATATTTGATAAACGGCAAATTGGTCGCATCGTCAGCACCTAGTTTGTGTGCGGGAACTCCTAACTCATCGAGCATATCAACATCCGTTTTATGCGATGGAGTTGAAAACCAATCCATTCCTTTGGACTCAATATAGTCAAAAACTTGTTTGTGAAGAACAAAGTCAATTTGATATTTTTCAAACAGTTCATGTTGTAACATTTCGCCAACATTATCCAAATCAAATTTTGCATTCTTTGTTACTATTGTGTCTGCTTTATAAGTTTGAAGCTTTACTGCATCTACACCTGACAGAGAAGCCAAGTCCACTAAGTTTTTTGCTTCCTCAAAAGTTATAAAATTTCCACCAATTTCAGCAATGATATAACATCTATCTTTTTCTAAATTTTTTAACATATTATTGTCCAATATTTTGATTTCTATTTACATAATTTAGTATATTAAATTTTCTTCCATTCACTTCAGATGTTTCACTAGATTCTGTTCTTCTTGGTAAATAGCATCTTTTACATACATCTAGGTTTTTGTATCCGTCTTTTTCAATATGCAATGCTCTTACTTTATTTAAAGCTTCTCCATGCCATATACTATAAATGGTTTCGGTGTTTGCATTACCAATGATATGATCATTTTCTTCATCATTTGAACACATCATCACAAAGCCATCAGCTCCAACTACTACTCTTTGATACAATTGAGGACAAGAAAAATTTTCTATGTAAACAATGTCAGAATCATTTTGCAAGTAGTCTATTAAAGGGTTAAATGCTATTAAATTAGTTATTGGCATAAATGTATCAAAAAATTTAGAAGGGTCTTTTTTAATTGATGGCCACAGTGACTGTATTTTTATCACAGGCTTATGACGTCCACTATCTAATTTATATTGATGCATATCTTTTATTTTTTGTAAAGTTTCATTAAATTTTAAAGGCCTTCTAATTTTTTCATATTCATCATCCATTCCATCAACAGATATAGTTATCCAGTCGATTCCTGCTTCTACAATTTTTTTGAAATATTCAAGTTCAAGCTTACTACCATTTGTAAGTGTTGATATTTCCTTTATACCTTTATTCTTAGCATATTTTATACATTCAACAAACTTTGGGTGAAGCGTTGATTCGCCTCTAAGACTGAGCCTTAGTGCCGGAACCTTTCCTGCTATCTCATCAATAATCTTTTTAAATAACTCAAAGTCAATAAGCTTCGCATTGACCTTTTCCTTAAATTCGTTGGTAATAGTATAGCACATTGGGCATTTCAAATTACAAACAGATGCTAATTCAATATCTACTAAAAGTGGGTACTCATTGACAATCTGTTCTTTTGGAAATTGAACCCAATTCTTTCTATACTCTTGATATTCTTTTTCCCAGCCTTCTGCTTTGTATTGTTCAAAAAGTTTTTCCCGTTCAGGTGTTTCAAAACTGTTGTAATTCCCTTTATTGATAGGTATATTTTTAATTTGCATGTTTAATATCCTTTAAAATCTCTTTTATACCAGCTTCAAAACTATACTCTGGTTTCCACCCAAGTTCATTTTCTGCTCGCGAAATGTCCGCAACCACGTTCATAATCTCATTTTTTCTTTCACAGTTTTCAGAAACAATAGATTTTTGGGTATGAGCAATCTTTTGCACAATTTCTATAATCTCGTGAACACTATATTCAACACCTGCACCAAAATTGTATATGGAAAATTGTTTCTTATTCTCTAAAGTTTTGACTAATCCTCTAATTAGATCGTCCAAATATATATAATCTCTTTTAGGATTTAAATTTTTTACTTTTATAACATCGTCAAGCAATACTTGCTTTATAATATAGGGGATTAGAAACATAATTTTTTGGTTTTTGCCATAAATATTAAATGGCCTTGCTATAGTTACTTTGACATTATAATACTCTGAATAAAATCTACAAAGCTCTTCTGCTAAATATTTTGAATGCGCATAAGGATTATTTGATTGTATTTTATCATCTTCAGATATGGGTAATTTTTCAGGTAATCCATACAAATAGGCGCTTACAAATGTCAATGGTATATTTTTATATCTGCATAACTCTAAAATATTTCCTGTACCTAAGACGGAAGTTTTATAAAATTCTAAAGGATGTTCCCAACTGTCTGGAACAAAAGTTTTAGCGGCTAAATGAAAAACATGAGAAATTTTTATATTTTCATATTCTTTAATAAAATTAAATTCTGATACATCACCACTTTCTCTATCAAGCTCAATGATATTAAACCCAAGTTCTTGAAGTTTTTTTACAAGAGCTAAGCCAATAAATCCACTTGCCCCAGTAACTAATATTGTGCTCATTTTATAAATTTATCTTTCAAATTATCAAATTCATCTATTGCTTGCATATAATCATCCGGTCTTCCTATATCAAGCCAATAACCATCAAACTTTTCCACTTTTGGCTCCTGTCTATCTTTTATCAGATCAAGCATCAAATGATCAAAACCATAAAATGTATTTTCAGGAATATACTCAACAGCTTTTTTATTGACCATATAAATTCCCATACTAACATCATAAATGGATATGGGTTTTTCTTGAAACCCCACTAATGTACTTTGATTATTAATCTCCAGTACTCCAAATTCAGATTTGACCTCTCGTGTATATGCAGAGATAGTGAAAATACTTTTATTTTCTATATGCATTCTATAAAACTGATCAAAATCAAGATCTGTTAAGATATCCCCATTCATGACAAGAAAATTATCTGGTAAATTTTTGATGAGTTTTAATGGAGCCATTGTACTTAAAGGCTGATCTTCTAATGAATAATCAATTAGCACTCCCCACTTAGAACCATCTCCAAAATAAGCTTTTATAATCTCCGCTTGATGATTAACCGCTAATGTAATATACGTAAATCCATAACAAACTAATTGCTTGATTATCACTTCTAGGATAGGGAAATCACCAATTGGCATAAGAGGCTTTGGTAGGACTAGGGTATATGGTCTAAGTCGCGTACCTTTTCCACCCGCTAAAATAACTGCTCTTTTTTCCACTTTCATCCTTTTTTACATCTTTCCATCAAGATATTTACCCGTTTCCTTGTGCCCAAAATCTGGAATCATTGTAAAAAACTCTTTTACAATATCCTCTTTTGTCCATGAGAGTTTGGCTTTAAAATTTTTAATAGTAGTCTCAAAATGATTTAATTTGTGTTCATCAAATAAAGCTTCATTTTTAATAATTCCCAAATTTTGAAACTTATCCATATCCAAAACTTCTTTGTCTGTAAAAAACTCTTCAATATCTTTTTCACCTGTTGTATCACTAGCTGTAAATAAACAAGGCCATTTTCCAAGCGCAGGTAAAGTTTTAGCAAGTTCTCTTGCTTCATCTTCTGATTCACACAAATATGGCTCAAATCCAATATTTTTTAGATACCTTACAGCAATACCTGCAAAAGTAATAAGATGAAGATTTTCACTCAGTTTTGGAAAAAATATATCCCTATTTTCGCCAAAGATACAAGACATAAGACAAAGTTCTCCACTCTCTTGTGGAGTTACAAAGTATCTTTTTATATCGTTTGGTGCTACTATTGGTTGATTCTTGTGAATTCTTTGATTAAATCCATGTAATAATGAACCATCACTAAATGCCACATTTGCAAATCTTGCCATGGAAACATCTATTTGCTTTGACTTTCGCATCACAAACATCTCCATAATTCTTTTGCTAGCACCCATCATATTAACAGGATTTGCAGCTTTATCTGTACTCACACAAAAATACTTTTTAGTTCCATTTTTAATAGATTGTTGTAGAGTCTTATCTGTGTTAAAAACATTTGTTTCAATCATTCTCATTAGAGTAAATGGGTCTTTTTCACTTCTTACATGTTTTAGTGCTGCAAGATTTAAAACATAATCATATTTTCCATCAGCTTTAATAAAAGCATCATATTCACTACTTCCAATATCAAGTGCAAACGTTGCAAATTCACCATCTATATAACCAAAACTACTTCGTAAATCTCGAACAAGTTCAACCATATTATTTTCACTAATATCAACCACATGAAGTTTTTTCGGATTTCTTTTAAATATCTCTTTTGTTACTGCCTGTCCTATAGACCCGGATCCGCCTAAAACAAGAAATGTTGAAGATGATACTATTTTTTTTATCTCATTTTCATATTTGTTTATATCATTATTGAAAAGTTCTTTTGTTCTGCCTATTATGTTCAACATGAGTAATTTCGCATTTTATGAATTCTTATCATAGATTCTTTGAACTTTTTATGTTCAAGAACTAAATTTATTTGTTTAAATTGAAGAAATTCCATTGCATCTTGTTCTAAATCTAGTGTATAATTTATATTCTCTTCTTTGACTAAAAGCGCTTCATACATAAGCTTAAAATAACTCTTACCGCATGTTGTAATTTCATTATTAGTAAATCCAAATTTTTCAGGTTTAGTAATAATAATTTCCTCTTTCTCGTAATAGCGTTTATCAACATCCATCAAAGTTTTATTTTTAAAATCTCCAAAATTAGGATTCTTGAAGTTATATATTGAATAAATACACCTAGAATTTTTAATGAAATAATTCACAATCTTTAAATCTAATGAATCTTTTAAATCCCAGATGAAA
>CAITKP010000041.1 GCA_903892995.1 uncultured Campylobacterales bacterium
TCCATCATCTAATGGTTAGGATTCAAGGTTTTCATCCTTGCCATAGGGGTTCGAATCCCCTTGGAGTCACCACCTCATTCAAAAAGAAAAATCCTATGAAAACATACTCTATAAACCCTCAAACTCAAGAAATTGAAGTTCATGATTTCAATGGACAAGTCAATAGTATCTACACTTTTTTTAACTCTATTTTAGTTGATAACTCTCAAGCTTTAAATGAGCATATTATCTATACCGATGGGAATGCGCTTATCTCTACTCATATTCCCTATTTTATCGGCGAACAGCTTTTTTTAGGAAGATCGCTTATCATTGGTCAAAATGGCTTTGAAGAAACGGATGTAAAAATCACACTTGAACAATTAAGCTCCCTTATAAACTATGATGTCAATATGTTTTACAAAAAATCTCTCAACGCACTTGCTACTGAAGATTTAAATCTATACACTCAATTTGAAGTAAGTGATAATGGAGAGCCTTTACATGTAAGCTATGAATGGGTGATTTATACATTTAATATGGCAGATGAAAAAACACAAAACTATTTTATCAATGCTCTTGATACCACGATAATTCAAAAAGAGAGTGTCAAAGAGATTTTTCAAAAGATGGCACAACTTGCCATAAACGCGGGCAATAGATAAACAAAGAGCTTACACTCTTTGTTTTATTTAAATTTTTGTACTCTCACGAAGCATCTCATCCATCATTGTAAATAACTGTTCACTCGCATGTTCCATCTCTTGGAAGTTGTCAAATATCTCTGTTTTATGTGCTAAAATACTTGCTGTAGGGTCAGTTGCATCTAAAAATTTCATATTTGCGTTTGCATTTTTATGTACGATTGCATGAGGTGGTGAAAATTGTGCATATGTTGAAGTGCTACCAAATCTCTCTTTGCCCTCTCCATCATACCATTTGCCTAAACGACAACCATGATGATCCACCACAGCCAGCACTTGTTTTGCTGTCACAACACTATTGTATGCTCTTGCCTTATAAAGAATATGATCCATTTTTGCAAGTACAATAAAGATACTGTTTTCCATACCATACGATGATCGTACGATGTTGCTAGAGTTTTCACTCAAATCAGTTAGTATCTCTTCAAATTTGTAAATTCTTTGTGTTGATTCTTCTACGACATCTCTCATAACGTCACTACTTGTTTGGATATCACTCATACCTTGTTGTAGTGTTTTGATCGAAACAGAGATCTCACCTGTTGCTTTGTGTGTACGTTCTGCAAGTTTTCTCACCTCATCAGCTACAACTGCAAATCCTCTTCCATGCTCTCCTGCGCGCGCCGCTTCTATGGCAGCGTTGAGCGCTAAAAGGTTTGTTTGGTCTGCGATATCTGTAATAAGTTCAATAACCGATGTAATATTTTCTGCTTGAGAAGCGAGTTCATCTATTGCATTATTGTTGACCCCAACCTGCTCTTTAAGAGACTCTAACTCATTCACAATTACATCAATATTTTGTTTTGAATCATTTGCCTGCGCGGCAGCTGATCTTGTAGCATTTGTCACACCTTTGAGTGCTTGTATATTTTTTGTCAAATCATCTTGAATAAGAGTCATACTCTCTGTTACACGGATGCTTAACTGGCTGACCTGAGCATTGAAACTGTCTTGTTGTTTCTTTTTCTCTTGATCTTCCATCAAGTCAATATTTCCTTTAACAAGAGAGATCGCTGTTACAAACTCACCCTTCATGGCATTGGCATGAATTTTAAAACTAAAGTCTCCCTGAGAAGCTTTGGAGATCGATGTGCTGATCTGATGCACAAAATCTGCGATCTGATCAAGTAAAGAAGTAAGTGCAATTCCCATAACGCCAAACTCAGTATGCTCATTTTTAGTGATCTGTTCATGCTGAAAATTGCCCTCGGCTGTATGTTGCATAATCTCTGTAAAAGTTCTGATTTCACTAATTATAGTACGTGCAAGAATTTGAAAGACTATTAAAACAGCAATACCAATCCCAACTCCCGAAATAAGTGCTAAATATTTATATATCGCAGTCTCTTTTGACATCGTATCCACTGCACTGTCAAGAGATTTTTGTTTGAGAGATACAACTTTTGCAAAGCTTTCTCTTGAAGCATCTGCAGAAGGAGTCAAGGTATCTTTATATTTTTTATAGATGCCATCTTTATCATTTTTAATCTGCTCAGGCGTCAAAGATTTCATAAGTGAAGATGCATTTTTCAAGAAGAACATAGTTGAAGTTTCAGCATCTTCTATGAGTTTACGCTCATCTGCATCAACAGCAGTCTCTTTAAGCTTTTTGAAATTTGAAGATACATTTTCTATTCGTTTAGCGATCTTCTCAATATCTTTTGCATAATCTCCACCAAGCATAATATCTCTATCTGTTCTACTTACATAGTTCATATCTGCTTCGATGGAAAGTGTATATACCTCGCCGGCAACATATTTTTCTTTTAAAGCTGTAAATTTTGTGTTTATACCGCTCAGCACAAAAAAGACAAAAATCGCCCCAGAAAAGATTGAAAATGATACAAAAATCAAAAGATAAGTCATTTTTTTGTGAATGCTTATATTGTTAAAGAAATCCATATTTACCCCTATCGTTAAAAAAATTTATCACAATTCTATCACATAATTTTATAAAATCTTACCATTGATCGAACATTTCCGCTTTGTGCTTATCTTTTTTATATTTTCGATTGTTTTTAGTTTTTTCAAGTTTATTTGCCTTATAAGTGATATCACTTTTTATAGATTCTATCGATTCATCACTCGAAGCTTTAGCGATCATCTCTTTGACTAAGCCCTCAAGATCACTAAATTCTCCTTTATATAAAGCAACACTTGGCACTTTTTGAAAATACTTGAGATTATTCTCTATCTTCTTCACATATCCCTCTTTGCTAATCCCATCAGGAATACCAAGGTAAGCGATAACGCTTTTTAAAAATCTTTCTAACACCCGAATATACTTTAGCCGCAAAGAGGACTCAATTTTATTTGACATTATTTACCTAGTTATTAGTTTATGATAAGTACAATTATATACTAAATCCACATAGGACACCTTATATGAAAAAACTCTTTTTAACCCTTCTTTTTCTCACAAGTGCGTTATTTGCAGAAGTTGTAAACAGCTATCCAGATGCAGCTTTTTTAAGCAAAAAAATCCCAACTGTAGATATCCGTACAGCGGGCGAATGGAAAGAAACAGGCCTTTTAAAAGGTGCTATCCCAATCACCTTTTTTGATGAAAGAGGAGCTTATAATATTCCACTTTTTTTGCAAGAACTCTCTTCTAAAGTAGATGTTAAAAAACCATTTGCACTTATTTGCCGTTCAGGAAGTAGAACAAAGATCGTTTCCACATTCTTGTCTCAAAAGATGGGATACAAAGTGTATGACTTAAATGGCGGTATGATGTACGCCATGGGGAAAAACCTTCCGACTGTTGCTTACAAAAAGTAGTCAATCACACCTTTATGGCATAAAACTTGCTACCTTGCTTTAAAGAAGCTGGGAAGTAAGGGGTATATTTGAAATTTATAGATGCTCTGCGCCTTAAAAGTAAACTTTTTTTCCTTTTTATTCTTATCACACTTGGACTTAGCTTTGTTGGTGTCCTTGGAACACTCAATCTTATCTCTATGAAAAAAAAGATAGATTCTCTCTATTTTGGTTCATTTATCACTGTTTTAAATCTCGATGAAATCTTAAACGCGTATCATGTTGAAATCGCGACAAATATCTATCTTGCAAAAGAGAAGATCATAACTTCACAAGAAGCCATAGACTCCATAGATACGGGATTGACCAAGATAAATACGAACTGGAACAACTATCAAAACCAATACAAATCAGCTCAAGAACATCCTTTTGTGCAATACACTCAAAAAGAGATTGAAAACTCAAACCGCTATTTCAAAAACTTAAAAACAGCATGTCAAAAAGGTTGCGATCTCAAAGAGGTCTCCATTGATGCGCTAAATTTACATATAAATCATATGCGTACAATCATCACAAAGCTTAGATCATATGAGATCGCAAATGCGGAGTTCCAACGAAAAGAACTTTTACAAAACTACCATGATACACAGATACAACTAGGGCTTATTTTAGGCTTTGTAAGCGGTGGAGTGCTATTTATTTTATGGCGTGTCTTTAAAAGTATTCAAAAAGATCAATCACAACTCGAAACAGTTTCCAAACAACTCCAAATCGCAAACAAAAAACTCGAAAATGCTTCTTACACCGATGCTCTCACCCACCTTCACAATAGACGCTTTTTCAATATAGTGATAGAAAGAGAACTCAAGCGAGCCATAAGAGCACAAAACCAGATCACGTTTATGATGCTTGATGTGGATTATTTTAAACAGTACAACGACACTTACGGGCACATAGAGGGAGACAAAGCACTCTTACATGTAGCCAAAATGCTCAAAGGGATTTTAAAACGTCCAGGTGATTTTGTGTTTAGACTCGGCGGTGAAGAGTTTGGTGTGATACTAACCCAAACAAATCCTCTAGAGAGTGAATCACTCGCAGCAAAAATCTGCAAAGAGTTACAAGAGCAAGAGATCCCACATATTGGCAATAAAGTGAGCATATATCTAACTATCTCCATCGGAGTCTTTACATGTAAGGCAAATGAAACACTCAAAGAGGAAGATATCATAAAGCAAGCGGATAAAATGCTTTACGAAGCAAAAGCAAGCGGAAGAAATAGATACGTCATGAGTGAAAATGGAGGAACTCTCCCATGAGAGTGAAGGGTTCTAGACATTATTTATCTATTTATAACTATCTTTTCTATGAAGTACCCGACCTATAATCACTGTATCTTCTAGGACATCAAACAATATCCTATAATCACCAACTCTCATTCTATAAGCTGGTTCAAATTCTGTTAATTTCTTTATATTTGTTACGTTTGGAAAAATCGCTAATTCTAAAATTTTTTTATGTAGATTTGTTTTGTAGGGTTCACTAATATTTTTTAAATCTTTAATTGCACTTTTTCTAATATCTATTTTCATTTTTCATATACTCGTCAAATGAGATTGTTTCCTCATTTCGTGTGGAACTAAGAAGTCTTAAATCTTCTATTTCTTCATTGGACACTATTTCTAATCCATCATTTTTGAAATGACTTAAAAGCCACACAACCTTATCAACTAAGAGTTCATTTTCTATATTTATTGTTAATGAGTGCATAAGTTTACCTTTCATCTATAATGAAAACATTTTATCATAAAAAGGAAAAACTTGAAATTGATTTATGCTTACATGCAAAGTATCCTTTGGGTATAAGGTGTTTTAGTGTGAATGGGAAATCGGATGAGAGGGATTCGCCCGTGAGAGCTGAGTTTACGGAGATGTTTATAAACTCAACTGATATGCACCATACGCAAGGGCTGCCAAAACCGAGATAAATGCTAAAACTATCCCAACTGTTATTAATGTCATATTCTAAACCGCTAGTTTTTTAGAAATCTCAATATCTTGTTTTAGTAATGAGTTGATGATAGAATTTAGAGAAAAATTTTTCTCAGAATTTTTCATTTTTTTCATAAAAAAACTTTTAATCTCATCGTCTAAATATATTGGAATATCTAGCTCTTCTAAAGGTCTATAAAATTTACCTTGTTCTGCTTTTGTGAAATCATACTCTTTTTTCATTTTTTACACCTTTCTTCATATACTATTACTTCATTTTTCGTTGCATGTCTTGCTGAAATTATTCTAACGATCTCAATTCCATCTTTACCTCTAAAAGTATGCACTACAACCAATATAATTTCATTTATAGATTTCCCAAGTAATATCCAACGATCTTCATCTTCTGAGTGCTCATCATCATAGAGACTAAGAGAATGTATATCATTAAACACATATGCTGCTTGTTCAAACGAAACTTTATGCTTTTTAATATTGGATTTTTCTTTTGCTGTGTTCCATTCGAATTTCATAATACCATTCTATCATAAAAAAGAAAAACTGAAAATTGATTTTTGCTTTATACCAAAGGGCACTTTGCATGTAAGGTTTTTTTGTGTAAGGGAAAATAAAATGGGAGGGATTCGCCCGTGAGGGCGAAAGGGGCTTAACTCTAAGCTTGTATTAGAAGTTTAGTTTTAAGTATGCTTGAACCATGTTAGAGTCTTTTAGAGTAGCTGTATCAGCTTTGCTAAAATCAGTACTTACATATGCTAAAGTAGCATCAAGTGGTCCGAATTTTTTAGTAGCTGTTACAGCGATTTCTGTCATATCTTTAGCAGCTGAAGCTTTTTGATCTACTGATGTTACAGCAATTGCAGCATCAAATAAACCAGCGACTGGAGAAGTTACAGTTACGTTGTAAGATTTTGCTCCAGATTTAGTAACTTGACCATAGTTCCACCATGCTTCAGTGTAAAGTTTTGACTGAGCAGTTGCAGAAGAAGTTGCAGTATTTAGACCAGCATATCCTAATGAACCATTGTCATTTACAGCTGAATAAGAAACTTTTGCAGCAAATACATCTTTCATAGAGTAACCTAACATTAATGCATAAACATTGTCTTCTTTAGTTCCTGTAGCATCTACTTTAACAGCTGAATATTGTGCACCTGCAGTTACACCAGCAAGACCAAGCTTAGCTGCATCTAAATCAGCTTGTAACCAGTAAGCTTGAGCAAGTCTAGAAACATCATAGTACCATGCTTGCGCAGTTAAAGGTTTGAAAGAGTTGTTGATGATACCAGCTGCGTATGCACCATCAGTACCGTAAGTTGTAAAGTTACCATTTGCATTTACAACTGGACCCACTGCTAAGCCTAAAATTTGAACATTACTCTGTCCATTTGCATTAGTACCACCATGAGGATTAAAGTTATTTACTCCTGCAGTAGTACCAAATGTTTCCGTACCATTTCCATTACCAACATACGCAGCTACTAAAGTTGTATCTGGAAGATCTTGGTTGATAAGTACTGCTGCTTCAAATGTATTTTTCTCGATAGACCATTTTTCAGTAAATGCAAGTGGAGTATCTAGTTCCATACGACCAACTTTAACAGTTGATTTTGAAAGAGCATTTAAAGACACAGCAACCCATGCTTCATTCATCCAATTTGCATTTTCAACTTTTGCACCGTTGTGAGCTGCATTCACATAACCATTACCTTGATTAATACTTGCAGTATGTGCTGCACCCCATACATTACTTACCATATTGTTTTCAAGACCTAAAGTTGAAAGAACTGTATAACCAGCACCTGCACTTACAGACACTACACTATTTTTTGCAAGGTCTGCAGATACATTTAAGTTTAAACCAGCATCAGCTGCTGAAGCTTCTTTATCAAAAAGTGTTCCAGTTCCTGCATCACTCGTGCTATACATAACTTGAGCATCACCACTTACTTTTACATTGTCAACAGCGAATGCAGATGCACCTACTAATACAGCTGCCGCTAGACTCATTTTTACTAATTTCATTCATTCTCCTTAAATAGGTTTTCGACCCATTGTTAAAATTTTGTCGAGACCATTGTAGCACACATTTCTTAAAAATTTCTGTAATTAAAACTTGTTGTTATTATTTATGAATCGCCCAATTTCAGGGGTTTTATCACACTGATATCACATAAAGTAGGTTCTATTATACGATAACAGTATTTTTTTGCTATACTTGTATAATGTTTCAAATTACTTTAAGTTTATAGGAGTGAAAATGCGTGTATTAGGGAGTATTGGGTTGTTTACATTTGTAACACTAACACTAAGCGGATGTAGTGGACACACTTTGCAGGATTTGGCAGATAAACATTTAAACTCTAAAGAGAGTACAAAAAAAGAGGAAAGTGTCTCTGCGACAAAAAATGAGGCGCTCAATAAAGTCTCACCTATCAACCAAAACAGAAATGATGGAACGATGCAAAAGTCATTAGATAAGTGGCTTGAAACCGACTGGACGCCAACAGTACAAAAAGATGAGAAGATAAAAAAAGTGGATGCAAATGAGAGCAGAAACTTCACTCTACAAGAGTACGTGGACAAAGCCGTAGCTTACAGCAAAAACAAACCAGCTTCAACTGAACCATCAAATGTAGAACAACTGAACAAAATGCCTGTGATTGGGAAGTGAGTGATATAATTTTAAAATATTAAGTAAAGGTTTGAAATGCAATTAACAATCGATGTAAAAGATTCAGCACTTGATAAGATAATGTATCTGCTTGATCACTTAAAATCAGATGTTCGTATAATCGGTAAAGTTAGTGAACATGGCTTAGATATTGAGCCTTTATCTAACGATGATTATGAATACATCCTTACATGTAGAGAAGAGAGAAAAAAGCATCCTGAAAATTATGGTAGTTTCAATGATGTAGATTGGAATTGATTTATGTATAAGATAGTGCTTCACAAAAGAGTCATTAAGTTCATTAGCAGTCGAAATCCTGAAGATAAAAAGAGAATCAAAGAAAAATTTGAACTTTTGCAACTAAATCCTTATCCTTCTAATAATCACTTAGACTTAAAAAAGATGAAAGAAAGCATTGGGTTTAGATTGCGGGTTGGAAATTATAGATTTATTTTTGATGTTGAAGATGAAGATCTTATCATTTACATGGAAAAAGGTGATAACAGAGGGGATATTTATTGAGTATACTTCCTGTGACTGGGAAGTAAACTGAATTTGATCCTATTCTCTTATGAGCTCGTATGCTCCGTACGACAGTGTTACGATTAAAGCTAGTGCTAAAAAAATAATCATATAAGTAGCCATCTTATAAATCCTCCAATTTTTCGATATTTTTGTGCATTGACCTTGCAATTAATGCAAAAAGAATCATCAACGATATAATTATAATACTACCTGACCAAAATAGTTCGTCTATTCTGCCATCAATATAAAGTTTAATAAACTTGATATTGAATGTCAATTGATAATACTCTCGATAATACCAATAATTTTATTGAAGGTTTCTTCATCTGCTTTTTCTATGAACTTCACATTTCTTGCATTATAATCAATAGACTTCATCTGTTCTGCCATGATGTAGCCCGTTATATTCTCACTACTTACTTTTATATGAAAAGGAAAATCTCTCTTGGTATTTGTGATAGGACAAGCAAAAGCCAAACCTAAATGTTTGTTGAAAACCTGATTGCTTATGATGATGGCTGGTCGCCTTCCTTTTTGCTCATGTCCGCTTTGTGGATCAAAGTTTAACGTGACAATGTCGCCTTGAGATGGAATATAACTTACCATTCTTCTAAACCCGCTTTGGCACTAAATATTTCAGTTGAAGAGTAGTCATTTGGAATTTGTTTCACAAGATCATTAATATTATAAATATATTTTTTTGTTTTGATAGGCTCAAGGATTATTTTTTGATTTTCTATAGAAATATTAACTTTATCTCCGATTGAAAGATGAAGCTCACGCATGATATCTTTTGGAAATCGTAAACCTTGCGAATTTCCCCAATTTGATATAGTAGCTGTCATAATATATCCTTTGTTAAATGTTTATCCGAAGTATATCATAAAGAGAAAATTTGTGTCAATTTAGGTGAAGGAATTGAATTGTTTTAGATCCTGAAACAAGTTCAGGATCAGAAGTGTTTTTTACTCTTTTACATCCCAGCAAAGGACTGTTTTTCCGTCTGCGTCTTTTGTTGCGGCTGCCATTCCCATGACGTTGTATCCGCTGTCAACGTAGTGAACTTCTCCAGTTACACCGCTTGCGAGGTCACTTAGTAAGTACATAGCAGAGTTTCCTACTTGGTCAGTTGTCACATTTCTTTTGAGTGGAGCGTTTGTTTCATTCCAAGTCAAAATTTGTTTAAAATCGCCGATGCCAGCTGCTGCCAATGTGCGGATAGGACCTGCTGAGATCGCATTTACACGTTGTCCTTTTTCACCTAGTTCAACTGCCATATAACGTACAGATGCTTCAAGAGCTGCTTTTGCAACACCCATAACATTGTAGTTTACAACATATTTTGGTCCACCAAGGTAGCTCAAAGTCAAAATCGATGCATCATCTGCGAGAACTGATTCTAAACGGTTTGTAAGATCGATAAGTGAGTAAACAGAAACATTGAGAGCGATATCAAAAGCCTCTTTTGTTGTTTTCATAAATGGTTCAGTCAAAGCCTCTTTTGGAGCAAATGCAACTGAGTGAACAAGAAAATCAATCTTACCAAAATCCGCTTCTACTAAAGATGCGATGCGTGCCATATGCTCTTCATTGCCAACATCTAGTTCATATACTTTATCGCTTCCAAACTCTGCTGCGATTGGTTCAACACGTTTTTTTAGTGCATCATTTAGATAAGTAAATGCTAGTTCTGCACCCTGCTCTTTACACGCTTTTGCGATTCCGTATGCGATTGATTTATCATTTGCAAGTCCTACTATTAGACCTTTTTTACCCTTCATTACCATCTGTTGTTCCTTTATTTTATTTATTTAATTTTTGTGCGTCTGATATCATAGAGCAAAAATCGTTCACTTTTAAAGCCCCGCTTCCCACCAAGATACCATCAACATTCTCTAGTGCTAAGATCTCTTTTGCATTGTCAGCTTTTACACTTCCGCCATAAAGGATTTTAGTCTTACATGTAAGGCTTAAAATCGTATGGAGTTTTTCTATTTCTTCAAGCGTCGGCGTAAGCCCTGTGCCTATCGCCCAAACTGGTTCATACGCTATAACGAGATTTTCATAAGCAGTGTCGATACCAACAAGCTGAGCTCTTAGATACTCAAGCATCTTCTCTTCGCCACTTTCTCTTACATGTAAAGGTTCGCCGATGCAGTAGATGATCTTGTAGCCTAAGTTTTTGTAAAACTCATATTTTGCAGCGATAAACTCTTGAGTCTCACCCAAAACATGGCGGCGTTCACTGTGTCCGATGAGAATAGTTTTGATACCAAACTCATTAAGCTGTTCGCATCCGATCTCCCCTGTAAACGCTCCATTTACAGCTGGATACGCATTTTGTACACCCATGATAGCTTTGCCACTGTGTGAGTAAAGAGATGACATTGCTGGAAATACAAGGACTTCTTGACTTAGCCCGTTATCGTGAATAAATCTCTCTAGGGCTGTGAAATATTCTCTTGTTTGATAACGTGTTAGATTTGTCTTGAAGTTTGCTGCAATGATCATTCGTCATCCGCCGATTTTACCAAAGGTTCTACGCCTGGAAGCGTTTTACCTTCTAAAAGTTCAAGTGATGCGCCACCACCTGTTGACATAAAAGTCATCTCTTCATCAAGCCCGATACGTTGTACCAAGTCAGCTGTATCGCCACCGCCAACAACTGTTGTTGCGTAAGAGTCTGCTACATAATGAGCGATTTTTGTAGAACCGCGAGAAAAACGCTCCATCTCATAAACGCCCATTGGTCCATTCCAAAGAACAGTTTGCACGTTGTTAAGCACTTCGCGGTAGAGTCTGACCGTTGCAGGCCCGATATCAAGACCCATCCAACCATCTGGTATCTCTTGAACAGTTACTGCTTTACTTACAGCCTCTGCATCAAACTTTTCTGCTGCTATAACATCTACTGGAAGGTAAAACTTCACGCCAAGCTTTCTTGCTTGTTCCATGATGCGACCCGCTTCATCAAGAAGATCATCCTCAACAAGAGAAGCTCCAATATCGTAACCAAGCTTTTTGAGAAAAGTAAATGCCATACCACCGCCGATGATGATTTTATCTACTTTTGGGAGAAGGTTTACAAGAGCTTCAAGTTTTCCAGAAACTTTACTTCCTCCAACGATTGCCACAAATGGACGTGCTGGTTTTTTCATAAGTGTTGCAAAAAATTGGATCTCTTTTTGTAGTAAAAAACCTGCTGCTTTAGAGTTTTCATCAAAAAAGTGCGTGATTCCCTCAACAGAAGCGTGTGCACGATGAGAAACTCCAAAAGCATCATTGATATAGATATCTGCCATTGAAGCTAGTTTTTCTGAAAGCTCTTGAGAGTTTTTTGTTTCACCCGCTTCAAAACGGAGGTTTTCAAGAAGTAAAACCTCTCCATTTTGTAGCTCATTTGCTTTTTTCGTAGCATCTTCACCGATCACATCTTTAGAGAGTTTCACATCTCTTTTTAAGAGAAGTTGCAAACGTCTTTGTACTGGAGCTAAAGAGTATTTCATATCGATCGCACCATCTGGACGACCAAAATGTGATGCAAGTATGACAGAACACTCTTGATCGAGACAGTAGTTGATAGTAGAGATCGCAGAGCGAATACGGCGGTCATCTGTGATATTGTTGTACTCATCTGTTGGAACGTTAAAATCACAACGGATAAAAACTTTTTTATTTTTTAATTCTAAATCTTTTATATTGTATAACTGCATTTAACCGTCCTTTTATTTGCTGATGTGAAGTGCCATATCGATAAGGCGAGATGAGTATCCCCACTCGTTATCGTACCAAGCCATTATTTTTACCATATTGCCACCGATAACCTGAGTAAGGTCGTCTGCTACGATTGCACTGTATTGTGAACCTACAAAATCCTGAGAAACACGCATCTGCTCATCTACAAGAAGCAGACCTTTAAGATCACTCGCTGCTTTTGCTTTGAAAAGCGCGCTAATCTCCTCTTTTGAAGTGTCACGTCCTACAAGCACATTTAAGTCCACCATTGAGACATCAGGAGTTGGTACACGGACACTTTGTCCATGAAGTTTGCCAATCAACTGAGGTAAAACAAGACCGATCGCTTTTGCAGCACCCGTCGTTGTTGGGATCATATTTACAGCACCTGCGCGTGCACGGCGTTTGTCTTTGTTGTGTTTGACATCTAAAATATTTTGATCGTTTGTGTATGAATGGATAGTTGTCATCAAACCTTTTTCGATTTTAAATGCGTCATCAAGCACTTTTGCAACAGGTCCAAGACAGTTTGTTGTACATGAAGCGTTTGAAACGATGCGCTGTCCATCATAAAGTTTTTCATTGACACCCATAACAAAAGTTGGTGTTTCTTTATCGTTTGCAGGAGCTGAAAAAAGCACTTTTTCAATCCCTTTATTGATATGAATCTGTGCCGTTTCTTGCGTTAAAAACACACCCGTACACTCTAAAACAATATCTGCACCACATGAAGCAAAGTCAAGATTTTTTGGATCCCTATCACAAAAAACTTTTACTTTATTCTTACCGATTTGCAGATAATTATCTTCTAAAACTTCGACATCTTCTCCAAAATTTCCATGAACTGAGTCATTATTTAAAAGATATACCATCATATCAAGAGATGCCGTATCGTTAATGGCAACGATCTCGACATCATCTCTTTGTGAAGCGATACGAGTCACACAACGTCCAATACGTCCAAATCCATTAATTGCTATCTTTAGTGACATATCTATTCCTTACTGTATAAGCGTTAAAAATTGGGTTATTTTAGCAAATTCTTGCTATAATTTGGATTAAATGAAAACTATTGCTCTTTTTGGTGGTTCTTTTGATCCGCCTCATCTAGGTCATAAAGCTGTTGTTGATGCCATTTTATCGACCTTGGATGTTGATGAAGTTGTAGTAATGCCTGCTTATCTCAACCCTTTTAAATCGAAAGTCTATGCATCAGGCTCGCTTCGTTTTCAATGGTTGCAAAAAATATTTTCTTCATACAAAAATGTGAAAATAGATGATTTTGAGCTTACATGTAAGCAAAAAGTACCGACTCTTCAAACAGTCCGTCATTTACTAGAAAGCTCTCAAAAGATCTATCTCGTCATCGGTGCTGACAATGTCAAAACCCTTGATAGATGGTATGGTTATGAAGAGCTGCGCACTTTAGTTACATTTGTAGTTGCATCAAGAGATGGTGAGCAGATTCCATCAGAGTTTCTTTGCTTACATGTAAGCGAACCTATCAGTTCGACCTACTTAAGAAAAGAGTTAAAAAAAGAGTTTTTACCCGCTTGTGTAGCGGATGAAATAGAAAAATTTTATAAAGAATTGAGGACTTAACAATTGGAAAAAAGACTAGAAAGAATATCTAATGTTTTAGATACACACAAAGCTGAGGCGATAGAGATTTTTGATCTTAGAGGAAAAGATTATTTTGTAGATTATGTTGTGCTTGCATCATCACTTGGGCAACGCCATACAGAAGCGCTCTTGGAACACCTCAAAAAAGATCTCAAACGTGAGGAAAAATTTCTCTATATAGATGAGAGCAGTGACTGGATCGTGGCTGATTTAGGCGATATTTTGATCCATATAATGACACCAGAGTTCCGTATCAAATATGATATGGAAAGCTTTTTAAGCGACCTTAAAAGAGCCTAATCGCTCTTTTATTTGCCCTACTTCTCGATCCACGCTTTTGTAACAATCTTCTCTCCATTATCAAACATCTTAATTTTAAATGCATCTTCGCATTTTCCATCATGAAGCTCATAAACAACCATTTGAAGTATCTTTTTACAGCTTTTTGGAATATCAAAATGCCCTTTAATACCGCTAAAAAAAGCTTCAAGCGGAACTTTTTTATCCATTCCTATGACATTATCACGGCATCCTGTGAGACCTATATCGCTGAGATATCCCGTCCCTTTAGAGATTTGCAAATCATCACTACTGACATGGGTATGTGTGCCGCATATCGCGCTAACTTTGCCCTCAAGCAGCATCATCATCGCACGTTTTTCACTCGTCGCTTCTGCGTGAAAATCTACAAATATATTTTTAATACTCTTTACATGTAAGGCATTTACACTCTCATCCGCACAAACAAATGCGTTGTTGACATAGGGCATTCCATAGTGTCCCATGATATTTAAAACAGCGAGTTTCTCATTGCCGACATCATAGATTTTCATCCCAGTTCCAGCGACACTTGATGGATAATTGTGTGGGCGTAAAATCTCCATCACATCAAAAAGATCGATGATCTCTTTTTTGTCAAACGTGTGGTTTCCTCCAGTCATCACATCCACGCCAGACTTAAAAAGCTCCTCGGCATTTTTTTTCGTCAAACCAAAACCGTGTGAAGCGTTTTCATAATTTGCAACAACAAAATCAATCCCATACTCTGCGCGAAGTTTTTTAAGATGCTCTGCTATCATCACCCGTCCTGGGCGACCGACGATATCTCCGATAAAAGCTATTTTCATTTTATAAGACCTTTGGTTTTGAATTGCGAAGATAAAAAAGTGTCGCTTTTACGATGTCATCATCATCTTTACTTGGCGCACTGATGGTCTCTTTGGAATCGTTTTGATAGACAAACGTGATGTTTTGTGCATAGGAAGTAACCGTTTTTATCTTCTTACCAAGGCTTAAAAGTTTAATGACCATTAACTCAAAAAACTGTTTTGTCACCTCATCGAGTGCTCCAAAACGATCTACTGTTTCTTCTTCTATCTCATAAATCTCTGTCACATCTTCTGCTTGTGAGAGACGGCGATACAGATCAAGCCTGAGCCTATCTTCACTCACGACCATATCGGAGATGTAAGCACTGATAGCCAGTTTGATATCGACTTTTGCTTTTTTCTCTTCGACTTTGTTGCTGAGTTCCTTAATGGCATCTTCAAGCATTCTGAGATAAAGCGAATACCCGATGTTTTTGATATGCCCGCTTTGTGCGTCACCCACGAGATTTCCGCCACCTCGAATCTCTAAGTCATGGTATGCAAGCACCGAACCGCTTCCCAAAAATGAGTTTGACTCGAGTGCGACAAGACGCTTTTTGGCTTCATCAGTGATGGCATCTTTATCTTCGACTATGAAGTACGCAAAACCCTCTACGTTTGAACGTCCAACACGCCCGCGCAGTTGGTGCAAATCAGCGATACCAAACCTGTCTGCTCCATCGATTATCATCGTATTGACCGATGGCATGTGGATACCTGACTCGATAATAGAGGTTGCGATCATAAGATCATATTCACGATTTTCAAACTTTAAAAGCTCTTTTTCTGTATCGGCTGCACTCACTTGGGAGTGTAACATCACCATTCTCAGCTCTGGCAGTATCGCTTTGAGTTCGCCATATTTGATCGGCATATGATCGATGGAATTATGCACATAAAACACCTGCCCGCCACGTCGAAGCTCTCGTAGTATCACCTCTTTGATAAGTTTTTCATCGTAGCTTTTGACAAAAGTTCTCACACCTTGACGCTCAACTGGAGGGGTTTGAAGCGTGCTCATAGTTTTTATGGAGCTTAGGGCTTGGTTGAGTGAACGAGGGATTGGAGTCGCTGACATGGAGAGCATATGGATATTGTTGTAAAGCTCTTTGATTTTTTCTTTTTGCTTCACACCGAACTTGTGTTCCTCATCAACGATCACAAGTCCAAGTTTTGCAAAACTCACTCCAAAAATCGCGTGAGTTCCAACGACAACATCGATAATTCCCTCTTTGAGGGCGATCTCGATATTTTTTCTCTCTTTTGCACTTATGAAACGGTCAAGTTTCGCCACTCTCACACCCATATCAGCAAAGCGTTTTTCCAAAGATTTATAGTGCTGAGAACTCAAAAGTGTTGTAGGAACGATAAGCGCACTTTGAAATCCAGCTTTACATGTAGCGTAAATCGCGTTCATCGCGACCTCTGTTTTTCCAAAGCCGACATCACCGCTGAGGAGTTTATCCATTATATGCCCATGAGATATTTCACTTAAAATCTCAGCGATGGATTGCTTTTGATCATCCGTATAATCAAATCCAGCCGAACTTTGAAACTCTTGCATCACTTTTTTTGCCACTTCAATGCGAGGCGCTTTGATAAGTGCGCGCGCTGCTGCGGTATTTACAATAGAGGAAGCGATCTCAAAGAGTTTGGTTTTGACACTCTCTTTGAGTTTTGCAAAACTCCCTTTACCAAGTCTATCTAAAACGGGAAGCGAGCCACCACCTGCGATATAGCGATCGATATAATCAAGATTTTCAACAGGTAAAAGCACCTTATCATCGCCGATGTAGCGGATAACGATAAAATCTTTCACCCCGCCTAAAATCTCCATCTGCTCTATCGCTTCAAAGATGCCAACGCCATAATCTTCATGCACGACATAATCGCCTGTTTTTAGATCATCAAGCAGGATAGAAGTTTTACGGCGGCGGCGTTTTTTCTCTGGTTTGTTGAGTGAAAGGATCAGCTCCTCTTCACCGATAACATTTAAGATGATTGGGCTATAAACGACTTTGATATTTTGAAGTTCAAAGAGCGCACTTTGTTTTATTTGTGCTTCATTAGATGCGATGAGAGTTATCTTTTTACGCTTGTGAACCTCTAAAATCGCTTTTGCATCAGTCACGACAAGCGAGTGAAAACGCTGCTCCTCTTGGATGATATCAAGGTTAAAAAACTCCCTTGAGATTTGCGGATCGCTGAGTCCAAAAGCCTCATCAAGCGTGTTTTGCATCTTTGAAATAAAAAGAGCTTTTTTTCCCTCTAAAAAGTTATCTGCCAAATCATCTAAATGCCAAAATCCCAAAGAGGCAAGGTCTTTGACAAAACTGTCTGAATCGCTATTTTTTATCTTCTCTTGCAACTCTTCAAAACGCGCTTCATCTAAAGAGTAAAATGCCGCTGTAATGGTAAAACTCTCTAACTCTTCGCCAAGAGTTCTTTGTGTTTCAAGCTCAAACTCTTTGATCTGTTCTATCTCATTGTCAAAGAGTGAAACACGAATCGGATTTGGCATGGATGGTACAAAAATATCGATAATATCGCCACGAAAGGAGATCTCTCCCTCCATCTGGACGATGTCAACAAACTCATACCCCCAACAAAACATCTGCTCTTTAAAGGATTTTAGCTCTAAAATCCCGCCAAACTCAATGCTAATTGATTGTAAAACTTCTGGTTTTGGTAAAGAAAAAAGCAGTGTTTTTAAAGGGGAGATGATAAGCGGTTTTTTTTGCGCTTGATGGTAACTGCGAAGCGAGGCAAAAAGCTCAAAAAGCTCCTCTTTAAAAGGGCGAAGATCATCTTTGAAACGTGCGCGAAAATCGGGAAAAACTATATGATCAAGTTCAAAAAACTTTGCGACATCAGCGAGTGATGCAGCCTCTTTGGCATCTTGAACTATAAGCAGGTCTAATGCAGGTTTTTTATTGGTTTTGAGGTATTCAAAGAAGCGTGTTTGTGACAAAAAATGATCCTATTGGGTTTAAAAATAGCCGAAAAAGTGGCGAAATTTTAGCATAACTCTCTTAGTTTTAGGAGTTTCGCCACTGCTTTAAAAATGTTTCAGCCACACTAAAGGAGCCAAAAACAAGGTAGTTTTTACTCTCATCTATTGCTTGAAAATCCTTATACCCAATGGGCACTTCATATGTGAAAGAGAGTTTGGCGATAGCGTTTTGCAAAAGCTCTTTTGGAGCGATGCGTAAATCCTCTACATGTAAAATCTCAATCTCAGTAATTATGGGTTTTAAAATGGCTAATATCTCACTGAAATCTTTATCTTTGTAGCTATTATAAATAAGTGTAAACTTTTGACCATCAAGCGCTTTGACTATCGCTTTTGCAGCTAAGGGATTGTGTCCTACGTCTAAGATGATATTGGGTGCTATTTGGGTGAGTCTGCCAAAGAGCCTTGCATCTTTAAAATCATCCATCTTCACTTCAAGTCCAAGCTCTTTTACAGCCAAAACTGCTAAAGCAAGATTTTCACTCAAATATTGCGGCAAATGGATAGCATCACTAAAAGCAGATATTTTTGCCCAAAATGTACTCTGCTGATCTTTTAAATATGAGAGTTTTGCGCCTTTGTTTAGAGCTATTTTTTCGGCGATTGCATAGACTTCTTCAAACTTTTGCAAGCCGATAATTGCATTTTTTTGCATCGCATTGAGCTTGGTTGTGGCGATACTCTCTAACTCATCCCCTAAAAATGCAGTATGATCAAAACCTATAGGAGTAAATAGTGTAAGCTCTTTAGCAAATACTGCGGTTGCATCATGCTCGCCTCCAAGTCCTGCTTCAAGGACTATATAATCACACTCCTCATACACGATCATCGCCAAAAGTGTCGTGTACTCAAAATAACTCAAAGAATCAGCATCTTTTTGAGAGAGTAAAAAGAGCAGTTTTTCATGAGCATTTTGCAAAACTTCATCTGTGACATCTCTACCACTAAGCCAGATGCGTTCGTTAAACTTTAGGATATGAGGCGAAGTGTAATGACCTACTTTGTACCCTTTTTTTAAAAGCGCAGTTGCTAAAAATCGACCTGTTGTGCCCTTGCCATTTGTACCGATAATATGTATGATTTTTGCTCGACTAAGAGAGGATTGTATCTTTTGATAGACTCTTGGCATTCTCTCATAATCGATCTCATCATAGTAAAGCGGTTTTAGCTCTAAAAAATCACTTAGTATTGAAATATTCAAGATTCTACTTTATTTCTACCATTTTGTTTTGCAAGGTAGAGCTTTTCATCTGCAAAATTGAGGGTTGCTTTTTTTGATGGAAATTTTGATCGTACACTCACTCCAGCACTCACTGTTACTTTGATTCGTTGATTTTGGTACATAAATTTTGCTTCTCCTACGTGCTTGCACACTTTTTGAGCGAAAATAAGAGCACCTTCTAAATCTGTTTCACCTAAAATAGCCAAAAACTCCTCTCCGCCATAGCGCCCAACAATATCAACTGTTCGACACTCTTTTTTCAAAATCGCACCAAAAGCAGATAAAACAGCATCACCCGCTTCATGTCCAAAAGTATCATTCACTTGTTTGAAATAATCTATGTCAAACATTACAATGCTATAGTCTCTCTCATAACGCAGATACTCACTCTCTTTGATATCCAAATAATCTTCTAAGGCTCTTCTGTTGAAAAGTTTTGTCAAAAAATCTTCATTGGAATTTTTTTTCGCATCTTCAAGCTCTTTTTCTAAGATCTCAATTTTTTTTGCCAAAAATTTCACTTCGTGATCATGCGCTTTGAGATCTTTACTTAAAAGTGCCGTATTTTCTTCAAGTGATATGGCAATAGAATAGAGTTTATTATGCGCCGTTTTAAAATCAAGATCAGTTTGTTTATTGAGATCCTCTAAATCTCTTTTTATATCTTTAATCTCTGCATTTGAATTATCTGATTTTTCTATCATAGCGATAAGCCCAACAGAGAGTTTCCCAAGCACACTATCAAGAGATAGGATCATCTCTTTAAGAGCATTTTTATCAAGGGCGATACGCAATTTTATAGCCGCTTTAATCTCTTTTTCTATCGAATCCATTGTAAGTATTTCTGGATTTTTTCTTAGAGTATTACTTATCTTTATGATCTTTTCATTTATATTTGAAGCAATTGAAGGAACAAGAGAGGCTATGATAATGGCAGCAATCTGTCTTAAATTTCCCTCTTTTATAATGCTTTTAAAATCATTCTCATGGGAGTTTGCGGTTTTATTTTGAGCTTTTACATGCGTGGTATCATAGTTAGTGATGAAGTTCATCCATGCTTGACGATACGTTATATACTGCTCTTTTGATGCATTTGATATACTTAAGAGATCGATACTTTTTTTGGCGAGTTCACATGCTTCTTTATTTCCAAAGAGCTCAACTGATTCTAAAATTCGTTTCATTAAAAGTTGATTTTCTGCTAAAAGTTCTGCACAATTTGTTGGATTCATTCGATTGAGTTTTGAGATGAGATAGCGCATAAGCTCTTGTGCGGTTTTTAAGCGGTATTGTTTGAGTTCAAGCTGGAACTCTTTGTTGAGCGTATTGATATAGCGCTCTACTGGATTACACTCTTCAACAAGCATTCCTGCACGTTTCGCCTCTTTACAAAAAGCCTCACCGTATGCCTCTGGAGTAATAAGCTTATTCTCATCCTTAAGTCTCTCAAGGGCTTTTTTTATAATTTGGTTAATCGTCACACTTTAGCCTTTTGTTGTCCTAGCTCCCTGCGCAGAGAGTTTTGCCACAAATGATGATATCGCCTTAGCAGCACCATTTTTTATCGCTTCAAAACGGATTTGATCGGATATTATAGCATTTGCTTCGATAGAAAAATCATAATTTCCCTCAACATCATATTGTTTTACAATCCCCTCATGTTCGCTTGATATCTTAAGATAAACAAGGGTTCTATATCCTGTTACGTAACCATTAACATCATACTGCAAAGGCGTATAACTTACACTTTTGAGCGTAATAATAAGATGTGTTGTAGAGTGGGCTCTATCACTTAAAGAGGTCTGAAAGCTTTTGATCACAGCAGCATCAACTGCATCTTTTATCAAAACACTATTTTGCGGATCGATAGCGGAGATAATGATTTGTGTACTCACCTTATCCCCAACAACTCCACGTGCAAATTTTGAGCTTGGCTGGTAACCACAGCCAGTTAAAAAGCTTACATGTAAGGCTAAAATAACAAAAAGAGAGATACTCCTTACATGCTTCATCATCTAACCTTTGATTACAATATTTACAAGTTTATTTGGAATCACGATCTCTTTTACGATCTCTTTATCTTCGATCCATTTTGCAATGCTCTCTTTGGCAAGAGCTAAAATAGTTTCATTTGTATCGCTAACGCCTACTTCGATCTCGGCGCGTTTTTTTCCATTTACAGAAACACCCATATTGATACTCTCTACTTCAAACACTTCGCTGAGTATCTTTTGAGCGCCAAGGTTCTTACATGTAAAGAGTTTTTGGCTTAGTTCCCAACAGATATGCGGTACAACTGGTTCCATGATGGAAAGTAATATCCAGTATCCTTCACTCCAAACATCTTTATTTTCTTGTGCACCCAAGGCATTAAGAGCTTCCATAACACCAGCAATCATTGTGTTAAACGTATAGCGCTCTTGATACACTTCATCTGCTCTTTGGAGTGCTTCATACACTTTTTTACGTGCAAACTTTTCCTCTTTGCTCAAAGAGCTATGATTGATAAGTGGCAAAGTCTGGCAAGTTTTGACATTGACACTGCGGTCATAAAAGCGTTTTAAAAATCGAAACGCTCCCTCAACGGCACTATCATTCCACTCTAACTCTTGCGTTGGAGGTGCAGCAAAAAGGATGAAAAGTCTTGCCGTATCTGCGCCATATTTCTCAATAAGTGCATCAGGATCGACCGTATTGCCTTTTGATTTGCTCATTTTCGCACCATCTTTAAGTACCATGCCCTGTGTCAATAGTTTTTCAAATGGTTCAGTGTTATCAATGTAGCCCAAGTCACGAAGCACTTTTGTGAAAAATCTTGCATATAAAAGGTGCAATATCGCGTGCTCAATTCCACCGATGTAATGATCGACATTCATCCAGTAATCGACCTCTTTCTTATCAAAGCCCTTCTCATTCCATGTCGCTTTTGAAGCGGTGTAGCGTAAAAAGTACCATGAAGATTCGACAAAAGTATCCATCGTGTCGGTCTCACGAGTTGCATCGCCGCCACACTGAGGACATTTACACTCTTTCCAAGTTGGATGGTTGGCGATAGGATTTCCTTCGCCTGTGAACTCTACATCCTCAGGTAAGGTGATAGGCAGGTTCTCTTTTTTCTCACTCACCGTGCCACATTTTTCACAGTGAATCAAAGGAATCGGCGCACCCCAATATCTTTGGCGTGATATTCCCCAATCTTTGAGACGGAAATTGATCACTTTTTTACCGATATTTTCTGCTTCAAAATGATCCATCACTTTTTGTTTTGCATCATGAGAAGCGATGCCATCAAATGACTCTGAGTTAAATAACACGCCCGTTTCTGTAAAAGCACAAGCAGTTGGGAGCTCACCTTCAAGTGGTTTGATAACTGAGTGAATAGGGAGATCATATTTTTTTGCAAACTCATAATCTCTATCATCATGAGCCGGAACCGCCATAACAGCACCACTTCCATAATCCATCAAAACAAAGTTAGCGATCCATACAGGAACTAATTTTCCAGTTAGTGGATGCTTTACATGTAAGCCAAGTGCAACACCTTGTTTCTCTTTTTGACGGTCGATATTGTTTGAGTTTTTCATATGACGAATGAGCGCAGTTGTCTCTTCATCAAGAAGATTATTCTCAAGCATATAGCTTACAATCTCATGTTCAGGCGCAAGTGCTGTGTAACTTACACCATAGATAGTATCTGGGCGAGTTGTAAAAACATCAAACTTTTCAAAATTTCCGCCAAGTTTTTCTTTACTTGCATCATCAAGATAAAGGTCAAACTCCAAGCCTGTTGATTTACCGATCCAGTTTTCCTGCATCGTTAAAACCTGCTTTGGCCAGCCATTTTCCAAGAGTTTTAAATCATCTAAAAGCTCGTCTGCATAATCTGAAATGCGCAAATAATACTGATACATCTCTTTTTTTACAACTTCTGTATCACATCTCCAACAACACCCATCAATCACCTGTTCATTTGCAAGAACAGTTTGATCATGTGGACACCAGTTTAAAAACCCTTTTTTACGGTACAAAAGCCCTTTTTCGAACATATCAATGATAAAGCCCTGCTCAAACTTTGTATAGAGGGGATCACTTGTAGCAAAGTCACGCTCTTGCGAAAAAGAGAGACCAAGAGTTTTAAGCTCTCCACGCATATAATCGATATTTTCATAGGTCCATTTTTTTGGATGAATCCCATTTTTGATTGCAGCATTTTCAGCGGGCATACCAAAACTGTCAAATCCGATTGGATGAAGAACATTAAAACCTTGTTGGCGGTAGTAGCGTGCAAAAGCATCGCCAATAGTGTAGTTACGCACATGTCCCATATGAAGTCTTCCACTTGGAAATGGGAACATGCTTAAAATATATTTTTTCTCTTTTGTAAGATCATCGCTTGGCTCAAAGCTAGAGTTTTCACTCCAAAACTTTTGCCATTTTGTTTCTATATTGGATGGGGCGTATTGCAAAAAAAATCTCCTAATTAACAGTTATTCATATTTCAGTATCTTCTCAATTTAATGAAAAAATATCAGACGATTCCACCCTCAAACTGAGCTCTCATCTTCTCTTTTTCAGCACGCATTTTTACTTTTTTAGCCATTCTTTGACGATAATCATCAACACTAAATCCAGTCCAAACGACCAGTTGCGCCGCAACAAAAATAGAGCTATATGTTCCGACGATCACACCGATCAACATCGGAAAGCTAAAGCTCAACATAATATCGCCACCAAAAACAAAGAGTGTCAATACAACAAAAAAGACAGTCAAAGAGGTCAGTGTCGTACGTGATTGAGTACGAGAGACCGCTTCATTGATGATTTGGACAAAATCTGTCTCTTTGGATTCTTCGATATGTTCACGAACACGGTCATAAACGATGATAGTATCATGGATAGAGTATCCTAAAATCATTAGCAATGCTGCAACACTTTCTATGTTAAAATCAACCTCAAAATAGGAAACAAATCCAAACGTAATAACAATATCATGAATAATTGCGATAATCGCTGCTAACGCAAAACGCCACTCATATCGAAATGTCACCGTCGCCATAATCGCCATCAATGTAAGCAAAAAGGCCGTTAAGCCTTTAACTCGGAGTTCACTTCCAACTTTTGGCCCGACCATATCAACACGACGGATTTCAAAATCACCCGTCCCTTTTAAAATCTCTTTGGTCATATCACCGATATCGTTGTTCACGCCCGCTGTCGATGAAGGAGTTTTAATCACAACCTCTTGCGCAGACCCAAATTCAGTAACCACTGCGTGTTCAAACAGTTTACTTTTTTGGAGGCTTTCACGAATTTTATCAATCGGAGCAGTTTGCGTATATTTTACTTGGACAACGCTTCCACCAGTAAAATCGATACCAAATGAAAAACCTTTGGTCGCAACAATGGCAATCGCTAAGAAAAAAAGGATAAAAGAGGCAACAAAAAATATTTTTCCCTTCCCTAAAAAGTTATAGACTTTATCTTCTTTAAATAACTCCATGCTATTACGCCTCCTTTCTTCGTGACATTCCAAACCACAATGTGTAGTTTTTACTCTCTTCAATGCGGTTCATATAGAGCTCATAAATCCCGTATGAACATACAATTGCAGTCAACATCGATGCCAAGAGCCCCATACTGAGCGTTACCGCAAACCCTTTGATTGCACCTGTACCATATACATAAAGAATCGTACATGCCAACAACTGGGTAATATTGGAATCCAAAATCGCACGCATCGCTTTTGAATAGCCCTCTGCAATCGCTCTACGTGTTGGAAGACCAGCACGCAACCCTTCACGGATTCTTTCATTGATAATAATATTGGCATCCACCGCGAGCCCAATGTGTAAAACAATACCCGCCATACCCGGCAGCGTCAGAGTTGCTCCCATAAGCGACATCAATGCCAAAATAATAAAGAGGTTGACAACAACCGCAAGATTTGCAATCACGCCCGCTAAACCATAATAGAAGACCATAAAAAGGACAACTAATCCAAATCCGCTCACAAGAGCAAGCAAAGAAGCACGAATACTATCTGCACCCAAGCTCGGTCCTACAGAGCGTTTTTCCATAACATAAATAGGTGCTAAGAGTGCACCTGAACGCAATGCAATCGCTAAATCTTGCGCACCTTCCATTGTGTAGTTACCGCTTATCTGTCCGCTTCCGCCACCAATACGTTCATTGATAACTGGAGCAGAATAAACCTTTTTGTCAAGTACGATTGCAAGGTGGTTTCCTACATTTTTCCCTGTGAAATCTCCAAAGATTTGGGCACCCTCAGAATTGAGTGTAAAACTAATAACAGGCTTATTGTTTTTATCAAATTCAACTCTTGCATCTGTGAGCATTCCACCATCTAAAATAGGGATCTCATGCACGAGATGTTTGACCCCATCAGCCTCTGCATCTGGAAGAATCTCATCACCCATATTGAGAGCATCTTGGGGTGTTAATGTAGAAACACGAGCCGCACGCCCCTCATCAATAGCCATCAGTTCAAGTTTTGCAGAACGGGAGATCAACTCACGAGCACGTTGCTCCTCCTCTTGAGTTTTAATTCCTGGAAGTTCTACAAGAATATTATCCTGTCCTTGGCGTGCCACCACTGGCTCTGAGAGTCCAAACTGATCAAGACGATTACGTATCGTCTCGATTGCTTGTGTAACTGCTTGCTCTTTTGTTTTTGTAATCTCTTCTGGTGTTAGTGTTAATGTATAATTTTGACCTTTTACATCAACCTTAACGCCTTTCATATCTACAAAAAGTTTTGCAATATTTTTTGCATCATCTTTGTCTAAAAGAGAGAACTCAACCGTGCTAGCTGTTACCCCTAAAGAATCTATAAGTATCTCATTATGCTCTGTGTAATGTTTCACACTAGAAGCGATAGATTTTACACGAGAAACGACTGCTTCATCAGTTTTTACACCCAAAAGTAAGTGTAATCCACCTTGAAGGTCAAGACCTAAAGTAACTTTTGGACCCCATTGCGTTTGAAAAATCGATGGTATCGAGTAAGCGATTCCAAAAATTATTGAGATCGCAAATATAACTATTCTATAATTAAATTTCATCCTCAAACTTTCTTGATACTGAGTCTTTTACCAATTTTGCTATATTTTCTTTATCGATTGCTACAGTCAAAAACTTCTCTTCGACTTTTTTAATCTCAACAATAAGTCCACCTGCTGTGATGATTTTGTCACCTTTTGCGAGAGAGTCTATCATCTCTTTACGAGCTTTTGCCTCTTTTTGTTGAGGGCGAATGATCACAAAATACATGATCGCAATTAAAAATATAAACGGGAGTAACTGGCTTAATAGTTCCATAGATAACCTTTAGCGTAAAATTGCGCCATTATACAAAATCTAAACCTAAAGAGAGATATAATTGCGCCATGAAAAAATATTTAACTCCCAAATTACCTTTGTTAAAAGATGTTGCCTTTGCCCTTGTTACTGCGATTTGCTTTAGTGCCTTTATCTATTTGGCCGATTTTGACCTTACATGTAAGCTATGCGATTCGCTCTTTGCTCTTGTAGCTTTAGCATCGTTGCTTTATGCACCAAAAAGGGTCGTACTTTTCAGCGGTTTTTTTATCGGACTACTTTGGTTTTACTGGATAGGATATAGCTTTAAATACTATGGAATGTCTGCCCATGTTGAGCCCTTTGTTGCACTTGGTTTCGCACTTGTTTATACACTTTTCTTTGGAACCATGGCTCTTACTCAAAAAGTTTATATTCGCGCTTTTATTCTCTTTGGACTTAGTTTTGTAATTCCAGTTGGTTTTAATTGGATGAAGCCAGAACTTTTGTTTATCAACAGCTATTTTGGAACTTCTAAAATTGATTTTGTCATTATTCTCGCAGCTCTCACGCTTCCATCATTTTTAAAGGGCAAATGGAAACTTCTTCCTCTACCCATTTTGGGCTTTGCTCTGTCACTTTCCCATCCAATTCCCAAAGAACCAGCATTAAAAATCGACCTTATTGCAACACATATCGGACAGTTTGAAAAATGGAATCCCGATAATTTAGAAGCTATGATCAATATCCATCTTTCATATATAGACAATGCAATTGAACAGGGTTATGATGTCGTTGTTTTGCCTGAATCTGCTTTTCCTATGTATCTCAATCAATCTCCGATTTTAATCCAATATTTAAGTGAAAAATCTAAACAGATCTCTATTGTCGCTGGTGCGCTTATGGATGAAAACAATAAACATTTTAATGTAACTTACCATTTTGAAAATGGTCATTATAGTATTGCAAAAAAAGTTGTTTTAGTCCCTTTTGGAGAGTATATTCCACTTCCAAAGCCTTTACAAAAATGGGTTAGTGATACCTTTTTTTATGGTGCAAGTGATTTTTCTGTCGCCGCAGAACCTACTGATTTTATTGTAAAAGGGGTCAAGTTTAGAAATGCGATCTGCTATGAGGCTACCACAGACGAACTTTACAAAGATCATCCACAGTATATAATAGCAACAAGCAACAATGGCTGGTTTTTGCCATCAATCGAACCAACTTTGCAAACTTTACTGCTAAAATATTATTCACAAAAATATGGCACTGTGATATTTCATGCAGCAAATGGTGCTGGAACGGGAATTGTAAAATAGCAACTAAATATAATCTCGAAAACGGACAAGTTCATTTTCGTGCATCACATTAGATAGTAAGGATAAAAATTGAAAATTGCTCAAAATATTACAGAACTCATCGGCAATACTCCACTGGTAAAACTGCAAAAACTTTCCAAGGCCTGTGGAGCTACAATTTTAGGTAAATGTGAATTTATGAATCCGACAAGTTCAGTCAAAGACCGCATCGGGTTCAATATGATCAAAACTGCCATGGAAGATGGACTTATAAACGCACAAACAACAATCATCGAACCAACGAGTGGAAATACGGGAATCGCTTTAGCTTCTATCTGTGCAGCCCTTGATCTCAAACTTATTCTCACAATGCCTGAATCTATGAGTATTGAAAGACGTAAACTTTTAAAAGCACTGGGAGCTAAACTCGTACTCACACCTGCATCTGAGGGGATGAGAGGTGCTATCAATAAAGCGGATGAACTCACAAAAACTATAGAAAACTCTCTTATATTACAGCAATTTTCAAATCCTGCAAATCCTGATATTCATAAAAAAACAACAGCGCTCGAGATACTGCGCGATACAGATAGAGCAGTAGATGCTTTTGTTGCAGCAGTAGGCACTGGCGGGACACTTACAGGCACTTCAACCATCTTAAAACAGGAACTTCCAGAGATAAAAATCTTCGCTGTTGAACCAAAAGACTCTGCAATACTTTCTGGTGAGCAAGCTGGAGCACATAAGATTCAGGGGATTGGTGCGGGTTTTATCCCTGATATTTTAGATATCCATATCTTCAATGAAGTGATAAAAGTAAGCAATGAAGATGCCATTGAAACGGCAAAAATGCTAGCATCAACAGAAGGGCTCCTTGTAGGAATATCAGCAGGAGCAAATGTTTATGCCGCGATTCAAGTTGCTTCGCGCCCAGAGTTTGCAGGAAAAACTATTGTTACTATTTTGTGTGACACGGGTGAGAGATATCTCAGCACCTCACTTTTTGATGAATAATAAGCTGCTTGAAACCATCAAAATAGTTGATGGTGAAGCGCTTCATCTAGACTACCATCAACAAAGGCTTGAAAACTCCCTCCAAGCTTTACATGTAAAGGCTCAAATTAATCTCAAAGAGCATCTCTTTGCACCAAAAAATGGCACTTATAGATGTAGAGTCATCTACTATGAATCTGTTTTAAAAGTTGAGTATTTTCCCTACACTTTTTCTGCCATTAACTCTTTAAAACTTATCCAATGTGACAGCATTGACTATCCACTCAAATATGAAAATAGAGAAAAACTTAATGCTCTTTTTGAACTCAAAGGAGAGTGTGATGATATTCTCATTGTTAAAAACTCCCTTTTAAGCGACACTTCAAAAGCAAATCTCGCTTTTTTTGATGGCTCAAAGTGGTTTACACCCTCTTCGCCACTTTTGTATGGAACCACGCGTGCTCGACTTCTCGACGAAAAAAAGATCTTTGAAAAAACCTTACATGTAAGCGATCTTTCAAGTTTTAGCAAGGTAGCTGTTTTAAATGCTTTGGTTGATTTTTGTGTGCTCAAAGATGGTATAATCACGTAAAAATTTATACCTAGAGGCAGTTTTAATGCTATACGATCTTGTAAAAAATAGAGATTTTCAAAAACTTATGCAACACCATATTGAGGAGTTGATTGTTCATTTCTTTGAGAGCGAACAAAATTTTGGAATCCTTTGTAAAATCGATGAGATATCTTTTGAACCACCCCTTCCTGATTCGATTAACAATGAGTTTCGTCCAATGACTCTCTTTTTTTTAGCTGGATATACTTTTGAGACTGCTCATATTGATGGTGATATGCTGATTTTTGAAGCTGGTTTTGGAGTTGAAAATATTGGTAGTTTTGTCACCGTGCCACTTTTGAGCATCATGCAGATTATTGTAGATGAAACACCGATTTTTGTAAATGTCGCAACATATACAAAAGAGAAACAGGAGAAAAAAGTTTCCAATACAAAAGATGGAATAAAAAACTCTATGGAAGCGCTGCTTTCAAATCCCGAAAACAGCAAATTTAAAAAGTAAGTAAAGGTTTTAGATTTTAATCGCTAAAAGAAAGTTCACTACATTATCGATAAACGCATCATGTTTACGCTCTTTTGAGTACGCTACATAAAACTTACGCGTAACTTTAAAATTTTTAATTCTTGCCTCATAAAGAGTTCCATTTTCAATCTCATTTGCAATAACATGACGAGAAACCACAGAAACTGTCGGACGGCCAGATTTTGATGCATAAGAGATCGATTCTTTAATCGCCGTTGGACTCGTTACTACACCAATAACATTAAAGCTACTACACTCTACACCAATCTCTTCAAATACTTCTGAGACAAGTTTTCGCGTGTGTGAATTTTCATCTCTACAGATCCAGTCAAACTTATAAAGATCCTCTTTTCGAAGCTGTTTTGGAATCGGCTGATTTGAGAATATAACAAGTTCATCCTCCACCCATTCTCTATAGATGATCCCATCATGAAAAATCGGTGATTCGATAAGTGCTATATCGATTTTTTTATCCTCTAGTTGCTCTATTACTTCAGCAGAAAGTGCCACTTGAAGATGAACTTCATTGTCGATTTTCTCTTTAATTTGCCCCAAATATGATGGAAGAATATAGTTTCCAATCGCATAAGATGAACCCATAACAAAAGTAAAATCTTTATTGATAATCTTTAAAAGCTCTTTTTCACTACTTGCAATAGCTTTTTCTAAACGCGTTGCAATACGAAAAAGATCTTCACCCTCTTTTGTTAAACGGATACCATTTTTTTTGCGTTCTACTACTTTAGTATCGAGATAATCTTCTATAAATTTGATCTGCTGAGTTACCGCTGGCTGAGAGATTCCAAGCTTTGCAGATGCTTTGGAAAAACTTTTTTCTTTCACCACAGTCAAAAAAGTTTGTAGTTTTGCAAAATCTTTTAGCATAATAATTCCTATAAGTTAAATGAATAATAAAATTATAACTCAATATTATAATGAATGCAATAGATTTTTTATAAAGCATATTTTTTAGGATATAATAAAAGAATAAATTAATTAAAATGATGTGAAGCCATGGAAAAAATATTTAGTAAGCTCAATGAAGCGCAGGCAAATGCCGTCAAACAAACTGAAGGCCCTGTCCTTATACTCGCAGGAGCAGGAAGCGGAAAGACAACAACAATCACTTCAAGACTTGCTTACTTGTTAAAAGAGGTTGGTATTCCAGCTGGCAATACTTTGACGCTTACATTTACAAATAAAGCAGCAAATGAGATGCGTGAACGTGCACTAAATATGATCGAAAATAGATCTTATCCGCCTCTTTTATGTACCTTTCACAAATTTGGTCTGCTATTTTTAAAATTTAATATCCACCTTTTAGGACGTAACAACAACTTTGTTGTTATCGATACAGATGACAAAAAAAAGATTCTTAAAAAAATCAACTCAGAGCTTCCTACTCCGCTGATCGCTAGTGAAATATCACGCTATAAAAACTCACTACTCACGCCTGATGATGCATATAAGCAAGCGGAGATGACTATTTATCAACAGATTGCCAATGTTTATGAAGAGTATGAAACCTACTTACTTGAAAATAATTTAGTAGATTTTGATGATCTTCTAGCACTTCCGTATAGACTACTTTGCGAAAATGAGGAGTTAGCTCTTAAAACAAGCGAAAAATATCAATATATTATGATCGATGAGTATCAAGATACAAATGAACTACAACTCAAACTGATTCAAAAACTCTGCATGACACACAATAATCTTTGTGTCGTTGGCGATGATGACCAAAGTATCTATGGCTGGAGAGGTGCGCATATACGTAATATCTTGGAGTTTGATCAAGATTTTGCAGATACTTATGTCGTAAAACTTGAAGAAAACTACCGTTCTCGTGAGCCGATCTTAGAGGTTGCAAATGCACTGATTGAGCACAACCGTTCACGTCTTGGAAAAAAACTTATCTCAACGCGCGGTGGTGGAGAGGATGTAAAAATCCTTAACTCAAATGATGAAAATGAAGAAGCAAGAAAGATTGCAGATCAGATTATAAAACTCATAAACAGTGGCACTTCTCCGCATGAAATAGCTATTCTCTATCGTGTTAATGCGCTCAGCCGTTCCATTGAAGATGGACTCAACCGTGCCAATATCCCATACAAACTTGTGGGAGGACTTAGATTTTATGATCGTTCTGAGGTCAAAGATCTTATCTCATATTTAAGAGTTATTACAAACTTTCATGACAATTTCTCCTTTAAACGTATTGTCAATAAACCAAAACGCGGACTTGGAAAAGCAACTGTCGATAAACTCGAATTGGCTGCTATTGCCCTTGATATCTCTATGTTTGAGTATATTGAGCGCCACACCGTTACAGAACTAGAAGATCTTGTAAAAAAGAAAAATGCACAGACTTTAAAAAACTTTATCCAAGAGATCAAAGAGGCAAAAACAGTTTCAGAGAGTGCGATGTATAACTTTGTAGATTTTTTAGAAGAAACTTTCCATATCAAAGATATCTACAGTTCAACTCCAGATGAACAAGAAAAGCTGCTCAATATTGATGAATTTTATGGACTTTTCCGCGAGCAGATCAAAAATAAACCAGATCTTACCCTTGATGAATTTTTAAATGAGCTTACCCTTCAAAGCGATCAAGATGAGATCGAGGGAGAAAGTATCTATATGATGAGTATTCATGCTTCCAAAGGACTCGAGTTTGAGCATGTGTTTATTATCGGCTTGGAAGAGGGATTTTTGCCGCTCACAGGAGATGGAAGTGATCTTGAAGAGGAGCGTCGCCTTGGATATGTCGCACTCACAAGAGCCAAAGAACATCTCACACTTTCTCATGCAGCGAGTAGATTTTACAAAGGCAGACGAAGTGATCTCTTAAAAAGCAGGTTCTTTAACGAAGCTGGACTTTGCGAGGGTTCTTTGGTTGTTGAAAAAAGTACAAGCTTCAAAAAAGGGGATTTAGTTCGCCACAAAATTTTTGGAGCTGGTCGCGTTATGGGTGTGAGTAAAACAGCTAAAGAGTTTAAACTTAGTATCAATTTTGGAGGCAATACAAGAGAGATATTGGCCTCTTTTGTGGAGAAACTGTGAATAGACTTTTTGTGGCATACAAGCCAACATGGCTTGGTTCAAATAAATTTTTATCTCAACTCAAAAGAAAATATAAGGAAAAAAAAGCGGGATTTAGCGGAACACTCGATCCTTTTGCAAAGGGTGTTCTCATAATCGGTCTAGGCTCACATACAAAGCTATTTCGTTTTTTGAACAAAGCACCAAAAACATACCGTGCGACTCTTTGGCTTGGTGCGCACTCAGACACTCTTGATATTGAGCTTGTCGATACAATAGCCAACACGCAAACTTTAGACATCGCTACAGTACAAGAGGCTTTAAAAAATTTTGTAGGATCACTTACTTATGAGCCGCCCATATTTAGTGCAAAAAAGATAGATGGAGAGCGAGCATATGATCTTGCTCGTGCGGGCAAAGAAGTGGTTTTAAATAAGATAACATCAACTATCTACGAGACACGATTCATCTCTTATTGCCATCCATTTATCACTTTTGAAGCGACTGTTTCAGAGGGGACATATATTCGCTCCTTAGGCTTGCTTTTGGCAAAAAAACTTGGCGTGCAAGATGGAGTTCTCACTGCGTTAGAGCGCTTGAGCGAGGGACAGTTTCTCTATGAAAATGAAAAAGCATTGGATATAAAAAAATGTTTAAATATCCCTCAAAACTTTTATACAGGTGATCTTTTAAATATTTTCTTTGGAAAACCCTTACATGTAAAGGATTTTGATATTCAAGAGGATGGCACCTATTGGATCGATAATAATGATACAATTACGATAATAAATTTGTCGCAAAATCAAGTAAAATATGAACTTAACAAGGTTGAAATATGTTAATTTTATCTCGCAAAATAAATGAATCGATTATGATTGGTGACAACATAGAAGTAAAAATCATCTCTATTGATAAGGGTGTTGTAAAACTTGGTATTGAAGCTCCTACATCTGTGTCGATTATGAGGAATGAACTTTTAAAAGAGGTACACGACTCAAATAAAGCGGCATCTGTACATGTAGATGATTCGATTTTAGAAAGTTTTTATAAGAGTTTTTCAAAAAAAATATGAAATCCTTCAAAGCCTACGCAAAAGTAAATATCTTTTTAAAAATCACAGGAACTCGTGGAGTTTATCATGAGATTATCTCTCGATTTATGATAGTGAGTGATCTTTATGATGAACTCTCTTTTGTCAAAAAAGAAAATCAAGAGTTTGAGATTATCGGAAATTTTAATTGTTCTAAGGAACAAAATACAATTTTTAAAGCATATAAAGCTCTTTTAGAACATACAAAATCTAAAAACTTAGAAGATTTTTTTAAAGAATATGGCGTACATGTAAAGAAAAATATCCCCTCGTTTGCTGGACTTGGCGGAGGAAGCAGTGACGCGGCTACTTTCTTGCATATGTGCAATGAATATTTAAAGCTGGGTTTAAATAAAGATGAACTCGCACAAATCGGCGTAAAAGTTGGTGCAGATGTCCCATTTTTTATTTATGGATTTGAGAGCGCCAATGTAAGTGGAATCGGTGAAATTGTAGAAGCTTTTGATGAAAAAACGCTACCTCTAAGTATCTATACACCTACACTAGAGATCTCAACACCAAAAGTTTACCAGAGCTATAGAGAACACTATTTTAACCCAATTGATGCAGCAGAGAGTGAAAAATTTGCACATATGGATTCTCTCGATGTTCTCAAAAATTTCAGTATCGATGAAGCAAATGATCTTTTTAAACCTGCTTTACACAACTATCCACAACTCAAAGAGTATCAAAAAGAGGGATATTTTTTTAGTGGAAGCGGAAGCAGTTTCTTTCAAATAAAGGCCAATAATGAGTAAAGTAATCGCAAACAATAAAAAAGCATATCATGATTATCATATAGAGGAAAAGTTCGAAGCTGGGCTGGTTTTAAAAGGAAGTGAAATCAAAGGCATACGTGCCTCACGCGTAAATCTCAAAGATAGCTTTATTCGTCTTGTAAAGGGAGAAGCTATCCTTTTTAATGCACACATAGGACGCTTAGAAACAACGCACCACTTTTACGGGCATGAAGAGAGAGGCAATAGAAAACTTCTTTTACATAAAAGAGAGATTGCTAAACTCAAAAAAGCGATTGAGAGAGATGGCTACACTGTTGTTCCTTTGCAACTCTATCTTAACGATAGAAATCTTGCAAAGATTCAAATAGGCATCGCAAGAGGGAAAAACCTCCATGACAAACGCCAAGATATGAAAGAAAAAGATATGAAACGTGACGTTGAGAGAACTTTAAAAGATTACTAAACCTATTTTAAAAGTGCCCTCATCTCCTCTTTTGTTTGATACCCTCTCACACTCTCTTTTATCTTTTCATCTTTAGGCGTTACAAAATAAACTACAGGAACAGTAGTTGAATCAAACTGCAAAGGAAAATTTCTCTCTTCACGGTTAATGATAATTGGTACATATTTACTGTGAATTTTAGCATTGATCTCTTTGTTGCTAAGGGTAAGCTGTTCATACTTTTTACACCAAGGACAGTAGTTTGTCACAAGCAAAAGCATCAACTCTTTGTTTTGAGACTTCGCTTTTGCAACAGCAACTTTGTAGTCTAGCTCATAACTATTTTGCTGTGCAAACTCTTGGTATGTCTGCGCAAAAACAAAAGTATAGAATGTTAGTAGTAGCAATAATGTTTTCATTCGTTATCCTCTTTATACTGTTTAGTAAAGCGTTCTAGCATCGAATCAATACTATCATTTAAATCCGCATCAAGCTTCGTTATTTGAAATATATCGTCACTTTCATAAGTCATAGCAAAAGTCGCAATCCCATCTGTACGCTTTACCTCTTCACCAATCAGAAACTTTACATGTAAGACAGGTTCATCATATACAGACAATCCAGTAATAAGAACTGCTACAGATCTATCTGAGAAATTTTTTGTCTTAATATTTAAAGAGTTCATTGCTTTTATAACTTTGTTTTTAATAATAGCTACATACTCTTGGGGAACATACTCTGTGTGTATTTCAACTACAGGATAGACCTCTTTAATACCAGTGAGAGTAAAAGGGGTATATTGCCCATATACAAGTGATGTTAAGAACAAAAAAAGTGACAAGATTTTTATCATCATGCTTCCTAATATATAAGTAAAAAAAGATTGTAACTAAAAAAATTGAAAATGAGGGATAAAAGAAGAGAAGGTTTAACTTAGAAGAATTATTTTCTTCTAAGCTCTTGAATACGTGCTTTTTTACCAGCAAGGTCACGAAGGTAAAACAGTTTCGCACGACGAACACGACCACGACGAACAACTGTAATTTCATTGATGCTATCAGTATAAATTGGGAATATTCTCTCAATTCCAACACCATTTGCACCGATTTTACGTACAGTAATTGTTCTACCTGTACCTTCACCACGGATTGATATACAAACACCTTCGTAATTTTGGATACGAGTTTTGTCACCCTCTGTAATTGATACCGCTAAACGAACTGTATCACCAGCACGAAAATCTGGAATGTTTTTCTCAGCTACTTGTGCTTTTTCAAAATTTTCTATGTACTTATTTCTCATAAGATTTCCTTGTATTATGCTTTAAATGCTTCTCCGGACGAAAGAAGGAGGTTTTGCATTCTGATAAAGCAGATTTTAGTGAGCGAATTTTACTATGATTACCCTTTAAAAATTCTGATGGAATATTTTTTTCATTATAAATTTGCGGCTTAGTAAAAGATGGGGCTTCAAGTAGTTCGCTCTCAAAACTCTCAACCTCCAAGGATTCACTATTACCAAGTACTCCACCAACATTTCGAAGGATGGCATCACACATAACCAGCGAAGGAAGTTCTCCACCTGTTAAGATATAATCACCTATGCTAAAAACTTCATCAGCAAACTCTTCTATAACTCTCTCATCAATCCCCTCATATCTGCCACTTACAAAGACAAGATGCTTTTTCTCTGCCAATCGTTTTGCATCATTTTGAATAAATGTTTTTGCAACGGGTGTAGCAAAGATAATATAGGCATTCTCATCTTCCTCTTTAATAGCTTTTAATGCATCATAAAGCGGTTGAGGGCTCATAAGCATTCCAGCACCGCCACCAAACGCTGTATCATCCACTTTCTTATGCTTAGATACACTAAAATCTCTTGGATTGATATATTCAACTTTAAAAAGATTTTTTTCTATTGCACGAGAGAGGATAGAGTCTTGAAAATAGCCATCAATAAGGTTTGAAAAAAGAGTTACAAAGGTAAAACGCATACTTTTGCCTTGAATTATGAAGCTTCGAGGATGTCGATTCCGCCCTTAACCTCGATGATTTTTTTCTCTATATCCACAGAAACCAAGAAATGCTCTTGATATGGAATAAGAAATGATTTTGGCAGTTTTTTTTCTACAAATACTGTGTCAGTAATTATTTCTAAATAGTCAGTTACTCCGATGCGATCTATTTGATCTACAACACCGAGCAAAACACCATTTTCATATACTTTACAATTCTCTATATCAAAATAAAAATATTGTCCATCTTTAAGTTTTACACTATCTCGTGTATCCTCGTAAGTAGTATATATTTTTTCATTTGTAAGACGTTTTGCATCTTCTGGATTGTTGACACCAACAATTTTGATAAGAGAGCGTTCAAGATCGACAAAAGAAAGTTCTATAGTGCGTTTTTTAGAAAGTAAAAATTTTGCACCTTTTTTAAACTGTTCTGGGAAGTCACTTTTTATATGAAGTTTTATATCACCTTGCAGACCGACAGTTTTGCCAATCGTCGCAATATGAAGAAGTTTACTATCTGATTGGTTCGACATTGATTCTATAACTCTTGCCATCTTTAGCTTTACAGCCAGAGATTACTGTTTTAATCGCACCGATCATCTTACCCTCTTTGCCAATCAGTTTACCAACGTCAACTTGATTTGCATAAAGGACAATTTCAACTAAGTCGTCGCTTTGTGTTGATTCTACCCTAATCTCCTCAGGATGAGTTGCTATTAAACGGGCAAATTCAGCGACGAACTCTGTTATCATGATTACTTACCAGTAATCTTTTTAACACGGCTACTCATTGTAGCACCAACGCTTAACCAGTAGTCAAGACGCTCAGCATCAACTTTTAATACTTTTTCAGTTCCCATTGGATTATAGTAACCAATAAGTTCAATCCAGCCACCATCTCTACGTTTACGAGAATCTGTTACCGCGATACGGTAAAATGGTTTTTTGTTACGACCCATACGAGTTAGTCTGATTGTTGTCATTTTTTTCCTTAGAATAATAGTGTATAGGGGAAATGTCGCAAAATAAAAAATGAAAGTTTTATATTGCCTCTTGCCGCCTTTTGGCGTTATATACAGCTCACAATCACAGAGGGATTATTTTGAGAGCCAAAACGATGCGGAATTGTACTTAAAATTCTGCAAAAAGTAAAGACTATCTCCTAAGAGAGTTCAAACTTCCTGGACCACCCATCTGACTGAGCATATTTTGTAAGTCCTGCATCCCTTTTTTACTTGAGAATTTTTTCGCCATTTTTCCAGCATTTTTAAACTGCTTTAAAATACGGTTTACTTCTACTTGAGAAAGTCCACATCCTTGAGCGATTCTTTGCTTGCGAGAGTTATTTAAAAGTTCTGGATCTTCACGCTCTTTTTTTGTCATTGAGGAGACCATAGCTTTGATCTGTTTGAGTTCATGTGAGTTGTCTAGATCAAAATCTTTTAGCGCATTGCCAAGTCCTGACATCCCTGGGATCATTCCCATCAAAGATTTCATACTTCCCATCTTTTTCATACTTTCCATCTGATCTAAAAAGTCATTGAAGTTAAACTCACCCTTTTTGATCTTTTTTGTCATCTCTTTGGCTTGTTTTGTATCGATAATATTTGCTGTTTTCTCAGCCAATCCCTCGATATCTCCAAGACCCATCAAACGGTTAACAATACGCTCTGGAATAAACACTTCCAGATCCTCCATCTTTTCACCGCTTCCGATAAAGCGAAGAGGAACCTGTACTTGAGAAGAGAGACCTAAAGCAACACCACCTTTAGAATCACCATCATATTTACTAAGAATAACTCCATCAATTCCGATCTGTTCTTTAAAGCTAATAGCAGTTCTTACAGAATCTTGTCCCGTTAAAGAGTCCGCTACATAAAAAATCTCATCTGGAGCAGCAACTTTTTTCACTTCATGAAGCTCACGCATAAGCTCTTCATCAATCGCCAAACGTCCAGCAGTATCTATTAAAACAACATCAAAAAGTTTCGTATCTGCGTATTTAAGTGCCGCTTTGACAACCTCTACGGGATTTTTTGTCGCTTCATCTTCAAAGAGTTCAACTTCGATCTTTTCTGTGATCTGACGGAGCTGTTCAACTGCTGCTAAACGCTGTAGATCGGCTGCAACAACAAGCACTTTTTTCTTTTTATTTTTAAGATAATACGCAAGCTTTCCTGTTGTCGTCGTTTTTCCAGAACCTTGTAAACCTGTCATCAAAATAACTGTTGGAGGATTTGGAGCGAAAACAAAACCTTTTTTCCCGCCTACTTCCAAAATAGAGTAGATTGTCTCTCTAAGTGCATCAAGAAATTGATCTTTTCCTATCCCTTTGGCTTTAGTTTTAAGCTCCACCTCTTGGATAAGGTCTCGAACTACTTTATGATTTACATCAGCTTTTAATAATGCTTTTTTTAGTTCTCCCGTTGCTTTTGTAAGAGATTTTTCATCATCATGAAAACGTATTTTTCTAATCGCAGATGTAAACGATTCTGTTAATGTGTCAAACATAAAACTATCCTATTATATTTATTAAAAGTGCGCAATTATACATGAAGCAAGCTTTTTTTATGATTCAAAGTGCTTAAATGCAGTTGGTTCTGCCGCTTCGAAAGTCATGCCTAAAAGGACTACTTTTCTTGCATGAAGCATTACACGTTTATATCTTCTTCCACCGTACTGCTCATCTCCGATGATCGGAAAATCGATGCTTTTGAGATGCACACGAATCTGGTGTGTACGTCCATGATGGATCACACATTTTACTTTTGTTTTTTTACCGCTCACGATTTCAGGAGTCACCTCTGTACGTGCTGGTTTGCCCTTTTTAGAGACTTTTGAATAAGCTTTGTTGTTCTTTTTTTCTGTTATGATCGCTTTGTCAATATCAACATTTTCAACTAAAATCCCATCAACCCATGCCACATACTCTTTATAAACTGTGTCTTTTTTGAACTCTCTAATCGCTTTTTCTCGAAACTCTTCATTTTTAACAAGCATTAAAACACCGCTTGTTTCACGGTCTAATCTATGAAGAAGTTTTGCATCTTTAAACTGACGCTCTATCTCATCAGAGTTTACAAATGCAGGCTTATCAACAACAATAATATCGTTGTTTTGAAAAATAGGTTTTATCTTTTCCACTTTTTCAATTTTAAAATTTGTTTTTGGATCTATATCGCCGCGTGCTATCATTACTTTCTTATTGCCAGCGTACACTAAACCTCTGTCAATAAGAGATTTTGCTTCGGAATTTGAGATTCCCTCTTGTGTTGCTAAAACTTTATATGCTTTTTCTTTTTCCATTATATATTCCTAATATAGTTTATGACTCTGTCTAAATTGATCTTCTCATCCACTGTCGATGGCGGAAGCTCTTCTGCTTTTAAAAGTGCCTGACACACTTCGCTATTTTCAATATACTGTACATGATGGACATATTTAAAAAGCTCTTTTTGATCGTGAAAATGTTTTCCCGTAATGATCTTACAGCCAAAATGTGCAGGTTCGAGTGGATTGTGTCCACCAACATCTTCTCTAAACGCACCGCCTAAAATCGCTATGTCACTGATATTATAGATGTTGTTGAGTTCTCCCATCATATCGACTAAAACAATATCGCTTGAGAGACTTTTATCTTCACTAAAACGGCTTACATGTAAAGTGCCTTTTGAGGATAAGCCTTGTTGTTCACAAAAATTTTGTATCAGTTTATAAACGGTTTCAAATCGCTCGGGATGGCGAGGTACAATAAAGAGCTTTGCTTCTCTTTTTTTTATAAATTCTGCATACTCATCAAGAATCAACTTCTCTTCACCATCATGTGTGCTTGCGGCAACGATTGTAAGTATTGCGGGCTTTTGGTACACTTTATTTTCTTTTATCTCTTGAGCCAATTTAATATTGCCCACGATCTCAATATTTTTAGCACCCAAAGTCTCAAATCTATAAGCATCGATTTCACTTTGGCAAAAAACGACATCGACATAAGAGAGAAGTCGTTTATAAAACCAACTCATCTTCATATATTTTTTGACACTTTTATCTGAAATGCGCGCATTTAAAAGTACGATTTTTGCACCTTTTGCCGACATAATTGCCAGCAGCATATACCAAAACTCTGCTTCTAAAACAACAAGAAGCTTTTGAGGTTTTGCCCAAAAGGGTAAAAATATCTCAAAAGGCAAGTATCTCAAATCTACTCCATACTTTTTTGCTTCATTGTATCCAGTATGCGTGATTGTCGTGATTTTAACCTCATCTTTTTTGCAATGATCTAAAATCGGCTTTATCGCTCTTGCTTCTCCAAGAGAACAAACATGAAACCAAATACCCTTACTCTCTTTAAATTTTGGATTATTAAAAAGAAAAAAACGAGCTGGAAGTGATTCTTTATATTTTTGTTTAAGAGAGAGAGTGATTAAAAGCGGCAGTGCCAAAATGTAGAGCACTGTGCTTATAATAAAGTAGAGAAAAGAAAATGGCTTCAAGCCTACGCTTCTTCGCCTTGTGCCATATATAAAATACGACCACAATGTGGACAAGTGACGATCTCTTCGCCTTTAATAACATCTGCATAAACTTTGTCATTTACATGCATAAAACAGCCCATACATGCTTGTTCTTTGAGTTCTACTGCAGTTGTATTTTTAGCCCAACGACGAATTTTTTGGTAAAAAGCTAGACCTTTTTGGTTCATTTCTCCAACAAGTTTCTCTTTTTTTGCAAAAACTTCACGGCGAGCAACTTCGATATTTGCAAGTTTCGCATCTACATCAGTTTTGATACCTTCTAGATTTGTATCTAATTCTGCTTTTTTTGCACTTAACTCTTCATGCTTTGCTTTTTTTGCAGAAACAAGTTTGTCTAAACGTGCGATCTCTTCATTTGCAAAAGTTACTTGTTCTTTTGCAATCTCTTCTTCTAATTGAAGAGATTTCATCTCGCGCTCAGTTTTGATCTCTGAAGATTTTTTCTTGTTATCTTCAAGTTTTGCAGAGAGTTCTGCCAAATGAAGCTCATTTTTATGCTTTTTCAACTCTTCATTTTTAATTTCATCTTCTAAAGAAGAGATTTCACTATCAAGGCTATTTCTTGTTGCAAGAGCTGCCTCGTATTTGTAGTTTGCCTCGTCTATTTGAGGTTCAAAAGCATCTATCTCTTTATCAACTTCTGAAAGATCGATTAGTTGTTTTAAGTGTTTGTTCATCTATTTCCTTTTTTGGATGCGGTGCGACAAGTTCCCTATATATATGTAAAAGGGTTTTTTGATTGTGAAATTATAACCGCTAATCCTAAATTTTCCAAATATGTTTTTAAAATTTCTCCAAAAAACTGTTCACTTTCATAATGTCCTATGTCTATCATGGAGAGATTTATAGTTTTTGCTTCCATTGCATCATGATATTTGATGTCACCTGTTAAAAAACAATCAGCATCAATAGAGCGCATCAATGAGGCACCTGAGCCCGTTGTTAGTGCTACTGTTTTAATTGTTTCATGTGCTTTAACACACTTTACATGTAAGAGATTAAAAGCTTTTGCGACTTTACTAGCAAAATCATCAAATTTTTCATCTACTTCCATATAGGCTACAAAACCCTCTTTTTTTGTAATTTTTAAGCCCAATATTTTTGTCGCAACATATTCATTGAGATGTGTTTGATCAAAATTGGTATGCATCGCGATATTTGAAATATTTTTTTGTATCATTTTTCTTATCAAATGCGCTGGATATTGATTAAATTGAAGCTGTTTGAGGCCTCCAAAAATTATCGGATGGTGCGTAATGAGAAGAGAGTTTTCCTCCATAGAATCCAAAAGTTTTTCATCTACATCTATACTCAAATATACTCTTTGCACCTCTTCACTCAAATCCCCAAGTAAAAGTCCTGAATTATCCCACTTTTCTTGAAGTTCAAAAGGTGATATTTCATCTAAATAGTTATATATTTCTATAATCTTCACACTCAACTCCTTTGTCGTATGCAGCGGACATAGACAGATTTTGTCTTGTATCCAGCATCCTCTTTTTTAAACTCAAACATATTTGTGCTTTCCATCAAATCTACAAGTTTTTTAAAGCCGTAATTACGAGAATCAAACTCTGGTATTTTATTGGCGATTTTTTGCCCCACAGAACCCAGATAAGACCATCCTGCAAAGTCAGAAGTATCATCAACGGCATTGCGTAAAATAGCTAAAAGACGTATCTCTTTTGAAAGCTCTTTTGGATTTTCTTTCACCTCTTTTGGCTTCATATTTTTATTGTCAATCTCACTGATTGCATCATCTCTAAGATTTTCAGTAAATATAAACTTATCACATGCGCTGACAAAAGATTTTGGTGTTTTTTTCTCTCCAAAGCCATATACAATCAAGCCACTTTCGCGCAATCTTGAAGCCAAACGTGTAAAATCACTGTCGCTTGAAACGATACAAAAACCATCAAATTTATCCGAATACAACAGATCCATCGCGTCAATAATCATCGCCGTATCTGTAGCATTTTTTCCCGTTGTATAAGCAAACTGTTGCATCGGATGGATACCATATTCAAGTAAAATATTTTTCCAACCCTTTAACTTTGTATCTGTCCAATCTCCGTAAATCCGCTTTACACTCGCCACTCCATAATTTGCGATCTCATCTAAAAGACCCTCTATAATCTTTGGCTGAGAGTTGTCTGCATCTATTAAAACGGCTAATTTTTTCTGTTCACTGCTCAAAATCTATCCCTTATTTTTTCTATCTCTTCTTTTGCCTCGGTAAAATTTGGATCTACATGTAAAGCTTTTTCATACATCTCTTTTGCCTCAATGTACTGTTGCATATCCACAAGAAGATTTGCATAATTAAAGTAGCTTATTGCATAGTTTGGATCGATGGCTAATGCTTGTTTATAATGTTCTTGCGCTTTATCATACTCTTTTATTTTTCTGTATAAAGAAGCTATGGCATTGTGAAAGATATCATTTTTTTGATCTACATGTAAGGCTTCTTGATAATAAGAGATCGCTTCATTTATATGCCCCTCTTTTGCTGAGATAAAGCCAAGTTTACCAAGAATATCGGCGTTATTTTGATCTTTGACATTTGCTTCATCAAGTAGAAAAAATGCTTGTTTTAGATCCCCTTTGACAAAAGCTTCATCCGCTCTTTTTACCAGCATTTGTGGATCATATGAAGCTGAACCTTTGTTGTTTTCATCCTCATTTGGGCTTTTATCTTCAAGAGTTTGAATATGTGAATAAACTTTAAATGAAAAAAAAGCCGCCATTGCGATCATCAGTATTTGAAACAAACTCATTTAATTCCTTTTTCATAATTCTATCATAAAGAGAATCATAACCATTTTGTAACAATCTCTGCGATATAATCAGTAAAATTCAATTTATAATGGTTTGACATGGTAGTAAATTTAAAAGATCCAAGTTTATACAATAACCGTGAGCTTTCATGGCTCCAATTTAACACACGCGTTCTCAAACAGGCTCAAGATGATTCTCTGCCTTTGCTTGAGCGACTCAAATTTTTAGCAATTTATGGCACAAATCTTGATGAGTTTTATATGATCCGTGTAGCAGGTCTAAAAAAACTTTTTAGTGCAGGAGTTATTGTCTCAGGCGCAGACCGTCTTACGCCTTTGCAACAATTGATGGATATCAGACAATATCTCCATCAAGAGCAGCAAGTGCTTGAGCTTTGCATGAGTGATATCTTTAAATCTTTAGAACAAGAGGGGGTCTTTGTTAAAAAATACAAAGAGCTCAATAGCAATGAAAAGAAAACTGCAACGAAAAAGTTTTTTGAGGGAATATATCCAATTATCATCCCTATCGCAGTGGATGCGACTCACCCTTTTCCACACCTCAACAACCTTAGTTTTGGAACTATCGTCAAGCTTTTAGACAAAGATGACACAACTGTAGAGCGATTTGGAATCGTGCGTGTTCCGCGTGTTCTGTCGAGATTTGTACAGATTTCGGAGGGCACTTATGTTCCTGTTGAAGATGTCGTCGCAGAGCATATAGAAGATATTTTTCCAGGATACCAACTTATCAAAAGTGTGCCATTTCGTATCACAAGAAATGCAGATATCGCCATAGAAGAAGAGGAAGCAGATGACTTTTTGGAGATCCTTGAAGAGGGTCTTAAACTGCGTAAAAAAGGGGAGATTGTCAGACTTGAAGTGGGTTCGGATGCAGATAATGAGATCATCGATTTTTTCAACTCTCACATCAATGTATTTAAAAATGATATCTACACTTTTCATACTATTCTCAACCTTTCATCACTTTGGCAGATTGTTGGAAATAAAGATTTTGCACACCTTTTAAATGAACCATTCAATCCAAAACTGCTCGCACCACTGAGTTCAAATGAGAATATTTTTTCCATTTTAGAAGCGCAAGATGTTTTACTGTTTCACCCTTATGAAAGCTTTGAACCGATCGTTCGTATGATTCAAACTGCTGCAAAAGATCCAGATGTCGTAACTATAAAAATGACACTTTACCGCGCAGGACCGCAATCACCAATCGTGCATGCACTCACAAGTGCGGCCGAAGCTGGCAAGCAAGTGACGGTTATGGTGGAACTCAAAGCAAGATTTGATGAAGAGAACAATCTCATCTGGGCAAAAGCACTTGAAAAGGCTGGAGCGCATGTAATATATGGAATCTTTGGGTTTAAAGTCCATGCAAAAGCAACACTTATCACAAGACGCACCAACGGAAAACTCAAACAATATGCCCATATTGGGACTGGAAACTACAATCCAAGCAGTGCAAAAATCTATACAGATATCAGTTATCTTACAAGTAAAGACGAGATCACAAGTGACTTAACGCGCTTCTTTCACTTTTTGACAGGATTTAGTAAAAAAGGGAAATTAGAAACCCTCTATATGGCTCCAGCACAGATCAAACCAAAACTACTCTCTCTCATCAACAATGAGACAAGAAAAGGAAGCGAAGGAGAGATCATCGCAAAGATGAACTCTTTGGTTGATGATGATGTGATCCGAGCGCTCTACAAAGCAAGCCAAGCGGGTGTAAAAATAGAACTCATCATTCGTGGAGTATGTTGTTTAAAACCTGGTATCGAGGGTGTAAGTGAAAATATTCGAGTTACATCGATCATTGGAAAATACCTAGAACATGCAAGGATTTTTTACTTTAAAAGTACAGCTCCACATCTTTTCATCTCAAGTGCGGACTGGATGCCACGTAACTTAGTGAGACGCATTGAACTCCTAACGGGAATCGCTGATGAGGAGTGTGCGGCGAGACTACTGCGTATTTTACGCCTGCAATGTAAAGACAATATGCTTTCTCACGAACTTCAAATGGATGGAAGCTACCATAGAGTCAAAATAAACGATCAAGAGAAGATCAATAACCATAAAATGATCGAAGAGTACATTGCAAATCTTTACAAAGCACATAAAAAAGAGTCTCCAAACTCTGTCCAGCAACTCGCACAAAGACTTTTCAAGGATTCATAATGGTACATAAATTTAAAAATATCACTCCCACTTTGGGAGAAAAAACATGGATCGCGCCCTCTGCTGATGTCATCGGTGATGTGAGTATAGGAAAGGATTGTTCCATCTGGTTTGGTTGCGTTGTACGTGGCGATGTACACTACATCACTATCGGTGATCGTACCAATATCCAAGATCTTTCAATGTTACATGTAACGCACTACAAAAAAGAGGACAAAAGTGATGGCAATCCAACTATCATCGGCAGTGATGTCACCATCGGACACCGTGTTATGCTTCATGGATGTACCATCGAAGATGCCTGTCTTATAGGAATGAGTGCAACAATTTTAGATGGAGCAGTCATAGGAAAAGAGTCTATCGTCGGTGCTGGAGCACTTGTTACAAAAAACAAAATCTTCCCTCCTCGCTCACTCATCATGGGAAGCCCTGCAAAACTTGTCAAAGAGCTTAGCGATGAAGAGGTAGCAGAACTCTATGCATCCGCTTCAAGATATGTAAAATTTAAAGAGGATTATAGAGAATAGATGCCGCAGCTCGATCCTCTCATTTTTGTTGATATTCTGGGCATTATCGCTTTTACAATTAGTGGATTTCTGGTTGGTGCGAGAAATCATCTTGATATCTTAGGACTTATGATCGCCGCTTCACTTACTGCATTGGGCGGTGGGATCGTACGAGATACAATCCTCAGTGTCACCCCGTTTGCTTTTAAAACACTCTATCCCGCAACTGCGCTTTTGATTGTTATCTTTTTATCATTTGTCTTTAAAATACACAGATTTGACTCTTTAGAAAAACGGTGGCTATTTGTGATCAGCGACACCATCGGGCTTGTGGCATTTAGTATCACTGGCGCTCTTTTAGCTTTACATGGTGGGTATAACTTTTTTGGAGTGATAATCCTTAGTTTCATTACCGCGATGGGCGGAGGTGTGATACGAGATATCCTTATAAACCAAGTCCCTGCCATTCTTATCAGTGACTTTTACGGTTCCATCTCCGTCATCGTTTCTTTGCTTTTACTACTCTTGCATGTAAGCAATTTTTTAAATCAAACAAGCATACTCTTGGTCGCAATTTTTTCTATCGCCCTTCGACTTTTAGCATATAAACGCAAATGGCATTTGCCAAAACTGACAAATTTTTAATGCAAGATACATAAAATAACGTTTATACATATAAGTTACACTACTTTACAATTTAATCTATTTTCTAAAAATAAATGTTATTAAAAATACTAAATAAAGTGAATTTATTTAATTTTATAGTAATTAATGTTATTAAATTTGCATGAAAAATAATTATTTATTTTGATATAATTATTTTATGCCAGTCAGAAAAATTAAAAAGAGCTACATTTCTTGTGTTGGATATTTTAAAAGCTATAAGAACAATAAACAGTTAGCTTTTGAATCCATACTAGAAAGAGATTTCTTTACGCTGTTAGAGTTTGATAGAAACGTTGTTGAATATGAAGAACAGCCGTTGAAGCTCAAATATATGTTAAAAGCTAAAAATACAAGATATACCCCTGATGTATTGGTTATATACAAAGACTACTCTAAAAAAATATTTGAAGTTAAATATCAAAGTGATATAGATTCAGATCCAGAGTTACAGCATAAGATATCTATTTTAAAAGAAGAGATTGCTCGACAGATGTCAATTCCTTTTGACACATTTACAGATACACAAATAGATAAAATATATTTTAGAAACTGTGTTTTTCTTTATAAAAATGCTTTTATACCTAAGAACGATGTTATAACCTCCAAAGTGCTGGATGGACTTAACGATCTTTCTGCTTCTATATCTATTAAATCATTTTTGGAACTTTTATCAAAAAACCAAACTGAACAATTACGGATTCTTCCTTATCTTTGGCATGAAATATTTAAAAACACCTCTCTTGTTGATATGCAACAACCGCTGACCATGTCCACTCCAATACAAATAAGGGGGCATAGTGAGTAAGCTAAATCTTTCAATAGGTTCAAAAGTTTTTTACAATAACACAGAATATATAATTGTCAGAACAGTTGATTTTCATACACTCTCAATTGCTCCAGCAGACAATAAAAATGAAATAATCAATGTTGACATAAAAGATCTCTCTTCCAAACGCAAAGAAGAAAAAGTGCAGCTTGATACCTATAGCGATGCAGAGTGGGATGAAGCTAAAAAGAAATATGAAGCCATTAAAGACCTTGTTTTTAGACAAAAAAGCAGAGAGGAAGTTGAGGAAGTCGCATCAAAGTGCAATGTTGCAGCGATGACAATATATCGCTGGATAAAAACTTATGAACAGTCAGAAAAAATCAGCTCACTTATCTCAAGCAAGCATAAACGCGGTAAGAAAGGAAGCCGTCTCGACTCTGTACCAGATAAAGTCATAGAAGATGTTATTGAAGAGCTCTATCTGACCAAACAAAGAATCGGTTTTCCAAAAATATACGAAACAATCAAAGCCGAATGCAAAAAGCTCAACATCATTCCTCCGCATGAAAATACCGTCCGAAACAGAATAAAAGCGATCGATCCTAAGTTTGCCATGAAAAAACGGTTTAGTGCAAAAAAGGCAAATGAGAAATATGGCAATTTCGAGGGAGAGTACCCTGAAGGAAACTTTCCTCTTGAAGTTTACCAGATAGACCACACACCGCTTGATATCATACTTGTAGATTCAATATCCAGAAAACCAATAGGCAGACCTTACCTAACACTTGCGCTTGACGTATACTCCAGAATGATCGCAGGGTTTTACTTGTCCTTGCAGGCACCGGGATATTTCAGTGTCAGCCAATGCCTCTATAATGCTTTTTTGCCAAAAGATGACTTTCTCAAAGAACATGGTGTCAAAGGCGAATGGGAAATCTACGGAATTCCGTCCAAATATGCGGTTGACAACGGCGCCGATCTAATTGGTCTTGATATGCAAAGAGTATGTGACGAATTTAGTATGACAATGGTAAGACGACCTGTAGGAAGACCGCAGTTTGGAGCTCACGTCGAACGTGTTTTTGGAACGATCAACAAAGAAGTACATAATCTCCCGGGGAGTACATTTTCCAGTGTTGCTGAAAAAGCCGAATACGATTCCATAAAAAATGCCGCTTTTACCCTTGAAGATATGACACAGTGGCTTACGGAATTTATAGTCAACAAGTATCACAATCGCATCCATCACGGTATAGGAATGACTCCAAAACAAAAATACCGTTTGGGAGTCTTTGGAGATGATGAACATCCGGGTAGTGGTTTACCGCCGATCATAGAGGATAAAGAGTCCATTAAAATAGCTCTCTTACCGACATTTTACAGAACCGTGCAAAAAGACGGTATGACCCTTGACGGTATCACTTACTATTCGGATGTTCTGAGAACTTGGATAAACAGAGAAGATGAGCAAGGAAACAAACTGAAATTCAAAATAAAAAGAGATCCTCTCAGTATCCAAAAACTTTACTTCTTTGATCCAGAGCTCAAAGAGTATTTTGAACTACACTATAGGAAACTTCATGCTCCGGATATGACAATTTGGGATCTGTATGCCTCAAAAAGATATCTAAAAGAACATAGTATCAAAGATACAACCGAAGATGATCTTTTTGACGCTTACGAACGACTCTCACATATAGAACAACAGGCAAAAGAGAAAACAGCCAAACATAAAATGCGAAAAAGCAAAATGCCAAAAATGAGCAATATCAAATCAAAAAGTAAAACCGAACCTCCTGCTTCAAAAGAAAAAGAGACTAAACAAGCCGATGATGTTTTTAATGACTTATTTGACAATATCGAAACCTTTAATATCAAAGAGTAATGCATGCATATTGAACTGACAGAAGAAACCCTAAAGATGCTTAATAGCTCTGACGAAGAGAGAATCAAATACATCAATCAGGAATACTGGATCGACTACCCTATCGCTCAAAATATTTTGAAAAAGATGGAAGATATCTATAATTTCGGTTACGGAAAAACGAGATATATAAGTATATTGTTGGTTGGCGGAAGCAACAACGGTAAGACTTCCCTTCTCAAACAGTTTTTAGAGAAACATCCACCATATGACTATAACATTGAAGGCGAACAGCCTGAGTGGATCACAGATGAGTTCTTTGACAAATACACCGGCATCGGCAGACCTGTGCTTTATGCCATATCACCAACTGAACCGAGTGAAAGCAGGCTCTACAGTATTATCTTAGAGCAATTGAATATACCCTATAAAACGCGGGACTCTTTGGATGTAAAAGCAAAACTAGTTGAGTATTACCTCAGAGCGCTCAATGTCAGAGTTCTTATCATCGATGAGATCCACAATATTCTTAATGGGTCGCCTGCCAGACAGAAACAGATCATGAGTGCTATAAGAGATTTAAGCAGTAAGTTGACAATGCCTGTCATATTAGCAGGTGTCAAAGAGGCTTTGCGTGCAGTTAATACAGAAGATCAGATCAGCAGTAGATATCGACCTGAATATCTTACCAAATGGAAGATGGATAAAGACTATATCAGTCTGTTGGCTACTACAATCAGCAAACTACCACTAAAAAACAATCCACTATTCTCAATACGAACGATGCACAAGAGATTCTTGAGCTATGCAACGGATATATTGGTGAGATCGTAAATCTTATTATAGCAGCTGCTGTTTATGCTATACAAACAGGCAGTGAAAGAATTACTATAAAAGAGATCAAAGAATGTGGGTTTAACACCCTGCAAAATATCCATAAGACTATGAATTTAAAAGACATATGATAAAAAAGATAAAGTTTCCTGAGCTAAAAAATGAAAACTTTACGATCGTGCCAATCCCTTTTGCGGATGAATTACTTTCATCATGGATTGTCCGCACTGCATATGCACACAAGACACATCCTCATACTTTCGTCAACCAGTATCTTAATTACAGACCATACTCTTTTTTCCTAACAGAAAGCGATATCACCTTAGATAAAACTATGATCAAAATCATCGAAGAAAAAAGTCATCATAAAATCGATGTTCATTCTCTGATGCTAACAACGTACTCCGGATTTCTTCAGGAAAATATCTATGAGAACAACCCGACTATATTTTTTACCCATCAAAAATACTGTTCAGTCTGTTTGCGTGAAGACAAAGTACCTTATTTTAGAAAAACGTGGCGAGTAGTTTTTTACAACATTTGTCATACACATCAATGCCGTCTATATGAGTATTGTCCTTCTTGTAAAACAAATCTTGATATCTCCAAGATGTATGAGAACGAACTACCTTACACACACTGTCATCACTGTGGTTTTGAACTAAAAAAAGGAAGAAAACTGCCAATCCATAAAAAGTATATTTCAAGTCTTGAATATCAAAATAAGATTTTTAGAGTTATACACGATGGGTACATTCAGCTTGGAGAAACTTCTATCTACTCATTTTTATTTTTTGAAATTTTCTCAAAACTTTCCAAGCTCATTCTACTCAATAAAAAACATGTTTTTATCAATAAACATCCCTTGTTTTCTCTCATCAAAAATGCAAAACAACAAAATGTTAACCACCCTATATTCAAAAAAATAGATGCAAAAGCACAATCGGGACTTTTTGGATTGATAATCTACATCTTCGATGATTTTCCACATAATTTAGAAAGTTATATACTTCAAAACAAGCTTACATACTACAACATGACCACGAAAGTGCCATATATACCGTTTTGGTATGAAACAACTGTGAATGCAATTTCTCCCCAATATCTGCCACACAGTATGATGGTTACAAAAGAAGAAGTTGAATATGCAAAACAATATCTGATGTCTATTGGAAAAGCCATCAACAAAGTCAATCTGACACTTTTATTTGGATGTAACTTTTACAGTAAAGACAATAATTTGCACTTCTATTTAAACTAACGTCCGTATACACCGAAAATATATTCGGGCAGTCAGCCGATATTTACCATAGAACCCATCACAGGTCATCTCAAATCAAATTACAAATTATCAAGAAACAATCTTAAAAGATTTATCAAATAAAGATCAACCTGCTGCTAACAGTAACTACTTGGAATCCAAAAAAGTGGATGAATATCTCCTTTTTTAGGTCAAGCACGGCTTCTCTTGTTGGTAGCACACAGATAATAAAAAGAAAGAAGCATTTGTGAAGCTATTGACTTTGAAAATCTCTATGGAATTCTCAAGATATAGTATAGCTTAGTTTTTCAGAAGCGACTATATAAGTTTGAAGTTAAATTTTCAGACAAATTTATTGAAGATATAAGGGCGGCTTAAGTTTCAAAACGTAACTTTTTTTTGAAGGCAGAATGGACAAGGCTCTTAAGCTATGATACAATCTCATCAACTATCGGAGACTGACACGAAATTCTGAACACTCTCAAAACCGATTGACAAAAATCTCTCTTAGTGCTGTTAATGTTCAATTCTTTAATATTTTGTTCTCACAAATTGTTTTTTGAATGGGACATATTTTAAGTGTAAAAGATCTTAAATTTTATATTTACTAATTAAGTTTTCAATATTCTTTTTTATGGTTGCTAAAATTTCATATTCTTGATAAATTTTATTTTGCATATCAATATCTATGTTCTCATTCATGTCTACTGGAATATCAACTTCTATATTAGCCATTTGTTCTTCATAAAGCATACCTTGTGCATCTTTTGCTACTACATGATTATAAACTATTGGCTGTAGCTTTTGTTTTGCCCATGCCAAATTCAACTCTAGCTTTGGAATTAAGACTCCGCAGTGGTCATTAGGATAAAATTCATAATCTCTATGAAACATAGTCCCACATTTAGCTCCGTCTTTAGTCCATGTTAAACACTCTTTATCAACATAAACCTTTTTGGAGTTCTTTTCTATATTTGTAAGCCATTTTCTATCCCCATACCAAGCTATACCTTCATTTCTTGTTTGAGAAGTAACGGCTGGAAAATCGCCTGAATTATTGTATATGTCGTTTTGTGTAATTCTAAGACCTGAAGTAATGTCAAATAGTTCTTTCATTAAAAAGCTTTTACTTTTTGAAATAATTTTTTTACTAATTTGAGTATTTACTTTTTCTAAAACACTATTTAACAAATTAAGCTTATTCATTCTTATATTGAATTCTTTAACTAGTTTGTCTTGTAAAGTTATATCAATAATATCAACTTCAATATTATTGTCCGCGCGCATCCAACTTGGCCACCCCGCGCATTTGCATTTGGCCAGCTAACGCATTATTACTTGGCCACCTCACGCATCCGTTATTTGGCCGGCTGATAGATAAAAATGCGCGGCTAAGTTACCATTAA
>CAITKP010000042.1 GCA_903892995.1 uncultured Campylobacterales bacterium
CTCTTTTAAACTCATTTTTTCATTGTTGGTAACTACAAATTCTCTATTTCTAAACTCATCTTTTTTATCTGAATTTAAATGATCTATTAAAAGTTCATAAGCACTGATAACATCTTCTATATAACTTATATCAATCAATTGTTCACCAGCTGACATCTCTAAAACTTCACCCGATTTTGCAATTTTACTCCAAAGATTAAATACTTTATTTCTGGTATCATTTGCTCCAAAAGTATCATTCAATTTTATCGTAGTAAAAATTAGATTTGAAGTCTCTCTATAATACTTTGCGATTACTTCAAATCCTTCTTTTGTGGCTGCATAAAGATTAACTGGATTATAATATTGATTTTCAAAGTTTTGCCAAAGTGTTCCTGTATTTATAAACCAAGTAACCTTAGACTGCTTACAAGCTTCTAGAAGTTCCATTCCAAATTTTATATTTGAAGATATTAAATTTGATATATCATCTTTGGTATGCGTTGCTAAAAATAGTGAAGCTAAATGAATTATACCATCAAATTTTTCACTTTGAAACAAGTTTAATAAGCTATCTATATTTTCATCATATTGAAATATTTTTGTTCTCGAATCAATTTGTAATATATCACTATTTGCTCTTACGATACAATAAATTTCATATTCTTTATCTAATAAAAGTTTTACTAAATTTTGACCAATAAATCCTGTAGCTCCAGTAACTAATATCTTCATGAATTTTCTCCAAAGATAAAAGGAGTTTGAAACTCACCGAAACAAGGAAAAGAGTTGTCTCTATCTGATAGCTTTGGGTCAACACAATCCCAATCAAATCCAAATGAATCATACCTTACCCCACCATCATTATGTGGAGCATAACAAGTTGTTTGCATATAAGTTACATTTGTATTATCTTGTAGCGATTTAAACCCATGAGCTAAACCTTTTGGGAGGATTAAAACCTTTCCATTTTGACTACTAAGTTCACATGAAAAATATTGTCCAAATGTAGGAGATTTTTTTCTTATATCTAAGACTACATCTATTATTTTACCAGCTGGTACATACACTAACTTAATATGATCATATGGAGGTGTTTGAAAGTGCATACCACGAATTACATCTTTATGTGAAATTGAATAGTAAGTCTCTTTTATATCAATATTTAATCCAAATTCTAAAAAAAAATCATTTGTAAATGTTTTTATAAATTTACCTCTACTATCTTCAAAGATTCTTGGTTTTAATATTTTTAATCCAAAGATATTTGTATCAACTATTTTCACTAAACTGCCCACTTAATATTTTTTTCTTTTGCATCAGAAATATAACTTTCTAAATCACTTTTTGTTAAAACTTTTTTATCCTCTTCATAATAAGCTTTATACCACTTCACAGTTTTTTCAAAAGTAGTTTTACTATCCCATACATCTTTCCATTTTAAAAGTATATGGGCTTTTGAACAGTCAAGCTTTAAAAGATTTGCTTCATGAAGTTGATTTGGGTCACGATTTATTTCATAATCAATTTTATCCCAATGTTTTTTCACATTTTGAACTACCTCTTCAACTGTGATACTTCCCTCATCACTAGGTCCAAAATTCCAAGCTTCACCAAACTCTACTTTTTCTTCAAGAAGTTTTTGACCAATATGCAAATATCCACTCAATGGTTCAAGTACATGTTCCCAAGGGCGAGTCGCTTTTGGATTTCGTATGCTTACTTTTTTACCTTGTGATACTGAAACCATAATATCAGTGATGAGTCTATCTTTTGCCCAATCACCACCACCAATAACATTCCCAGCTCTACAAGTTGCAAGGAGTGTATTATGAGTTTTTTTATACTCTTTTGGATTGAAGTATGAATTTCTATATGAAGTAGTTAATAAATCAGCACATCCTTTAGAGGAACTGTAAGGATCATATCCTCCCATTGGATCGTTTTCTCTATATCCCCATATCCACTCTTTATTTTCATATGCTTTATCACTTGTGATGTTGACTATCGCTTTTACATTAGCTTTTCTACATGCTTCAAACACTTTGAGTGTTCCCATAACATTTGTTTCATACGTATTTATAGGGTCTTCATAAGAGAGTCTTACAAGTGGTTGCGCTGCAAGATGAAACACAATATCAGGCTTATAGTTTGCAAAAGTTTTATTTAATTTATCTAAATCTCTAATATCTCCTATGATAGAAGTTATATCTAAATCTAGAAGTTCAATATGATTTGGAGTAGTTGGAGCTTCAAGTGAATACCCTATAACTTTTGCACCCATTTGTGTTAGCCAGTAGACAAGCCAAGAACCTTTAAAGCCTGTATGTCCTGTAACAAGTACAGTTTTATCTTTATAAATTCCATTAAAAAGATTTTGCATTACCATACTTTCCAAGGGGCTTTTTTACTATCCCAAAGTTTTTGAAGCTCTTGTTTATCCCTTAATGTGTCCATCGGTTTCCAAAATCCATGATGTTGATAAGTAAATATTTCACCATCTCGTGCAAGGTTTTGAAGAGGAGCTTGTTCAAAAATAGTACTATCCCCTTCAGTTATGTAATCAAATACTTTTGGCTCACAGACAAAAAAACCTGCGTTTATCCAACCACCATCACCCTTTGGTTTTTCTTGAAAGCTTGATACTTGAAAGTTCTCTTCTATATTCAATGCACCAAATCTTCCATCTGGTTGAGCAGATGTCATAGTCATTGCTTTTCCATGAGATTTATGAAACTTTACAAGCTCTTCAATATTAATATCACTTACACCATCTCCATAAGTTAACATAAAAGGCTCATCTCCTACGAAATCTTGAGCTCGCTTCACCCTCCCACCTGTCATACTATGGGCACCTGTATCAAGAAGTGTTATCTTCCAAGGTTCACTAGAATTATTTAATACTTCCATTTTACCTGTAGAAATATCTAAGGTAACATCACTTTGGTGAAGAAAGTAGTTTGCAAAGTACTCTTTGATGTAGTAACCTTTATATCCAAGCAATACGACGAATTCATTGAAACCATAAGATGAATATATCTTCATGATATGCCAAAGAATGGGTTTTCCACCAATGTCGACCATCGGCTTGGGTCTGATGTCCGTTTCTTCACTTAGCCTTGTTCCAAATCCGCCTGCCAATAATAATACTTTCACTTTTTTGCTCCTTTGTTATATTTAGATAAATACCACTCCACAGTTTTCACAATTCCGCTTTCAAAGTTCTCACACCCCAGAGTGGCTTCTCTTGCTTCGCAATTCACCTTCTCCGCCTTCCAGCCGAGTTTATTTTCTAGTTTTTTCGCATCTATGGCATAGCGTCTGTCATGTCCTGCTCTATCTTCTACGAAAGTGATGAGCTCTTTATAGCTTTTTTCAGATGGGACTTTTTCATCTAGTATAGTTGTGATGGCATCGACTATTTGAAGGTTTGTTCTCTCATTTCTTTCGCTACAATGGTCAAGCACATAGAGCCAGTCTCTTATGTTTTTGCCATCGCCATAGATCGGGATAGGATTACCTTTAAGAGCATTTCTTATGATAGTCGGGATCAGTTTTTCATCATGCTGTTTTGGGCCATAGTTGTTTGAGCAGTTTATGATGACTGTGTTCATACTGTATGTTTGTATAACATTTATCATTAAATTTCCTTGCATAACAAAGTATCAATAAGTATTTGAGATAGTGTTTCAGAATTTAAAATCGTATCTTCTATTTTCTTTTGAAGTTCTTGTTCTAATAAGCCCAAATATGTAAAGTTGTTGTTTGTAAATGCTTTTTCTATTTCTACTTTATTATTTATTTTTAACTTTTTAAAATCCAATAATGTCTCCACTTTGAAATGAATAGAACTACCAGATGGTATAACCAACGTATCAATTGTGTTGAACTTATGTTTCTCTACTTTTGATGTTGGCAAAACTGCATGGTACTCTTTTTGATTTATCATACAATTAAGTGAAACCCAGTATTTATCTTTACTTGTGCCATCTTCAAACACATACTCTTTCCAATGATAAACACCAAAACGATTTATAAAAAATATTTCCATCTACAATTAAGCTTGTAACATTTTATTGAACTGTTTATGTTCATTTTCCCAAAAGGCTACATAGCTTTTTGATTCTTCGTCTTCTAACATATCTTCAATATCTATGATGCTATTCATTTGTGTATTTACATACTCTTTGAGAAGATGTGATTCGTGTGATATTTCATCTTTTGTGTAATCTTTATACTTATTTGAAATCTCTTCTATGATTTTCAATTCCGACTTGCTAAACAACTCTTTTTTAAAAGTAGTTTTAGGAATAAACTTTGTAATTTTTTGCTCATCATCTGTTTGTATTTTTAGTTCTAAAATATTTAAAAAGTCATCAGTATAAGATTTGAAATCTTCTCCATCTTCTTCATTGAGATTGTTGATGATATTTAAAGTTAAACTAGCTACAGGACCTCTAGGAAGCTTGTAATAATCATCAAAAAACATAGTTCTACCATACTGTTCAAGATGACTTTTATCTGCAAAGTACATAAGCTTCATAAGTTTTGTTTTTCCAAAATGTTTTACATCTTTTTCTACAAAATAAACTATTGCATTTGCTACTTTTTCTATGCTATACTGATTCATTTTCCAGCTCCTCTCTCTTTATTTTAACTAAATTATACTTTGTATTTTGATAAGTACCATTCTACAGTCTTAACGATCCCAGTATCAAAAGTCTCACACCCCAGGGTGGCTTCTCTTGCTTCGCAATTCACCTTCTCCGCCTTCCAGCCAAGTTCATTTTCTAGTTTTGTAGCGTCTATAATGTTTCCATTCTTAGCTCCCAACTATTGCTATGAAATATATCGCGAGTATAAATTTTCGCTTAATCTATTTGCTATTGTAACATCACTTGTCTTTTTAAGTGCTTCTAAATCTTTCAATGCTTGATTTTCTAAAGAAATAATTTCAAAGTACTCTTTATATTCAGGAGCCATAGCAACAGAACTTATTACTTCATTGTCAATGTGTATTTGTATTCATCAAATTCGTGTGAATAATCAGAAATTTGCTTTGCTGTATAAGACTTAAATTCTTTCTCATTTTACTACATACCCTCCAGTTTTTGGGCTGCCTTTGAACTCTATTTTATCTTCACTTTTGAGTTGTTTGAGCCATCTTTCTATATTTTTGACTGATGTTTGTAGTTCATTTGTAAAAAAAGTAGAGCGATTGTTCGGCTTGTTTTTGATAAGTTCATAAAGAGATTTTACTCCCTCATTTACTCCCTCATTTACTCCCTCATTTACTCCCTCACTTAAAAGGTTTTCATTTCTATAAAAAATATTTTTCATATAGTTTTGTTTGATCACAAAGCTATCTTTATCATAAGCTTCTAGTATTCTGCTCAGTCCCGAACCCAAATGTTCTACTAGTTCTAAATCTTTATAAATTCTCATCAGCTCTCTACTAGTAGGTTTTGAGTATCCAGAGAAGAAATCATCTATATTTTTTATGACCGACATTCCACCTGTAGAGGTTATCTCAATCCGATCGCTAAATATCTCAAATACTGGAGGGTTTTCAGTTGTATAGTCATTGTGCACTATAGCATTTACAACTGCTTCTCTTAGAGCCACTTTATTCCATAGCGGTTGCTCTTTTCTTGTAGTAGATGTTATGAGTGCTGCTGTTTTATTTTCTATCTCTAATTTTTCTAACACTCTTTTTGTAGCCTTTATAAGTGAACAGTATCCATATTCGTTATTTTCTATAAGGTCAACTTTGTTTGTTCCTGCATATTTTGCTACTTTTATAGATGTACCGTTAGTATCAGCCATAAGGTATGCTACATAGTTATAGTAGCCATCTTCTGTGAGAAGTTCCAAATTTGAAGCAAATTTTTCGTTTAGTATTAGGCCCTTTTCTTCGTAGTATATTTTTAATTGCTCAAAAGTTAAATCTTGTCTTCTTGATTTTATATTTCCAAGCGAGTTTCTTACTCTTTTAGCAAATAGATCTTCTATCATATTTTGACTCATAGGTTCACTACTACTTCCAACTCTTATGTAGCATCCTTTTTCAGACATTCCATTTTTTTTGATGTAGTATGGTGTTTCTCTTCCGCTTGCTATGATAACTTTTATAACCGGCTTTTCTTCGATGGTTTCAAAGACTACTTCAAAAAGCCCTAGGCAAGATGGAGAGATATTGTGCTTGAGCTTATCTTTTATTTTAAGTTGAATTTCATCGGGGTTTTGGCAACCAATTACTTTGCCATTTTTATCTATCCCAATATAAATATTTCCACCCTCATGATAATTTAAAAAAGCTACTACCTCTTTTTCAAATGTATCTGTGAGCGATTGTTTGTATTCAACTCGATGAGATTCAACAAAAATCATAGTGAACTTTTTACCTGTTCTAAATACCACCCATAAACTCTTCGTATTCCCTCTTCAAGCTCTACCTTATGCTTCCATCCAAGGTTATGCAGTTTTGATGGGTCTGTGAGTTTTATCATGGTTCCGTCAGGTTTGTCTGTGTTGAATGTCAGTTCACCTTCAAAGCCGACTATCTCTTTTATGAGAATAGCTAGTTCTTTGATAGAGATATCTTTACCTGTACCGATGTTGATATGGGTGTTTCTTATCTCTTGTGTTGGTAGAGCATTTGGACTACATGTATCATTTGTAGATTGCTTCACTTCGTTTGCAATGACATCGGAAAAATCTCTATTTTCCATGATAAACACACAAGCGTCTGCCATATCTTCAGAATATAAAAACTCACGTCTTGGGTTCCCGCTTCCCCATATCTCTACTTTTGGCGCATTGGAAAGTTTTGCTTCATGCATCTTTCTAAGTAGGGCAGGGAGAACATGAGATTTTTCAAGATCAAAGTTGTCATTTGGTCCGTAAAGGTTTGTAGGCATAACGGAGATGAAGTTTGTACCGTATTGGATATTATAGCTCTCACACATCTTTATACCTGCTATTTTAGCTATGGCGTATGGTTCGTTTGTATATTCTAGTGGAGATGTGAGTAAGCTGTCTTCCTTCATAGGCTGAGGCGCATTTTTTGGATAAATACATGTAGAACCTAAAAAGAGAAGTTTTTGTACACCATGAAGGTAGCTTTGGTGGATGACATTGTTTTGAATCTGAAGATTTTCATAGATAAAGTCGGCTCTGTAAGTGTTGTTTGCAACGATACCGCCTACTTTTGCAGCAGCGAGTATTACATACTCTGGTTTCTCTGCTTGGAAGAACTCTGCTACAGCTTGCTGGTCTGTGAGATCTAGTTCTGCGTGAGTTTTATAAATGAGGTTTGTATAACCTTTACATGTAAGGCTTTTTACTATGGCACTTCCCACAAGTCCACGATGACCGGCTATGTAGATTTTACTGGTTTTTTGCATTGTTACATCCAAAATAGTTACAAAAATAATTATGATATTTTATATATGCATCACTCTTTAATGTTCCATATTTTTTTACAACTGTTTGCTTTGAAACAACAAATGTTTTTCTTATCATAAGTTTCGAAATTACAGGTAATTCACCGTTTTTAAACTCAATATTATCCATTATATATTCATCATTAAATAAATTATGAATCTTACTACTCAGTGGAATGCCAATAAAATCATCGTGAGGGAGATTATCTTTAAAAACCAACACAGGTCTATTTTTAAATTGTTTCATATCGCTAAAATAAAACTTGCAAAGAATGATATCAGCTTGCTTTATTTCCATATCGCATCCTCTACATCATCTTTCCAATCATCTATCAGATTTGCAGAGTGATTTGAAAAGGCTTGAATGTCAGCAATATCACCTTCAATGCTGATAGACTCAATTGTTTTATCTTCTATAATTTTCAGCTCTTTTGAATTTAAGTTTTTTAGTAAAAACATAATATGCTCGTATATAGTATCTTGCACTTGTAATTTTATAGTATGCATTTTTTTCCTATTCGTAATAACTCATAGTCTTATATCCACCATCTTTGAGGTAAACATCTTTTGTCATTAGTTTGAGATCGCTTGCCATCATATCGTTTACAAGTTCTTCGAGTCTGTACTCTCTGCTCCAACCAAGCTTTGTTTCTGCTTTTGTAGGATCACCCAAAAGAAGATCAACCTCTGTTGGTCTAAAGTATCTTGGATCGACTGCGACTACTTCTTTGCCAAGTTCAACTTGATACTCTGGATTTGAGCAGGAGAGGACATAAGCTTTCTCATCTACACCTTCACCTTTAAACTCTAGCTCTATCCCAGCATAAGCAAACGCCATACGAACAAAATCTCTAACTGTTGTAGTTTGACCCGTTGCGATGACCCAGTCTTCGGCCTCATCTGCTTGAAGGATCATCCACATCATACGGACATAATCTTTTGCATGTCCCCAGTCACGTTTTGCATCAAGATTTCCAAGGTAGAGTTTGTCTTGAAGTCCAAGTGCTATTTTACTTGCAGCACGGGTGATCTTTCTTGTTACAAATGTTTCACCACGAACAGGTGATTCGTGGTTAAATAGGATACCGTTACACGCAAACATCCCATACGCTTCACGGTAGTTTACAGTGATCCAGTATGCGTACATCTTTGCTACTGCATAAGGGCTTCTTGGATAAAAAGGTGTTGTCTCACTTTGTGGTGTTTCTTGTACTTTTCCATAAAGTTCACTTGTTGAGGCTTGGTAGATCTTTGTCTTTTTTTCCAAACCTAAAAGTCTCACAGCTTCGAGGATTCTCAGTGTTCCTGTACCATCTGCATTCGCTACATATTCTGGTGTTTCAAAGCTTACATGTACGTGACTCATCGCTGCGAGATTATAGATCTCATCGGGTTGTGTCTCTTGGATCAGGCGAGTGATGTTCATAGAGTCTGTCATATCGCCATAATGCAAAATAAGGTTTCTATTTTCAACATGTGGATCTTCATAAAGGTGATCGATTCTATCAGTATTAAAAAGTGAGCTTCTGCGTTTCATCCCATGAACGATGTATCCTTTTTTGAGTAAAAACTCTGCTAGGTATGAACCATCCTGTCCTGTGATTCCTGTGATGAGGGCTACTTTTTTATTTTCTGTCATATCTCATAATTCCTTTTTAATCCCTTTTAAAATCATCTTCAATTCTAATAATATCATCTTCACCAGTATATTCACCTACTTGCGCTTCTATGATAATAAGCGGTATTTTACCATCATTGGCAAGTCTATGGAGCTCGCCCGCTTTGATGTAGGTACTTTCATTTGGACTGACAGTAAAATTTTTCTCGCCTACGGTAACCGTAGCCGTTCCGCTTACTACAATCCAGTGCTCATTTCTATGAAGATGTTTTTGAAGACTCAGACGTTTATTTGGTTTGACTTCAATACGTTTTATCTTATAGCCTATTGAATCTTCAAGCACTGTGTAAGTTCCCCAAGGTCTATGTCCTGTGAGGTGGATGTTATGAAGTTCTGAGTTCTGCTCTTTGAGCTTTTCAACTACTTTTTTTACTTTTTGGGAAGAGCCTTTTTTACTAATGAGTAGGGCATCACCTGTATCAACGATAATACAATCATCTATATCTACAGTGGCTATTTTTTTTTCATTTCCATAGACTAGATTGTTTTTAGAATCAATGGCGATATGATGAGGATTTTGAGTGTTGCCATCTTCATCTTTTGGAAGTTCATCATAGAGTGCATCAAAGCTTCCAACATCTGACCACCCTATATCGGATGGGATTACTTTTACTTTGTCCGATTTTTCCATCACTGCGTAATCTATAGAGTCTTCTGGGATACTTAGCATATTTTCATGTTTGATACGGATCATCGAATCTTTTGAAGCGTTTTCATAAGCCGCTTTAGATGCTTCATATACTTTTGGAGAATATTTTTGAAGTTCATCTAAAAAAGCACCAGCCCTAAAGCAAAACATTCCAGAGTTCCAGTAATAATTGCCTGCTTTGATATACTCTTCAGCCGTTTGTAAATCAGGTTTTTCTTTGAAATTAAGAACCTCTTCGCCATCTGCTTCAATATAGCCAAATCCTGTTTCAGCAAATGAAGGGGTTATGCCAAATGTTACAAGGTAACCTTGCTCTGCAAGTTCTTTTGCGCGTGCAACAGCTTTGTTGTAAGCAGATTGATTTTTGATAAGATGATCGCTGGGCGTTATGAGAACAATCTCTTCAGGAGAAAGTTCCATACAAGCCAACGCGATAGCAGGTGCAGTGTTGCGTCCCATAGGTTCAAGGAGATATTTTTGTGCTGTTTGATGTAGTTCGCTTAGCTGGTCAAGGGCTAAAAAATATTGCTCCGTATTGGAAACGATAAATTGATTTGAGCAAAGTGAGTTGTTCCGTTCAACTGTTAATTGGAAAAGAGATCTATCACTAAAAAACTTTACAAATTGTTTGGGCATAAGTGTACGGCTGATAGGCCAAAGACGCGTTCCGCTTCCGCCACAAAGGATTATATTTGTCATTTTTAATTCTTATAATATAATTTGTTATTTGCCATTATAGAAAAACTATGCTTTCAATAGATTGAAAATTGGATATTGCATCTTCATATAAATCTTCGCTAGATACTATTCATCCCTTTACTATGATTAACGTATTACGTCATTAAAAGTAACCAAAAATTGACGGCATTAATTTATAATAACATAAAATATTACAAATAAAGAGAAGAAAATGATGAACATAAATTCATATAAACATCAGATCGTTCGCTTAGCAAATGAGGCGTAATGAAAAAAACGGGAGGCTGAAAACCTTGTAAAACTTCGCTACTATGCGGGTTTGTGAAAGGTTTTTTAAAATGGATTATAAAAAAGTGTCAACGGCGGAGTTAAATTCAGCAGTTTTTTCGTAAAAAAATTACGAAAAGTAACCTTAAGCACCTTGCGTTTTATCTTCTCCTTTCATAGAATTTTTAACTTTAAACTTATA
>CAITKP010000043.1 GCA_903892995.1 uncultured Campylobacterales bacterium
CTTTAAACGCGCTTGCAAGATCATCTGCAGCTTGTGCAAATACCGCAGTTCCCAAAATGAGTGCTGTCGCTAAACTTAATTTTGTCATTTTTTCTTCCCTTAGTTATGATTTTAAAAAGATGCAAAGTTGAAAATTACTTTACATGTAAGCCAAAACAATGGCAGATGCCATTGTTACCAATTAACAACCTCTTTTACCCTTTTTTGGACATCCGCAATCGTAATCGAGAAGTGTCACATTTCCCTTGTTGCTGACATCAACAACTTTTTTCTTCTTGATATAGTCACGCACTACATCATATACTGGTCTTATTTTTGCAGTTTGCAAGTTCGTTCCAGCACTTTGTAAATTTCCACCCCAAGAGGAGACAATATAGGTCTTATTGACATCTAAAGGTTTGCCTCCTACTTTGAGATTGGAGATGCGTTTTCCTGTTTTATTTGCAACAGCAATATCGTAAGTCACACCGCCAAGACGACTCATATCGCCACCTTGTTGGTAGAGCGGATTTGCATTAAAGACATTATCTGCAATATCTTCGAGAAGATTTGCGATATTTTGTCCTTGAAGTTCAAATGTATAAACGTTTGGATAGGTGATTCCACACATCTCATAAACATTATCCATCAAAATATCTTCGCCAGCTAAAACGGTTGTTCCCCATCTATATCCTGGAGTAAATGAGATATCACACTTCATCTCATCTATAATCGCATCATTGATGAGTTGATCAAAAGTTGAGAAAAATGTATCTCTTTTATAAAGCATATTTTTTGTTTTTCCAAGCACTTCATTGAACTCTGCATCAAATGGTGCATAAAGTTCAGCAACGAGTTTTTCACCCTCTGGATCTGCTGGAATCATATTTGAAGCCATTGGTACAAGTTTATACTCATAATTTTTGACTTTACCATTTTTGACATCAATATCAAGACGTCCGATATATTTTCCATGACTTCCTGCGATGACAATAACAGTATTGTTAATTGTGATCGGTTTTGGGGAAGGATCATGTGTGTGACCACTTAAGATAAAGTCGATCCCTTTTACTTGACGAGCTACTTCTTGATCTACACTAAATCCATCATGTGAAAGAAGAACAACACAATCAACTTTTTTCTCATTGCGTAACTCATCCACATATTTTTGTAAAGTGTCGAGTCTTAAACCAAAACTCCATCCTTTTGTAAACTCTTTTGGATTTGCAGTGGAAGTAAATGGAAATGATTGACCAATAATCCCTATCTTCGCGCCGCCTCTCTCTTCAATAGTATATGGTTTAAAGATCAGCTCTTCATAATCATCTGCAAATGAGTCATCGCCAACAATATTTTGAGAGACAAATTTCGCATTGAGCATACCGATAAGCTCTTTGACACGCTCTTTACCATAAGTAAATTCCCAGTGTCCAACCATCACATCAACACCAAGATAGTTTTGTGCTTTTACAATCGCTTCACCTGTTGTTTTGAGTGCAACGCCTGTTCCTTGCCATGTATCACCAGAGTCTAAAAAGAGGACATTTTCATTTCCACGCTCTTTTTTTACTTGATTGATATAGGTTTTCATATGGGCAATACCGCCCATTTTTCCAAATTTTTTAGCAAGTGCTTCAAAATCGATACATGTATCAAAGTATGCGTCCAAACTGCTTGGCTCAAGACCATAATGTTTGGCAAATGAATCACCGCACAAAAAGCCTGGAGTTCCAACTAGGTTTGGAGCAGAGATCAAAGTTGATGGCTCTCTCCAATAAAGTGGTTTAATGTGAGCGTGAAGATCACACATGTGCAAAAGAGTTACATTCCCTTTTGCTTTAAATTTATAAATATCTTTGAGTGATATTTTATTGATTGCTTTTGATGCAGCAACACTTGTTGTAGCCATCCCTAAACCAAAGATAGCAGCAATGTGCATAAAGTCTCTTCTTGAAATTTCCATTAGGTTTTCCTATCTTTTAAGACCAGGGATAGCCATTTTAGCACCCTTAGCTTGATGACCCAAATAAACTTCCATGCCTACCATTTCAGGTGAACCAAGAGGAATAACTTCTAAAAGTGCATTTTGCATACACCCTTGCATACGGTGTTGGAGTGTGCTCATAGATGATTTTGTCATTCTATATGCAGGCCATGTTCCAACAGAAGCATTTCCATTTGCTCCAAGAGCAGGAAGTGGTTGTGTTCTTAGGACTGAGCCTATAACATCTGTACTATGGCAACTTAAACAAGAGAGTCCTCTTTTGCCACGGTTTGTATTGAATGTTTTTTCACCCAAAGCATACGCATCTTTCATCTGCTGATTTGCATTGATGTCGATATTGATTGGTACATCATTTGCCAAAGATTTTACATATGCAGACATCTCAAACATATCTTTGCTTTGAAGTGTAAATGGTTTTTTACCATTTTCATGCATTGCTGCTTGAAGCACTTGATCGATTCCTACAACCATGTTGAAATCTTTAAGATATCTTGGGAAGCCCGCGATATAATTTGGAAGATCTTTTTGGCTTACATGTAAGAACTTTGCAAGACCAGCACTCCCTCCACAATTTTTTTCTAATAGTTCGCCACCATGAGCGATATTCATATCTGCTGGATTTGATTCGAGCATTTCTGCATACATAGCACGATCTGCGTCGCTCATTGCAAACTGCTCACCTGCATTTGAAAGTGAAGCAATAAGTGCAGCGCTGAGTGCAATTTTTACAAGAGTTTTCATGCTTTATCCTTTGGGTTGAATCATGATACTGTTTTCACTTGATTCGCCAGTGCTGTCAGTGAAAGTAACTGTAAGCTTTCCTTGTCCTGCGACTTTCATAGCGATTGTAAATACAGGATTTACAGAAACAGATTCCCATACTTTCATAGATGAAATAAGTTTTCCATTGTAATTAAATTTGACGTTGTTGATATATTGTGCAGGAACTATTTCTCCTGTTTTTTTATCTTTACGCATACCAGTTTCCATTGGGTGCATAACCATAAAATCGACTTTTACGATCTCTCCATCACTATAATTTTTTGGTTTGATCTTAATTAATGATGTTCTTTCTTCCATTTTTAATCCTTTTATATTTTAAAATTTATTTTGATCGTTTTGATGATTGAAATCAACCGCATCCACCGATTGTTACTTTTACATTTTGAGTTGCTATAAGATATGTTCCATTGTTAAGTTTTACTAGAGCAACCACATCTTGTGTTCCACCAAGTTTAATACGAGTTGAAAGGAACGCTTTTCCATTTGCTGGTGTGAAAAAAGCATCTACACAGCGTGAGTTGCTATTTTTAGTATCTAAGATATGAATCTCTTCTACATAATCATGTGCAGTCATTGGAGAATCCACTTCAACAGTTACTGGTACAACAGCACCATTTTCTGCGATTTCAGGTACTTTAAGGTGTACTTTGTCTGATTTCTCAGCTGTTTTTCCACCTGTAATTGCACTTACTGCTTGGTTATAGCTAAATTCGTTTGGACCTTTTTTCTTCTCTTCTGCAGCCATTCCCATGACAGGTAAAGTGGCACCAACAACGGCAGCTGTTCCTAATGTTTTAAAAAAATCTCTTCTTTGCATATTTTTTCCTTTTTGTTATTTTGGAGATACGATATATGAAGCAATATCACATATTTCTCTTGGCGTAAATAAACCTGTAGTCTGGTTGATAGTCATATGTGTAGTAGGATTGTCGATACGAGCATCTGATATTTTTTGATACACAAATTGGTTGTCTCTCACCTTTGTAGCCATCATATTTTCATGATATTTTGTGAGGTCTGGACCAATGTTTCCAGCACCTTTTGCTTCTTCTATATTATGACAAGCAACACAGTTTCCATACTGCTTTGGTTTACCTTTTTCATCTACTTGACTCAATCCCTCTGGAAGAGGCCCTTTTGAATCTTCACCATTTAAATTGTGAAAAATATACTTGCCACGCGCGATCGCTTTTGGATCTGTTGTTATACAGCCATCAGGCATTGTAAACACTTTTGCAGGAGCGAGTAAATCTTTTTCTATAATTTTACTTGCATTAGGACTCTCTATAACACTGCTATAATCAGCAGCAAAAAGAGATATTCCAAGAAGTAAAGTACTTGTTAGACCTTTTTTCATTTGATTTCCTCCCATTTATTTTCGAGGCTAAGTGTAACAAGCAAGTGTAAAATTTATGTAAAATGGAGTGAAATGTGTGGTTTTTATAGTTTGTTAATTTTAGGGAGTATTTTCGTGATGATTTTTTCTGGAAAAATATAGGTAAAAGTGCTTCCAAGTTTTGGTTGTGACTCGATTTGAAGGGTGATACCCATTTTGTCAATAATCGATTTTACAATATTGAGTCCTATTCCAAAACCTCCTTTATTGCTATTTTCACGATAATATCTATAAAAAATCTTATCTATATTTTCTATTCCAATACCAAAATCTTTTACACTCAAAATGCAAGAATTATCGCTTACATGTAAAGAAATATTGACGACATTATTTTCATAAGAGTATTTGATTGCATTGGAAAGTGTATTGTCTATCACTCTTTGAAGCTCTTTTTGGTTTATGAAGACTAAAATATTTTCATCGATGTCACGTTGAAGTCTCAATCCTTTCATGCTAGCAATATCACTAAAATATTCCACTCGATCATGAACAAATCTTGTAAAGTCGATTTGTTCTGGAATATGCTCAATTCTATTGTATTTGACAAGATAATCCATATCTTCATAAATATTTGAAAGTACTTTTACGGCTGCTTTCATCCGTTGCATATATTTATTACTCGGATTCTTTCTATTATAGAGATCAATGTTTACATTAATGATCGAAAGAGGAGTGTTGATCTCATGAATAGAATCTTTTATAAAGTTATCAAGCCTTTCGTTGAGCTCTTTGAATGGTTTGGCAAAGCTATGTAAAAAGAATAGGCTCAGGCTAAATACTACAACTCCAATAGAAAATAAAATTGTTGCGATATTTACATATAAAGAAGCAAAAGAGAGTTCATTTTTTAAAATGAGATAGCTAGCTCCAAAGTAGCGTTCACTTGGCAGTTTAATAATGAGATAAGCATCAGATCCATCAATGTGATACCCCTCTTTAAAATCTTTTATATCATATTTTAGCAATGTAAAGATAGGTTTAAAACCAAGATCATATAAACCAGATGTGAAACTTTTATATCTTGGATATTCAAAATATTTTTCATCCATATTAAACTCTTCCATTGATTTTATAATAAGGTGTGAGTTTTCTTTTAAAAAAAGCTCATTTTGAATTATTTGAAGATTTTTCATATAGATAAAATAGAAAAAAAGCGGTGCAAGTAAAATAAGCGTAACAAGCACAGTATAGATGAAAGCTTTTTTTGCAGCGTATCTAAGGTCGTTCAATGATATACCCCAAGCCTCTTCTGTTTTGGATAATTCCATCAGGCAGTTTTTGGCGAAGATTTTTTACTTGAACACGAATGGTTGCTGGTTCTACATATTCACCCCACACTTCATCTTGAAGCACCATGATCGAGACAAGCATATTTTTGTGTTTGAGTAAAACCTCTAAAATATCCTTTTCTGCTTTTCTAAGTACAACTTCTTCGCCTTTGATTGTGAGCTTACCAGCGTTCATATTATAGACTATCTCTTTATCAAGTTCTATAGCACTACTATCATCTGCATAAAAACTTTTATACGCTTGATTGAGTCGCAACTCAAGCTCTTCAAGGTCAAAAGGCTTACGGATATAATCGCAACACCCCTGTTCATACCCTTTTTTAAGACTGGCAATATCTGTCATCGAGGTCAAAAAGATTGCTGGAGTTTTTATATTTTCTTTATGGAGTTTTTCTAAAAGGTGAAATCCTGAAAGAGATGGAACATTTACATTAAGAAGTAAGAGATTGTATGTTTTATCAAATATCGCTTCAAATGCCTCTTGTCCATCCATAAAAGAGTCCACTTCATAACCAATATCCTCTAAAAACTCTTGAATACTTATACGGAGGGCGTATTCATCTTCGAGAAGTAAAATTTTCATTTGATCGTTCCTTGAATCTTTTTTTGTGTCGTACCACTTAAAAGAAGGGAGATAAGTTCCTCTTTTGAATATTTTTGTAACGCCTTGTTCGCACTTTTCGCAAAATCATCTTTATCTTCATCGCTAATAATATCTCTTATATGAAGAATCTGCGATGGAGAATTATACATAGTATATTGCTTTGCAATCCTGTTTCTTTCAAGATTGTATAAGTTGCTTCTTGTGACATTTATCAAAAAGGAGATATTGTCTTCAGGATCTCTAAAATAATCAAGATATTTGTCAGGCAAGATAAAAACAAATGCTCCAATATTTTCTCCCGCCCCATTTCGCATCGTGTCATAAAAAACATATCTACCATTTATAGAGACTATTCTATTTGCTTTGAGTTGCGCAAAATTAATATTTTTTAATACTTCAATATGGGAGGCATTATAGTTTTTGTTCGCCACAATATACTTATTTATCATCAAATTTTCCTGCATAAATACAGCGATAGAATAGTACTTTTCATCTAAAAGGACATAAAGATCAACGCCCTGTGCACGAAAAAAATCTGTAACAGGTTCAAAAAAATCTATCGCTTCAAGAAACCCGAGCAAAACACCATTTTTATAAATAGGAACTGTCGCTTTAATTCCAAGTTTTCGACCTACTTCAATGGAGGTTCTTGGTGTATTGTGTGTTTTAAAGTATTCAAGATCCGTTCTGTAATCACCTAAAGGCATTCCTGCATATACATTGTCCCAGCTTCTTGCAAAAATAGTGTAATCTGCATTAATAATTTGAATTTTTACTTGAGAGTGAGTGTTTTTTTCGATATTTTGAATAATATCCGAGAGAATCTCATATCCAAGATCTTCATCTTCGTTTTCCATCGCATCTACTAAAGCGCTGTTTTTGGAGAGGACTACGGCAAGTTTGAGCGCATCGAGCTCATTTGTTTTTAACTGATCACTCAATTCAAGTGTAATTTGATCAAGAATGTGATCAAGTTTTTGCTCTTTGAGTTGAGACTTAAAGTAAAAAAATATAGCAGTTGTAAGGAGAGTCACAACAACAAAGATTGTAAAAAAAAGTTTAACCATCTTGAAATTATAACAGCTATTGCGCTCTTTTGTGTGGTGGACTTAGAATTTATTTAAGTGCAAAACGACATAGGTTGCTTTCATAACTTTTAAGACAAACAACAGTAAACTCACAAGATTAATAGAGTGGGGAAGTTGTTTATGGAAAATTTAGAGATTATAGATAGTGTTTGTACCTATTGTGGTGTTGGATGTGATATCGCTGCAAAAGTGAACACCGCAGAGAATAAAATTGAGAGCATTTTTGCTCATCCAGATGGAGTTGTTTCTCAAGGAAAACTGTGCATTAAAGGCAAGTATGGCTTTGATTTTGTGGATTCACCAAACCGTTTAAGAGTTCCTCGTATTCGTAAATCCTTTTTAGAAAAAAACCACTATATAAAAGAGATTATTGGCTCAACGCTAATCGATCTTGATGAGACTTGGTATGAAACTACATTAGATGCAGCGACAACGGCTGCAGCAATGAAACTTCGTGAGATTCAAAAGGAGTATGGAGAAAAGAGCGTTTGTTCCATCGGCGGAGCGCGCACTTCCTGTGAGAGCTCCTATCTATTTCAAAAATTTACTCGTCACACACTCAACTCTCCACATGTTGATAACTGCGCAAGGGTGTGTCACTCTCCAAGCTTAAAAGGGATGCGAACGACCATCGGTGAGGGTGCTGCGACAAATCCGTATAATGATATTTACAACTGTGAGTTTATGATCGTCATAGGCTCAAATACAACAGAAGCGCATCCGATCATCTCAAATCGTATTTTAGATGTAGCTCGTGAGCATGACAACTTGGCAGTTTTTGATGTAAGAGAGATCAAGCTTCATCGCTTTGCAAAATATAAAGCGATTATGCCTCACGAAGCAAATCTTTTGGTGCTCAATATGCTTGCGTATGTCATCATTGATGAGGAGCTTTATAGTGATAGTTTCATCGCTGAACGTACAAAAGGGTTTTTAGAGTTTAAAGAGAAAATCCTCTCCGATCCATACGCAAATCCAAAATATTTTGAAAAGATCGAGGGGTATGAGTATCTTTCAAAGATGATTCCAAAGATCGCTCGTGAATATGCACTCAAAGAATCGATGATATTTTGGGGACTTGGGATCACTGAGCATTTAGATGGATCTTATGCGGTTATGGCGATTACGCATTTGGCTTTGATGACTGGAAATATTGGAAAAAGCGGGGCAGGGCTTATGCCTCTTCGTGGACAAAACAATGTCCAAGGAACTTGTGATATGGGGATGCTTCCATACTATGATCCAGATTATCAAACACCTAAAGAGATAGGGCTTATGACACCACAGCTCGTCGATGAGATGCTGGAAAATCGTATAAAAGCGGTGCTTAATATCGGGGAAGATATCACACATATCCATCCAAATCTCAACAAAATAGATAAAGCATTTGAAAATCTTGATCTTCTTTTTGTACAAGAGCTTTTCATGACAGATGTCGCGCAGCGTGCGGATATCGTCGTGGGTGTAAAATCTGCGTATGAAAAAACGGGTGTTTACGTCAATGCGATGCGCCGTTTACATCTTTCGCAACCGCTTGTAAAATCTGATCTTCCAGATGATTGGGAAGTACTGCAACTTCTTGATAATAAAATGGGTGGAACAGCCAATTATAAGAGTTCAAATGATGTTTGGGATGAGGTGCGTGAAGTAGCGTATCGTCGTTTTAGCGGTGCTTCTTATGTAAGACTTGAACGCCATAGAAAGCGTGGGCTTCAGTGGCCTGTTCACACAGAGGACACGCCGATTTTACACCAACTGGATTTTAGAACAGAAGATGGTTTGGGAGAGTTCCATTATCATCAGTATAAACTTCGCGGAATGGTTCAAGAGATTTTGCAAAAAGATCTCACAGGATACCATCTCACAACTGGAAGAACGATTGCACACTATAACAATGCAGCGCAGACTTCTCAGAGTGAGAAACTCAACAAGCGCTATGATGAGGATATTTTACTTGTATGTGAGGGTGATAGAGCAGATTTTGTAACAGAGACTGTCATCTTAAAATCTGAGTATGGGCAGACGAGCCCTTTGACGATCGAGTTTAGTGAAAAAATTCAGCCAAAAACACTTTTTTGTACTTTTCACCATGCAAAGTCCAAGATCAACAATCTCTTTGGAGACAAAAGTGATGAGCTGATTTTAACAGCAGCTTTTAAATCTGTAAAAGTCGAGATAGTTCCTGTCGCATGAGTAGAGCCAAAGGAGATATAGCAGAGTCAAAAGCCTGTGAGTATCTTCTTGAAAATGGCTATCAAGTGATTGAGCGGAATTTTTACTCAAGGTTTGGCGAGATCGATATCATTGCCTTTAAAGAGGATGTACTCCATTTTGTTGAGGTCAAAAGTGCCTTGGAATATGAGCTTGCAGTACAAAATATTACCCCTTCAAAAATGGGTAAACTACTCAAAACAGGTGATGTTTACCTAAAGAAAAATGGTGTCAAACTACCTTACATGTACGATGCAATCATCGTCACTCCTGAATCTATTGAGATGATAGAAAATATCACTTTTTAAACTTTACATGTAAGACATATTGATCAAAAAAGATCAGACTTTTAGAAAAAAATCCTAACATGTAGAATATAAGAGAGTTTAAAGATATCATTTGTATAATACAAGCATTACATACACACAAAAAAAGGAATGCGCACAATGGGTAAATACATAGAATTAACTTCAGCAAATTTTGAAGAAACGGTTAGCGAAGGCGTTGCATTAGTGGATTTTTGGGCTCCATGGTGTGGACCTTGCCGTATGATCGCTCCGGTCATCGAAGAACTTGCTGCAGATTTTGATGGAAAAGCAAAAATCTGTAAAGTAAATACTGATGAAGAGCAAGATATCGCTGTTAAATTTGGTATCCGCTCTATCCCAACTATTTTATTTTTCAAAAATGGTGAAATGGTTGAACAAATGGTAGGAGCTGCTTCTAAACAAGCGTTCCAAGACAAATTAAACTCTCTTTTATAAGAGAAATAAGTTGATAGCTAAATGGGGCTAAAGCCTCTTTAGCATCGCGATGTTTTTTACTTCTGCATACTTCGATTACAAATATTAATTTAAAGTTTATCCAAAGTCTCTATGATGTTACCATCTATTTTTATTATAAAAAAAGTCAAAGATACTCTTTATAAACAAGATAGTATCATACAAAATCTCAATAAATTAGATTAAAATAAAAGAGTTATGATATGGAAAATATGATTTTAGATTGTGCAATAATCGGTGGGGGACCAGCTGGTCTTACAGCTGGACTTTACACAACACGTGGCGGTTTAGAGAATGTTATTATGTATGAAAAGGGTATGCCTGGTGGACAAATCACGCAAAGTAGTGAGATTGAAAACTATCCTGGTGTAACGGGTGAGATTACAGGAATGGATCTTATGATCCCATGGCCCGAGCAGTGTCAGAAGTTTGGATTGAAGCATGAGATGTCTGAGGTGACTCGTGTCTCGCTTCAAGAGAATGGAAACTTTTTGATTCACAAAAGTGATGGTACATCACAAGAGTCTTATAGTGTCATTGTGTGTACGGGTTCAACACCAAAACGCGCTGGATTTGCAGGTGAAGATAAGTTTTATGGAAGAGGTGTGAGCACTTGCGCTACATGTGATGGATTTTTTTATAAGGGCAAAGAGGTTGCAGTTGTCGGTGGTGGAGATACGGCACTTGAAGAGGCACTTTATTTGGCAAAAATATGTAAAAAAGTTTATCTTATCCATCGCCGTGATACATTTCGTTCTGCACCAAATACAGTCCAGCGTGTGAAATCCACAGAAAATATAGAACTCGTTCTTAATGCCACTCCTCAAGAAGTGTATGGTGATGCTATGGGTGTAAATGGTATTCGTGTGGCACTTGCAGGTGGAAAAACAAGAGAGATAGAAGTTCCAGGTGTGTTTACTTTTGTAGGAAATAATGTCAATAATAAAGTGTTACTTCAAGAAAATGGAGAGTTCCTTTGCGAGCTAAACAGCAATGGTGAAGTGGTCGTGGATTTAAGTATGAGAACTTCATTGGCGGGTCTTTTTGCAGCTGGAGATATCAGAGTAGAAGCACCAAAACAGGTCGTTTGTGCTGCGGGTGATGGCGCAGTTGCCGCACTTAAAGCGATCTCGTATGTAGATGAGAAATTAAACCATTAAAATCAATTAAGTATAAAGGATAAGAGTATGATTAAAGTTGGAGTTTTTGGAGCGAGTGGAAGGGTTGGTCGTTTATTAATTGAGGATTTGAAGCAGGAAAAGGGTATGTCACTCTCAACAGTTTATGTAAGAGAGAGTCTTGAATTTTCGATCGATCCTTCAGTTTTGGTCACAAATGATATGCATGTATTTTTAAATGCGTGTGATATTGTCATAGATTTTTCACTTCCAGAAGCGTGTCAGCTTTTACTCGAAGAAGCTTTAAAATCTCCAAAACCTATTGTTGTAGGTACAACAGGTTTAGACTCTCATCAGATGAATCTCTTAAAAGATGCAAGTGAGATTATGCCGATTCTTTATGCGACAAATATGTCTTTAGGGGTTGCACTTTTAAGTAGACTCGTCAATATCGCAGCTTCAACATTGGAGGGCTTTGATATAGAGATCGTAGAACAGCATCATAGACATAAAAAAGATGCCCCAAGCGGAACAGCTCTCACACTTGCGTACTCAGCGGCTGATGGAAGAGGCGTTGATCTTGATAAGGTAAGAGTAAGCGGAAGAAATGGCAACATCGGCGAGAGAAGTAAAGATGAGATCGCAGTGATGGCGCTTCGTGGTGGGGATATCGTAGGCCGTCATACAGTTGGTTTTTACAATGATGGAGAGTTTATAGAGCTCAACCACACCGCAACAAGTAGAAACACGTTTAGTAAAGGTGCGCTTCGTGCTGCAAAGTGGTTAGTTGAAAAACCAAAAGGCCTTTATAGTATTGCAGATTGTTTAGAGTTATAGTCTTGGTTGAAAAAGGGCTCTTTTAGCTCTTTTTGAGTAGAATTCGCAAATAGAATGATTTAACATTTACAAGGATTTTATCTTGCTTGAAAATATGAATGAAAAGTGTGCAGTAGTCGGGATATTTGGCCATCCAGAAGCGTCGAAATTAGCTTATTTTTCTCTACATGCTCTCCAGCATCGTGGTCAAGAAGCCGCTGGTATATCATCAGCTGATGGAAAAAAACTTCACACTATCAAAGATCGTGGACTTGTTACGAGTGTTTTTGATGAGAAAAAACTTGACACTCTTAAAGGTGAAAATGCTATTGGGCATACAAGATACTCGACTGCTGGTGATGACTCGATCCTTGATGCACAGCCTGTATTTGCAAGATATGATCTTGGAGAGATGGCAATAGTTCATAATGGAAACTTGACAAATGCTCAAGAAGTACGTGATGTATTGATCCAAAAAGGTGCGATTTTTCAAACTTTTATGGATACAGAAAATCTTATACATCTTATTGCAAAAAGTGAGCAAGAGCATCTTGTCGAGCGTATAATTGATGCTGTAAAACGTATCGAGGGCGCTTTTTCTCTTGTATTTTTAAGCCGCACAAAGATGTTTGCTATGCGAGATCGTTTTGGTTTTCGTCCTTTGAGTTTGGGAAGACTACCAAATGGCGGTTATGTAGTAGCGAGTGAAACATGTGCTTTTGATCTCATCGGTGCAAAATATATCCGTGATGTTGAACCAGGTGAACTTCTTATTTTTGAGGAGGATAAAGCACCACAAAGTATTAAAGTGTTTGAAGCGACTCCAAAACATTGTATTTTTGAGTATGTCTATTTTGCACGTCCAGATTCTAGCATTTATGGGCAAAGTGTGTATCAGATGCGAAAAAATATGGGTGTTGAACTTTCTAAAATCAAACCAGTTGATGCTGATATCGTTATCCCTGTTCCAGATGGTGGAGTGCCATCGGCGATAGGATATTCTCAGGGAAGCGGAATCCCATACGAGATGGGAATTATGCGTAATCACTATGTTGGGCGTACTTTTATTGAGCCTACTCAAGAGATGCGTGATCTTAAAGTAAAGATGAAACTCTCTCCTATGGTTAATATCATTAAGGGGAAATCTGTGATTGTCGTAGATGATTCGATTGTCCGTGGTACAACTTCAAGACGAATTGTAAGAATGCTTAAGGATGCGGGTGCAAGAGAGGTGCATATGCGTATCTCTTCTCCTCCGACAACTGATCCATGCTTTTATGGCGTAGATACTCCTGACAAAGATAAACTTATTGCTGCAAATATGTCTATTGATGAGATTTGTGCTTTTATTGAAGCGGATTCTTTAGCGTATTTGAATGAAGAAGCACTTCTAAGAAGTGTAAATGAAAATGGCGAAGATAAATACTGTACGGCTTGTTTTACTGGGAAGTACATAGTTTAGGTATGAAAATAAAACAGATATACACTTTTGGAAAATACTTACAAGATAAGTTTGGGACAAAAGTGCATAAAACAGCAGTTTCCATCTCTGGATTTACTTGTCCAAACATTGATGGAGCTGTTGCAAAAGGTGGATGCACTTTTTGTGAAAATGACTCTTTTAGTCCAAGTTTGGATGCGGTCAAACCACTGAAAGGGTTTCATCTTAATCTCTCTTCAAAAGAGAATCCCTTCTTAGAAAAACAACTTCTTCAACTTCAAATCCAATTTAACGCTTTGAGTACTCGTCAAAGAAATGAGTATGGAACAGAGAAGTTTTTAGTCTATTTTCAATCTTTTACAAACACCTATGCTCCATTTGAGACACTCAAAGCTTTGTATGAAAAAGCCCTCTCATTTCCTAATGTCGTAGGTCTTAGCATCGGTACAAGAAGTGATAGCATTACAGAGCAAACACTAGAATATTTAGCTTCTCTTGCTAAAACCAAAGAGATATGGATAGAGTTTGGCATCCAATCGGTTTATGATGAAACACTAGAGCGCATCAACCGCGGGCATGACAGTGCAAATGTAAAAGAGTGGATATTAAAAGCTAAAAAGGCTGGTCTTAATGTTTGTGGACATCTCATATTTGGACTTCCAGATGAAGATGAGGCTATGATGCTCGAAACTGCAAGAGCGGCGTATGATTGGGGAATCGACTCTGTGAAATACCATCCGCTGTATGTAGTGAAAAAAACAGCGTTGGCAAATGAGTATGCGCGCGGTGAGTTTACGCCTATTAGCGAGGAGCAGTATTTAAATGTTTTAAATAAAGCACTCCAGATGAAACCCTTACATGTAAGCGTTCAAAGGATCACAGCTGGTGTGGACGATGACTCGCTTTTGGCCCCGCAGTGGTGCCGAGATAAAAATATGCAGATCAAGCAGATTAATGCTTCACTCAAAAAAATAGGCTTAAAATACTAAATTTATTTACAATCAACACTTAAAGAGAGATTGTAATCTTGTTTGTATGTAAAGGGTTCTACGATAATTTTTAAGTCTCTTGTTTCACCCTTTTTGATCTCAGTTTCTGCTATCCATACCTTTTGAAAAGGATTGAGAGGAAAAATGGCATCCAATATTTGATTGTGTGCAACTTTGAAAATATTGACTTGAATCTTACATGTAGAGAAATCTCTTTGCGATTCATTGGTGAGTGCGCCTTTGACGATCAGCGTTGGCGTAAACTCTAAAGCCTTTATTTCGGTGATTTTTGTACTGTTTTTATAAAGATAGTTATGAAGTTGGATATATCCGACAAAGGGAGCTACAAAAAGTGTTCCAAGACTTAAAATAAGAAAAATCGAAGCGAAGAAAGCCTTTTTTCTTAAAAGCATAGCCATAATGAGAAGAAGTAAAAATATAACAAAAAGAGCCCCAAAGAGGATGTAATCATAGTTATTTAGTCCATGTATGAACTCTAAAATCTTCTCTTTCATGATTCTCTTGCGTTCTTTTCTGCGATTCCGCTTAGATTAAATCTACGAGCGAGCTCTTGTTTGATACGATCTGGTGAAATATTTTTGTATGCAAGTGCGACAAGCATATGATAGGTGAGATCAGCTGCTTCATAGATCATCTCAGGCTCATCATCATCTTTAAATGCGAAGGTAAATTCACCTGACTCTTCAATCACTTTTTTTAGAATTGTATTTTCACCTTTAGCAAAAAGCTTTGCCGTCCAAGAGGTTGATGGATCAGCGTTTTTTCTCTCTTGAATAGTGTGATAAAGTGTATCAATCACGCCATACATCGCATCGGTATTGACCTCTACTTCTGTTTCAATCGTGCCTGATTTGAGCTCAGTAAAGAAGCAAGAGCGTCTTCCAGTGTGGCATGCAACGCCCTCTTGTATGACTTTGATAAGCAGGGTGTCGTTATCGCAGTCAAGATTAAAAGAGTGGATAGTTTGGATATGTCCGCTACTTTCACCCTTTTTCCAGATACGCTTTTTTGAGCGAGAGAAGTAGTGAGCGATATTGGTTTGTAGTGAAAGAGTGAGTGCTTCTTGATCCATGTAAGCCATCATAAGCACTTCGTTATTTGTTACATCTTGCACGATAACAGGAAGGAGTTCCTGTTTTTGCCAATCGATACGATTTAAAATTTCTTGCATATTTTATCCTTACATGTAAAGCGCGCTTTGGGTATAACCTATTTCTTAGTAGAGATGATCTTCTCTTTAGAGTCTTTCATATCAACCCAAATATTTGGTGTTGAACCACCAGGCGTTAAGAAAATTTTTGCATCTTTATTTTCTTGCAATGCTTCGTTAAATTTCCCTTGAACTTTGATCTGTTCGAGTTGTAAAAGTTGGCGTGTCAATGATTTTGAGATTAGGGCATTTGCTTTAGCGTTTGCCTCTGCTTCTATTGTTATAGCATCCGCTTTTCCTTGAGCATCTACAGCTCGTTTAAGCGCTTCTTGTTTTGCACGTGCTACTTCTTGCTCTGCTTTTTGAACCTCTTGTTTTGCAATCTGTACTCTTTCTATTTGATCTTTTACTTTTTCAGGTAAAACGATCTCTCGAAGCTGGATAGATTGTAAAATCGCAGGAGAGCTTGGAAGTGTTTTTACATTATCACGGATTCCATCCTCGATTTTTGTAGCAATGGTATTTCTCTCATTTGGCAGAGATTCCGCATCATAGTTTCCAACAACATTTCTAACAACATCTCTTACAACAGGGTTGATGATTTTATCTTCCCAGCTAAATCCCCAGTTTGAGATAGTTTTTGCTGCATTTTCAGCATTGAGTCTGTACTGAACTGTAAGCTCTATGGAAACAGGAAGGCCGCGTTTATCCAAAACAGTAATAGCTGGTTTTGTACTCATTCCATCATCTTGAGGATTCTTTTCTAAGCCGCTTGCGTAGTTAATAATACGAACTTTTGTATCAACTGCATAGACTCTTTGAATAACTGGAATAATAAAATGTAAACCTGGAAGCAGGGCTTCTTCTTGATACTTTCCATTTGTTGAAAGAATCCCACGCTCGCCCTCTTGAATGATAACAAAAGGTTTTGCAATCACTAAAAGAAGTAAAAGACCCACTAAAACATACAGAGTGACCGATTTTCCACCGCCAAAGTTAAAATCTACCTTTGGAGGTCTTGGATCTTTTGATGAAGAGCTATCTCCACCTCCAAATCCTCCGCTTTGATTTTTTTTCTTGTTGAAATAATCATTCATATCTGATGCCATAGCTGTTTCCTTTATCTATTTAGTTTATATAAGTTAAGTAATGCTCATACTGTGCATTTCGTCCAAAAACGATATCAAAGTAGAGTGATTGGAGTTTTTCTGTCATCTCGCCACGCGCGCCATTTCCGATCTCTCTTGCATCAATAATACGAACAGGTGTGATCTCTGCTGCTGTTCCTGTTAAGAACGCTTCGTCCGCAACATAAACATCTTCACGAGAGATACGTTTACGAGTTACTTTGATTCCAAGGTTTTGCGCCATTTCAATCACTGTTTTTTGAGTGATAGACTCAAGTGAGTTATCATTTGGAGGAGTGATGAGTTCGCCATTTTTAACCATGAAAAAGCTCGCACCGCTTGCTTCAGCCACGTATCCTTGGTCATCAAGTAAAAGTGCTTCATCATACCCACAATCGATCGCTTCATATTTAGCCATTTGAGAGTTTAGGTAGTTTGCAGTTGCTTTTGCTTTTCCCATATTTGATGTGTTTGCAGGGCGAGTCATAGAAACGATTTTTAGTTTAATCCCTTTTGCCATTCCCTCTTCGCCAAGGTAAGCGCCCCATTCCCAAGATGCCAAAACAGTCTCAACAGGTGCATGTTTATGGTAAACACCCATAACGCCATAACCTAAAAATGCAAATGGACGGATGTAAACATTGTCGCCTTGAAACTCATTTTTTCTTAAGAGCTCTACTTGCGCAGCGTTGAGCTCTTCAACACTATATGGAATATCCATGAGTGTCATTTTCGCAGACTCTTTAAGTCTTTTTGTGTGGTCGTTGAGACGGAAAATCGCGTAACCTTTTGCAGTTTTATACGCTTTAGTTCCTTCGATTACGCCATTTCCATAATGTAGTGTGTGTGAAAGTACATGCACATTTGCATCATCCCAGTTTACGAATTTTCCATTCATCCAAATATATTTCGCCTTATCCATACCGCTTCTCCATTAGAGTTAAAAGTTGGATATTCTAGCAAAATAGCGATTTGCATTTTATTAAACTACTAGGAAAGATATCAATAAGCTTCTCCAAAGATGAATGGGGTTATTATCATGCTTACATGTAAGAGGTGCCGATGCGTTTTATTTTTTTCCTATTTATTATAAATATTGCCTTATTTGCGGTGGATGCCGATGAGTTTAATGATGAGTTTAGTGAGCCAAAAAAAGAGATTTTTGATCCTTTGAGTGGATATAATCGTGCTGTTACTGGATTTAATGATTATGTTTTTATGAATATTATAGATCCATATGTTTTTGCGGGATATGATTATGTAGCACCTTTAGTGGTGCGTTCAAGCGTGAAATCCTTTTTTGACAATCTCAAATTTCCCATCACTTTTGTCAATAATCTTTTACAAACGAAATTTAAGCGGGCATGGATAGATGTGGAGCGTTTTGGGGTCAATACCACTTTTGGGCTTTTTGGTTTTTTTGATCCAGCTACAACTTGGTTGGGACTTCCAAAAAGTAATGAAGACTTTGGACAAACACTTGGATATTATGGAGTAGGAAGCGGATTTCCAGTTGTTTTACCATTTTTAGGACATTATAATCTTCGTGATCTTGCTGGATCTTTGGCAGACACCTCTGTTGACCCAATTTATTATGTTGATTATCGTAAATATAATGCGACAGAGAATGCGTATCAATCTTGGGGTATAATCTCGTACCGGTATCTCAATGAGGGATCATTGCGCGCAGATGAGTATAAAGAGTTTAGAAAAGATGCACTTGATCTTTACCCTTTTATACGAGATGCGTATGAACAAAATCGTGAAATGCTAATTAAGGAGTAGTTTTGAAGTCATTTTTATTTTTATCTATTTTTGGATTATTTTTCAATCTTTATGCAGGAGTTGAAGAGAGCATCACTGATATGATGGTAAAAAACTCTCAAAAAGTCACCTCAATTTTAAAAGACAAAACGATCTCGAAAAAGAAACAAGATGAGCAACTCATCAAAATAGTCGATCCTCTTTTTGACTTTAAGCTTATGGGAACACTTTGTCTTGGAAAAACAACTTATTTAGGTTTGAGTGAAGAGCAAAAATCAAAGTTTCATACTGTTTTTAACAAAAAGATCAAAAACTCTTACACAGGAAAACTTCATCTTTACACCGATGAAAAACTAGAGTTTGACAAAGCGCAGATGGGCAAAGACAAACGTTTGAGCCTGCAAAGTTATCTCATCACAAAAACTGAGCGTAAAAGTGTTATCTACAAGTTTTATCTCTCAGATGAGAAACAGTGGCTCATTTATGATGTTGATATTTTTGGAGTGAGCATTGTTCAAACATATAGAAATCAGTTTGCCGGTGCACTAAAAACAAAAAGTTTTGAGCAGTTTTTAGCAGAATTAAATACTGACAATATCTAGATGATAGAAAAATTTTACACAAAGCGAGTCATTAAGTATCCTCGTGCGACACTTTTTTTGCTTCTTTGTGCAGTTGTTTTTTTAGCGCTTTATATTCCAAGATTACATGTAGATGCTTCTGCTGAGACTTTACTTCTTGAAAATGATAAAGACCTTCTTTACACCAGAGAAATCAATGAGCGTTATGCAACTCCCGATTTTTTAGTTATCACCTACACCCCAAAAAGTGCGCTTTTAAGTGATGAGAGTCTTAAAAATCTTAAAAATTTAAAAACAGAGCTTCAGTCGCTTGAATTTGTTGCAAATGTAGTCACAATTTTAGATGTTCCACTCTTTGAAAGTCCTTCCAAGCCACTCAAAGAACTCATAAAAAATATTCCAACACTCGAATCAAGTGAAACCAATAAAACACTTGCAAAAGAGGAGTTCTTATCCAATCCAATCTATAAAAACAATCTTGTCTCTAAAGATTTTAAGACCACTGCTATTGTGATAAATTTTAAAGAGGACAAAAAGTTCAAAGCACTTTTAGAGCAAAAAAATAGGACTAAAACTCTCCAAGATATCAAAGCTTTGAAAGATTATCGTGAAATAAAACGCTCTCGTGAACACCAAAGTATCCAAAAGATTCGACTGCTTATGCAAAATCACTCAGTAAAAAGCGAGCTTTTTTTAGGCGGTGTTGAGATGATCGCGGATGATATGATAAGTTATGTCAAAAAAGATATTCAAACGTATGGAGCTATTGTTTTACTTTTATTGCTACTTGTTCTTTATGGAGTTTTTAGAGAGTTAAAATGGGTCATTATTCCTGTTTTAATCTCTGGCGCTTCTATTGTTGCATCAACTGGGCTTTTTGGATTAATGGGATTTGAGGTGACTGTTATCTCCTCAAACTTTATTTCACTACAGCTTATTGTGACAATTTCGATGATTATCCATCTTATTGTACGCTATCGAGAACTCGTCAATGAGGAGCCGACTTTCTCACAAAATGAGTTGGTACTCACAACCGTGACCTCTATTTTAAAACCCTCATTTTTTGCCATATTTACAACGATTGCTGGATTTACTTCTTTAATCTTTTCGGGGATTTTGCCAGTTATTATGCTAGGTTGGATGATGAGTATTGCTATCACTGTTTCTTTGGTTGTAATCTTTTTAAGTTTTCCAGCGATTGTGGTATTGATGCCTTATCCTCAAAAGAAACCTGCAAGTGTGAAGAGTTTTTCACTTACAAATTTAGCCTCTCATTTAGCTTTAGAGCATAAAAAAATGGTTGTTGCTTTGAGCTTGCTTATTTTTGCATTGAGTGTTTTTGGAGCCTTACATGTAAGAGTTGAAAACAGTTTTATTAACTATTTTCAAAAATCAACTGAGATATATAAAGGGATGGCAGTTATTGATAAATCTCTTGGTGGTACAACTCCTCTGGATGTGATTATCGATTTTCCAAAAGAGAACTCAAAAAAAGAGCAGATTGTAAAAGCCAATGAAGATTCTCTTGATGAGTTTGAAGATGAATATAATGCGATCAAAGATCAAAATCAATACTGGTTTAGTGCAGACAAGATGGAAGTTGTGCGAAGAGTACATGCCTATTTAGAGAGTGTACCAGAGGTAGGAAAGGTGCTTTCTTTGGGAACTGTGCTAGAAGTGGGTCGCAAACTCAACGACAATAAAGAGCTTGATGATTTTGCTCTTGCAATGCTTTACAATGAACTCCCACAGCAGTTTCGTCCTATTGTTTTGACACCTTATGTGAATATAGAAGCAAATCAAGTGCGCTTTTCACTGCGCATCGTTGACTCAAATCCTGAGTTAAAAAGAGATGCACTTTTAAAGAAAATAAAGTATGATCTTGTGCATAAAATAGGACTCAAAGAGGAGAATGTGCATCTCTCAAATCTAATGGTTTTATATAACAATATGCTCCAATCTCTTTTTAACTCTCAGATCAAAACACTTGGTTTGATGCTGCTTTTACTCGGCGTTGTATTTTTTATTCTTTTTCGTTCTCTTAAAATTATGATGATAGCAATGGCTGTCAATGTGATTCCAATCTCTGTTATATTTGGAGTTATGGGGGTTTTGGATATCCCGCTTGATATGATGACCATCACCATAGCATCTATTGCCATAGGTATAGCAGTGGATGACACTATCCACTATTTGCACCGCTATAAAGAGGAGTATCATAAAGATTTTGATGCAGTAAAAGCGATGAAAAGAGCACATAAAAGCGTTGGATATGCGATGTATTACACTTCAATTACGATTATGATCGGGTTTTTTGTATTGGTACTCTCTGAGTTTACACCTACAATCTATTTTGGACTTTTAACTGTTTTGGCGATGCTGAGTGCTCTTATTGCCGATCTTGTTTTGCTTCCAGCTTTACTTCTTATAATGAAGCCCTATAAAAATAGTTAACCATACGAAACAAAAGATAAAATTGCCTATTTTTTAATCAATAAAATCTCTGAAGAATTTGTAAATCTTAGGTACAATACTCGCAATAATTAAGTTTAGGAGAGAGTTGATGGGAAAATTTGTTAACAATGTAGAAGAGTTTTTTACTTATTGTAAAGAAAATGAAGTTCAATTTGTGGACTTTAGATTTACAGATATTAAAGGTACTTGGCATCATGTTACTTACAGAATGAGTGCTGTAAGTGCTAGTCAATTTGAGGGTGGTTTACCGTTTGATGGTTCATCAATCGATGCATGGCAACCAATTAACAAATCAGATATGCTTCTTAAACCAGATGTTGCTTCTGCGTTTTTAGATCCTTTTACTGCTGATCCAACAATCATCGTTTTCTGTGATGTTTTTGATATTTACAAAGGGCAACCATACGAAAGATGTCCACGTTCTATCGCAAAAGCTGCACTAAAACATGCTGAGTCTTTAGGTATCGCTGATGCTGCATACTTTGGACCTGAAAATGAGTTCTTTGTATTTGATGATGTAAAATTCATAGACAATATCAATGAAGCGGGGTACAAAATCGATACTGAAGAGGGTGGTTGGAACTCAAACACTTCATACCCAGATTCTTACAACAATGCACACCGTCCTGGAACAAAGGGTGGATATTTTCCAGTAGCTCCAACAGATACTGGTGTTGATATGCGTGCTGAGATGATGATGATCATGGAACAAATCGGTCTTGAAGTTGTTCTTGGTCACCACGAAGTTGCACAAGGTCAACATGAGATCGGTATCGTTTTCTCTGACATCATCGGTGCAGCGGACAATGTTCAAAAATATAAATATGTTGTAAAAATGGTAGCTCACCTAAATGGTAAAACAGCTACATTTATGCCAAAACCAATGTTTGGCGATAATGGAAATGGTATGCACGTTCACCAATCTCTATGGAAAGATGGTAAAAACCTTTTCTATAAAGAAGGAAACTATGCAAACATCTCTGATATGGGTCTTAACTATGTTGGTGGGATTTTCAAACATGCTCGCGCAGTTGCTGCATTTACAAATCCGACAACAAACTCATACAAACGTCTTCTTCCAGGTTTTGAGGCTCCAAGTGTTCTAACATATTCAAGCCAAAACCGTTCTGCATCTTGTCGTATTCCATACGGTGCTGGTGAAAAAGCAACTCGTATTGAGATGAGATTCCCAGATTCAACAGCTTGTCCATACCTTGCATTTGCTGTTATGATGATGGCTGGACTTGATGGTATCAAAAATCAAGATATTCCAGTTGGACCAATGGATGAGGATCTTTATGAACTTTCTCTTGATGAGATCCGTGAAAAAGGTATCCCTCAAATGCCACACACTCTTCGTGGAGCATTAGAGTCATTGATCCGTGATAATGATTTCTTAAAACCAGTATTTACTGATGAGTTTATTAACGCATACCAACACTACAGATTTGAACGTGATGTTTGGCCAGACGAAGGTCGTCCAACAGCATACGAATTTAAAACTACTTACCAGTGTTAATACTTCTTTACATGTAAGCCTTTTTTGCTTACATGTAACCCTCTTTTTTTTCTCTTAAAATAATTTTTTTCAATCCCTTTTAAAACTTCCTATTTATAAAATTAGCTATAATTGCGCCATTAGTTGTAGTTAAGAGTGCATCTAAAATATTTCAAGAAAAAAGGATTCTTATGAGTCATGTAACACAGGGCAAATACCGCCCATATCCAAAAATAGATTTGCCAGATAGAAAATGGCCGTCAAATAGCATAGAAAAAGCACCGATCTGGTGTAGTGTTGACCTTCGTGATGGAAATCAAGCATTGATCACACCTATGAATATGGATAAAAAACTTGAACTATTTGCACTCTTACTCAAACTCGGATTTAAAAATATTGAAGTTGGTTTTCCATCTGCTTCGCAAGTTGAGTTTGATTTTTTACGTCGCTTGGTTGATGAAAAATTGATTCCAGATGATGTAACAATTCAGGTTTTGGTTCAGGCGCGTGAGCACCTAATCGAAAAAACTTTTGAAGCATTAAAAGGTGTGAAAAAAGCGATTGTTCACTTGTATAACTCAACATCAGTAGCACAGAGAAAGATCGTATTTCAAAAATCCCAAGATGAGATTATTGCGCTTGCACTAGAGGGTGTTGATCTTGTAAAAAAATATGAAGCTTCTCATGATGGAGAGATTGTTTTAGAGTACTCTCCTGAGAGTTTTACGGGAACTGAGCTAGAGTTTGCAGCACGTATCTGTAACGCTGTAACAGCGCGTTGGGGGATCTCAAAAGAGAGACCAGTTGTGATCAACTTGCCTGCAACTGTTGAGGTGGCAACGCCAAATATCTATGCAGATCAGATCGAGTGGATGAGCAGACATTTGGATAATCGTGCGTATGTTTTGATCTCAACACATACGCACAATGACCGTGGTACAAGTGTTGCGGCAACTGAACTTGCTCTTTTGGCGGGAGCTGATAGAGTCGAGGGAACACTTTTGAGCAATGGTGAGCGAACAGGAAATGTTGATATCATCACTTTGGCTTTAAATATGACCACACAAGGCGTTGATAGTGGACTTGATTTTTCCAATGTCAATGAAGTTTTAGATGTTGTAGAACGCTGTACAGAGATAGAGACGCATTGTCGTCATCCTTATGTCGGTGAACTTGTTTATACAGCGTTTTCAGGCTCACATCAAGATGCCATTAACAAAGGTTTGGCATTTCAAAAGCTCAAAGATGATGCACTTTGGGAAGTGCCTTATCTTCCGATTGATCCAGAAGATGTTGGACGCTCGTATGAGGGGATTATCCGTATTAATTCTCAGTCAGGAAAGGGCGGAGTGGCATATATCTTAGAAAATGAGTTTGGATATCAGTTGCCTAAAAAAATGCATCCAGAGTTTGGAAAAATTATCCAAGGTGTGACAGATAAAGAGGGGCGAGAACTTAACAATAATGAGATCTTGGATATCTTTACAAAAACATATCTTGAAGCGATTGGTGGGATAGAACTTATTGATTTTGCTAGCAGTTCTCCAACTGCAAAAGATAAAAATGTATGGTGTAAACTCACTTATACATGTAATACAAGAGAGATAATTTCAGAAGGACATGGTAATGGTCCAATAGATGCATGTAAAAATGCTCTTTCAAAAGAGTGCGAGTATAACTTTACTATTAAATCTTACTCAGAACACTCTTGTGGTGAATTAAGCTCAGCAAATGCTGTGGCGTATATAGAGATACAAGATAGTGAAGCTGTTTCTTACTTTGGAGTGGGTGTAGATAGCGATATTACAATCGCTTCCATCAAAGCACTTTTTTCTGCCCTAAATCGCGCTTATACTAAAAAGTAAATATAAAAAGTAGTTCAGGATAGCCTGAACTACACTCATTAAAATTTTTACACTCATCATAATATTCTTGCACCCATCCAGCTCCAAAATAGGCCTTTTTAGTTACTTTAAGTGTTGCTCCAGCTTTTATGCCATAGGAGTTAAAATCTTTAAAATCCCCACCCATTGATGTATGTCGATAAAATGTTCCAAGATAGGGTCTCCAGTTTTCACTAAGAGGGTAATAGTAGTTAAGCGGAATTGTGATTTGTGAGATGCTTGGCTCACTTCCAAACCACTGTGTATAGCCAAGACCGATGGAAAGATCATCTACAAAAAAATAATCAGCATTCGCACCAAGGAGTGAGTATTGTTTTTGGCCCTCTTTAGTTGTGATGCTTCCACCTCCAACTAAAACGCCAAGAGCAATATTTCCTTTATCAAAAATTTCTGCATTGGCAGAAATTGCAAGAAGTAAAAATGCAAGAACTGTTTTTTTCATTTTAGAAAACTAATTGTTCAGTAGTTTTTTCTACGTCAGCGCTTTTTGGCGGTCTTGAAGTATTGGTGAAATACTCTGTTCTTCCTCCAACCTCTGCTGTAGTAACACCATCAGGTCTTGTAAAAGTTCTTTTTATCTCAGGATGCGCTTTTAAAACACCTTTGTAAAATGTTGCAAAAGCAGGCGCGGCTGTTCGTCCACCGGTTTCTGATCTCTTCATTGGTGTGTTGTCATCATTTCCAAACCATACAATCGTTTCAATACTAGGAGAGTATCCAGCAAACCAAGCATCGGCATTTTTGTTTGTTGTTCCTGTTTTTCCAGCAACTTCAAGACCAGGCACTGCAGCAAGCGTTCCTGTCCCACGTCTTACAACATCTTGTAAGATTGTTGTAAGAAGATAGTTTTGTTCAGGAGAAGTTATTCTGCGTGAAGGAACCTCTTTGTGTGTATAAACAAGCTTACCTTCTTTTTCTACTTTTCTGATGAGATAAGGTTGTACTTGTATGCCATCATTTGCAAATGAACTGTAGTATTGTGCCATTTCAAGCGGAGAGAGCGTAATAGAACCAAGTGCGATAGAAAGAACAGGCGGGATATTGACCATGCCATAATTTTTTAGTTTTGCTACCACCTTTTGAAGTCCTATATCCGAAACCATATTGATGGTTGCAAGGTTTTTTGAATGCACAAGTGCTTCACGAAGACTGACAACTCCTGCATAATCCTTTTCATAGTTTTCAGGTTGCCATAAAACCTCTTCACCATCTTTTTCATAGGTAAAAGTTTTAGCAAGGTCGGTGAGTTGTGATGCTCCAGAGTAGCCAAGATCCATAGCAATTTGGTAGATAAATGGTTTAAAAGCACTTCCTGGTTGGCGCTTGCCTTGAGTTACTCTGTTAAATGAACTCTGCGCATAATCAACACTTCCAACAAGGGCTAAAATCATACCCGTTGATGGATCAAGGCTGATTAGAGAGCCATTGAGTTTACTTGTCGCACTTGTATCGTTGCTATCTTTTGGTTTGGCACGAAGAACAGCTTCTGTATATGCTTGCTTTATAGCAAAGTTCGCACTTTTTTGCATATCCATATCGATAGTCGTATAGATATCATATCCACCTGTTTTAATATCTGGAATCTCTAAAGAGAGTTGTCTCACAGCCTCATCAACAACGAATGGCGCTTGATTTTGTGTTAGAGTAGAATCAAATACTTGCGGTTGTTCTTTGCTCGCAATATCATGTGTTTTCTCATCGATCCAGCCAAGAGAGAACATCCTGTCAATAACACGATTTGCACGACCAAGAGATATTTCATAGTTTTTTGTCGGAGAGTAAAAACTAGGAGCTTTTGGAAGCCCGACTAAAATAGCGATCTCTTTAAGAGTTAGGTCTTTGAGATCTTTGTGAAAGTAGCCCTCAGAAGCTGTTCTGATCCCATAATACCCATGTCCGAGATAGATTTCATTTAAGTATCGCTCTAAAATCTGCTCTTTTGTGAGCTCATTTTCAAGTTTAATTGCATAAATAACCTCGACCATTTTTCTTGATAGCTTTTTCTCTCGAGTTAAAAGAGTATTTTTGACAAGCTGTTGGGTAAGTGTACTTGCACCTTCTACCATTTTACCAGCTCGGACATCTTTGAGCATCGCACGGAAAATCGCATCAAAATTGACACCTTCGTGCTCAAAAAATGATGTATCTTCTATCGCTAAAAGTGCTTCAATAAGTTGCGGGGGAACTTCTTTGAAAGAGACGTAGTATCTATTTTCAGCATCAAACATATTGGCAATTTTTTCACCATTTTTATCATAGATTTTTGTTGTAAGTGCGGGTGTATAATTGATGAGTTTATCTAAGTCATATTTGACTTGAGTATAGTAGTACCAAAATATGGCAAAAGGGGTGATAATAAGCAGTGCGATTGCGAAGATGAGATATTTTTTCATTGACGATAATTCCTATTTGCAAAGTTTGATTCTATAAGTGTTTTTGTATAAATATCTTGTGGATTTTGTAATACATTTGCCATTTTACCAAATTCTATGACTTTTCCGCTTTTTATAACACATATTTCATCGCACAGCATTTGTGCGGAGTTGATATCGTGGGTTATAAAAAGAAGTTTATAAGCCATCTTTTTTTGAAGGTGATGGACTAACTTGATAATATTTTTTCGAGTTTGCCCATCGAGTGCAGTTGTGGGCTCATCTAAAAGGAGTAGTTTTGGAGCGTTGCTAAGAGCGATGGCTATTACAACACGTTGTAACTGTCCGCCTGAGAGTTCTGGGGGATAGCGCTCTAAAAGTGTAGTATCAAGATCGACTTGCGCGAAAAGTTCTCTCTTTTTTTCTTCACTGAGATAAAATTGATCTTTGATTTTACAAAGTGGCGAGAGTGCAGTAAAAGGGTTTTGCGGTACAAAGCCAATAGTTTCTCCCGCAATAAGTTTAAAATCAGACTCTACATGTAAGGCAAGTTTCATCTCTTGAGGCAACATATTTAAAAGTGCTTTGATCGTAAGACTTTTTCCACTTCCACTTTCTCCTACAAGTGCTAAGGATGAGTTGATGTCAAAAGCGATATCGACGAGCGTTTTCTCTTTATATGTGATATGAAGTTTTTTGACTTGCATTTAAAGAAGCTCTTTTACTTTGCGACACAAAGACTCAAAAACTTCTGCATCATCTTCGATTCTAGCGATGATACGAAGTATCGCTTTAGCAACTGTAGGCTGCCTTATCGCACCGATGATAAACCCATATTTGCGCAGTTCATCTCTTACATGTAAGACTTTTTGATTGTCGCCTAAAATGATGGGAATAATGAGTGAAGATGTGCTTACATGTAAGATTTTTTGAGCAATCTCTTGGCGAGATCTGATCTCACGTTTTAAAATCTCTCTATTTTCTAAGATATATTTTAAAGAGTTGTGCGCAAGAAGCGTGTCATAAAGCGAGAGGGAAGTTGCGTATATAACGGGTTTTGCACGGTTTAAAAGGTACTCGATAATATGAGAAGATGCAAGAATATAAGCGCCAAAACTTCCATACGCTTTGCCAAGCGTGCCCATTTTTATATGATTGGGTTTAATCTCTATATCAAAAAGATCATAAACTCCCATAAGATAATCCCCAACAACTCCGCTGCTATGGGCTTCATCCACAATTAAAATCGCATTATGATTATCACAGATATTAAAGATCTCTTTTTCCATAAGATCGCCATCCATAGAGTAGACTCCCTCAACAGCAACGATCTTTCTTTTGGCCGAAGAGTTCTTTAAAAGTAGCTCGAGCTCTTGTGTATCATTATGCTTGAAAAAGCTTACATGTAAGCCATCTAAATTACTTGCTAAAACACCTGAAGCGTGAAACTTTTCATCCATAAATAGCGTATCGCCTTTGCGAACTAAGGCCTCAATAAGTGCGATATTGGCGTTAAAACCGCTTCCCAAAACAATGGCATCTTCAAAACCGTTTGCCTCACAAAGTGCATCTTCAAAATCTTTGTGTATTTGATGGTAGCCATTGACAAGTAAAGAGGCTTTTGGCGCATGAACGGGATTGTTTGAAAGTTGCTTACATGTAAGGGTGTGGAGTTCTTTATTGCAAGCAAGCCCTAGATAGTCATTGGAAGCAAAATCTTTTTGTTTATAATCAACAACTTCACGGGTTCTATGACGAGAAGATTTTTTGAGTGCCTGAAGCTCTTTTGCGTAGTAATTCATGCCCTAATTATAGCATTAAGTAAGAAATAAAATTGTATAATTTCGGCCTGAGCGGTTCGACTAAGTACTTATGAGAGGGTTCTACATTTTTATTTAGTGAACTGGTAGTTGTCCTTGTGTGATGATGATCTCGCTTGAGGTATGTTAACTCTGCCAAGAGACTGTCGCCTAAGAGGATTCTCGGTTTGCTAATTTTTTAGCTTTGAGAACCAAAGCTATTTGTACGACGGCTGCTTGGGCCTTTTTAATTGTTTTTGCAAACTATTTGTAGATATTTTACATGAACTATTGAAGGTAAATTATTTTAAGGATTTTTGATGAATATTTTGGTTGTTGGAAGCGGTGGACGAGAGTTTTCTATTGGGCGTATGTTAAAGAAAGATTCTGTAGTTGAGAAGCTTTATTTTGCTCCAGGAAATGGCGCTACTGACACACTTGGTGAAAATATTTCTATTAAAGATTATAATGAACTTGCAGATTTTGCGATTGCTAACAAGATAGACTTAACGATCGTTGGCCCTGAAGCGCCTTTAGTTGAAGGAATTGTTGATATTTTTAAAGCAAAAGGGCTTGTGATTTTTGGTCCAAGCAAAGAAGCAGCACGCCTTGAGGGTTCAAAAGTTTATATGAAAAACTTTTTAGCGAAATACAATATCCCAACGGCACGTTTTATCGAAACAGATTCGATCGATAAAGCATTCAAATTTATCGATACACTTCCAACACCTATCGTTGTAAAAGCGGATGGTCTTTGTGCTGGTAAGGGCGTTATCATCGCGATGAGCCATGATGAAGCGAAGATTGCAGTTTCAGAGATGCTCAGTGGAAAAAGTTTTGGCGATGCTGGTAAAAATGTGATTGTTGAAGAGTTTTTAGATGGATATGAACTCTCGATGTTTGCGATTTGTGATGGAAAAGATTATATCCTCCTTCCAGCTGCACAGGATCACAAACGCTTAATGGATAATGATCAAGGGCCAAATACAGGTGGAATGGGCGCATACGCTCCAACACCTTTAGTGGATGATGTGATTTATCAAAAAGTAAAAGATCGCGTGATCCGTCCGACACTTGATGGGATGCAACAAGAGGGCGCACCATTTGAGGGTGTACTGTTTATCGGTCTTATGATCGTAAATGGCGAGCCGATAACTTTGGAATTTAATGTCCGTTTTGGTGATCCAGAGTGCGAGATACTTATGCCACTCATGAAAACTCCTGCGCGTGAGCTTTTCTATAAAGCAGCAACTGGCAAGCTTGATGATTTACATGTAGAGTTTGAAGAGAAATTTGCAGTGGGTGTTGTGATGGCAAGTGGAAACTATCCATACAGCGACTCTATTCCTGCTGAGATCGTGGTTGATGAGATCGTGCATGAAGAGATTAAAGAGTTTACACATATCTCTTATGCGGGTGTGACAAAAGAGGATGGCGTTTTACTGGCAACGGGCGGACGTGTTTTAGTCTGTGTTGGCGTTGGCGATTCTATCAAACAAGCGCGTGATAGAGCGTATATGCTTTGTGGACAAGTGCATTATGTAGGTAAAAAACTTCGTACAGATATCGCGTACCAAGCGCTTTAAGAACTATTGATGAACGAAGAGATTGAAAATTTACTGCATCGTGAAGCGTTTACACTAGCCTCGATTCCAAAAAGGTCGTGGGCTTTTTTTATTGATGAACTATTGCTCTCCTTTCTTTTTATTATTATTATCTGGGACTCTTTTGTCAGGGCGACAAGCTTTGAGGAGATGATCTCTTTGACAAACTCTTTTGTTTTAGAATATATGGCGATTAAGATTATTTACCAAACATTTTTTGTTTCTATGTATGGAGCGAGTATTGGAAAGATTCTTCTAAAGATCAGAGTGATTGAGATCTCTACGCTTCAAAAGCCTACACCTTTGGCTGCTTTTAATAGAGCTGTTTTTAGAATTATCAGCGAGCTACTCTTTTATTTAGGTTTTTTGTGGGGAATGTTGAATCCCACAAGACAAACATGGCACGATTTTACCGCAAAAACATTGGTTATCAATGCCTAAAATCTGGCTTTTTCTTCTTCTCTTTTCATCTTCGCTTTTTGCTGCTATTGCTGATACAAATACTACAGATAGTGTTGCACTAGAAGATGATGCAAACAAAGTCGAAATCTATGCGACACATGTTGATAGTGAAAATGAGATTGTCAATGCTAGAGATGATGTCGTTGTTTTATATAAAGATTACTACCTCAGTGCCAAAGACGCGATTTATGATAAAAAAAGTGGAAATTTAGAACTTTTTGGAAATGTAAGAGCTGTACAAGGGGATAAATACCAGCTTTTAGGCGATTATGCAAGACTAAATATCTCAAAAAAAGAGAGAGAGTTTAAACCCTTTTATATGCTTGAACAAAAAAGTCAGTTATGGGTGAGTGCTGATAAGGGAAATATTCAAGATAAATTTTATGATGTTACAACAGGAATGGTCTCAGGTTGTGATCCAAATAAACCTCTTTGGAAAATAAAGTTTAGCTCATCTAATTATAATGGTCAAGATAAATGGATGAACCTCTATAATGCTCGGCTTTTTATCTATGATATCCCAATATTTTATATGCCGTATTTTGGATACTCACTTGATACAAAAAGACGTTCTGGCTTGCTTATTCCTGCATTTGGAGTCTCGAGTGATGAGGGATTTTATTATGAACAGCCCATTTATATTGCCGTTGATAATTGGTGGGATCTTGAGTTAAGACCGCAGCTTCGTAGTTCAAGAGGAGTTGGTTCTTATGAGACATTTCGATTTGCTGATTCTAAGGTTTCTAAAGGATCACTTAGCACAGGTTATTTTCAAGAGGGACAAAGTTATGTCAACTATAATGATTTAGCCCATAAAACACACTATGGATTTCACTTTAAATATGACAATAGTGATTTCTTAAATCAGTGGTTTGGACTTGATTTGAGTGGTCAGTCTGGTATCTATGCAGATGTGAGCTGGATGAACGATGTTGATTATATCAACCTTGAAAAAGCAGATACAATCAACAATGTGACATCAAATCAATTGCTTTCTCAGATCAATATGTTCTATAACACTGATGACCAGTACATCGCGGCATATCTTAAATATTATTTGGATCTTTCAACTGAGAGCAATGCAAAGACTATACAAAAACTGCCAACACTTCAGTATCATAACTATCTCTCAACACTCTTTAACGATCATCTTTATTACAATGTAGATTTAACATCTGTGAACCTTTATCGAGAACTTGGAAAAAATGCGATAAGAAGTGATCTTAACATTCCATTGACGCTTCAAACATCACTTTTTAATGAGTATCTCAATGTAAGTTATCAGTCTCAATTTTATGCACAACACATTACTTTTAATGCTCAAGCAGATCAAAATAATCAAAGTACAAATTATGAAGATGGGATTTTTTTGAGACAATATAATATTTTTGATCTCAATACAAATCTCACAAAAGCTTATGATGATTTTACGCATACAATGGTTTTTGGAGCAAGTTACACCAAAGCTGGCTCGGATACAAACTATGGATTTTATGAGTCTGCTCCAAAATTGTGCCAGACAAATCCAACAGCTGATATCTGTCAGTTTTATACGGTAAACAATATTGTAGAGACGACAGCACTTAATTTTTCACAATATCTTTTCGACAAAGATGGAGATCAATTTATATACCACAGACTTTCTCAGCAGATCTCATCTGCAACAGGAAAAAGAGAGTTGGGCGATCTTGAAAATGAGCTTGATTATAAAGTGATAAAAAATGTCAGATATTATAATGATACTTTTTACAACTATGACCGTCAGCTCATCGCAAAAACTTTAAACTCTCTCTCTTATCAAGATGAAAATATTGGTGCGCATATTTCCTATCTTTATAAAGACACTTTTTTAGATCCGACTGCAGCTGCACCTCGATTTACAAAATATGTAACTTCTGGATTTTCATATAGATATAATGAACATTATAGATATTTTGCAAATTACAATTATGATGTTGAAGCTGCAAAAAAGAAGAGTTCAGAAGTGGGGTTTTTATACTCTAAAAGATGTTGGGATTTTGGACTTCGTTATGTAGAAAATATCCGTCCAATACTTCAAGCAAACAATCAGGCATCCTCTTTAGATGATAGATATATCTTTTTTACGATCACTTTAAAGCCTATAGGCGGTTCAGAGATAAATTACAGAATTCCAAGCACGATACAAGGTCCATAAAAGCTTTACATGTAAGGGCTTTTAGTCTTAGAGGAGTTCATCAGCTCTTTTAAGATAGAATGTTGGCACAACAAAAACGGATAAAAATATGATTGAAAAATTAGTAGGAGATAGAATTGAAATATGATGTAGATTTGGCATTTGTCAATAAAGAAGAGAGTTATTCATTCAATGAAGTGGCACGTCAGGCAAATGGCGCAGCATGGTTAAAAAGCGGTAATACAGTTATCCTTGCGACAGTAGTTATTGATGAAACAGAAGTGGTCGAGGATGATTTTTTACCCTTAACAGTGCAGTATATAGAAAAAACATATGCAGCTGGAAAGATTCCTGGAGGATTTTTTAAACGCGAGACAAAACCAAGTGATTTTGAAACTTTGACATCTCGCATTGTCGATAGATCCCTGCGTCCTATTTTCCCAAAAGGTTTTGGTCATCCGACTCAGATAACTGTGATGGTTTTAAGTGTTGATGAGGATGCAGATCTTCAAGTGCTCGCGCTCAATGCTGCATCTGCGGCTTTATATGTTTCAGATATTGATATCAACACTTCTGTTTGTGGTGTGCGTGTTGCAAAAATCAACAATGAAATTAAATTTAATCCTACTATCAAAGAACTCAATAATTCAACTTTCGATCTTTACCTCTCAGGAACAAAAGATGATATGTTGATGATTGAGATGCGTTCTTTAGGCTCAGATGAGTTTGCTCTTAGCGATGCACCGCTTGTTGATCCGGTTTTAGATCCTGCATTGATGGCTCAAGCGATGGAGATTCACTCATCAAATGCGATGCCTGAAGATGAGTTAATTGAGATTTTAGCTCAAGCGCAAGCTCTGCTTAAAGATGCAAATACTCTGTATGAACAAGAGTTTAAATCATTTGCAAAAGAGATAAAACCACTAGAACTCAAAGCCCACCATCTTGATGATGCTATGCTTGCATATGTTGCAACACATCACATTGCAGATATTAAAGAAGCTCTTGTTCAGATGGCAAAAAGTGAACGTTCAACGGCTCTAAGAAGTTTAAGAAAAGCGATCTTAAAAGAGAAAACTGATTGGAATGAACTTGATCTTAAAAATGCGATTGAGAGTGTGAAACGTGATGTCGTAAGAAATATGATTTTAAGAGATAATGTGCGTGCTGATGGAAGAGCACTCAATCAAGTACGTCCTATTACAATAGACACAAATGTGCTCCCATCCGCTCACTCATCATGTCTTTTTACTCGCGGTCAGACACAAGCTCTTGTGACTTTGACTTTAGGCGGACCTAAAGATGCTCAAATGTATGAGAACCTTACTGATTCTTCAACACAAAATGAAAATTTTATGGTGCATTACAACTTCCCAGGATTTTCAGTTGGAGAGGCTTCACCAATAGGTGCGCCAAGACGTAGAGAACTAGGTCATGGAAATTTAGCAAAACGTGCACTAGAACCGATTTTAAATACAGATGGACAAACAATACGTTTAGTATCTGAAATATTAGAATCAAATGGATCATCATCTATGGCAACTGTATGTGGTGGCTATATGGCTCTTCGTGCTGCAGATATTGAGACATCAGATATGATCGCAGGAATTGCTATGGGAATGGTAAGTGATGGCGATCAGCACCTGATTTTGAGCGATATTATGGGCTTAGAAGATCATGATGGAGATATGGATTTCAAAGTAACAGGCTCAAAAAATGGAATCACTGCAATGCAGATGGATATTAAACTTGGTGGAATCAGCTTAGAGGTGCTTAAAAAAGCTCTTTACCAAGCCAAAGAGGGAAGAAGACATATTTTAGAGATCATGAACCACGCAGTAGAAGCAATAGAGTTTAACCATGGAGTTTTACCAACGACAAGTATTTTTCATGTCGATCCAAGTATTATCGGAGATATTATTGGTCAAGCTGGAAAAACAATTCGTGAAATCATTGAAAAGTTTGAGGTTGCTATTGATATAGATAAAAAAGTGGGTAAAGTAAAACTTTCTGGTACAGATAAAAATAATTTAACAGCTGCAAAAGAGCATATAGAAAATATTGCCACATCTTCAAAAGAGAGTAAAATTGAATATAAAGTCGGTGATATTGTTGATGGAAAAGTCAAAAAGATCGTTGATTTTGGAGCGTTCATAGAGCTTCCAGGTGGGACTGATGGACTTATTCATATATCTAAAATCTCAGATAGCAGAGTTGAAAGAGTATCTGATGTTTTAAAAGAGGGCGATGCAATTCGTGTTGAAATATTAGAGTTCAAAGGCAATAAAATCGGTTTAGGTCGTGCGAACTAAATAAAACTTTAAAGTTTGTTTGTGTATCATTGCGATCTCAAAGTGATAAGTAGGGATACGTAAGCCGAACAGACTTTGGTAAAAAAAATTTATGGAGAGTCACATGAAAAAAATTCTATTTTTAATGCTTACTTTGGCTGCTGCTGCATTTGCTGCAGATGGTGATGTTGCAAACGAAACTTTAAAAGCTTACTCAGTAATCGCTGCTGGTGTTGGTCTTGGTCTTGCTGCGCTTGGTGGAGCTATCGGTATGGGTAATACTGCAGCTGCAACAATTGCTGGTACTGCACGTAACCCAGGTCTTGGCGGAAAGCTAATGACTACAATGTTCATCGCATTAGCAATGATCGAAGCACAAGTTATCTATACACTTGTTATCGCTCTTATCGCATTATATGCAAACCCATTTTTAGGTTAATCAACTTAAAAAACCTCATTGTCAGCTTCGGCTGACAAACTCTTTTTTCGTGCGTCCGTGGTGGAATGGTAGACACGCTACCTTGAGGTGGTAGTGCCCTACGGGTGTGGAAGTTCAAATCTTCTCGGGCGCACCATTCATTTATAACTTCAATTTTTTAATTAAACCTCTTCAATACTAAAATCAACTCTTATAATCCTCATTTATAGCTTTTTTATGAACGATTTGTGATAGAATTGTGTTAAGAAATGGATAACTTATCCGAACAATCTTAGATATATAATATGGGAGAGTAATATATGCTTGATAGATTAAGTTTAAATGTTACAGAGATGATGCGTCAATACAATGTATATAAAACAGAGAATGAGCATCTTAGAAATGAGCTGATGACTTTAAAAGCGGAACGAGAAATAAAAGATCAAGAGATCGAAAAGCTCGTACAAGAGAATGCTTATAAAGATATGGAAATAGAAGAGATAGTATCCAAGATAGAAAGTATGTTAGGTTAATTGTAGATGAGTAAAAAAATATCTTTTATGGTAGATGGAAAAAAGTTTGATTTGAATATTGAGGATGAGTTTGCACCATTTTTGCAAAAGCAGATGCATAACGACCTCAATGTCGAAGGTAACAATGATGTAAAAAAGGTACTTGAGGCATATATTAGAAAAACATATGAACTTTACTTAAAAGAGAAAAAAGTTGAAGAAATTTTAAAAAAGTTTGAATAGTTTTATATTTTTGTAAGCTTTTTTGTATATAATTTCGTTCTCTTTAAAACAATGCGTCCGTAGCTCAGCTGGATAGAGCACCGGTTTGCGGTACCGGCGGTCAGGGATTCGAATTCCTTCGGGCGCACCACCTTTTAACTCCGCAGTTTACAATTCTTCAAATATATTAAAATTCATTCTAACTTTGTTTATTTAAGGTGATTACCGAGATAATTCATAATTCATAATTCATAATTCATAATTCATAATTCATAAAGGCTTGGATATTTCATGAAAATTTTTGTTACCGGCGGAGCTGGATATATTGGGACACATACCTGCGTAGAGCTCCTTAACGAAGGACATGAAGTTGTTATCTATGACAACTATACAAATAGTTCTTTGGAAGCTTTAAGACGTGTAGAACAGATCACTCAAAAATCATTGCAAACGATTAAAGGTGATATCCGAGATGAAGCGCTTTTATCTGTTTCAATGCAAGGCTGTGATGCCGTGATCCACTTTGCAGGGCTTAAAGCTGTAGGTGAGTCTGTTGAAAAACCTCTTGAATACTACGATAATAATGTTCATGGAACACTTTGTCTCTTACGTGCTATGAAAAAAAATAGCATTAAAACTATCGTTTTTAGCTCATCAGCTACTGTTTATGGCGATCCTGAATTTTTACCTCTCACAGAAAAACATCCACTGCGAACAACAAATCCTTATGGATATACAAAACTTGTTATCGAAGAGATTTTACGTGATCTATATAAATCTGATCCAACATGGAAGATTATGATTTTACGCTATTTCAATCCAGTAGGTGCGCATGAAAGTGGGCTAATAGGTGAAGATCCGCAAGGATTTCCAAACAATCTTATGCCCTTTATTGCTCAAGTTGCAGTTGGAAGAAGAGAGTTTTTAAATGTTTTTGGTGATGATTACAAAACACCAGATGGAACTGGAGTGAGAGATTATATACATGTTGTAGATTTGGCAAATGGACATCTCAAAGCATTAGAGGCTTTAAAGAGTTCACAATGTACAGCGATTAACCTTGGAACAGGCATAGGTTATAGTGTTTTAGATGTTGTAAAAGCTTTTGCTGAAGCATCTAAAAAGCCAATAAATTATAAAATATCGCCTCGAAGAGAGGGTGATATCGCAGCGTGTTATGCCGATGCTAAAAATTCAAAAGAGCTTTTGGGTTGGCAAGCAAAACGCACTTTAAAACAGATGTGTGAAGACACATGGAATTTTCAATCAAAAAACCCAGAAGGAATCAAATGAAAGGCATCATCTTAGCCGGCGGAAGCGGCACAAGACTTTATCCTATCACAAAAGGGGTTTCCAAACAGCTTGTACCTATTTATGATAAGCCGATGATCTACTATCCACTTTCAGTGCTTATGCTTGCAGGAATCACAGAAGTACTTATTATCTCCACTCCAAAAGATCTTCCAAGATTTGAGGAACTTCTAGGTGATGGAAGCGATATTGGGATGCAGTTTAGCTATGTTGTACAGCCTTCACCCGATGGACTTGCTCAAGCATTTTTACTCGGAGAAGAGTTTTTAGCTGGTGATGATGCTTGTCTTGTTTTGGGCGATAATATTTTCCACGGACATGGTCTTTCAAAACTCCTAGCGCAAAGTGTTAAAAGCGCACAAGAGGAGAATAAAGCAACGGTATTTGGCTACTACGTTAGCGATCCTGAACGTTATGGTGTGGCTGAATTTGATGAAGATGGCAATGTCACTTCAATAGAGGAAAAACCAAACAATCCAAAAAGTAACTATGCTGTGGTTGGACTTTATTTCTATCCAAATGATGTCGTAGCAAAAGCAAAACAGGTAAAACCAAGTGAACGTGGAGAGCTAGAGATCACAACCCTCAATCAAAACTATCTCGATGAGCAAAGACTTAAAGTCGAGCTTATGGGACGCGGCTATGCATGGCTTGACACAGGCACTCATGAGTCACTTTTAGAAGCGAGCCAATTTATTCAAACCATAGAAAACCGTCAATCTTTAAAAGTGGCATGTATCGAAGAGATCGCTTATGAGATGGGTTATATCAACAAAGAGAAGCTCTTAGAACTTGCAGAACCTTTGAAAAAAAATCAGTATGGCCAGTATCTGATCCGCCGAGCAGGTCAGCCAAGAGGGCTTAAATAATGCAGTTTATAAGAACTCATATCCAAGATGTAATCATCATCGAACCACAAGTGCATGGTGATAATAGAGGTTACTTTGTAGAGACATTTCGAGCTGATAAACTTGAAGATTTTTTGGGTTATAAAATCAATTTTTGCCAAGATAATGAGTCTAAAAGCTCCCGCGGAGTTTTACGCGGCTTGCACTACCAACTCCCACCACATGCTCAAACCAAACTTGTGCGTGTCATCCAAGGCAGAGTGCTTGATGTTGCTGTCGATATCCGTAAAGGAAGCCCAACATTTGGCTTACATGTAAGCGTAGAACTCAGCGCTGAAAATAAAAAGCAGATGTTAGTCCCAAGAGGGTTTGCTCATGGATTTGTGGTGCTTGAGGATGATACTATTTTTGCCTACAAAGTAGATAACTACTACTCTCCAGAATGTGATAGAGGCATTGCTTTTGATGATGCGGCATTAAATATTGATTGGAAAATAGCACATAACGAGCTTAATCTTTCTGCAAAAGACAAGGTTCAACCAAAGCTAGCCCAAGCAACTGATCTCTTTGAATATGGTATGAACTACTACAATGTTTAATATCCTAGTCACAGGCTCAAACGGACAAGTGGGAAGCGAGATAAAAGCTTTACATGGTGATTATCCTTATAACTTCTTTTTCACAGATAGAAGCTCTTTAGATATCACAGATGCAATTGCTGTTGAAAAGTTCATTGAAGCAAACAACATAAATGCCATCATAAACTGTGCCGCATATACAGCGGTCGATAAAGCAGAGTCAGATGAAGCAAACGCCGATGCCATAAACCATTTGGCAGTAAAAAACTTCGCTCTTACATGCAAAGTGCCCTCTGGGTGTAAGCAAAAAAATATCAAACTCATTCATATCTCAACAGATTATGTGTTTGATGGAAAGAACTATAAACCCTACACGGAAGATGATACCACTGAACCAAATGGCGTTTATGGTAAAACAAAGCTTGATGGCGAAAAAGCACTTTTACATGTAAGTCCTGCAAACTCCATCATCATCCGTACTTCATGGGTCTATAGCTCTTTTGGAGCAAACTTTGTAAAAACGATGCTGAGACTTGGACGTGAAAAAGAGCAGCTAGGTGTCATTTACGATCAAGTGGGAACGCCAACTTATGCAAGAGACTTAGCACGAGCAATTTTAGATATTCTGCCAAACATCCAAAACGAAAAAACAGAGATTTATCACTACTCAAATGAGGGTGTGCTTTCTTGGTATGACTTTGCAAAAGAGATCATGCGTATGGCAAAACTCGATTGTCAGATAAATCCTATAGAGACAAAAGAGTATCCCACTCCTGCGACTCGTCCACACTATTCACTACTCAACAAATCAAAAATAAAACAAGAGTTTGGCATCACCATTCCCTACTGGAAAGACTCTTTGGATGCGTGTTTAAAAAGTATGGGGGAGAGAAGATAGATATGCAAGATGAAATCCACATCAACTCCTATTCTCAACTCATAAATTCAGTTGGCTCACTTTTATCGGCTGCTAGACAAAACGCGTACAGAGAAGTAAATAATATACTTTTGACTACTTATTGGAATATTGGTAAACATATTGTAGAGTTTGAACAGCATGGAAACGAAAGAGCAAAGTATGGAAAAAACTTACTTAATCAACTTTCAAAAGATTTAAAAGTAGAGCATAGGAAAGGCTTTAGTCGCTCAAATTTACAGAATATGAGACTTTTTTATCTAAATTATCCAAATTACCAGACAGTGTCTGGCAATTTGACATGGTCGCACTATGTTGAATTATTATCTATATCAGATGAACTTGCAAGAAGTTTTTATGAAAAACAATGTATGTTAGAAAATTGGGGAATAAGAGAACTAAAAAGACAAAAAAATACCGCTCTATTTGAACGACTAGCACTCAGTATGGATAAAAAAGAGGTACTTGATCTTTCCAAACAGGGCAAGTTGATTCAAAATACACAAGATATTATAAAAGATCCTTATGTATTTGAATTTTTAGATTTACCAACTTCAAACTACAAAGAAAAACAGTTAGAAAATGCACTCATAGATAAACTTGAACATTTTTTACTTGAACTTGGTAAGGGATTTGCTTTTATTGCCCAACAACATAAGATAACTCTTAACAATACACACTTTTATGTTGACTTAGTCTTTTATCATCGTATTTTAAAATGTTTTGTTCTTATAGATTTAAAAACTAGAAAAGTATCACACCAAGATATTGGACAGATGAATATGTATCTAAATTATTTCAAAATGGAAGAAAATGTAGAAGATGATAATCCTCCAATAGGAATAGTATTTGCAGCTGATAAAGATGAAATAATGGTTGAATATGCAACAGGTTCTATAACAAACCAATTATTTGTTTCTAGGTATCAATTGCATTTACCAGATATCAAGCTACTCAAAGAAGAACTAGAGTTATTGATAAACGATGAAAATAAGAAAGGAATTACAAATGAAAATAAATAAATCAATTTTACTAACAGGAACAGCGGGCTTCATAGGAAGCAATTTTGTTCCATACTTTTTAGAGAAATATCCAGAGTACAATTTAGTAAATCTAGACCTTTTAACTTATGCAGGAAACCTAGAAAACCTCAAAGAGTGCGAAGGAAATCCTCGTTATAAGTTTATAAAAGGCGACATCTGCAACCGTGAGCTAGTAGAGTTTATCTTTAACGAGTACGACATCAAAGGTGTGATCCACTTTGCAGCAGAAAGCCATGTAGATAACTCCATCAAAAACCCAGAAGTATTTATACAGACAAACGTCAATGGAACTTTCACGCTTTTAGATGTAGCGTACAAATACTGGATGGAAAAACCCTTTACACCCAAAGGGCACTCCGCATGTAAGCCAGAATACCAAGGATGTAGATTCCACCACATAAGCACAGATGAAGTATATGGCACACTTGGAGAAAGTGGTCTTTTTACAGAAAGTACACCTTACGCTCCAAACTCTCCATACAGTGCAAGTAAAGCAAGCAGTGATATGATAGTGAGAAGTTACCAAGAGACTTATGGAATGAACACAGTCATCACTAACTGCTCAAACAACTATGGCCCAAAACAGCATGATGAAAAACTGATCCCGACTATTATAAGAAAAGCCCTTGCAAATGAAAATATCCCGATCTATGGAGATGGCAAAAACATAAGAGACTGGCTCTATGTGCTTGACCATTGTAAAGGGATAGATACGGTTTACCACACAGGAAAATCTGGTGAAGTCTATAACATCGGCGGACGCAATGAGAGAACAAACCTTCAAATAGTCGATGCCATCACAACTATACTAGATGAAAAAGTCCCATCTGAAAAAAGCTACAAAGAACTCATCACTTTCGTAGAAGATAGAGCAGGGCACGACAGACGCTACGCCATCGATGCTACAAAATTAGAAAATGAACTTGGCTGGAAGGCTGATGAGACTTTTGATACTGGGATTGTGAAGACTGTGGAGTGGTATTTGAATAAATATTTCTCACACAAAACAAGCACTCATATACCCAACAACTCGTGAGCTATCCTGTGAGGCATCGGCACTTGTTCTGTAATCCAAAACTTTTGCATGGTAGCCTTTTAGCTTGGCACTGAGCATCATCGCCTCAACTCCTATTTTTCCGCACGCTTGGCATCCATCATGGAGTTTATTTATATCGAGATATTCGATAGCATCGATACAGAGAGAATCTAGTTTTTTTGCTTCTTCAAGTGTGTAAAAATGGCTCAAATCGGTACTTATGATGATCCCAACATCTTGAAGTTCGAGTAAAAAATTGATAATTGCAGAGATCTCTTTTGACTCGATCACTCCATAAACGATCTCGATAATCTTTGCATCTGGAAAATAGTATTTTATAAATGGAAACTGCACTTCAGTGCTGTGTTCATGGTGTGCGCTTTGGAGAGACTCAAATGTGAAGCTCTCTTTTAATTTTAAAAAAAGCTCTTGAGAAGAGGGCAACTCTCCCAAAGGTGTTTCATAGCCTTGATACTCACACATACTCGCTCCATAAAATGCGACTTTATGTGATGGCCCGATGATGACAAAAGTTTTTACATGGCTTTGTGCAAGAACTCTATAAGCTACATTTGCACTAAATCCAGAGTAGATATACCCTGCATGTGGGACGATAATGGCTTTTGTTTGGAGTTGTGGAAGTTTGAAATTTGCATCATAAACTTGTGTGAAATGCTTAAAATATCGCTCTATTTCACTACTTTGCGCGGGATAAAAACTCCCCGCTACACTCATCTCTCGTTTCATCGCCAGACTCCTTTTATCTCATAGTTGCAGTGTGTGCATCGATTATCTTTTATCCCCACGATATCTGCGCTATAACCATCTCTTGCAACGATTTTGGCTTTACATGTAGGACAATAAGTACTGCCATCATTAGCAATATTGCCAAGATAAACATATTTGATGCCATATTTTTGAGCTATATCTTTTGCTCTTAGAAGTGTTTGTATTGGCGTGCTTGGTGTTTTGAGCATCTTATAATCTGGATGAAATGCACTCAAATGCCACGGAATCTCAGTACCAAGTTTTGTCGTTATAAACTCAGCCATCTGCTTCATCTCTTTGTCAGAATCATTGACATCGGGAATGAGAAGCGTGGTGATCTCAAGCCAGATATCGCTTTTGGCAAACTCAACGAGTGAGTCTAAAACGCCACCCAGATCAGTTTTTAAAACTTTTTGATAATACTCATGTGAGAAGCTTTTTAGATCGATATTTGCCGCGTCCACCCAAGAGCGCATATCTTCTAGCACTTCATGTGACTCATATCCGCTGGAGACAAACACGTTTTTTATCCCTTTTTCTTTGGCTAAAATCCCGATATCTTTGGCGTATGGGTACCAAATAGTCGGTTCATTGTAGGTGTAGCTTATGCTTTGGCAGTTGTGTTTGAGCGCCAAATCTACAATCTCATGAGGCATAAGAGTAATGCTCTCATCAACGAGCGAAGTCTGAGAAATAGAGTAGTTTTGACAAAATGGACAGCGAAAATTACAGCCGACTGTTCCAAGAGAAAGAGAGCGAGAATTTGGCAAGAAATGATAGAGTGGTTTTTTCTCTATAGGATCAGCATGCAAGGCACTTGGATGCCCATAGGTTTTATTTACAAGAGAAGAATCAATATTATAATTAACACCGCATATACCGTGTCCATCTTTTTTTAAGACACAATAATGCTTGCATAAAAGGCAGACGATATGCTCTTCATCGCTAAAGCGGGAGTATTGCATCAAATCTCTCCTCGAGTGAGTCAACTCTATATCTATAGATTGTGGGATGCTCTTTATAGATCAAAGGATCAGCTCCTGCCTTGTAGCTCAGATGCTCTAAAAATTGCTCAGGTGAGGGAAGTTGTTCCCATACTTGTGGCAAAAATGTGCCTTGATAGTTATTGTGTACAAGAATGAGTCCATCTACAAAAGGCTCAACTTTTTTAAGAAGATCATTAAAATCCTTATATTCCAAAATTTCTGGAGTACTCAGGAGTGAGACTTCAAGGTCCAGCTGAGAAAATTCGCTTACATGTAAGGCCCTAAATCGAGGATCATGAAATGCAGCCGAGAGCGCATTGCCTAAAATATCATCAATGAGAGCTCTTCGTGCAAGCAAAGAACCAATGCAACCTCGAAGTTCATGATCATAATGGAGAGTGACGAAAGTAGCACAACTTGTCGCTAAATAGGGGTATTGGTCAATAAGATTTTCTTTGTCGATTTTATATTGAGAATCAAAGTGTGCGAGAATTGCTGTTTTTGCAATACGAAGGAGGATTTTGTCTAACATCAGTTTTCCTTTAAGCTTAAAAGGTCGTGTTTGATTATAGTACAAAATTTTATAGAGTTTCTTGAGTAGTAGATTTAACTTGTTGGATTGAAAACATCTGCTTTAAATCCCAAAGGAGGAGAGGGAAAGTTAAAAATACTACTCAAGAAATCCTATTTTTTTATAGCTTTAGGGGTTTGTAGGGACAATTGTCCCTGACACTTTAGGGGCTTTGCTCCTAAAGTGTATAACTATTAGATAGCCTCTTTATCTGTTTCACCAGTACGGATACGGATGATTTTTTCGATATCACTAACAAATATTTTGCCATCGCCAATCTTGCCAGTTCTTGCAGCGTTGATAATAGCGTTGCTTACAGCCTCTACTTGGTCATCATCGATAACCATTTCCATCTTTACTTTTGGTAGAAAATCTACAACATATTCAGCACCGCGATATAACTCGCTGTGCCCTTTTTGACGGCCATAACCCTTGACTTCACTCACTGTCATCCCTGTGATGCCGATCTCTGCGAGCGCATCTTTTACATCTTCAAGTTTAAATGGTTTGATAACTGCTTCTATTTTTTTCATTTTCCTATCCTTCTTTTATATGTTTAGGCCACGTTCACCGTGTACAGCTTCATCAAGACCAAGTGATTCAGTCTCTTCATTCACACGTCCGCCACCTGTAAGTGCAGAAGCTATAAAGTAAACGACTACCGTTCCAATTAAAGTCACTAAACCAACAACTGCGATTGACTCAAGTTGAACCATGATCTGTCCCATTCTATCACCTGATGCTTTAAGTGGACCATCCCATAAAAGAGCTTTATCATTTACAGCGAAGATACCAGTTGCAAGTGCACCCCAAAGACCAGCAAGGAAGTGGATTCCAAATGCATCTAAAGAATCATCATAACCGAGTTTTTTCTTGAGCACTGCTACACCAAAGAAACCGATACCTGAACCAACAACACCGATAATCAAAGCACCGCTTACATCAACAAAACCAGTTGCTGGTGTGATCGCAACAAGACCTGCAACAACACCTGAAGCAGCACCTAAAAGTGTAGGTTTTTTGAACATTATCCACTCAATTACCAACCATGTGATCGCTGCTGCTGCAGTTGCGATTGTTGTTGTCAAAAGAGCTAAACCAGCGATCTCATTTGCACCAAATGCTGATCCTGCATTGAATCCATACCATCCAAACCATAGAAGTGCAGCACCAAGAGCTGTTAACATAACACTCATAGGTTTCATAGCAACTTTTAAGTATCCAGAACGTTTTCCAACTAAAAATGCAAGCACTAAACCAGCAAGACCACCATTCATGTGTACAACTGTTCCACCAGCGAAGTCAAGAGTACCAGCTTTCATCAAGTATCCGCCACCCCAAACCATGTGAGCAATAGGAGCATATACCGCAACTGTCCAAAGTGCTACAAAGATAAGCCAAGTAGAAAACTTCATACGCTCAATAATAGAACCACTTGCAATCGCTACTGTAATAGCTGCAAAAGTAGCTTGAAATGCGATAAATACAAATTGTGGGTATGCACCAACAGTTGTTAAATCTGTCCATTTGATTCCATCAAGCATAAGGTTTGAAAAACCACCTACAACACTGTTCATATCGCCAGTTGCTGTACCAAACGCTATTGAGTATCCTGCTACAACCCATGCGATAATCGCAACACTAAAACCTACAAAAACCATTGCAAATGTGTTGAGTAAGTTTTTAGAGCGAGTCATACCGCCATAAAATAGAGCAAGTCCTGCTGGAGTCATCAATAATACAAGAGCAGTAGATATCATCATCCATGCTGTGTTTCCTGTATCTAATTTAGGCGCGTCTGCAGCCAATGCTAAAGACGGTAAAAGTAACGCTATGCTTAAAAGCCATTTTTTCATCTTACATTCCTTTTGACTCAATTGCTTGAGTGAATTAATTTGTGAGAAAAGTATATCACTTCATAGGCATTCATATAATCAGTATATTGATTAAATTTTAATCAATTAAGAAATGGCTTGGGAGATTTATCTATTTAGTAATACTTAGGAGGCTCGAAGTGAGATAGAGGTAAAAATCGCTTTATGAAACTAGAACAATTACAACTAAAAACAGATTATCTCAACTTCGATGAAGAGTTTTTTCATAAAGTAGCACCCACGCCACTTAAAGATCCATTTTTGATCTCTGCCAATGAGCTCTTAGCAAAAGCCTTACATGTAAGCAAAGAGGAACTCTATACAAAAGAGTTTATCTCACTTATAAATGGAACATACAGACTCAAAGGAAGTGATCCTTTTGCGATGTGCTATGCTGGACACCAGTTTGGGTATTTTGTGCCGCGCTTGGGCGATGGTAGAGCGATCAATCTTGGTTCTCTTAACGGCACTCATCTGCAGCTTAAGGGTTCGGGACTCACACGCTATTCAAGACAGGGCGATGGGCGGGCAGTTTTGCGCTCTTCTATAAGAGAGTATTTGATGAGTGAAGCGATGCACGCTTTGGGAGTTCCATCAAGTCGTGCTCTTGGGATCATTGGAAGCGATGAAGATGTAGCACGTGAACGATGGGAAAAAGGTGCTATTGTTTTACGAGTATCTTCAAGCTGGGTGCGCTTTGGAACTTTTGAGTATTTTTACTCTAAGAAAAAATATGACAAGCTCCAAGAGTTAGCGGATTATGTTTTACAAGAGAGTTATAGTGAGTTTGTAGGGCGTGAGAATTGTTATCTTTTGATGTTTGAAGAGATCGTAAAACGTACAGCTCATCTTATGGCGCATTGGCAGAGTATAGGATTTTCACATGGTGTTATGAACACAGACAATATGTCTATTGCAGGGCTAACTATTGACTATGGCCCTTATGCATTTTTAGATGATTATGAGTTTGATTTTATCTGTAACCATACTGATAGTGAGGGACGTTATAGTTTTGGAAATCAGCCAAATATCGGGTATTGGAATCTAGGTGTACTTCTAAATGCACTCTCACCTTTGATAAATATTGAAAAAGGCAAAGAGGTTTTAGAAACTTATAGCTTATTTTTTATACAAAAATATCATACACTCATGTGTGCAAAACTCGGACTTGATGCAACGAAAGATTATGGCAAACTGATCCAGTGGCTTTTAAATATTATGCAGCAAGATGCAGTTGACTATACACTATTTTTTAGAACGCTGAGTGAGTACGAAACAAAAGAGGAGATAACACAACTCTTTATCTCTAAAGCGCGTATCAATGAGTGGTTGGATACCTATGAAAAAGAGATTAGACCCTTTACATGTAAGCAAACTATGAAAAATGTGAATCCAAAATATGTACTGAAAAACTATATGCTGCAAGAAGCGATAGAAAAAGCACAAAATGGAGATTTTTCTTTAGTAAATGATCTCTTACATGTAGCGCAAAATCCTTTTGATGAGCATGAAGCGTTAACAAGATTTGCAAAAGCAACGCCGCATCAGTTTAAAGCTTTGACATTGAGTTGCTCTTCATAAATGGCAAATTGCCTACTTTTGGAATATTAAGCCTATTTAGGGTAAAATGGGCGAAAATTATTTCTAGGCATTATTGATGAACGATTTATTAGATAACAGTCAAATCAAAAACATAAATATAGAAGACACTCTACAAAGTAGCTACCTTGATTACTCTATGAGTGTTATTATCGGGCGTGCGCTGCCTGATGTTCGTGATGGACTTAAACCTGTTCATAGACGTATCCTTTATGCTATGGATAAACTCAACCTTTCAGCAGGTGCAAAATATAAAAAATCTGCTCGTATCGTCGGGGATGTGATCGGTCAGTACCACCCACACGGTGATACAGCGGTTTATGACGCGCTTGTTCGTATGGCACAACCATTTTCTATGAGTATGCCACTTGTTGATGGACAAGGAAACTTCGGTTCAATCGATGGTGACAACGCCGCAGCGATGCGTTATACTGAAGCACGTATGACAAAGTATGCTGGAGAGCTACTTAAAGATTTAGAAAAAAATACGGTCAATATGATCGACAACTACGATGGCACGACACAAGAACCAGATGTTCTTCCAACTCGTGTTCCAAACCTTCTTATCAACGGTTCAAGCGGGATCGCTGTTGGTATGGCAACAAATATTCCTCCACACAATCCTCGTGAGATCATTGGCGGATTGAAACTTCTTTTAGATAATCCAGATTGTGAATTGTATGAATTGATGGAATATATCAAAGCACCAGATTTTCCAACAGGCGGAACAATTTTTGGAAAAAAAGGGATTATTGATGCATATGAAACTGGACGCGGACGTATTAAAGTACGCGCAAAGACTCATATTGAGAAAAAAGCAAACAAAGATGTAATCGTAATCGATGAACTCCCTTATCAAGTAAATAAAGCGCGTTTGATTGAGAGTATTGCCAACCTTGTAAAAGATAAACTTCTTGATGGAATCTCAGAGATCCGTGATGAATCAGACCGCGAGGGAATCCGCGTGGTTATAGAACTAAAACGTGATGCGATGAGCGAGATTGTGCTCAACAACCTTTTTAAATCTACCAATATGCAAACCACTTTTGGTATTATCATGCTCTCTATTTTAAACCAAGAGCCTCGTATTTTTGGTATCAAAGATATCTTGAAACACTTCATCAATCACCGTAAAACAGTTATTATTCGTAGAACTATTTTTGATCTTGAAAAAGCAAAAGCAAGAGCGCATATCTTAGAAGGTCTTATCAAAGCGATCAATATTATTGATGATGTTATTCGTGTGATCCGTGCTTCTAAAAGTGAAGAGGAAGCAAGAGATAACTTGGTAAGCGAATTTGATTTCTCTGAGATCCAAGCTGCAAGTATCGTTGCGATGAGACTTGGAAGATTGACAGGTCTTGAGATAGAAAAGATAGAAAATGAACTTCGTGAGTTAATAATCCTCATTGAATACTTAGAATCTATTCTAAAAAGTGAAGATGTTTTACATGGTATTATCAGAGATGAACTTGATGAGGTGTATGAAATCTACTCAATTGAGAGACGTACAGAGATCGAAGATGATTATGATGATATTGATATTGAAGATTTGATTCCAAATGAGCCGATGGTTGTTACAATCACGCACCGTGGTTATATCAAGCGTGTGCCTCTTGTTCAGTATGAAAAACAGCGCCGTGGCGGAAAAGGTAAAACTGCTGTAACAATCTATGAAGATGATTTTATCGAGAAGTTCTTTATCTGTAATACGCATGATACATTGATGTTTGTCACGGATCGTGGGCAGTTGCATTGGTTGAAAGTTTATAAGATCCCAGAGGGTAGCCGTACAGCAAAAGGCAAGGCGGTTGTAAATCTTGTAAATCTTGTCGCAAATGAAAGTATCTGTTCGATTATTCCTACGACTGATTTTAGTGAAGATAAATCTTTAACATTCTTTACTCAAAATGGTATTGTAAAACGTACCAATCTTTCTGAGTTCTCAAATATCAGAAGTAACGGAGTCAGAGCGATTATCTTAGATGATGATGATACGCTCATCCTTGCACTGATTGCAACAAAAGAGACAAAATATCTTTTCATTGTGACACAAAAAGCGCAATGTATTAAGTTTGAGATAGAAAAAACTCGTGAACAAGGGCGTTCAACTCGCGGTGTTAGAGGGATTAAGTTCAAAATAGCAGGTGATAAAGTCGTTGATGCAAATGTGATCGATAGTGACGAACAAGAGATCCTTATGGTTAGTGAAAAAGGTATCGGAAAACGTACAGATGCTGGAGAATACCGTCTTACAAATCGTGGCGGTTCAGGTGTTATTGCTATGAAACTTAACCAAAAAACTGGTGTAAATGTTGTC
>CAITKP010000044.1 GCA_903892995.1 uncultured Campylobacterales bacterium
TAAACCCTTACCAAGTCGTGATGACCTTTGGACCTGATGAGCAAACTCTTTATGAATATTGTAAAAATGCATTGCAAAACGAGGATGTTATCTTTTATATTTCAAAAGATGGACTCGTAAACTTTGCCAAACTCCTCTCAAATTTTAAACTCTTTATCTCTACTTCCACAGGCACTTACCATCTAGCCGCACTTGTGGGAACACCAACCATGACCTTTTTTGGAGACTCACTTTTTGCGAGTTCTAAGAGGTGGAAAAGTGTGAGTGATGAGAGCATGCAAAAGCACTATATGATCCCCCAAGATGAAGCAAAAAGAGCACAGATGTTTGAGGATGTGAAAGAAGAACTCTCTTTTAAATAGCAAAAGATAAAATTAAATAGGTATATTATATTATACTAATAAATGATTTATTAGTATAATATGAAAAAAGGTTTGCAATGCTAGAACTCCTTGAAAATGCCAAACGCCTCTACACGCTAAAAGCAAATCAGAAATTACCTACTTATAAAAGATACATTTTTGATGACCTAAAAGATTCTCCTGCCAAGATCACTGCCGTTTATGGAAGTAGAGGGATTGGTAAAACAACTACTTTGATGCAGATCTTGCAAAGCTCAGATCTTCCTCGTAGTGCTACACTCTATATCTCATGTGATCATGCGATGTTTCAAGGTGTTTCACTTTTTGATTTTGTGGATGAGTTTAGCAAACGTGGCGGAGAGTTGATCTGCATCGATGAAGTGCATGAAGCATCAAATTTTGAGCAAGAATTAAAATCTATCTATGACTTTTTAGATATAAAAGTATATTTTACGGGGTCATCAGCATTACATCTTACTAGCCCTGATTTTGCTAGAAGATATTCTATGTATCATCTATACCCCCTGAGTTTAAAAGAGTATTTAGAACTGACATTTGATATCTCTTTAAAATCGTATAGTTTAGATCTTATTTTAAATAGCCATGAAGATATCGCAAATGAGATTATTGCATCGTTGCCAAATAAAAAAATACTCAAGTTTTATGATGAGTTTGTAAAAGCAGGAAGTTATCCATTTTATTTTGAGGATAAAACAAAATATATCGATAGAATCATTGAGACGATAAACACTATTTTACATACTGATTTAAGTAAGCTCTTTATGATACAGCCCGATAAAGTAGATACTTTAAAAAAGCTACTTCTTGCTATTTGTGTCTCCAAACCATTGGAGTTTAGCATTGATAAACTAGCAGCAACTGTAGGTATTACAAAAGTTACACTCTATAAATATATGGAGTACCTTGATGATGCAGAACTTATCAAGCAGATCACACATGAAGGCAAACGCTTTGCGGCTCTACGAAAGTCAGACAAACTTTATCTTGCTAATCCAAATCTCTTTGAAGCACTCTGTGTCAATAAAGATATTGGCACTTTAAGAGAGACCTATTTTGTGAGTCAAGTCTGCACAAAACATAAGCTGCACTATCTAGATAAAGGCGATTTTCTCATAGATGAAAAGTTTACAGTTGAGATTGGTGGAAAGCAAAAAAGTTTTGAGCAGATAAAAGATTTAAAAAACAGTTTTGTGATTGCAGATGATCTTGAAGTGGGATTTGGACATAAGATCCCGCTTTGGTTATTTGGATTCCTGTATTGAGATGATAGTGTAAGCAAAAACACTATATGATCCCTCATGATCAGCAAACAAGAGGTGAAATGTTTGAGGAAGTAAAGCAAAAACGATCTGCTTTGGATGAGATTTGACATTAAAAAAGATGCAAACTCTTATTAGAATTGCTTAGATAAGTTCTTTTAGTTTTGTTATTTTTTCTTTAACGCTTCAATTTCTGCGATATCTTTTGGATGAGTTATTCTGTATTTTTCTCTTTGGATGCATAGGTTCATAAGATGAGCTTCGATATTATCTTTTGTTACAAATACACCAAAATCTTTTGGAACATTAATTGATGTATCATTCAAAATCCGTGTTGCAATAAGCTTACCGACTATTAATCTATAATGACTCGTTTCATAATAGTAGTAGTTATTCTTAGTAATGCTGTTTAAACCGGAAAAATCATAATAAGGTGTTATATTTGATAGCTCTTTTTTAAAATTTTGAAAGTTTTCAAAATTGGTATCTAAATATGTTATTTTATGGATTGGATTAATAAAAAAAATGATATTTATATTGTTTTCTTTTGACAACTTAATTATCTCTTTAATTGTTATAATTGTGTCATTTATCCTATTCCCTTCATAATGTGTTGGCTTTAAAAATTTTGGATCTAGATTATGTGCTTCTTTATGTGTTTCAATATAAGTCGTAACTTCTTTTGGGACTAACGGCATTCCTGTATTATTGATATCATAATAATTATTTCGGTTAGTAAGAAAATGTGAGTGTGATAAATTTTTATAGACAGAATAAAAATTTAAACTTGACTCTCCAGAGGCTAAATAATGTGGTTTACGCATTGGTTCTTGAAAATGTTGTCTTGGATTAACCTCATATGAAAAATCATCTAAACCAATAAAAATATTTTTTATTTTCACGCCCTCTTTTAAAAATAATTTTATATTTAATAGGTGCTCATAAGGAATACCTTCACTATAAGTCATGTTGTAACATTTATTATGTTTGAATAATTTCGGATCTATCTTTCCAACTCTTGATGATCCAAAAATGAAAGAATCATATTTATTTTTATTTTCCAAAATATATTTTACTTTTAGGAAATTTTGATTTGGCTCTTGTTCATAATAATTATCTGGTTGCATTGTTAAATAAGGATTTGTCAGGATGCTTAACAAGGGTTGAAATACACCTAAAAGCAAAACTATCAAAAATATTTTAATCCATTTTTTACTTTTCATAATGATCCTTAAAAATTAAAATATAAAAATTCTGATACTTTATTAAGTGATAAAACGCTGTATACAAATATTATTCCTGCAAACAGCACTGTTTTATAATTTGGTTTAAAACTCTCGAGTTTTTGCATTGAGTTTTTAAGTGTCACAACCAAGATAAGTATGATTATGAGTTGCCAATAAATATCGTTGTTGAATAAAGAAAATGAAAAGCTTCCAAAGGAGCTCATCCCACCCAAAACCTTCATCGCATCATCCCACTCCTTAGCTCTAAAAAACACCCAAGTGATGTTGATAAAGTTAAAAGTAATGAACCAAGCTAGAAATGAGTTCATCTTAAAGCCAAGATCCCTCCAGATACGATGAATGACCATTGCCATGCCATGTAGTGCTCCCCAAAGAACAAACATCCAAGAAGCACCATGCCAAAGTCCACCGATGAGAAAAACACTAAAAAGATTGAAGTAGTTTCGATAAAAAGAGACTTGATTGCCTCCAAGAGGAATATAAATATAATCCCTTAAAAACTTAGAAAGAGTAATATGCCATCTTCTCCAAAAATCTTGAATATCTTTTGCCTTGTATGGAGAGTTAAAGTTTGCAGGAAGCTTGATATTTAACATCAAACTTACCCCTATTGCCATATCGGTATAACCAGAAAAGTCAAAGTAGAGTTGGAAAGTATAGCTTAGACTCGTTGCCCAAGCTTCGATGAGATTGAGCGAAGTTGCTACATCAAACCCATTGTTTGCCCAAGTAGCAAACGTATCTGCAATCACTACTTTTTTAAAAAGTCCTATGGAAAATAAAAACAACCCTGCCGCTACATTTCTATAACGAATAGCCATATTCCAACGTGAAGCAAACTGTGGCATCATATCTGCATGGTGGATGATGGGACCTGCAAGTAAGTGAGGAAAGAAAGTTACAAATAAAGTATAGTTTAAAAAGTCAACCTCTTTTACTTTTCCTTTGTAGGCATCGACTAAAAAGGCTATTTGAGTAAATGTAAAAAATGAAATACCAAGAGGAAGAATTAGATGTAAAAGGCTTACATGCAAAGTGCCCTTTGGGTATAAGCCAGAAACAAGATTTAGATTTGATATAAAAAAGTCACTATATTTAAAGTAACCAAGTAAAGCAACATTGGTAACAATACCAAATATTAAAACAGACTTCTTAGAAAATTTGCTCTCTTTACTTAACCCACTTCCCACCATGAAGTTAAATAAAATACTCCCTAAGATAAGAGGTAGATAGACAATGTTCCAATAACTATAAAAAAAGAGTGAAGCAAAGACCAAAAACCCTTTAGCCGCAACTGTAAGTCTTTTGGAATTGAGATAGAAGTAGATAAAAAAGGTTAGTGGTAAAAATGCGAAGATGAATGAGTAGGAGTTGAAGAGCATTTAGTTTTGCTCCTTATTGAGTTCATAGAGTTTTATATATTTATAAAAATTTGTTGCCATGTGTGAAAAAGCTATCACAAGACCTGCGTAGCCGTCTAAAAAACCTTTTTTGATGAAGTAGGTTTTGAAAAATGAGAAGAGTCCATTGAAAAACGCTTTTGTGGGTGAAGAGCTTTTTTTACCTACGTTGTCTTGAGCAAAGATTGTAGAGTATCGATCAAGTTTTACGATAAAATCGCTGATGGAAGCATAGGGAAAGTGTTGAACATCTCCATCAAGGGTTTTTACATGTAAGCCCTCATCAACAATCTTTTCATGAACTTTACTGTTTGTAAAAGAGGTTGTATTTTTGTTGTAAAGACGCACGATAATATCATCTCCCCAACAGTGTTTGATCTGCGTAGATTTATAGAAATTTATTCTTTTGATGGCATATACATTGGCACTATTTAGGCTTACATGTAAGAGTTGTTGTACAAACTCTAGAGATAAAACTTCATCCGCATCTAGCGAGAATATCCATTCATGTTTTGCATACTTTGAAGCTGCATTTTTTGTCGGTCCAAAGCCTAAAAATTCACCTTGAATGAGTTGTACGTTTGGGTAGCTTTTGGCGATAATATCGGTATTGTCGTTTGAGTTATTGCTATAAACGACAACATCATCGAAATCTTTTAAAGAATCTAGTGTAGTACCGAGTGTCTCTTGCGCATTTTTGGCGATGATAACGCAGGAAATATCTGTAATTCTAGTCATTGACAGGTTTGCCTTTGAGTCTTTTTTTGAAGTTTTTTATCTTTTTATTTTTATTTGAGAACATCAAAACTTGGTTTGTGAAATCTGCATCGCACTGATAATCTTTTGCATATTCTTCTGCTATAACTCTTAAGATGGCATCGCTCGCCCAAAGCTTGGAGAAGTTTTTCGCACGATCTCTTTGGCTGAGTTCAAAAAACTTCATACGGTTAACATCAACTATTTTAAAAATGTAGGTGGAGTTCTCTTTTTTGATGAGAATATTTCCCGGTGAGTAATCATTATGAAAAATATTGCTGTTGTGAAGTTCTAGACTAAAGCGTGCAAAGGCTTTAAATATAGCTTCTTTATCTTCAAAAGTGTCATCAAGCAAAGGCTCTCGAATCGTAAAATCATAATCGAATTTTTCACTGATAAAGTAGCTCTCTTTTAAAAGAAAAAAGTGGTAAAACTCTATGTAGGAGATCGGTTTTGGTGCGAAATGTCCAATCTTGAGGGAATAATCATAAGATTTTTTTGCCTTGGATTCTCTAAAAAATGAGTAAACAATTTGGTTAAAAATATTTGGAACTCGAAATGATTTGACAACGGTTTCAAGGGCATTGTGAGAAATGATTTTAAGTTCATTTCTAGCCTTATGGATGGTGTTTGCATTGTTATAAAAATAGTTTTTTATATTGAGTGTGAAATCTTTAAAAGTAGTTTCATAGTCTGGATTAATTTTATATTTTTTCATGGGCAAAATTATAGCTAAATTCTAAAGATGCCCTTTAAAGAAAAAAATGTTACTATTTTGTAAATTTTAAAGGGTGTCGTAATTTGAAAAATATTTTAATTGATATAAAGGTGCATAAATGAGATTAAACTTTAGACCAGTGAGTGCATTTGCTTCAAAAAAAGCCAAAGTATATTTAAAAGACAAAAATCCAGAAGATATAAAAAATATTGCAGTAATACGACATGCGGCAATTGGTGACTTTATGAATATTCGTCCTTTTTTGATAGGTATGAGGGAATTTTTCCCTAATGCAAAGATCACTCTTAGCGTCAACAGCAGTGCAGTGTACGGTCTGCCGCAAGACCTCGTCGATGAAATTCATGTAATGGATAAGGTTTGTCCTAAAGACAAAAGTAAAAAAACGGGACTTTTTTACAGAATAAGACAAGCAAAAACATTAAAACAACAAGATATTATTTTTGATCTTACTGACAGTACTTTATCATTATGGATCACGTTTCTTTCAGGGGCTAAATTAAAAGTGGGGTATCCGTATAGATCAATAAGAAGATACTTTTATGATATGGCTACATTAAGAAGTGAATATGTCTTAGAAGCCGATTCTGTACAGCATATGTTAAATATGCTTGGCTATAAAAACAATGCTCCTTTAAGATATGGATTTGAAGAGAAGTATCCGAAAAATGTTGTCAATCAGATTGTTTATTTCGCAGGTGCATCTGCAAACTTTAAATGTTGGGAGCAGGAGAAGTTTAAAAGTTTGATTGAAAAACTTTCTGATAGATATCCAAGTGACAAACATATAATCTTACAGGGCGTAAATGCAAGTGAAAAGTTTTTAGATTTATATGAATCATTGAAAGAAAGAACAAATGTTCTTCTTCAAAAAGCGATGCCTTTAGATGAAGCAATGCAGTTTTTATCTAACAGCAAATGTGTTATTGCAAATGATACAGGTCTTAGAAATATGGCGATTGCAGTTGAAAACCGACAGTAGGGATATTTTTCATGACAGGAGCTTTTAGATATTGGCCGCGGGACGGAAAACATGACTGTGTTTTTAATCCCGACCATACAAGTCCGAATATAGAAAGTGTATATCTCTCTACGGTTGCACTTATAGATAAAATCTATGCAAAATAAAAAGATTTTAGAACTCTGTCTCTCCCAGGATTTAGGAGGGCTTGAACTTTATATGGTCAGAGCTTCACAATTTTTGCATAAAAAAACAGATGTTATAAGTGTTATAAATGTGAACGGAAAACTTGAACAGTATTACAAAAACAGTTCATACAGATATGAAAAGATAAAAAGATCCTCAACGATCTCCTCTTTTTTGAGCGCAAAAAGATTAGCCCGCATCATAGATAAAAATAAAATCGATATCGTTCATTTGCACTGGACAAAAGATATCTCCGTAGCGGTACTAGCAAAAAAACTCTCTACATGTAAGCCAAAACTAGTTCAGACAAGAAACATGACGATGACCCGTTTTAAAGATGATTTTTATCATCGATGGCTCTATAAGAACATGGATATGATGCTGGCTGTGACGCATCAGGTAAAAGAGCAGATCGAGCGTTTCGTTCCTCAAGATATCTGTCCAAAAGTGGAAGTGCTTTATATGGGTGCAGATATGCCCGAGCTAGCAACAGACGAAGAAAAAGAAACTCTCAAAAAGCAATATGGACTAAGCGATGCTTTTACGGTTGGAATCGTTGGACGTATCGAAGAGGGAAAAGGGCAGTACCTGGTGATAGATGCGGTGAAGAAACTTCTTGGTGAGGGCTTACATGTACAAGCACTTATCGTTGGACATGCGATGAATGAGCGTTATCTGGAGAGTTTAAAAGATGGCATCAAAAAAGATCATCTAGAAGATAAGATCATTTTTAGCGGGTTTACACGAGAAGCCCAAAAATTGATGCAGATTTTTGACTGTTTAGTCTTAGCAACAGACAGAGAGACTTTTGGTTTGGTGCTTATAGAAGCGATGGCATGTGAAATCTGTACCATAGGCACCAACAACGCTGGACCTCTTGAGATCATAGATGAGGCAAAAAATGGGCTTTTGTTTGAGCAAGGAAATAGTGGTGATTTGGCAAAAAAAATAGAGCTTTTAGCTAAAGATGAAAGTTTAAAACACAACCTTGCCCAAGCAGGAAAGCTAAAGGCAAAAGAGATGTTTGATAGTGAAAAGCAGTTTGAAAAACTTTATACTATTTTGGAAAATTTAAATTATATACGAGCTTAACGTGGAGTGTTATTACGTCTAACAATATGTTAATTTTGTATTTTTCTATATAGTGCGCTAAAGAATCCAAAATAATATTTCCAGTCTAATAAGATCCATCGTGTGAAGAGTCCTATAATCGTGAAAAAAATGTGTGCAGACCACTGCTGAAGACCCTGTAAATGTTTCCAGCTAAAAAGAAATTTATTTCTAGTAGAAACAAGCTTTTTTTTAGTTTTTGATACATATTTAGATAGTGTTGAACTCGTTTTATGATAAGCGAAACATTCCGGAGCATATACAACATCATAACCATGTCTTAACGCACGGAGTCCTAAATCAAAATCTTCCCAATAGTAAGGTGAAAAAATTTCATCGAATCCATTTAACTGCAACATTTTGACTCTATCACAGATAAATACACAGCCTAAATAAACCAATTGACCACCTATAGCACCACTCAATTCTTGAGCAATATGTTCGATTTTCTGATTTGATTTTAAAAATCCTCTTTTTATGTACAATTGGGAGGTTTTTTGGACATCAATAACATTGTCAAAAGTTGTGTCATAGTTTATGATATCCCCTTTAATAGCAAAAAGATTATCGTTGTCAAAATATTGAAATGCATTTTTAAAATAATTTATATCCACTGTTACATCAGTATTGATTAAACAAAGTAAGTCATTTTTTGCAGCATGAATACCTCTATTACATGTAGCAGAAAAACCTTGGTTTACTTCATTTATAATAATTTTAACAATTGGAAACTCTTTTTTCAACATATCCACACTATCATCTGTTGAACAGTCATCGACAACAATTATTTCAAAATCACTTTTGGCATTTTCTAGAGAATTCACAATACTCGGCAAATTCTCTAAAAGTAAATTTCTTCCGTTATAGTTTGGAAGAATAATACTAATAGAATCTTTCATGGTAAAATCCACACTTTAAATTTTGTATAATAATCTATCATATTTTTGTAAATTATTAATAAGATATTTTGGAAACGGTTCACTGAATGGGATTGCTCTAAAGGACATGTCTCTATCAAACAGATCATTGCCCTCAGCTATTATTTTAGATATTTTTTCTTCATCATTTGTATTATTAAGTATCTGTTTAGCCTCTTTGGCATGAGAAAATGACTGTAATTTACTTATGATTGTATCAATACCACCTATATAGCTGAAATGCCATCCTCCCTCTTCTATTCCAGCTATTGTTAGATCATTTCTAAGATTACGAACTTTCTGAGCGCTTGTAAAATCTCTGTGTCTGATCATTACTGAACCTCTCCAAAAAATTAAATTGTTTTTTTTAACAATACATGTTTCGGGAGCAGCTTTAGTAATCACATAATTTAAAAAGTAATAAAAAAATCGTTGTTCAAACACAATTGGCTTATTTAACTTTAAATTTTCAGTCAACTTATCTACATTTGGAATTTCATCAACATCAGAAATTATAATAATATCATCAGGCATTGCATTCACTAAGCCTCTACTGATAGCATTTCGCTGGTGATTTTCATAGTCCCATGTTTTTGGAATTCGCCAGTGTGTAAAAAAGTTTGGAAAATCATCTACAACCACATGAATAATTTTATCTTTAAATTTGATGATACGTTCATCATCTAAATTTAAGTATAAAGGTTTGTCTTTTTTTTGAAAAGTGCGTGTAGATTCGACGATTACAAAGTAATCTACAACGTTATCTAACTCATTGAGACGAATCTCTAATAGTTCAATCTCATTAAAAAATGTAAAACAATCATAAACTTTTGACAAGGCTAACTCCTTTTGGATAATAAATTATAAGATTTTTTCTTTTAGATTTCTGGACAACAACATCTTTAGTTGCTGAAATTATAATGCTTGTTTCTATGTTTAATCTCTTGTTGTCAAATTTTATTGAGTTTTAAATGTTCATTTTCCTGAGAAATAAATATACCTAGATAAAGTATAAATAAAGCTGTCGTAAATTGCTTTACCCAGAGTGGCTCAGCAATGAATGAGACTAAAAAGATGGTTAAAAAGACTATTTTGAGATCATTTATCTCTTTATCTTCAATCTTCATTCTAAAAAGTTTATAAAACATATAAATCATAAGCATTAAGCCAATTAGCCCTGATTGCACTAAGATCATAAGATATTGATTGTGGTAGTGATGCGACGTACACCAGCTTCGTGTTGCTGGAGTAAACTGCTTGGTATTTTGGGGAGCAGAAGTTAATATTTTAGAAGCTTCAAGGGTATAATCTCCAATACCTGAACCAAAAAGTGGGTTTTCTTTCAGGGCATCATATGTTATGATCCAAAACGCAGCGCGTAGTCCCCAAGATGTGTTAAAGTTACTGTGCGAGAGTTGTACGAGGTCGGATTTTGCCATATTTACACGGTTTTCCAATATAGGTAATATTTTATAAGCACTAAAAAATAGTAAAAATGAGATCGACATAAAAACAAATAACGATTTGAATGAAATCCTATAATGTAAGATGCTTAAGACAAATAATGCAATTAAATATGCAAGTTGTCCAGTCCTCCCGACGGATATCATAAGATTGAGCGTAACTGTCGAAAAGAAGATCAAAATAAAAAACTTTTCTTTGTTTGTGTAGGCTTTAGAGAAAAGTCTATTGAGAAGCAAGATCGATGTGAAAGCCAAAAACACACTGTAGTCGATGTGGAACATAAAAGGGCTTGGATAATCAGGTGCTCTGCCATTGATGGGATAGATGTCAAAAAAGATGATGTATGCAAGTATCTCGCTTATAAACATACCAAATAAAAATGAGGTAATAATAGGCTGTATATGCTCTTTCTTAATCTTGTAGCCCAACGCTAAAACAGGAAGCCAAAAAAAATAATCTTGCAATACTTTCACTGCTTGCTCCTCATCTTGAGAATAAAAAAATGTCAATGACTCAAAAAGCAGAAACAATAAAATCGCTTTTAAAGCCGACGAATTTTTAATAAAAAGAAATTTTTCTCTAAAGTTTCCTTCAACTATATATAAAATGATAAAGAAAAGCCCAAAAAAACTAATAGCCGCTCTTGATAATGGCATAGCAAACGCAAAAAGGATTAAACTATAAAAGAAAATTTTGTCTAAATTGATAGTTTTAAACTGATTGATGATATTGTCCATTTTCTCTCTTTTGAATAATTTTATTTGGGGCTAATTTTCAACTATAAACTTCAGATCTCCACCAAAACTTCATAGTTTGAGAGAATATTTTGATGAAAACTTATTGGTATTCTATACCAGTCTCAAACTTCTCACATCTTTACTTGTTATTTCCACTCTTTCATTCTTAACTCTTCAATATACTTTCCAATAGTACGAGTCGGTTTCCATCCAAGTGCTTCTGTTTTTGAAGTCATGACATCGGCTGTCATGCGGTTTCCTTTGCGTTCTGGAAGCATCTCTATCTTACCACCAAACATCTCGGCGATCTCTTTGATGCTGTATGCTTCAGGGCTTCCTATACCAAACTCATCGCCATAGCCGTTTTCACCGACAAGGATCAAACCATTGATGATGTCATCGATGTGCGTGAAGTTTCTTTTTTGATTCCCAGGGCTTACTATTGTGAGTGGCTCGCCATTTTTCATCTTCTCTTTAAAAAGAGCGATGAGTGTTGCATATTTGCCAGTTTGGATCTCTCTTGGCCCATAAACATTGTAAAAGTAAGTGATGGCATAAGGCACGTTAAACCAGTTTCCATAGTTCATGACAAGTTCGGTATTTGTAGCTTTTGTCCAAGCGTAAGGTGATGCACTTCGTCCAAGTCCGCCATCTCCAAATTTGGTAGAGCTTCCAGCATAGAGGATTTTGCATCCAGCTTGACGCACAAACTCTAAAACGGCGAAAATCCCATCTTTGTTGAACTTCCATACTTTTTCGATGTCATCAAAACTCTGTTCAACGCGTGAATATTCACCCAAGTGATAGACCATATCAGGAGTAAAAGTCACAAGAGAAGCGATATCTGCTGTGTTTCCTTCGATGTAAGTGACATTTGCCACATGATTTTTTTTGCTTCCTGTGAAGTAGTTGTCAAGGCTATAAACTTCATTGTTTTGATCAAGTGAGAGTCGCTCACAAAGATGACTCCCAACAAATCCAGCTCCGCCAGTGACCAATATTTTTTTCTTCATTTTTTCTCTTCTTTTTGAAATAAATTTATTTGTCGATCCACTCATTCATATCATGGTCATACTCTTCTTGGCTGAAGAGAGTGGCTTTGTTAGCTCTTACTTCTTTTACTGCTTGAGTGATTCGAGTAGCAGCTTCATTTTTGCTGATTTGTACATCACTTGAAATTTCATATCTTGTAATGAGAGTTTCTTTGAGATTTTGAATAATATTTAAAACTGTCTCAAGCTTTGAATCTTCAACTTCCAGTCTAATTGTTTGCATCGTAATCCTTTGCACTATATTCGCAAAATTGTATCTAAATTCAGATAAAATTTTTAAATTGCTTACATCTAAACAAACCGCCTTTAGGATAAAATATCGTATGAATAAAACGTATCATTTCTCATTTTTGCTTCATCAATTGAAGCTATTTTTCAAAGTTGAACTTCTCTTTTTGTTGCTCCTTAGCATGACGCGTATCTACTTGTTTGTACGCTATGGAACTGATGCTAAATACACTTTTTCCGAGCTGGCAAACACTTTTTTCTTAGGTTTACGTCTCGATATAAGTGCTTTGGGCTATACCTTTGCGATGCCCGTAGTGGTGCTTTTTCTTATGTGGATCTTTAGACTTCGTTTTTTAAATGGCGTGGTCAATAGCTTTTTTAAATTCTATTTTTTCCTTATATTTTTGATACTTTCTGCACTTATTATCGCTGATATTGGGTATTTTTCCTTTTTTGGAGATCATGTCACGATTATGGTTTTTGGTGTTTTTGATGATGACACAAAAGCACTTTTTGAGATAGCACAAAAAAATTACAATCTTTGGTTGTATGGGCTATTGGGCGCTTTGTATCTTGGTGCGGGGTATTTTGCAATTGCAAAGTTCATAAAAGACAAAAAAAATGTGATGCATAAAGATTGGAATTTTTTTATGCAAGGTGGATTCTTTTTAGCTCTTGTGCTGGTTGTATTTTTAGCGATTCGTGGCTCTGTAGGGCTTTTTCCTTTGGCGGTTTATATTCCAGAGGTCTCAACTGATCCACTTGTCAACAAACTTCCACAAAATGCTGTCCATGCGATGATAAAAGCACAAGATGAGTATCAAAAAAGTAAAAATGGCAACTATGATCTTATCAAAATGAGCGGTTACAGTGGAAAGATGCCTGAAGCGTTTAGAGTTCTTTTAGGTAAAAAAGAGATTAATGAAAAAGATCTTTTATCAAATATCGTTTATGAAACGCCAAAAGATTCATATTTGGAAAAAAATCATCCAAATGTAGTGCTTCAAGTTGTTGAGAGCTTTGGAATGCCGATCCTTTCATATCAAAGTGAGAGTTTTGATATTATGCGCTCTTTAAAAAAACACTTTATGGAAGATACTGTTTTTACTAACTTTATTTCAGTTTCAAATGGCACGATTGTGGATCTTGAACCTTTGATGCTCAATATCATCGCACGTCCAAACTCAACACCATTTGGTCAAAGTAAGTATCTCAACACCTCTTTTTCTCAAGCAAGTGCGCGAGTTTATCAAAAAGCAGGATATGAGACTTGCTTTGTGTACGGCGGTGATCTTTCTTGGAGAAACGTAGGAAAATTTTTTTCACGTCAAGGGTTTGATCATGTCTATGGAAAAGCTGATATCGTCGCAACTTTGCATCTTGATGAGAAAAAAGTCTCACATGACTGGGGCGTGTATGATAAATACTTGCATCAATTTATCTTAGCAAAACTCAAAGAGGCAAAAAAACCGCAACTAATCGTAGTAATGACCACAAACAACCACCCACCATACAAACTTGATGTCAATTATGCAAGTAAAAACCTTGTTTTTTCAGAGGATCTTAAAAAGCACCTTGTTGGGGATTTGGCTCTTGGTCATCAGCGTTTTCAAGATTATCAGTATGCCCTTGATATGGTCGGACAGTTTATGGATGCCATTAAGTCCTCATCGCTCAAAGACAACACTGTTGTAGCCATTACTGGAGATAACAACACGGTTGAAGGCGGTATGCATTATGATGACTACTATACGCAGACAAAGCGAATCCCTTTTTATATCTATGTGCCATCAGCTCTGAAACATAAGTTTGATGGAGCCGATATGAAACTCGCTGGCTCACATCAAGATATTTTTCCAACACTCTATAATCTGACGCTTTCAAATGTAAAATATACAGCTATAGGAACAAACTTGTTAGATAAAAACAGACTCCATTGTGGATTTAATGATGAAGCTGTGATCGTCGCAAATGATGGTGGATTTAAAGCAGGGCATCCCAATACACCGCTGCAAAAAGAGTGTGATGCTCAGTACAAAGCGGGCCTAGCCGTAACAGAATTTTTAATAAAATCGCAAAAATAAAGGTGAAAATTGAAAAATATTTATAAACGCTATTTGCCCTACATTAAAGAGTATAAACTTCAATATATATATGTCCTTGTAGGTATTGTTTTAACAGTTGTAGCAACTACTGCAACAGCGCAGATCATGCAACCTTTGATGGATGATATGTTTATAAAACGTGATGAAAAGATGCTCTATCTTATCCCGCTTGGACTCATCGGGATCTATTTTATAAAGGCGCTTGGACGTTATGTGCAGTCTGTATATATGAATTATATCGGGATGCATATAGTGAGCCGTTTTCGAGAGATTCTTTTGGAAAAGATTATTGGCTCAGATATGAGTTTTTTATATCTCAACCGCAGCGGAGAGTTGATCTCTCGTGTCACAAATGATATCGGGCGGATTCAGTATTTTGTCTCAAATATGCTTCCTGAGCTTTTTCGTGAGAGCATCACAGTTATCTCTCTTGTAGGATATGTGATCTATTTAAATCCAAAACTGGCTTTTTATTCGCTTATTTTAGTCCCGCTTATCATCTATCCGCTGATAGCAATAGCTAGAAAACTCAAAAAATACTCTCACCGTTCACAAGCAAAAAATGCGGACGTGGTCACAAGACTCACAGAGGTTTTTAACAATAGCGAGATCATCAAAGCAAACGCAACCGAAGCCTATGAGATGAAGCGATTTTCTTTAGAGAATTGGAACTTTTTTAAGATAAATATGAAGTCAGTTTATGTAGGTGAACTGGTCTCTCCCATCATGGAAGTCATAGGCGCTGGCGGGCTTGCGGCTGTGATCTTTGTAGGTGGACATGAAGTGTACAACAACCACATGACAGTTGGCGAGTTTACGGCATTTTTGACAGCTGTTGGGCTTGTGTTTCAACCTGTAAGGCGCATCGGTTCTATTTACTCAAAGATTCAAGATGCTGTGGCTGCGAGTGAACGTGTCTTTGAGGTGCTCGACATCGACAATGCTATAAAAGATGGTGAAGAGATTTTAGATGAGGATGTTCACTCCATAGAGGGCTTACATGTAAGCCTTTCTTATGGAAATAAAGAGGCATTAAAAGATATAAATTTTAGTGCAAAAGATGGACAAAATATAGCTCTAGTTGGCGATAGTGGCGGTGGAAAAAGTTCACTGATAAATCTTGTTTTACGTTTTTATGATCCAGTAAATGGCGAGATTCGCATTAATGGAAAAGATATAAAATCATACACACAAAAGTCGCTTCGCCACCATATCGCTCTTGTTTCTCAACGTGTGTATATCTTTCAAGACTCTTTGGCTGCAAATGTTGCTTATGGGCAAGAGATAGATAGAGAAAAAGTAGAAGAAGCCCTTCGCCTTGGAGATGCTTGGGATTTTGTTTCAAAGCTTGAAAATGGCATAGATACGAAGATGGAAGAGTTTGGTGCAAACCTTTCAGGCGGTCAGCGTCAGCGCATCGCCATCGCTCGTGCTATCTACAAACACGCTTCACTTTTACTCTTTGATGAAGCAACTTCAGCACTTGACAATGAGAGTGAAAAACGCATCCAAAATGCACTCAAAAACTATGCAAAAGATAAGATAACTATAACTATTGCACACCGTCTGAGCACTATCGAGGATGCCGATATTATCTTAGTGTTTCAAGCTGGAGAGATCGTAGCACGTGGAACGCACAAAGAGCTTTTAGAAGATTAAGATCATTATAGAAAGTTAGCGGGGAGA
>CAITKP010000045.1 GCA_903892995.1 uncultured Campylobacterales bacterium
AAAGGTCCATCGATGAGAGAAATATTAGCTTCCTCATAATTTATTTGGCCACCTATGTTACAATGACGTAAGAATATTTTTTACTTTTTTAACTGGCCAAGTGTTTATGCGCAGAGGTGGCCAAGTGTATGCGTGTGATCAGGCAGATAATCAGGTTATAAAATAAGCGGTAAAAGTTCGACAAAAGTTCGGTAGAAAATTAGTGTGAGAGATATAACTTTTAAGTTAAAAAATCATATTATTCTTAACATAATTAATATAAATTTGTTATAGTAGTTAGAAAAATATTAAAAGGGCTCAAATGGCATTGACGACTTGTATTGAATGCGGAAAAGAAATTAGCACTAGCGCAAAAGTTTGTCCTCACTGTGGGACTCCAAAACCGCACAAGGAAAAAACAACTCCTTTGACATGGTTTGTATTGCTCGCAATTATTGCTATTGTAATTTCTGCAATTAGCGGAGGCGGAACAAGTAGCCAGCCAGTAAGCGCACCTACGCCAGCAGAAACGGCTGCATCGAGTAGAGACACTATAAATATACAAAATGGAGTTAAGGCGAGACGATTACTAATAGAGTCTCTTCGTGATCCTGACAGCCTTAGCATAGATAATGCGTTTGCCACAACTGATGGCGTTATTTGTTTAGACTTTAAAGCAAAGAATGGCTTTGGAGGAATGAACGTGAGCAATGCGATTTATATTCCATCTTCGGGTGCATTTGCGACAAGCGAGATGAAAGGTTTTGCTAAAAAATGGAATTATGGTTGTGCAAACAAAAAAGGAACAGAACTTTATTTATAGAACGAATTAACTAATCTATCTTTCCGTAAATGGAAGATAGAAATATTTTAATTACTATAAATTAACAATCTCTTTTTAATAATTATTCTAGCTTAAAAAAAATATACATTACAAAAAAATCCTCGATAGAAATTAAAGCAATTTTTGCATATAATAAACTTTGCAAGTATAGTTCTCAAAAAAGAGAACCGCACTCAAGCGGAGATGAAAAGGTACATTAAAAGGTACATTTCAAAATAAAAAATGATTGAAGCTCCTACTTATAGGCTTTAGAAAGACTATGTTAGAGAGAGGACGTCTCCACCAAAAATCATTTAAACTACTTAATTAGGAATGCCTCTGTGCAGTTCATCAAACTTACAACTATCTATCTTCTCACAACTTTGACTCTCTTTGGCGCTTCGACTACATGTAAAGGCATTTACTTTTTAAATACAGCTCCCGATTTTTTAAACACAAAACTCAAAGCAAAAACAAAAGAGCTTTGTTTTGCAGAGTTTGCCATCATGCATTCAGGTGTCTCTAAAACACCTCTTTGGAGTGCGCAACATCTTACAAAAGATATGCTCATAAGAAAAGGTTCAAGAAGTACGAACTTTCACGCAGAAGAGCGACTGCATGAAAATGAGAGAGCCGAGATTATTGATTATATCGGAGCCCATTTTGATAGAGGACAACTCTCCTCTAGTACAAATTTTAGTGATGACATAGCATATAAAGAATCCTTTAGTCTCGCTAATATTGTCCCACAAAACCACACTAATAGAGTTGGTGTCTGGGCTAAAATTGGAGAAAACATAAATACTCTTGTAAAAAAATATGGGGAAGTCTATGTCATTTCAGGCCCACTCTTTTTAAGCAATACGCCAGAGCGCATACACAACAAAGTCCTCGTGCCAACAAAGCTTTTCAAAGCGATTTATGTTCCTTCTACGGGCGAAGGAAGCGCATATTTGACGAAAAATACAATGGATAAAGAGTATGAGGTGATCGGTATTGCAGAACTAGAAAAGATATCTGGAATCAGTTTTTTTCCAAGAATGAACATGAATGCGAAGATGTTTGTCATGGATCTTCCCACAATAGAGAACTCTAAAGATAAGAGCTCACAATGGAAGAGTATAACAAAAGAGAATATCTCAAAAGATCATCTCTAAAATCTATATCCACCCTTTTTTCTTAAAGATATATATCGGTGTCACAGATGAGAGAATCATTAAAAATATAGAAACAAGATATCCATAATCCCAGTGCAACTCTGGCATAAAGTTAAAGTTCATACCATAAATACTTGCGATAAGCGTTGGCGGAAGGAACACAACATTTACAATCGTAAAGATTTTAATTACCTTATTTTGCTCAATACTCAAAATACCAAGGAAGATATTTTGTAAATAATCGAGACGTTCAAAATTAAAATCTGTATGTTCGATAAGTGATTTTAAATCTTTAAGCATGATGATAATCTCATTTTTAAGACTGCTGTCATATTTATTTGATTTTAAAAGCGAGGTTAAAATACGCTGTTTATCTACAAGGTTTTCTCGAATTTTCATATTTAAATCTTCAAATAAAGAGATCTTTTCAAGTATCTCTTCATCATCATTTGAGTAATCTGTAAAGACATGGCGACGCACTTTTGTAATCTCTTTTGCAAGATTTTCAATAGTATCGGCATCGGCATCAATTCGAATATCAATGATCTGACAAAAAATATCATATCCATCTTTAAACTCTTTTGGAGTGCTCGTAAATCTTTTAATAAACTCATTAAAACTTTTTAATTTATTGTAACGTATTGAGATAAGCAGTTTATCTTTTAAGATAAAAGAAACCGTTTCATTGTAAGGATGTTCAGCATTACTTACAAGGAAATAGCTATTGATCTCTATCTTTTCATTCTCTTCCCAATAGCGAGAGGAGATCTCAATCTCTTCACTCTCCTGTTTGGTCGGGAATTTTATATCAAACATCTCTTCGACATAAGTACGCTCTGCTGATGTTGGCTGAAGCATATCGATCCAGATGATAGACTCTTTTGTGTTTTCACCACTCTCTAAAAAAGTCAAATCTTCTAAGACTTCTATTCTGTTAAATTTCTTTATAAAATATTTGACCATGGAAGAGTCCTTTGATGAAAACTTGAAATGGGATTATAGCATCACAATGCGTAAATAAGGTAACAGAACTGTTATTATAAAACTTACATTAAAACTATATCAAGTATAATTACAGCCTTATTAAAATTCAGGATATTTTATGATTAGAAGATGTTTATTTCCCGCTGCTGGCTATGGTACAAGATTTTTACCTGCGACAAAAGCGATGCCAAAAGAGATGTTACCAATTCTCACAAAACCACTTATCCAATATGGTGTAGAAGAGGCGATAGAAGCTGGATGTGATGTCATGGCAGTTGTAACAGGACGTGGAAAACGTGCCATTGAGGATCACTTTGATATCTCTTATGAACTCGAACACCAAATCAAAGGGACATCAAAAGAGCATTATCTTACTGAAATCCGCTCAGTTATTGATAAGTGTACTTTCTCCTACACAAGACAAATTGAGATGAAAGGACTTGGGCATGCGATTCTATCGGGAGAGCTTCTTATAGGAAATGAGCCATTTTGTGTGATTCTTGCAGATGATTTATGTGATCACCGCGATGGTGCAGGCGTTCTTTCTCAAATGACTGAACTTTACAACAAATACAAATGTTGTATCGTAGCAGTTGAAGAGATCGAGATAGAAAACTCAAACAAATATGGAATCATCGCTGGTGATCTAATAGAAGATGGCGTACTCCGTGTTCATAATATGGTCGAAAAACCAGATCCAAAAGATGCGCCGACAAACCTCGCTATTATCGGACGTTACATCCTTACGCCTGAGATTTTTGATGTGATCCGTGAGACAAAACCTGGTAAAGGCGGAGAGATACAGATTACCGATGCACTCTTAGCAATGGCAAAAGAGGGAAAAGTCATCGCTTACAAATTTAAAGGAAAAAGATTTGACTGTGGAAGTGTTGAGGGATTTGTAGAAGCTACAAACTACTTTTTTGACAAAGAAAAAGATAATCTCGAAGCATGAAAATAGAAAATCCTTTTGAATCTGGACAGATCAAAAACTATCTTCTTTTTTATGCCGCAATTGTAGTTATCATGATCCTCTTTTTCATAGCTTCTTCACTTTTCAATGATATAAAAGAGGAGAAGCCAAAAGTTTTTGATACGCATATCTCTGTAAAAAAAGTTTTGAACTCACCTGAGATAAACGCTACTAAAGAGAAAAACTCTTCTATTGGTTTAATGAAAAAAAATATCTACTAAAAGTGCCTTACACCCATAAGGCACTTTACATGTAAGCTTTTATTCTTTAGTTATTATATAAAGCTGCTCATGATTGAGACGCTTTAAAATATTCATAACGCTCACAAAATCCTGAAATCTCGACTCTTTATCACTTCTAAGCACAACAGTTTGCGATGCTGGGATTGCGGAGAGTTTTTGCTCTAATTCCTCGATGCTTACTTTACCTTTATCATAAAAAATCTCGCCCTTAGAGTTTACATAGATAGCAACCTCTTTTTGTTGGTCATTTTTTTCACTTGCTTTTGCCTCAGGAAGATCAACTGGGATGATCCCCTGCTTTACAAAAGTTGCAGTTGTAAGCACCATAACAAGCAAAACGAGCATAATATCGATAAAGGGAATAACATTTATCTGATCAAACTTTCTTCTTGGACGCATCTATTTTTTTGCCTCTTGCAAGATATCAAACTTCACAACAATCTTCTCCATTTTACGAAGCAAAATCGTATAAAATGAGATCGCAGGAATCGCCACGACAAGTCCAAGTGCCGTCGCTTTGAGTGCAAGAGCTAGTCCCATCATAATCTTTTTCGCATCAACAGTTCCGATATCGCCTAAAGAGTAAAATGTAAGCATAATCCCAATAACCGTTCCAAGCAATCCAACATAAGGAGCATTTGCACCAATGGCACTGATAGTTGAGAGGTTGTCACTCAAGTCAAGTTCTAGAGCATCCTTGTTTTCATAATCCTCTAATCTCAAAGATTTGTAATACATCAATCTCTCAATAAAAAGCCAAAGTGTCACGACACTCATCAACAAAAGAATTCCCATAATCCCATAATCAAGTGCATTTTCAGCGTAAGCAATAAAATCTGCGTTTTCCATTAACAACCTTTAAAATCTAAAAATATCGTTGTACCCTGCTCTTTTTTTGACTCAATATTGAGCTTAATACGATTGGTATCGCAAAACCTTTTTACCATCGAAAGACCTATCCCAAATCCAGGCATAGAGTCATCATTTTGATAATATCTGTCAAAAATTTTCAGTAACACAACCTCATCGATACCGATGCCTTGATCTTGAATACTCAAAACACCATTTTTCAAAGATATAGTGATCTTTTTACTCTCTTTGGAGTATTTCACACCATTATCGATGAGATTGTCTATTACTTTTGCAAGGCCAATTTTATCCATATTTATAACAAAATTTTCCAAATCAGAAGTAAACTCTACACCCCCGTAAAGATTGCTTAAAAATGTAACTCTCTGCTCTACAAGTTCTCGTAGCTCAAATCTTTGTAAAATCTCTTTTTTGGTCTGTTTTTTGATCATATAATCGAGTTCATTATATCTTTGAGAAAGCATCTCGCAAGCTGTCTTAATTCTATAAAGCCGCTTTTTTGTCTTTTCATCCGCGCTATTTTTTTCTATCATATCAACATTGGTTACTATTGTGGCTATAGGAAGATTGAGTTCATGAAGTGTGTCACGAGAGAGCTCTTCAAGATTTGTCACATACTCTTCTAAAAGTTCAATTGCAAATTTTGAGATCACGATTCCAGCAATAATCACAAGGATAAAAAAAAGTGAGCCAAGCAGAGTGACATCTTGAAAGTTTTGCACATCTTTGATATAGTAAAAACTCACCCCAAAAAGTGTGACAGTTATAAAATAGTATAAAAATATAATGCGCCTGAGATTATAAAACAAGCCGATACCCTAAACCGCGGATGTTTTCTATCATCGCATCATCCAAAAAGTGTTTCAATCTATTGATATATACGCGGATCGCACCATCACTCATATCTTCGCTGTTATGCCACAACTCTTCTAGGATCATCTCTTTTGTCACGACTTGATTTACATTTTTTATAAAAAGAGCAAGTAACTGATACTCTTTTACAGAGAGATCAAGCTCCTCATTTTTATAAAAAATACGCTTTCTTTTTTTATCATGACAAAGAGAGCCAATACACTCATTTTCATCCCCTTTTGTGCGTTTTAAGACCGCTTTGATGCGTAAAAGAAGTTCATTGGAGTCAAAAGGTTTTTGAATGTAATCATCTGCTCCACTCAAAAATCCTTCACAGATCATCTCTTTTTCTTTATGAGAAGTTAAAAATATTGTGGGAGTTTTATCAGCGGCATTTCGAAGCTCTTTGAGAAGGTCTATTCCACTGATGAAAGGAACGTTTATATCTAAAAGATAAAGATCAAAACGCTCTTTAAATGTCAGTTCAAGCACCTCTTGGCCATTTGTACAATAACAAATAGAGTAATTTTCCTCTTCAAGCAGATCAACAAGTGTCTCTCCTAAAAGAGTGTCATCCTCTAAAAGTAGGATTTTACTCGACACTTTGAATCGACCAGCCTATAGTTTCACCCGCATACATCGGCACAACATGAGAGTAGTTGTGAGGAACAACAAATGGTACTTTTTCCAAAACAATCTCTTTAAACTCTGGACAGATTCCATAGATGCTTTGTGCGTTATCGCTCACGAAACTTTGTAGATTATCTAGGGCATCATATTTGTCAAACACTTCACATAAGAGTTGCAATGCAATCGGCGCTGTAAAAACACCAGCTGCACATCCGCAAGACTCCTTTTTATGCTGTGGATGCGGCGCTGAATCTGAACCAAACATCACTTTTGGATGTGCACTAAGCGCTACATGTAAGAGTGCTTCTCTATCCTCTGGACGCTTTGCGATAGGTTTACAAAACAGATGGGGTTTCATCATGCCACCTACAACATCATCAAGTGTAATGATAAGATGGTGGATGGTAATAGTGGCATAGAGATTTTTATGTTTATCTAACATATCCACAGCAGCTTTTGTCGTGATATGCTCCATGATAATTTTTAAATCAGGAAAATTTGTCGCAAGAAGTTCATAAATACTCATAAACTCCGCTTCTCTATCCATCACAAAACCATCAGTCTCGCCATGGATACAAAGAGGAATCCCAAGATCACTCATCGCTTGAAGTGTCGGTTTCATAGTCTCGATATCAAAAGAGGAAACACCGCCCTCAGAGTTTGTCGTAATTCCAGCAGGATAGAGTTTGATAGCTAAAATAGAATCACAAACACTCTCTAAAAAGGCTTTGTCATAGTTTTTATAAAAAAGCGACATATAAGGTTCAAAATAATCATTTGGAACTGCCGCCATAATACGCTCTTTATAAGCTTCAAGCTCCTCTTTTGTCGTGACTGGAGGAACTAAATTTGGCATCACCAAACCTCCGCTAAAACTATACGCACTCAAAGGTGCGATATCTTCAAGCATCACTCCATCACGAAGATGAAGGTGCATATCAAGTGGCATTAAAAGAGTATGAGTTTTCATATTTTTCCTTATTTAATCGTGGTTTATTATAGCTTGCTGTGCTTTTTGAATCAATCCATTTAAAGATGTTTCATACAAAACTGCATCTTCTTTACATGTAGATTCAAAACGTGTTACTAAAACTGGTGTCGTGTTACTCGCGCGCACAAGTCCCCAGCCTGTGTCAAAGATCACACGAACGCCGTCCACATCGATAATATCTTTGATATGCGGAAAATCTTCTGGAGGATTTTGCAGTAGAACTTTGAGTTTATCGATAATTAAAAACCTCTCTTTTTCTGTAGTCTCTACTTTGATCTCTTCAGTTGAAAAAACCGCAGGAAGCTTTGCGAGTTCCGCATCCAAGTCTATGCCATCGTGAACAAGCTCAAGCATACGAAGTGTCGCATAGATGGCATCATCATAGCCAAAGTAACGATTTTTGAAAAAAACGTGTCCGCTTACTTCGCACGCTAAATCAGCACCTACTTCTTTCATCTTCACTTTGAGATTTGAGTGTCCTGTTTTGTACATGATCGCTTTTGCACCGCGACGCTCTAACTCATCATACATCACTTGAGAACATTTCACTTCGCCGACGACTGTTGGTTTATCCATCTTCATCGCATACAAAAGCGCCATCATATCGCCTTTGATATTATTTTTATGTGTCAAAACAGCGATGCGATCTGCATCTCCATCATAAGCAAAAGCGATATCACCCTCTTTTTCTAACAAGGCTTTGACATCTTCAAGGTTGTGCTCGACCGATGGATCTGGATGGTGGTTTGGAAAAGTGCCATCTGGATCGACGTAAATTCCCTTTACATGTAAGCCAAGTCCTGCAAATATCTTCTCAGTCACGATCCCAGCAACACCATTGCCACAATCATAAACTATACGCTCCTTCATCCCTTTAAGATGTGCAAATTCGCTCAGCATAAAATCGATATAACGGCTCACTGCATCAATTTTTACAACTGCACGTTCAACGCTCTGAGGCATCGCCATTGTCGCGATTTCACGTCCTAAAGCATAAATATCCTCGCCAAAAAACGGGCTTTTATCGATTGTGATTTTAAAGCCGTTGTACTCACTTGGATTGTGTGAACCTGTAATCATCACAGAAGCACTCGGAGTCACACCATCCCAATCTTGATAGTTTGTAAAGTAGTTCACAGGCGTTGGAACCATGCCCATATCAAGTACTTTTTTCCCACCGGCATTGAGTCCACGAACAAGGTATTCAAACAAAATAGGAGAATGACTTCTTGCATCATACCCAACAGCTACAACCTCTCCATCAATACGGCTTGCAAGTCCATAACCAATTCTAACTACACTTGCTTCATTGAGTTCCTCTTCAAAAATCCCACGGATATCATACTCTCTATAAATACTCAAACACTCTCCTTTTAAAATTTAAATTTTACTCTATTTCTACCATTTTCTTTTGCTTCATACAGCGCTTCATCGGCACGTTTTATCGCTTTTAAGATATCTTCGCCCTTTGCATAGCTACTCAGTCCAAAGCTACATGTAAGCGTTCCTACAGCTTCAAACACTTCCGCCTCAACAGCTTCTTTAAGTGTGTTGGCGATTTTTACCAAGACATTCATAGAGTTCACATATAAAAGGATGATAAACTCCTCTCCGCCCCAACGAATTATAATATCTTGCGAGCGTATATTTTTCTCTAAAATACGAACAAATTTTTGTAAAACCGCATCGCCCACTTCATGCCCATAAGTATCATTTACTTTTTTGAAAAAATCTATATCACAAAAAATGATTCCAAGATGGGAACCATTGCGTTGAGAGTTGATTATTTTTTCTATATTGGTATTAAAATACTCTCTATTGTATGCGCCTGTGAGTGCATCTGAATAGGCTTTATTGATATAATTATATTTCTCTCTTACCGTATCAGTAATATCAGAAAGCTCAAGAAGATAGTTTTCATCGATCCTACTCTCTTTGATAGAAAAGTAGTGCACTTCACCCTCTTTATCCATCATAGAAACGATCTTTTGTGTATTATCCATTTTAGAGAGTTCCTCTATCCACTCTCTTTTATTTTCAATCTTTTGCAGATGAAATGTTCTGCTGTCATTTAAAAATTTATCCGAAATACATCTATCATGAAGTCTAAAAGCTTGGAGCGAAATAACTCCAAAGAAATCAAGAAACTTTTTGTTACTATCTAAAAGACCATCCCTGCCTACAATCACAACAATAGAATCCTGTGCATCTAAAATGCGCTGCGTCTTGCGGAGTAAGACTCTATACTCTTTTTTAATACTTACCTCTTTGTACATGTATAAAAATATAAATAGAAGAAAAATAAATCCCACAAGGTAAGCGATCTTCATACTATTGTGCATACTTAAAAGCATCATCTTATCTTTTTGTAAAATCAAAACAGCGACTATCTCTTTAGAGACTGGATTTTGCAAAGGTAAAAAGGTAAAAAGGTAATCGCCGTTTTTATCATTTATGGAAAAGACTTCCCCTTTTTCAATCATCTCCCTTATATAGGCATGATCTTGAGGAGCAATTAAAGAGATATCTGCATCCATAGAGAGGTTGTTGAGTTTATCTGTCACAGCTTTGTCAAATGACCATCCATCATAAAGAGAATCTGTATAGTTTGACTTTTGGCTCTCAAAGAGTTTAGACTGTAGCACATCCGATTTGATTAAAAAACTTCCTTTACATTTATTGCTACGGATAAGATCTTGTATAAAATTAAAAGAGCTAAAAGAGATCTCAACACTTCCCATGTAAAACTTATTTGATGGGTCATATTGATAAAAGAGTGGAAAAATGTGCCTAAAACCATTATAGACACGCCCCTCTTCAAAGCCATCGACTCTTTGATGATTTGCATTCACCCATCTTACTGTCTCTCTTATATTTGTCAGATCATCGCCATAAAATTCAGGCTTGTGCATCCTCAAGAAACTCTCATTATTTGAAAGATGAAAATGCAACTCTTTTACGCCAAACTTTTTAAAATCCTCATATTTAGTTGCTAATCGCTCATATAACTCTTTACGTGCTGCATCTTTTTGACTTGGATTTTGCGCTTTTTTGAGTATCTCAAATACTTTTACATTTTCAAGTTCTAAGCGATAGATGATATCTGCAACGGTTGAATACTTATTTGAAATGTTTTCAAAATCTGTTTTGATAGCTCCATTATAAGATTTTAAAAAGGATTTTTCTTGCTCTTTATAGTAAGAATATACACCGATAAAATAGAGTCCATAAGAGAAGACAAATAAAAGAAAAAAAGTAAAAAATGTAATGTTGAGCTCTAAAATAGGAGTTGAACTTCGAAACAAGGTATATAAACCGACACTAAAAAAGAGTATAAATATCGCTAAAACTATATACACTCTATCATGAATCTGCTTCTCTTCTAAAGCCTTAAAAGCCAAGATATCTTTAGCAAGTAAAATATTTCCGAGAAAAACATCTTTTTGATCAAAAATAGCATAATTAAAAACAGCTATATTTTTATCAATCACATAACTATAATAGGGAGAAATAAATTTTTCTACTCCTTTAGCTTGAAGCATAGATACTATCTGCTTATCAGCATCTTTGTTAGAGAGGTAATAATCTCCTATAAATTTTTTACTCACTGGATAGACAAGCTGTTGTTTATAGGATTTATCGACTAAAACTAAAGGCTTATAACCCATATTTTTAAGTTCATTTGCAATCGAATCAAAATTTGATATCAGCTCAATAGAACCAATAAATACGCTTTGATCATCATAAACTGGGATCATTGTCTTAAAAGTCATATCATATTTTCCAACACTGATATTACTGCTGATTCCTGAAGATCTTAGCATACTCGCAGCATCACTGCGAATTTTTGCCAAATTATCTCCCGTTTTAGAATCCCAGCTTCTCCAAAGACTTATGCCCTTATTGTCTATAAATTGGATCCATGAATTGCTCTCATCTCCATAAAAACTCAATTTTTTAAATATATATTCATATTCTGAAGCATCAAATTTTTTATTTTTAACTGCCTGCGATATTTTTTTGTCTGAAATAAGTTCTTGAAGAATAGCTAATTGTCGTGCTTGTTTTTCGCGGATAAGTGTATTAATTTTTGTGTTGAGTTCTGCGGTACTTGTATTGAAATATTCACTCTGTTTTGTTTGAACGAATTCCTCTACATAAGTGTCTGAGATGCGGATCACTGCGAATATTACACAGATGAAAACAGCAAGATAAATTAATTTAATAAATTTACTCAAACAAACTCCTAAGGGAGAAGTATTCTACATAAAAATCTATAAATTTTGCATTACATAAAGAACTCTTCATCACAATAAAGATAAAATTCTCTACTTACAATTTTGGAGTTACTATATTATGCAAAGAATCTTAATAGTTGAGGATAATAAAGCTCTAGCAAAGCTCATTTCACTCAAAATGCAAGCAGAACTCAATTTTGAGATAGATATCGCCTACACACTTCAAGAAGCAAAACTTTTTATCAAAAAATACACCTACTTTCTTGCCCTTCTTGATCTTAATCTTCCCGATGCTCCAAACGGCGAGATTGTTGATTATGCGCTTGAAAACAGTATTCGCCCAATTGTTTTAAGTGGAATTGTCAATAAAGCTATCAGAAAGCAATTGATGCAAAAAGATATCATCGATTATATACATAAAGATGGAATCGAATCGATTGAATATATCATCTCTACCATCATGCGCTTATATCAAAATCAACAATATAAAGTCCTAGTTGTAGATGATTCCATGCTTTTTAGACATAAAATGCAAAAACTTATTCAAAATATGTTTTTTCAAGTTTACACTGTTGCGCATGGCGAAGAAGCCCTTGGTATGCTTCATACACATCCTGATATCAAAATCATTATTACGGATCATTTTATGCCTGTCATGGATGGACTCGAACTCACAAAAGAGATACGAAAAACCTACTCCAAAAATGATCTTGGTATCATTGCTATCTCTTCAAACCAAGATGAAGAGATCACAGCACTCTTTTTGAAAAATGGTGCAAATGACTATCTTTATAAGCCATTTTCTAAGGAAGAGTTTACATGTAGGCTCAACAACACCATCGAAGCTTTAGAAAATATAGAAAAAATCACCAACCATGCAAATCGAGATTTTTTAACAGGAGTCTATAACCGCAGATATTTCTATGCCAATAGTGAAGAGTATTTTCAAGAAGCAAAAGAGCGTGGAGAAAATTTTGGAATCGCGATGATAGATATAGATAATTTCAAAAATATCAATGATACTTATGGGCACGATGCCGGTGATAAAGTGATCGTCACTCTTTCTCAAATACTCACAACAAGTGTTGATGCAAAAGATATCGTCGCAAGATTTGGAGGCGAAGAGTTTTGTATTGTTTTAAAAGATATGCCTCAAAATGCCATCAAAGAAAAATGTGAATTTATTCGTAAAAAAGTTACAAAAACATCCATAAAAATCCATGACACACTTCTTACATTTACCGTTTCTATAGGGGTTGCAAGCTCACCTGAAGACACTTTAGAAGAGAGTATCAACACAGCAGATATGTATTTATATAATGCAAAAAATAGCGGAAAAAACAGAGTCGTATCGAGTTAAATCATTCTATCACTAGCAATCTTCCAAAAGGGATTTCACTCTCTTTTGGAGCAATCCAGAGCACTTCAAAAAGTGGTTCCTCTTTTGGAAAAAATCCATCTAAATCAGTAAAATAAAGCAACAGTGTTGTGTCATAGAGATGAAGTTCTATATACTCAAAAACAGCTCTAAAATCGGTTCCGCCTCCGCCTTTGAGCTTACATGTAGAGCTTTCGTTGGCTGTAAGCATATCTCCCTCATAAAAAGTCTCATGCGATTGCACCTTTGCGTCTGCTACAATAATATCGATCTCATAGTTAGAAATACTCATCATAATAGCTTGCACTTCGCTCATAAACTTTCCTAAAAGCACCTCATCAACAGAGCCAGAAGAGTCAATAGCAATGCTCAGCTTAAAACGCTTACTCGTGAGCGAGGGCAGATAAGTGCCAAGATAGAGCAGTTTTTTGCTTGGTGGCAAAGTCTGATAATCATCTTTGTAAAATCTATCTATCGCGGAACTTAGCTCATCTCTCCAATCATGCTTACATGTAAGCGCTATTTCAAAAAAACGATCCATCCCAAGAGGCAACGCTCCACGCCTTAACTCCTCTTGAATGAGCTTTTCATTTAGTTGTGCAAGAAGCTCTTCATTGACAACATTTTCAAGCTCCATTTTAGGAGCATTTTCATCTTTTTTATCATCTTGGTTTTGCTGATTTTGTCTATTGTTTTGACGTTTAGAGTTTTCATTGAAGCCCGTTTCATCGCTCTCATCGTCGCTAAACTCTTCGTTTTTTATCTCTTCTTTTAGGATTTCATAAATCTCTTCAGCATACAAACCATCAAATCGCACCTCATAGTTTGCGCCATAAGGCATATCTAAACCATTCTCTACAAGCATTGTATTGATAGCATAATCAGTAGCTAACTGCCACAACCAGCTTAAACGCGAGTTTTTACGATTTTGATGTCCTAAAACTGCGTGCATCGCGCCATTGCTAAGGGCAAACTCAAGCTCGCCGATCTCTAGTGCGCTGAGATATTCATCATTATATTCAAGCCTCATTCCATCACTTAAAAATGAACCGATGTTCTCATTTTTCACTAACTCCAAACGGCTTGCAACTGTTCCAAAATAGGGATAATCCACTAAAAGTTTCGCCTTAGCTTGCGATATTTTTGCCTCTAAAAGAGTTACATGTAAGCTCATGAGAGAAGATAACTAAACTTTCTAACCCATGTTTTAAACACTTCGCTATGCTCCATTCGAACGCCATTTCGCTGTAACTCCTGCACGATCATCACGGCAAATTCACTTTGAAGTGAAAGAGTATAGTTTAAAAGATTTTCCAAATAGCTCTCATTTTGAAGTGTCTTGCTCACAAGCCCAGCACTAAGTGCATACAAAACATCCACATCACTTGGATACTCGCCCTCTCCGCTTTCTAAGATGCTTTGAATATCAGGAAGCCTTGTCGCCACTTTGCAAAAACCCAGAAAATCTACGGCAATATCATGCCCGATAGCTCCGCCAATGGCGCTAATTAAAAGGGAAGTGTTCATCGAAGATTTAAGGATTTTATCTACATATTCCCAGCTTCTAGGTGTTGCAAAACTCTTCTCATTTTTTGTCGCATCAAAGCTAAAGAGGTTCTCATTTTTATAAGATATATACGCAATAATGCGCTCATCTATGCCACTTTTATAAGCCCATGATTTATAATCATCCACATCAACACCCATCTCTAAATGCACAAAACGGTTTGCCAGCGGTGAGGGCATACGGTACACAACTCCTCGATCGCTCTCTCTGTTTCCAGCTGCTACTATTGCATAGCCATCTGGAAGTACATATTCACCCACTCGTCTATCTAAAATAAGCTGATACGCGGAAGCCTGCACCGCAGGAGGCGCGGAGTTAAGCTCATCTAAAAACAAGATCCCCTCGCCATCGCGCGGTAAAAATGAGGGAGAAGCCCAGATGGCTGAGTGTTCATGTTTATCGTAAAAAGGGATCCCTTTGAGATCGGTTGGATCCATCAAAGAGAGACGTAAATCGATAAATTCTATCTTTTTTTCTTGCGCTATCTGTTTGATAATAGAGGATTTTCCAATCCCTGGAGCGCCCCAAAGAAAAGTAGGAATATGTTGCTCTATCATCGCTTCTATCGTCGTGCGTATCTCACTTGCTCTCATATTTTCCATCCTAAATTTTGTGTTTTTATATACTCGCCAAAGCTCTCATTTTCACTCACTAAGCGATCGAGTCTTTGATCGAGTCTCAACTCATAAAGGAGTGCTATGGGAGTTTTTGTATTTGTGCATAATGCTTGTAAAACCGCAAACTCTTTTGAACTTCCCAATTTCTCCAAAACATCTACAGGTGTGTTCTCATTTTGCGCCAATGAGAGATGATATTTTTGCTCACTGTAGGCTTGATAAAGGTACTCCTCTTTGAGCACTGGATTTGCAAAAAGCAGAGTATTTACCGCATCATCGCTTAGTTGCAACAGCCTCTTTGCCACAGTTTCACAAAGCTTAGCGTTACATGTAAGCCCTTTTGCAACATCTATGTTTGTAAGTTCTAAAAGTTTCTCTTGCATCTTACATGTAAGCGTTGTATTGAGTGCCAAAGCCAAAGGGGACTTTTGCAAAAACATCTCAAATAGGCTCTCGTCTAAACGCAGATATTGCGCCAAAAGGTCGGGATATTTTTCTTGAAGTTTTTCTATTAAAGAGGGGTCGATATTTTCATTTTTGCAAAGCGCCTCGCTAAGTGTTTCATCATTTTGTAAAAAGATCAGTTGTTGAAGATTTGCACTCAAATTTTTTCTCGAAGCGATAAGATACTTCATCTCTAAAGTACCATTTTTTAAAAACATCTTGAGCACTGAATCTGGCGTGGCTACATTTCTTGCGATTGCAAGCAGGACTGCATAGAGGCTTTGATTTGAAAAACCCTTTTTTAGTGGCTGCAAGGAAGCGATAACCTCGATAAGATCGCTGTTTTTTGTCTGCTCTACCAAGTGCATCAGTCCTAAAGTCGCATACTGAACATTGTGATTTTGTTCTATATTTTCATAAAATCTCGATATAAGTGCGGCGGTAATATCACGGTTTTCATCATTATCAAAAAACCCCTCATCCTGCCAATCATAGAGTTTGAGAAGTTTTAAAAAAAGTGTGTCGTTGATTTGTGAATTTTTCAAATAGCTCGCTAAACGATCTTTGTCATGTGAGAGTTTGAGACTCATAAGCAGAGTATCTTCATCAATATTTTCAATCAGCAGAGTTTCAAATGCGTCAATAGAGATAAACTTCTTTTGATGACCTAGTTCATACAAGCTATCCAACTCATTTTGCTCATAAGGAGTGAGTAATCTTCCCTCGACAATGAGAGAAACAGAATCCTCATAGCTTTTTACAAGGCTAATGCCAGAGTCTTGAAGCTGGTAGGTAAACTCTTGGGCATCAAAAGCTCTTGGCTTCCCAAAAAGAAGGATATTTTGATCTTTCAAACTCTCAATACTACGCATCTATGGTGCCAAAACTTTTTCTATCGAATATTTTAAATCCGCATCAAGTGTGTCCATAGATTTAAGCATCCAGCGCAGATAAGAGGCATCCTCATGCGCTACATCAACAAGATCTTTTCCCTTATATTTTCCAAATCGAAAAGTTTTTATAAAGATCGGCTCTTTGGTGAGTTGTACCATCTTTTCAACTGGATTTTCTCCCACAAATCTCTCTAAAACCGCTTTTTTCAGTTCACTTAAAAAGAGTTTGAGCGTCAAAACATCCCCAATCGCATCATGGGCTTTGACTTCGATACCTAGTTTTTTTGCTTCTACCTCTTCCTCTTTATAGAGTCCGAGTTTGTATCGAAAATATTGTAAGCGGTGCGCCTCTTCATCAGCAAAAATATGTTTAGCACAGCGGAGAGTGTCGATAAGCTTCATATTGAGTGAAAAGCCCTCTTTTTCAAGCATCCCGATATCAAAAGGCGCATTATGGATAATCATATAATTTTCACGAGTATTGAGCTCAAGAAGTGTTTTATAGGCTTGTGTTTGCGTACATGGCAGCTTATTTTCTATCATATCAGGCGTGATATGATGAACCTCCATCGCTCCAAAAGAGATGGGAACTTCTGATGAGCAAAACTCATTGTAAACCTCTGGTTCTTTGCCTCCAAGAACCATATATCCAAGCTGAATGATGCGATCATTTTCGCCTGCGCCCGTTGTTTCTGTGTCTAAAATAATATATTTTGCCATTAGGCCTCACTTTAATGTTTGATAAAAATATAATTATTATCTCACATCAAAGCTTATGCTAGGATTTGCTTTTTTTCTTTACGCCAATCCAAGCAGTGCGATTAAAAGTACGGGAGGCGTGATAATGAGCCCTACTTTCATATACTCGCCCCAAGTGATTTTCACGCCCTTTTGTGCGAGTACATGTAACCATAAAAGTGTCGCAAGCGAGCCAATAGGTGTCATTTTAGGGCCTAGATTTGCACCTAAAATATTGGCATACACTAAAGCTTCATTTCCAAGATATCCCACATGATCGATAGAGATATCCATTAGCATTATCGTTGGCATATTGTTCATCACAGAACTTATAATCGCAGATAAAAATCCTGTTCCAATGATCCCAACCAGCTCGCCCTGCTCTTGAAAAAAACCTATCCATGAAGCGATCACATCAGTTAGTCCTGCATTTTTAAGACCATACACAACAACATAAAGTCCTATGGAAAACCAAACGATCTGCCAAGGTGCAGCTTTGATGGTCATCATAGGTTTGGTCGCCTTAAAATAAGTAGCAATAAGCAAAAAGAGTATCGCACCGCCAAGCGCAAAAAGCGAGATAGGAAGATGATACCGCTCACCCATAAAATAAGCAAACATCAAAACGCTCAAGAAAAACCAAGAGAGTATAAACATAGGTTTGCTTTTAATCACTGACTCAGGCGATGCAAGCGATGAAATATCGATAGTGCGAGGAATATCTTTCCTAAAATAGAGCCACAAAACTCCAATGGATGCAACGATGCTCAGAAGATTTGGCAAAAACATATGAGTAGCATATTCGCTAAAGCCTATATGAAAATATCCCGCTGTGACGATGTTTGTAAGATTTGAGATCACTAAAGGATTTGACGCGCTATCGCCGATAAACCCGCCCGCCATTAAAAATGCAAAGACGCTTAGTGGCTTTAGTTTGAGATGTTTTATCTTTGCAAGAACAATTGGAGTCAAGATAAGAGCCGCTCCATCATTTGCAAAAAGTGCCGAAACAACTGCGCCTAAAAGAAGGATATATACAAACATCAACTGCCCATTTCCACGACTCAAACGCGCCATTTTAAGCGCAGCGTATTCAAAAAAACCGATCTCATCGAGTATCATAGAGAGAATAATAATCCCAATAAACGCCAAAGTCGCATCCCAAACGATAGCGCTTACGTCTAAAATATCGCCAAAGCTCACAACCCCAAAAAGTAAACTAACAACTGCCCCGATAACCGCACTTGTACCAATTTTTAGTCCCTTTGGCTGCGAGATAATAAAAAGCAGTGTAAGAAAAAATATCGAGCTTGCTAACAACATTGTGTATTTAGTACAAGCGATTTTGACAGAGCCTCTTCGATCTCCTCTTTTTTTATCTCTCCATTTATATCAAGAGCCACATCTCCATCTTCTCCACTTATCTGTATATCTTTGATTTTTTGTTTTGTTGCTTCACTCATACAGCTACAGCCACCGCTTTGGCAGTTTTGCACCATTGCGACAATACTCTCTTTTTTCACTTCACCAACAAAAGATATCTTTACCCCGCTTTGCGTTGCATCTACTTTTCTTTGCATTTTTTTTATCCTTCACTTTACATGTAAGCGTACTATAACATAGTTTCAATCAATAAATCAATATATCTTGATATATTAAAAATATGTTATAATCTTCGCATGGAAATATTTTTACAAACAGTATCAGCACTTAATGATGAAACACGCGTCAAGCTTCTGCGTTTTATCGATGAAAATGGTTCGATGTGCGTGTGCGACCTCCAAGAGTCCTTTGGCATGATCCAATCTCGTCTTTCACGCCATCTTAAAATCTTAAAAGATGCAGGATTTTTGAGAGTCGAGCGGCAAGGAACATGGGCGTATTACTCTATTAGAACACCTTTAGATAGGTTTCGAATACAAGCACTTCAAGAGATAAAAACACTCGATATCGCACTTCCGATATTTCAAAAATGCGCAGCACAAAACACAGGATGCCCCACCCAATGAACAAAAAAATAAAAAAATTTATCTTTGATATAAAATATATCTTAGAGGGATTTGTCGATAAAGAGCTCACACTTTTTGCCGCAAGTCTTAGCTTTTATACCATTTTTACCATTATTCCGCTTTTGATGATCGTTATGGCGCTTATCACCTCTTTGCCAAATTTTAGCGACCACTATATAACCATTAAGACATTTATTTTCTCAAATCTTATGCCAGTAAATTCTGAAGCGATGATGGGGTATATCGATGGATTTTTACAAAACTCGGTGAAGATGGGAGTTATTGGTTTTGCCAGTGTTATCGTCGCTTCTTTGCTCTTTTTTCAAAATTTTGAGTACATTGTCAACCGTATTTTTCATGCGCAAAAAAGAACTATCTGGGAATCTGTAACGACCTATTGGACGCTTATTACCCTCACACCCATCGCACTTGGAGTTTCATTTTATATCTCAACACAGCTAGCCCTTATCGTTGATGAAAGCGTTTTTTCTGGCTGGATCAATATCATAAAAATCTTTCCGTACATCATTGTCTGGGCGCTTTTTTTTCTCATATATCAAATCGCAGCAAATATCAAAATAGAACCAAAAGCCTCGCTCATCGCATCTTTTGTCACCTCTAGTATCTTCTCTATTGCAAAAGCCTCTTTTATCTACTATGTGATTTACAACAAGACCTATGCAACTATTTATGGCTCATTTGCAATGGTCATCTTTCTCTTTTTATGGATCTATCTTTCATGGATCATCTTTATCTACGGCATGAAACTATGCTACATAATAGATCGCATATATGAACAGCGCAAAACTTTCAAACACTAAAAGATAAAAAAAGTTCCGCCATTTCACAGCCAAAAGTGATAATACCAGATGGAGATACAAGAAAAAATAGCTTACATGTAAGCTATTTTGCGTATCACTCAAAGACAGAAGTTTTAAAAGCAATGGATCTAAAACTCCCCCAAAACCGCTTACATGTAAGAGAATACTCAGAGGATAAAAGAGAATAAAAATCTCATCCCAAACAATAGAGAGCGGATGCACCAATGAAAATATTCCAAATATAGTGAGTGAAAATGGCAACATTGCCAAATATACAAAAATAGGAAACAAAAAGAAAAAGAGAACTTTGTTGATTTTTTCATAATAAAGCGAAAAAAGAAAGATATAAAAAACGCCGCTCGCAGAGAGCCAAAAAGAGAGCGAAAATAAAAGTCTTGGAAAAAATGCAAGAAGCAATAAAATCGTTAAAAGAAGTGTCGCCATTGAGAGTAGCTTAAAACCTCTGTCATACAACAAATAGCCTACAATCAACATTCCAAACGAGCGAAGCAGCGGAGGAATAAAACTCAAAAACCAAACATAGGTAAATAAAAAGATTATCACTATCAAAAAAAGATCACGAGAGCTATTTCTATAGGGAAAATAGCGAGAATGTATTGGACGGTAAAATGCCCCAAAAAGAAAAAACAAAACCCCACTCAACAAACCAAGATGAAAACCGCTAATCGAGACTGTATGGCTAAGCCCTAAAGTGGCAACCTTTTGACGCAAAACCAAATCCTCTGGAGCAGCTGTATAGAGTGCTTTATAAATGGTGGCTACCTCTTTATTTTCATGTTGCGAGGCGATATCGGCGTTTAGCTTTGCTTTAAAACTTTCATCTTCAAATGCATAAAAATCTCTGCTCTTTGCGTAAAAACCTTTGAGATATCCCAAAAAATCAAGATGACTCAGATCAAACTCGGCTCTTACATTTTTCTCCATCACATCGCCGATTTTCAAAGGCTTTGCCGTGTAAATATTTACCTCACCGCAATCGAGTTTAAGCATATAGAAATCTCTAAACTTATGCTTTATATACTGATTTGTGACCTTACATGTAAGGGTTACATTTCCATCAGAGGCAAATTTTTGATACGAGTAATATTCATAAGAGAGTGAAAAAAGAAAGATAAGGAGAAACACACCAAGTGCATAGAAAAACTCACGCCCACGAAAAAGTTCGGGGCGCTTTAACATCTTTAAAGTGTCGGCATCGACACGCTGTCGTTACCAATACTGATATTTGCCGAGCGTGTATCGATATTTTCATACACAGTCTCGATCCCTTTTGCAAAGGATGGAGCATCCACAAAGCGAGTAAGTTTTTTCTGAAACATCAATTTCACATGTCCAGTTGGACCATTACGCTGTTTACCGATGATGATCTCAGCTTCCTCTTCCTCTTTTTCGACATACGAGCCTTTGAACTCTTTACCCTCGGCTTTGGCTGCTTTTTCGCGCTCTTTTTCCTCTTTATAGAGATACACATCATCACGATAAACAAAGAGGATGATATCCGCATCCTGCTCAATAGAACCCGACTCACGGATATCGCTGAGCATCGGGCGCTTGTCATTTCTTGACTCTAATCCACGGTTGAGCTGAGAGAGTGCGATGATAGGAATACCAAGCTCACGAGCGAGCATTTTAAGTCCGCGCGAGATTTCGCTGACCTCTAAGTGACGATCTTTTCCACCCGTTCCGCTCATAATCTGCAAGTAGTCAATAACCGCCACTTCGATCTCTGGATGCTGGTTTTTGAGTTTACGAAGTTTTGAACGGAGCTGGTTAATATTTACAGAACCCTGATCGTCCACAAAAAGTTTTGCTCTGTTCATCTTATCGATCGCACCGCTTAAACGTGTCCACTCATCATCATTGAGATCTCCAACACGAAGTTTTTGCAAAAAGATAGAGGTTTGGATAGAAAGAAGACGCAACATCAGCTGTTCTGCTGGCATCTCAAGCGAGAAAAACGCCACTCCCTTGCCCTGAACTATGAGATTGTTAACAGTGTTTAAGACGAAAGAAGTTTTCCCCATCGCAGGCCTAGCTGCAATGATGACTAAATCCCCTTTTCCAAAACCCGTCGTCATCTCGTTTAGTTTATCAAAACCTGTATCGACACCGACGAGCTTTGTATTGCCACGCGCTTTCATCTCTTTGATGTATTCCATCGTGTCAAATGTGACAGTTACAGAGTCTTTAAAGTCGCTTGATTGGGAGTTTTGCGTGATTTGGTAGAGTTTTTTCTCCACCATATCAACCACATCTTCACTTGGCAAATCCTCTTCTAAAGTTACCCTTTTTATCTCTGTTGTGAGCGTCAAAAGATGGCGTTTGAGTGATTTATCTTTGAGCACATCCACATAGGCTTTGATATTTGCAATCGGATTTGCTGAGAGAATATCGAGCATAATACTTTCATCAAACTTCTTCTCACGAGAGAGCTCTTTTTTGATAAACTCCTCATCGATTGGTTCATTTTTTTGCGTGAGCGAGAGCATTGATTTAAAAATATCTTGGTGAGCAGGAAGGTAAAAATCATCAAATTTTAAAATGCTTGAGAGTTCATCAAACTGTTTAGGATCAAAGACAATCGAGCTAAGAACCGACTTTTCAAAAGTCAAATTATATAGGTTGTTATCACTCATCTTCAGCCATTTTTTCTATTTCATTTACAAATCTATCTACAAGTTCATGCTCATCCAAGTTTGCCACGACTTCGCCTTTTACCATTACAAGTCCTTTGCCTTTTCCATACGCAATGGCAACATCTGCATGCTGCGCTTCACCGATGGCGTTTACCACACATCCCATCACTGAGACATTGAGCGGTTTTTTGATATGCGCTGTTCGCTTTTCTATCTCGCTCACCGCACTCACCAAATCCGCCTCAATACGCCCGCAAGTCGGGCAAGAGATGATGTTGAGTCCATCAGGAGCAGCGCCACTGTCTTTGAGGATAGCGCGTCCAACTTTGATCTCCTCTTCAAGTTCTCCTGTAATAGAGACTCTCAAAGTATCGCCGATGCCATCAAGCAAAAGAGCCCCAAGACCGATGGCGCTTTTGACTGTTGCATGAAAGATCGTCCCTGCTTCTGTGACACCCAAATGAAACGGATAATGATTTTTTGGACGAAGCATTCTGTACGCATCGACGGTTCTTTGCACGTCGCTGGCTTTTAAAGAGATTTTAATATCATCAAATCCAAGGTCTTCTAAAAATTTGATGTTGTACTCAGCGGATGCTACCATCGCCTCTGCTGTAGGGCCATATTTGTTATCAAACTCTTTTTCTAAACTTCCCGCATTGACACCAATACGAATCGGAAGATTGCGCTCTTGGCAGGCTTTTACAACTTCGCGCACTTTCTCTTTTGAACCGATATTTCCTGGATTGATACGGATACAATCAACCACCTCAGCCGCCACAAGAGCAAGCTTATGGTTAAAGTGAATATCTGCAATAAGCGGCAAAGAGATGCGCTCTTTGATCGCTTTGAGTGCAAGGGCATCTTCCATATCAGGAACTGCCACACGCACGATATCACATCCTGCAAAGTGAAGGCGATTTATCTGCTCAACAGTTGCCTCTACATCGCGTGTATTTGAGTAGGTCATAGACTGCACGCTAATAGGCGCATCCCCACCAACAGCCACATTTCCGACATATATTTTTTTAGTTTCATATCTTTTTATCATGAAGAGATAGTATCTTTTTTGGTCTAAAAAACTGCTTTTAGTTTTTTTTTCAGTAAATTTTTTATGACTTCTCTTTTGTACTTTTTTTCGCAAAGTTTCTCTCATACTTTTTTCTCCGAGAAAAAAGTATGCAAAAAAGCTCGTGTCAGCAGTTGGATTTCTTTACGCCTTTTTTCGGTCGTTGCGTCTAAAAATGCAAAACTCGGTCGTAAACTCCCTCAAACAGTTGCATTTTTTTCACGACTCCACTCGGTCAAAAAGACTAAAATCCAAAGTGACACAAAAATGCCGTAAAAACTTTTATGTCAGTTGCGACACCTGCAGAGCCAAGAGATAAAAATGTAATGACGTTAAGAAAATTCAACTGTTTGAGGGCGAAGCCCGAGTTTTGAATTTTTAGGAATGGAGTTTTTATCTCTTGGGAACCTAACGAAGTTAGGCTCGAAGCCGTTGCAAGAGCTTTTTGGTACTTTTTTTGCGAAGAAAAAAGTACAGAAGAGTTTTTGCAGTAAAAACCTTTACATGCGAAGTGCCCTCTGGGTGTAAGCTTTTTTAGACAAAAAAACTACGCAAACTCCGTAGGATCCATATCAATTTGCGCTAAAGGAGTCTTACATGTAAGAAGTGCTCGGATGAGATCGGTGCTTTTACTTGAACGCAAAAGTATCATAAAACGGTATTTCTCAGCTATCTTTTCTATGGCCGAAGCGCCATATCCAATCACTTCAACCCCGCTAAAATCTTTTAATCGCTCCACCATCTCTTCCATCTCATTTTGTGCTTTGAGTCCATTTTTGTGAGCAAAAAGTACACGGCAAAGCTTTTTAAATGGTGGATAAACACCTCGGCGAAACTCTAATTCATCTTTTAAGAACTGCTCATAATCATCAATGTAACTCTCAAAAAACTCTCTGTTAAAAGTTTGTACAATCACTTTTGCCTCTTTTTTTCTTCCACTTCTGCCAGCGATTTGGATCAGGCTTGAGAGCGCTTTTTCTCTGGCTCTATAATCACTCATTGTGAGCATATTATCAAGTCCCAAAACAACTGCCAAAGTTACATCATGATAATCATGCCCTTTGCTAAGCATCTGTGTTCCGACAAGCACGTCGATCTCTTTGTCGTTAAAACGCTTGAGAGTTTTGATAAGTTTACTTTGAGTTGTAATCACATCTCGATCAAACTGCTCTACATCTAAGAAATCATATTTTTCTTGAAGCTGTTTCACAGCCTCTGCGGTTCCAAGTCTACTACTTTTGAGCGCGTGATCGTGGCACTTTGGACAGACTTGTGGAATTTGGGTCGTGAAGTTGCAATAGTGGCATTTGAGAAGTTTATGTCTTTGATGAATACTCATACCAACACTGCAAAATGGGCACTCTATCTTCTCTCCACAACTCGAGCAAATAAGATACTTAAAATTCGCACGAGTAGGAATAAAAAGAATCGTTTGCTCCTCTTTTTGCTTAGTTTTTATAATCTCTTCTTCAATAAGTGGTGTGATGGCTTCAAGTGAAGTTTGGTAAATAAACTCTTTTTTTGACTCAAAATGTCCTCCGCGAAGGCGAAATGCTGGAAATTTTGCATAGCTTGTGAGTGAGGGAGTCGCACTTCCTAGCACTACTTTTGCCCCTAAAAGTTTTCCCATATAGATAGCGATATCTCGTGCATTGTAGCGAGGACGACTAGAGGATTTGTAGCTTTCATCATGCTCCTCATCTACGACAATGCATCCAATATCACAAAGTGGCGTAAAAAGAGCCGATCTTGCCCCTGCTACGATATCAACACTTCCCTCTTGGATACGCTTGAGTATTTTTTCTTTTTGCACCTTGGTGATTTTGGAGTGCCACATTACCACTCGCTCACCAAAATGGTTTTTAAGACGGCTCTCCATTTGCGGAGTGAGTGAGATTTCGGGCATCAAAAAGATCGCTCTTTTTTTCTCTTGGATCATTCGCCAAATGAGTTTCATATATATCTCAGTCTTTCCGCTTCCCGTATCTCCAAACAGCAAGGAAACATCTTTTGAGTTGATAAACTCTAAGGCCTCATTTTGTTTTTTTGAGAGTGTAATAGTGTCAATAAAATCGTTCTCTACATCCTTTGCATATTGCCCTTTGGGTATAAGTGTTTTCTCAAAAGGCACAAGCAAAGAGAAGGCTTCGCCAAGGGAGCAAAGATAGTATGAGGCTATAAAATGGGCTAATTTTATTTGCGTTTCACTGAAGTAAAAATCACTTACATGTAAGAGTGTGTGAGTATCAAAATCAGGTTTATCAACCTTTGCGATCACAACAGCAGTAACATTTCTATTTTGAAGTGCGACCTCTACATGGTAGCCATTTTCAAGAGAGAGTTCACTTTGGTAGGTCAGAGGTGAAAGTGGAGAGTTTAAAAGAGCGAGTTGGTAATAATTCATAAAAGAATTATACTCATAATCAGCTTTTTTTATTTAGTCAGTTGCGTACAGAATTGCTCACCGCCAGTACAATCAAAAATTCCAGTATTTGGATCGTAAGTAAAAGTATTTGCAATACCAGAAACTTTATATTTATATGTATTTGTAGCCGTTCTCATCCAACCGCCATCTGAATCTTTTGTTGTAATGGCATAGGTTAGAATTGTTCCGTTGTTTTTATTTGTATCATTATCATCAAATATCAAGCTCCCCGATGGAAGCTGACCTGTCACAGAAACATTTTTATCTAACGCAGATATGTATGTACTGCTTCCTTGCATCAAACGCTTTTGTCTTTCTGTGGAAATCGCCGTGCGAATCGCCATAACATCGGAATGACCATTTGAGATAACGGCTTGCTCAGAAACTCCAGCGAATTTTGGAAGGGCAATAGCAGCAAGCACGCCCAAAATAATAATGACAAAAATGAGTTCTATCATTGTGAACGCTTTTTTATTCACACAGACTCCAAAAAAATTTAAATTTTATGAAGCACACAATTGTGACTCGTAAAATATAAATTAAGGAGTATCCTCCACTAAGGAGGATACGTCAAGAAGTAAAATTATGGAAGTTTAATCTTCGTATCATCTAAAACTGTATTCACGACTGGTGCAGCACCTGAATACCAAAATTTTGGCGCATTTGATGCATTTCCATCACGACAAATAATATAATAATTACCATCCGTTGTTTTAGCAGCAAACTTAGTTGCAGCAGTCACTTTTGTAGCATACGAAACTTCACACTTAGAAGTATTTACATCTCTAACAGAAAAACTCGCAGGAAAATCTGTATCAGTAGCATTAACATCATACTTTGAAGTTACACTTATTAGACTCCCGTTATCTCCATTTGCAATTGACGCACTCCATTTTGTTGGAGCAACAGTACGGTTTAGTGTACCAACGAAACCTTTAACGAGTCCCTCATCCGCTTGAGATTTCACACCGATAAGTTTCGGAAGTGCGACAGACGCAAGAATACCTAAGATAACGATAACGAAGATCAATTCGATCATTGTAAAACCAGTTCTTTTCATAAGAACTCCTTATAACTAAAAAATTGGGTTACACCTGCAACCTTAGTAAGCATTATGAGTTAGTTCCTCTTAAACTCATCTTAAAGTGAGTGTTTTGCTTTTTTACCATCTTTTTGGCACAAAAATTGCTTTTCTAAAAATAATAAATTCACAAAAAGGTTTGTAGATGAGTCTCGAAATATCCAAAGCTCACTCTTTAATGGAAGAAGCGCTCAACTTTCGTGGAATGCGCCAAGATATGATTGCATCTAATATTGCAAATGCAGATACTCCATTTTACAAACCTCGTGATGTTCGTTTTGAGTCCACTCTCGCACAAAAACAAAAAGAGATAATGGGAGAAAACTCTCAAACGCTTCGTATGGCAAAGACTGATGGAGAACATCTTGATGCCTTGCCTGATCTAAGTAGTGCAACTGCCTCTTTGTTTTATAGAGATGGGCATATGGCAAAAAATGATGGCAACAGCGTTGATATCGATGTCGAAACAACAGAGATGAGTAAAAACTCGACTATGTATAATGCAGTTATTGCAGCTATGAAAAAAGAAAAAATGATGTATGAAGCGGTCGTTGACGCATCTGCAAAATTAAGCTAAGGATAGATTATGAGTAATTTTTTAAGCAGTTTTGACATTAGCGGTTATGGGCTTTCAGCGCAGAGAACCCGTGTCGATATCATCTCATCAAATATCGCAAACGCTCAAACAACTCGTACCGAAGAGGGTGGTCCATACCGCCGTAAACAAGTCATCTTTAAAGCGATAAATTTTAATGACGCAATCAATAAAGCGATCAACAACCAAACATCTTCACTCAAATATGAAGATCCTCTTGATGAGGGACAAGCAGGCCGTAAAGTTAATCCTGCTATAATGAGCGTAAAAGTTGATAAAATATCACGTGATGATTCAAAGCCTCAGATGAAGTATGACCCTACAAGTCCTGATGCAGATTCAAAGGGATATGTAGCATATCCAAATATTAATCCTGTTATAGAAATGGCCGATTTGGTAGAAGCGACTCGCTCTTATCAAGCCAATGTTGCTGCATTTGAAAGTGCTAAAAACATGGCGACAAGTGCAATTTCTCTTTTACAATAGACAAAGGAATAGATTATGGCAATAAACAGTATTAACGCTCTCTCGACAGCGGATATTTTAAATAATAAATCCTCGATTGTACAACCATCTTCTGGTGATGCTTTTGCAAAGACACTCAAATCAGCTATGACTGAGGTTAATGATCTTCAAGTCAGCAGTGAAAAAGCTATGAGCGATATCGCAACTGGACAGGTAAAAGATCTTCATCAAGCAGCACTTGCGATTGATAAAGCAGAAATCAGTATGAAATTGATGCTAGAAGTGAGAAGTAAAGCATTAAATGCTTACCAACAAATCAGCCGAACTCAGATGTAAGCAACCTCTTTTTTAATGCAAAATATCTCTTATAGAACAAAATCAAAAAAGACTTTTATACTTTTTTCGATCATCTCTCTTGGCTTTCTTATTTTTTTAAGTGTTATGCTTTTTACTGCAATCAAACCAAGAGATCTCCCATCTCTTTTTGCTTCGGAAACCTCTGTTGCAAAAAGAGGAAGTATTATCAGTGCCGATGGCTTTCACCTTGCCACAACTCAAAAACTTTACAAAGCTATCGTTAATACCTATTTCATCGATCCAGAAAAAATGGATCTTTTTATACAACTTTATAGCATTTACAGCGATGTCGATCCGCAAAAAGTCGCAGCACTTTTAAGGAAAAAAAAGGGTGCAGTCGTTTTAAGCTATGATCTTAACTCCAAGCAAGCACAAAATCTTAAAAGTTTGGGTTTTGAGTTACGAAGATATAAAGTTTTTAAAGAGATTGAAAATCCAAATACACACATACGCACCACACAAGGTCTCAATGTCATAGAAAGCGGTGAAGCACGAATATATCCATATGACACTTTACTAACACCCATCATCGGCTATCCGCATAAAATCGAAGAGGATGGATACACAAAGATTCGTGGTGTAAAGGGGATAGAAAAACGCTACGAAGATGAACTTTCATCTAAAGAGGATGCAAAACAGTTTGCACCTCGCGATGTCGCTAATAATATGATCCTCAATAAAGACAGTTACACAAAACCACAAACAGATGGGCTTGATGTCAAGCTAAATATTCCTGTTACTTTACAAGTTAAAGTGGAAAAAATCCTAGATAAAATGAAAATAAATCTTGATGCAGATCACATTATGAGTGTTGTGATGTCCTCCAAAAATGGTAAGATTATCTCGCTTGGAAGTTCAAATAGATTTCTCCCTCAAAATATACGAAAAGAGGATTATTCATCTCTTAATACTTGGGCAACAGAGTATGCTTTTGAACCAGGTTCTGTTATTAAACCGCTTACATTTACACTTCTTTTAGAAAAAAATCTTATCAACCCTTATGATATGATCAATGGTCATAATGGAAAATTTTTAATGGGCAAAAAAGTGATAACAGATGAACATCCATTTGCGATGCTCAGTGCTGAGGATGTCATAGTCTTTTCATCAAATGTTGGTATGGCACAACTTGCGCAAAAGCTTACAGGAATAGACTTTTACGAGGGGCTTAGCAATTTTGGACTTGCGCATAAAACAAATATAGACCTTGCCTATGAAAAAGAGGGTTCCATACCTAACTCATCGCAACTCTCAGATGAGATATACAAGGCTACAGCGTCGTATGGATATGGAATGAAAGTCACACTTATGCAGCTTGTAAATGCCTATAATGCTTTTAATAACAATGGGCGAGAGGTCATACCGACATTGGTAGATTCTCTTATTGATAAGTATGGGAAAGTGACACCTATTCCAATCGATCCAGGAAAACAAGTGATCGACCCGACAACTGCAAGCAGAATGAAAAAGATTTTGATTAAAACTGTTATGGAAGGAACGGGAACAAAAGCAATAACTCCTGGTTTAGAAATCGGCGGAAAGACGGGAACGGCACACATCGTTGAAGAGGGAAGTTATGTTTCAAAATACAATACCTCATTCATTGGATTTGTCAATGATGGAAAACACTCTTATACAATTGGTGTTGTGGTGATTCAGCCAAAGCGAGCTCACTTTGCTGCTGAGAGCTCAGTTCCTGTATTTAAGCAGATTGTTGACACACTTATAGAGGAAAAATACCTAAAGCCAAATGTTATCCAACAAGCGAGTGTTCCCGACAACAGCCTCAACCAAAATCATTGAGTTGCCTGTCTGGATTGTTGCAATTGGTATAAACTCTCGACTTACAATGGCAATATAGGAAACATCCAGCGGCTCTAAAATCATCTTCATTTCATCTATAATTGTTTTAGTTTCATACACTCCTGATACAACTAAACTGGTAGCTTTTTTAAGTGCCGATGGGATCTTTAGAGCTTCTACCTTTTCTTCTGCATTCAAATACTCATTTCTGCTACTTAAAGCAAGCCCGAGATTATCACGCATTGTCTCAACAGGAACAATATTGACATCCATAAACATCTGTTTTACCATCAAGCTAATCAGCATTAACTGTTGGGCATCTTTTTTGCCAAAATACGCGTTTGTTGGATTTACAATATTTAAAAGCTTCATCACAACTGTAAGCACTCCGCTAAAATGTCCCGGACGTGTTTCTCCCTCTAAGATATAGCCTCTTACATCAGGAGCACAAAGCTTAACTTCATCCTTTTCATAAATATCTTCTGCATTTGGATAAAAAAGATAATCAACGCCCGCGAGTTCACAAATACGCTTATCAGCTTGCTCTTTACGCGGATATTTATCAAGATCTTCCCCTTTTAAAAATTGAGTAGGATTAACAAAGATGGAGACAACAACGATCTCATTTTCCTCTTTTGCCTTTTTTATCAGTGAGATATGTCCATTGTGCAATGCGCCCATTGTAGGTACAAATCCAATGCTTACATGTAAGCCTCTCAGCTCTTTTTTGAGCTCGTGGGGGGATTGAAAAACTCTCATTTTTAAGCCTCTGTAATATATAATCGCAATTATACTATATGACTGGATAGAAGCATGGACAATTATGAATACACAGAACTTTTAAAAACTTTACAGCTCAAGATGAAAAATATTGCAGGAGTCGTTGAACCCTCAAAAATCGAAGCAAAATTACAAGAGATCAATCTGCTTGAAAATGATCAGAGTTTTTGGAACGATGCGGCCAATGCTGCTGTAGTTCAAAAAGAGAAAACACAACTAGAGAGAAAACTTCAAAAATACCAAGATGCGGCCTCAGCTGTTGGGGACGCACAAGAACTCTACGAAATGGCTCAAGATGAAAAAGATGATGAGACAATAGAAACTCTATTTAGTGAATCCGAGCATCTTGAAAACTATGTAAGACAAATGGAGATAAGCGTACTTTTAAGCGGTGAAACAGATGGAAATAATGCTATCCTCTCAATTCACCCTGGAGCTGGGGGAACTGAATCTCAAGACTGGGCTTCGATCCTTTTGAGAATGTACACAAGATGGGCTGAGCGTCATGGATTTAAAGTGGAGACTCTTGACTATCAAAATGGTGATGAAGCGGGGATCAAAGATGCTTCTATCTTGATTTCTGGTGAAAATGCTTATGGATATCTCAAAGTTGAGAGTGGCATCCACCGTCTGGTTCGTATCTCTCCGTTTGACTCTAATGCAAAACGCCACACCTCTTTTACTTCAGTCGTGGTCTCTCCTGAGATAGATGATAACATCAATATCGTCATAGAGGATAAAGATATCCGCGTAGATACTTACCGTGCTTCAGGCGCTGGTGGGCAACATGTCAATAAAACTGAATCTGCAATCCGTATCACGCATATAGCAACAGGTGTCGTTGTTCAATGTCAAAATGACAGAAGCCAACATAAAAATAGAGCAACCGCTATGAAAATGTTAAAGTCTCGCTTGTATGAGTATGAGCTTGAAATTCAAAAAGCAAAAGAAGCTGGTGTAGAAAAGAGTGAAATCGGCTGGGGTCATCAAATCCGTTCATATGTTCTACAGCCTTATCAACAAGTCAAAGACACGCGTAGCAATGAAGCATTTTCAAATGTCAATGCTATTTTAGATGGCGATATCGATGCAATGATTGAGGGCGTTTTGATCGCTCAAAACAGAGCAGTATAAAAAATTTTTACAATTATATTTTTATATAAAACACTCTGATGAAACTTCTTAATGAATGCACCTTTACAGATAAATGCTCCTATCTTAATAACCAACAGCAAACTGCACATTACAAAATCCTCTCAGAGTGTAGCATTGCTTATTGTACAACTCTAATACAGCGAGGCTGGAGAAGATTTGGAAAGATGTTTTTTAGACCTATTTGCTGTGATTGTCAGGAGTGTCAAAGTCTTAAAATAGATGTCAATAACTATAATTTTTCCAAATCTGAAAAACGAATTATCAACAAAAACAGCCAAATTAAATTACATGTACAAAAGCCAACTGTTAGTTATGAACATGTGGAGCTGTTTAATAGATATCATCACTATATGCATTCATTTAGAGCATGGGACAATAATCAAACAGACGTTAAAGGTTATTACAACTCTTTTGTTCAAGGAGCTAATGATTTTGGGTATGAGGTTTTATACTATGACAAAGAAAAACTGATTTGTGTTGACCTAATCGATATTTTAGAAGATGGGATCTCATCTATTTATTGCTATTATGATCCAGAATATAAAAATCTTTCACTGGGAAAATACTCACTTTATCGCCAAATCAGCTTAGCAAAATCACTGCAAAAGCCATGGATCTATTTAGGATATTATGTAAAAGATTGTCAAAGTCTTACGTATAAAAGTCAGTTCAAGCCCTACCTTACTTTACAAAATAGAGCTACTGATATTCAAAAAGATATATGGATTTAATTACTATTTTTTCTACTTGCAAGTATTGATTCTAATTTAGCTTTTAAAGAGTCAGAGGAGTTTTTATCCTCTTCTCTGAGGTTTTGTATCTCGGCAAACTCATCGTTGTTCTGAGATATCTGTGCTGCACTAGAGTCACTATAATGATCTTTATAGTAAAGAGTCTCTTTTAATTCTCTTACATGTAAGGCTATAAAATCTTTTAATTTATCTGATATATTTTCTTTATCAACAATAGACAAATCAACTAAATCGATAAAAAGTTTAGTATTTTCACTTTCTATAGCTTCAAAAAATTTATCATTTGCCAATTTAATGTAGAGATCATTTTCAATCGATAAAGTTCTTAGCTTGTTGTAATACTCATTTGAATTATATTTTTTGTCTCCATTATCTATTAAAAAACCTTCAGATTTACATTTATTACATCGCAAAATATAGTCGTTAATCTTTAATTTTTTATCTTGGAATGAACTCAATTGAGAGAGTTTTTCTAAATCTTGAGTATTGTTATAAATAACATTACCAAGTAAAGCATAGCTTTTTGGATTTAAACCAATAGAAGTAGAAGCAAAAATTTGAAGGGAAAAAAATATAATTAAAAAGAGTTTGAACATTAAGATTCCATTGGAGGAAGGTACTCTCCTCCTCTAAAAGGAGGAAAGAAAAATTAGCCGTTACGTTTTTTGATAATCTCTTCAGAAACGTTTCTTGGAACCTCTTCATAGTGGTGGAATTCCATAGAATAAGTAGCACGTCCTTGAGTTGCTGAACGTAGGTCAGTTGAGTAACCAAACATCTCAGAAAGTGGAACATATGCATCAACAATTTTGTTACCTGAACGGTCACCCATATTGTTAATTTGTCCACGACGACGGTTAAGGTCACCGATAACATCACCCATATAATCTTCAGGAACTTCAACTTCAACTTTCATTAATGGCTCTAAAATTGAAGCACCAGCTTTTCTACATCCCTCTTTGAATCCCATTGAAGCAGCAAGTTTAAACGCCATCTCATTAGAGTCGACTTCGTGGTATGAACCATCATATACAGAAACTTCAACATCCTCGATTGGGTAACCAGCAAGTACACCGCCTTGCATTGCTTCAACAATACCTTTTTCAATCGCTGGAATATACTCTTTTGGAATAACCCCACCTTTAATATCATTGTTAAATTTGAAACCAGCACCAGCTTCATTTGGTTTGATACGTAAATATACGTGACCAAATTGTCCGCGTCCACCAGATTGTTTTGCGTATTTGTACTCTTGAGAAACTTCAGATTTGATCGCTTCACGGTAAGAAACTTGTGGAGCACCAACTTCTGCTTCAACTTTGAACTCACGTTTCATACGGTCAACGATGATTTCTAGGTGTAACTCACCCATTCCAGAAATAATAGTTTGTCCTGTTTCTTCATCTGTGTGAACACGGAAAGATGGATCTTCAGCAGCAAGTTTACCGAGAGCTAGTCCCATTTTTTCTTGGTCAGCTTTTGTTTTTGGTTCAACCGCAACAGAGATAACTGGCTCAGGGAATACCATACGTTCTAGAATAACTTTATCATCTTCATTACATAGTGTATCACCAGTAGTTGTATATTTTAAACCAACAACTGCACCGATTTCACCAGCAAAAATCTCTTTTACTTCTTCACGCTTAATAGCATGCATTTTAACGATACGGCCGATACGTTCACGTTTGTCTTTTGTAGTATTGTGTACAAATGAACCAGCTTCTAAAGAACCACGGTAAACACGGATAAATGTTAAAGTTCCAACGAATGGATCTGTCATAATTTTAAATGCTAATGATGCAAATTTACCATCATCAGTTGAAGGAACGATAACTTCAACATCTTCATCATCCATCATCGTACCTTTAATCGCAGCACATTCTGTTGGTGATGGAAGGTATGCTACTACTGCGTCAAGTAGTGTTTGAACACCTTTATTTTTAAATGCAGTTCCTGCAGTCATTGGAACAATTTCCATTGCCAAAGTTGCTGCTTTGATTCCCGCGATAATCTCTTCTTCAGTAAGTTCGATACCTTCAAGGAATTTTTCCATAAGCTCTTCATTACCATCAACACTTGAGATTGACTCAATCAATTTTTCACGGTACTCTTCAGCTTTATCTTGCATATTTGCAGGAATCTCTTCTACGTGGTAGTTTGAACCCATCGCAGCATCTTGATCCCAAACGATAGCTTTCATTTTAACTAAGTCAACGATACCAGCAAATGTATCTTCAGCACCAATTGGAAGTTGAATAGGTACTGGATTTCCTTTTAAACGATCACGGATTTGATTTTCAACATTGTAAAAATCTGCACCTGTTCTATCCATTTTGTTAACGAAAACGATAGATGGTACACCATAACGATTTCTTTGTCTCCAAACTGTTTCAGATTGAGGTTGAACCCCACCAACAGCACAGAAAACTGAAACAGCTCCATCAAGTACACGCATAGAACGCTCAACTTCAATCGTGAAGTCAACGTGGCCCGGAGTATCGATGATATTGATCTGTTTACCAGCCCATTCACAAGTTGTAGCAGCAGAAGTAATTGTAATACCTCTCTCCTGCTCTTGTTCCATCCAGTCCATTGTTGCAGCACCATCATGAACCTCACCAATTTTGTGCTCAACACCCGTATAGAATAAAATACGCTCCGTTGTTGTTGTTTTTCCTGCATCAATGTGCGCAGCAATACCGATATTTCTTACATCTTCTAGCTTATGTGATCTTGCCATATTTTTACCTTAAAAAACTTTGATTTGAAGAGCTGAACCTCTTTTTTAAAATGAAAATTTCATCTTAAAAAAGAGGTTTACATGTAAGAACTTCACATAAAGTGAAGTTCGACAAAAGTCTATCTTACCAGCGATAGTGAGCAAACGCTTTGTTTGCTTCTGCCATTCTGTAAGTATCCTCTTTTTTCTTAAATGCAGTACCTTTTTCGCTACTTGCATCCATAAGTTCATTTGCTAAACGTTCAGCCATAGTACGCTCATTACGATTACGAGATGCGTCAACTAACCAGCGAATTGCTAATGATTGTTGACGTACTGGACGTACCTCTACTGGAACTTGGTATGTTGCACCACCTACACGACGGCTTTTAACCTCGATAATAGGTTTAACGTTATCGATAGCGTTGTTAAATGTATCTATACCTGTTTTTTCACCACGAGAACTAATGATGTCTAACGCACTATAGATAATTTTTTCAGCTGTACTTTTCTTACCGTCTAGCATGATCTTGTTTATAAATTTCGTTAAAATTTTGCTTCCGTAAATCGGATCGGGCATAATTTCACGAACAGGAGCTTTTCTTCTTCTCATCTGATATTTTCCTTATCTTCAATTTTTGTCAAATTTACTCAAAACGTTTCCTCTTTTAGAAAGTGGATTCATCCTGTGCTCGCTTGAATCTTTTATTTGCGATTATCTCAAATTTTGAGATTATTTAGCAGCTTTAGGTCTCTTAGTTCCGTATTTAGAACGAGCAACTTTACGGTCTTTAACACCAGCACTATCAAGCGCACCACGTACGATATGATATTTAACCCCTGGTAAATCTTTAATACGACCACCACGAACTAGTACTATTGAGTGCTCTTGAAGGTTGTGACCCTCTCCACCGATATATGAAATAACTTCAAAGCCAGAAGTTAAACGAACTTTTGCGACTTTACGTAAAGCCGAGTTTGGTTTTTTTGGTGTAGTAGTGTAAACACGAGTACAAACACCACGACGTTGTGGACACGAAACAAGCGCAGGTGATTTAGATTTTTTAACCACTTTTTTACGCTCATTACGAATCAATTGGTTGATTGTAGGCATACAATTCCTTTCTTAAATGTTCCAGTAGAATTTAACTCTTCTGCATCTACTAAAGATGAGAGAATTATAAACGCGTAATTTTACATAATAAGCGATTAAAGTTTGCTTATTTTAAGTATTTATTAAAGTGAAGAAAAAGAAGTGAATAGAAAGTTTACATGTAAGCCATAATGCTTACATGTAAGAGAAAAAGAATTAGTTGATATAGTCTTCAAAACTGAGTATATCATCTTTGTAAATACCAGTACCAACTGGGATTGTACGTCCGATAATAACGTTCTCTTTTAGATCTGTTAGATCATCAAATTTTGCAGAAACTGCAGCTTCTGTCAATACTTTTGTCGTATCTTGGAATGATGCAGCTGAAATGATACTATCCGCAGAAACTGCCGCACGAGTAATACCAACCAAGAATGGTTCAGCAATCGATGGACGTCCACCAAGACGGATAATTTTTTCATTCTCTTCAATAAATTTATTTCTAGAGATTAGATCGCCTTCAATAAATTTCGTATCACCTGAATGTAAAATTTTAATCTGACGTAACATCTGAGTGAAAATAACCTCAATATGTTTATCGGCAATATTAACCCCCTGAGAACGGTAAACTTGTTGTACTTCGCTAACAAGATAGTTATGTAATGCTTTTACTCCAAGAATTCTAAGAATATCATGAGGAGAACCAATACCATCTGTCAATCTTTCACCAGCGTGAACATACTCGCCAACATTAACCTGTGCAACTAGTGATTTATCAACAAAATACTCTTTAATCATACCATTTTCAGAAGTAACTAAAATACGCTCTTTACCACGTAATGCTTTTCCAAAACTAACAATACCATCGATTTCACTGATAACTGCATTAACTTTTGGACGACGTGCTTCAAAAAGCTCAGATACGCGTGGAAGACCTCCAGTAATATCGCTTGATTTTTGAAGTGCTTTTGGTGTTTTAACAAGAGTATCTGCAATTTTAACATCAGCACCATCTTGTACATATACAGATGATTTAGGATCGATTGCATATCTAATAATCTCACCATCAGCAGTAGCAAGTACGATACTTGGTTTATACTCTGGCGAAATATGCTCATTAATCATCAAACGTGTTTTACCAGTCAATTCATCGTATTGTGATGAGGCTGTAACGCCATCGATAACATCTTCAAAACTTACTTTACCGTTTGCTTCTGAGATAATTGGATTTGAATATGGATCCCACTCTGCAATAACGATAGATTCCTCTTTTGCTGGTTTAGCAATCAATGTATCTGCTTCAACCACTGCATCGTCATTTTGCTCAACAATTGAACCACGTGCGATATAGTGGCGGATCGCTTCATGATCAGAATTATCTACGATACTTGCAAATAATCCCTTCTCTTTTACTTCATGTCCAACTTTTACGCCTTCATATCTTTCTAAATAATCACCTTTTAGAAGGAAGTATTTAATAGTTCCAGCTTCTTTAGCTCTTATTTTTTGAGTAATTGGATCACCATCTTTTACCATGATCTCTGATGCATATGGGATATGATTAGGAACATTCCATCCATCATTGATTTTTTCAACAATTGATTCGTGCCCTTTTACCATCTCACCATGTTTGTATGGCAAGTATAATTTACTCTCAATATGTCCGCCAACCCCAGCGAGTTCATTTGGACGAGCCACTTCATTTTTTCTAAGTGTGTAGCGAACTGTCTCTTTTTCACCTACTACACTAATAATCATCTCATCGTGAATAGATTGAATTTCAACTCTACCATCAAAAGGAGCTTTAATTTTTGGCTCAACAAGTAAGATACCAGCATTACGGCGATTTGCAACAATTTGTTTACCCTCTTTAGAAGTGTAAGTTTTAAAGTTGTAATAACGGATAAAGCCCTCTTTACTTGCAATAACTTGACGCTCTTGGCGAGTGCTTGATGCAGTTCCCCCAACGTGAAATGTACGAAGTGTAAGCTGAGTACCTGGCTCACCAATTGACTGAGCTGCAATAATACCAACAGCCTCACCACGGCGAACTAGTTCACCAGTACCGAGGTTTAGTCCATAACAAAGAGCACAAATACCACCCTCAGACTTACATGTAGTCGGTGTACGGATATAAGCTGATTTAATTCCAGCTTCTACTATTGTTTTTGCTTTTACTTCATCGATCAATGTACCTTCAGTGAAAAGGATCTCATTTGTAATTGGATCAATTGCATCATCAGCCAATACACGACCAAATAAACGATCTTCTAAAGACTCGATCAATGAGTTGTGATCTGATATATCAGAGATTTCAATACCTTCATGCGTATGACAATCATGCTCAACAACTTTAACATTTTGAGCAACGTCAACAAGTTTACGAGTCAAATAACCAGCATTCGCTGTCTTAAGAGCAGTATCCGCAAGACCTTTACGCGCACCGTGAGTTGAAATAAAGTATTCAAGAACGTTTAGACCCTCTTTAAAGTTAGAGATAATCGGTGTCTCGATAATATCACCACTTGGTTTTGCCATCAGACCACGCATACCAGCTAGCTGACGAATCTGTGCAGCAGAACCCCTCGCTCCAGAATCAGCCATCATATGAATAGAGTTAAAACCTTTTTTATCAGTTTGAACAAGTGTCATCATCTGCGTTGCAAGGATATTGTTTGTATCTGTCCAAACGTCAATAATTTTATTGTAACGCTCTTGCTCTGTTAAAAGACCAGCTTCAAACTGTTTTTGAATCTCACGAACCTTATTTTTAGATTCATCAATTTTTGCAGCTTTCGTCTCAGGGATGATAATATCATCAATTGAGATAGAAATACCAGCTTCAGTCGCTTGTTTAAATCCAAGATTTTTTAAAGCATCCAAGAAAGAAGCAGTAATACCTATTCCTCCGTGTTTTTGAACATAATCAACAAGCTCATTAATTGCTTTTTTCTTCATAACACGATTCCAAAGCTCAACTGGAACAAATTCAGGAATGATATCTTTAAGAATCAAGCGTCCTGCCGTTGTATGGATCAATCTACCATTCACACTTGAACGAATTTTTGCATGAAGGTCAAGTGAACCATGTTGAATTGCGATCATAACTTCATCTACATTTGCGAAAAGTTTATTTGAACCTTTTACGCCACTTTTCTCTAAAGTAGTATAGTAGATACCAAGGACCATATCCTGAGATGGTGTAGCAATCGCTTTACCAGAAGCTGGAAGCAAAATATTCATAGATGCAAGCATCAAGACTTTTGCTTCTGCAATAGCAGCAGTGCTGAGTGGAACGTGAACCGCCATTTGATCCCCATCGAAATCGGCATTGAAAGCCGCACAAACGAGTGGATGCAACTGAATAGCTTTACCATCAATCAATTTAGGGTGAAACGCCTGAATTGAAAGTTTGTGTAGAGTTGGAGCACGATTTAGTAAAATCGGATACCCATCAACTATCTCCGCTAGACACTCCCAAACTTCATTCGTTTTCGCATCGATCATTTTGCTTGCAGCTTTGATCGTTGTTGCATACCCTTTGTCTTCTAACTTTGCAATCAAATGTGGTTTGAATAGCTCTAACGCCATTTTTTTCGGAAGACCACACTCATCCATTCTTAAAGATGGACCAACAACAATTACAGAACGTCCAGAAAAGTCAACACGCTTCCCAAGAAGGTTTTGACGAAAACGCCCTTGTTTACCCTTAATGATCTCACTTAAAGATTTAAGTGGACGTTTATTTGCACCTTTTACAGCATTTGCACGGCGACCATTGTCAAATAGTGCATCAACTGCTTCTTGGAGCATACGTTTTTCATTTCTAACAATAATTTCAGGAGCTTCTAGTTCTACCAAACGTTTAAGACGTTGGTTACGGTTGATAACACGACGATAAAGATCATTCACATCAGAAACTGCAAATTTTCCGCCATCAAGACTTACAAGTGGGCGTAAATCTGGTGGTAAAACAGGTAAAACTGTTAGCATCATCCATGCAGGATTGTTTCCACTATTTAAAAATGATTCAATTACTTTTAAACGCTTTGCAATAGTTTTACGTTTTGCTTCAGAGTTTGTTTTTTCAATATCCTCTTTCAACTGTGAAAATAGCTCTACAAGATCGATATCATCAAGAATATCACGGATAACTTCACCACCCATTCTCGCTTTGAATCCTAGTTCACCAAATCTCTGAACAAGTGTACGGTATTGTTCTTCATTAAGAACATCATACTTAAGAACCGGTGTTTTTGCTTCTGCATCATAATATGCTTCTCCACCCTGTTCTACAATATATGCTTCGTAATATAGTACGCGTTCAAGGTCTTTCATTTTTACACCCAAAAGTGTACCAATACGTGATGGCAATGAACTAACATACCAAATGTGTGCAACAGGAGTTACAAGATCGATGTGACCCATACGGACACGACGAACTTTTGAACTTGCAACTTCAACACCACATTTTTCACATACTACACCTTTGTAGCGCATTTTTTTGTATTTACCACATAAACACTCATAATCACGCACAGGACCAAATACTTTTGCACAGAACAGACCATCACGCTCAGGTTTAAGCGTACGGTAATTGATAGTTTCTGGTTTCTTTACTTCACCATGGCTCCACGAGAGTATTTTCTCTGGAGATGCGAGGCGAAACTGAAGCTGTTTAATATCTTTTGGGCGATTATCTTCTGCTACATCTATTGCTACTAATTTACTCATCGTCTTCAACCTCGTCAAAAATCTCTACATCAAGAGCCAATGCTTGAAGCTCTTTTGTTAATACAAATAGTGTTTCTGGTATGCCAGACTCTGGAACCAATTCACCTTTCGTTAATGCTTTATACGCACGAACACGACCATCTACATCATCTGATTTGATAGTCAGCATCTCTTTAAGTACAGCCGAAGCACCATATGCTTCAAGTGCCCAAACTTCCATCTCTCCAAATCTTTGTCCACCAAAGAGTGCTTTACCACCAACTGGCTGTTGAGTGACTAAAGAGTATGGTCCAGTTGAACGAGCATGGATTTTCTCATCAACTAAGTGGTGTAGTTTTAAGATGTACATGTAACCAACATTTACGCGTTCTCTCATCTGCTCACCAGTTTTACCATCAAATAAAACTGTTTTACCATCTTTACTCATTTTTGCCATCTCAAAAAGTTTAGCAAACTCTACTTCGTTAACACCCTCAAAGATAGGTGTTGCAAATTTAACGCCTTTTGACCAATCACGAGCATATTTAAGTAGCTCATCATTGCTCATCTTGCCTAAAACTTCAACAGCATTCATAAGACCTGCAACATTTGAAATTTCGATCATTTTTGCACGAATATTTTCTAAAAATTCTGCTTGTTTAGAATCAAATTCTGCTTGAATTTGATGTCCAAGTTCACGTCCAGCCATACCAAGGTGCATCTCTAATACTTGACCAATATTCATACGAGATGGAACCCCTAGAGGATTGAGACAAACATCAACACTACGTCCATCTTCCATATATGGCATATCAACTTCAGGAACGATATTAGAAACGATACCTTTATTTCCGTGACGCCCTGCCATTTTATCACCGACTTTTAGCTGGCGTTTTGTTGCAACGTAAATTTTTACATATTTCACAACACCATTTGGTAGGATGTCGTCATTTTCCAAAATAGAAAGTTTCTCTTCATGTTCATCACGGAAGATTCTTTTTTGTTTTTGGAAATAATTTTTCATAACATTGTATTGATTTTGAATCTCTTCAGAGAATGATTTAACAATGTTATTCATAGCAAAACGATTTACATCTTTAAGATCTTCACCATTGATGATGTCACCTTTTTTGTAATCCGTTCCATTAATACTGATATCTTTTCCTAATGGCTCTTTTGTTAAAAGTGCTGTGATTCTAAAGATCTCCTCTTTATCAATCATCAATAGGCGATCATAATGTTCGCGCTCTAAATAATCACGTTCCTCTTTTTCAAGCTCTAAAGAACGAGGATCTTTGTCATAACCCTTTTTAGTAAAGATTTTCACATCTACAATTACACCCTCCATTGATGGTGGACAGTAGAGTGATTTATTGACAACATGACCAGATTTTTCACCAAAAATTGCACGCAATAATCTTTCTTCTGGAGTTGGTTTTACTTCACCTTTTGGAGAAACTTTTCCAACTAGAATCATGCCACCTTTAACATTCGTACCGATTTTTGCGATACCACTTTCATCAAGGTGAGCTAAATCTTCTTCGCGAACGTTTGGAATATCACGAGTGATCTCTTCAACACCATGTTTTAACTCACGAGCTTCACACTCTTTTTCATAGATATGCACTGATGTAAAAGCATCTTCGCGGATCATTCTTTCAGAAATAACGATAGCATCCTCGAAGTTATAACCATTCCATGGCATAAAGGCAACCATTGCATTAACACCTAGTGCAAGTTCACCCTGATCCATATTTGGACCATCTGCGATAATATGATCTTTTTCTACATATTGACCAATTTTAACGATTGGCTTCTGAGAAAATGATGTATTTTGGTTTGTACGAAGATTTTTTTGTAATGGATAGTAATCTATAAAGATTCCATCTTCATCTTCACCTTTGATATAAATATGTTTTGCGTCCGCTTTTTCTACGATTCCAGAACGTTTCGCATAGATACATTCCCAACTATCGCGAGCAACCAGTTTTTCAACACCTGTTCCAACCATAGGAGCTTGTGGACGAATCAATGGTACTGCTTGACGTTGCATGTTTGATCCCATAAGCGCACGGTTGGCATCATCATGTTCCAAGAAAGGAATTAACGAAGCTGCAACACCTACAACCATATGAGAAGAAAGGTCTGCATATTCACAATCTTTAGGAGAGCGATAAATAATCTCACCATCTTGGCGCACAGCAATAAGATCTTCTATAAACTGACCTTTAGTGTCAAGTTTATTTGACGCTGCAGCGATAAGTTTCCCCTCTTCTTGTGTAGCTGTAAGATAGATAACTTCGCTAGTCACGACACCATCTTTTACAACTTTATATGGTGCTTCAATAAATCCATGCTCATTTACTTTTGAGTATGTAGCAAGTGTATTGATAAGACCAATATTTTGTCCCTCAGGAGTCTCAATCGGACAGATACGGCCATAATGAGTCGGGTGAACGTCACGCACTTCAAAGCCAGCTCTCTCTTTAACAAGACCACCCTCTCCAAGTGCTGAAAGACGACGTTTGTGTGTAAGCTCTGACAATGGATTTGTTTGATCCATAAATTGAGACAACTGACCACCAGAGAAAAACTCCATAATAGTCGAAGTGATCATTTTTGAGTTAATCAAGTCATGTGGCATAAGCTCACTCATTGGTCCACTCATTGTTGAGAGTTTATCTTTGATCGCTTTTTGCATTTTGATAAGACCATTGTGTAATTCATTACCCAATAGTTCACCAATAGAACGGATACGACGATTGCCTAAGTGATCTCTATCATCGATATGACCTTGGCCATTTTTAACTTTAATAACATATTTAACAGTGTTGATAATATCTTCATTTGTTAATACTGTCACATATTCTGGAATATTCATACCAAGCTTATGATTCATCTTCATACGACCAACGCGAGTTAGATCATAACGTTCAGGATCAAAAAATAGCTGATTTACAAATGCTTTTGCTGCATCTTTTGTTACTGGTTCACCAGGACGCATAACTTTATAGATACGAATAGCTGAAAGATCATTTTCATCTTCAATCTCTTCTGTTTGTTTTAAAAGTTTTAGAGAATCAGCATCAGCAATAAATGCGTTGATGATTGAGCTATCTACACCATCTGCCAAGTCATTTGCGATGACGAACGAACCAACGCCAGCTTCCGCCATTTTTTTAAGTTTTGTCTCATCAATAGATGTCATAGTATCAAATAATACTTCACCCGTTTCTGGATTAATAATTGCTTCAGCCAAGTGACGATCAACTAAAATATCTAGTGGATACATAACTTTTGTTACGCCATCCTCTACAAATTTCTGAGCTTTTTTCGCAGATAATCTTTTTCCAGCAGTAATTAAAAGGTTTCCTTTATCATCAACTAGATCAAAATCAAGTCTTCCTTTAAAATCATCCGGGTTAAAGTCAATCATAAAACCATTATCTTTTACAACAATAGTCTGTAAAGGGTAAAAAAGTTTTAATATATCTTGCTTAGAATATCCAAGAGCACGGAACATAATAGTTACTGGAACTTTACGGCGTTTATTTATTCTCATATAAAGAATATCTTTTGGATCATATTCAAAGTATAACCATGAACCACGATCTGGAATAATTTGACCAGTATAGATGAGTTTATTTCCAGAAGTCGTTGCTTCTTCTTCTTTGAAGATAACACCAGGAGAACGGTGTAACTGATTTACAACGACACGCTCTACACCATTTATAATAAAAGATGTACGCTCAGTCATTAAAGGAATATCACGAACGAATATACTTTGTTCTTTGATATCTTTAACGCCTAATTTTTCTTTTGTATTTTCATTTCTCTCCCAAATAACTAGGCGAGTTTTCATTCTTAAAGATACAGCGTAAGTTAGTCCACGCTCCATACATTCACGTACTGTGTACTTTGGTTTACCAACTTCAGAGCCTATATACTCAACAGTAAGTCTGTTTTGTGAATCATGAATTGGGAAAACTGATTGAAATACATTTTCAATGCCACTTTTAGAACGATCATTTGCATCAAGCATTAAGAAGTTATCATATGAATTTTGTTGTAGTTGGAGTAGATTTGGAACTTCGATCTGCTGAGGAGTTTTTGCAAAGTCTACACGTAAACGATTTCCAGAATATAAAGTGTTTAACATGGGCTACCTCTATGTAAGTTAGTGCACAATCTATTGAAAATAGATCGCATTTATCGTGTTCAAGCGTCCTTGAACTGAACCACAATTAAAGCAATTATGGATATAAACGACAGAAAGGCACTTTTATAGTATGACATAAATCATACCACAAAAGTGCCTGTTTCTTAATTGAAGGCGAATGCCCTCAATAGAAGTTAAATTATTTAACTTCTACTTTAGCACCAGCTTCTTCAAGTTGTTTTTTTGCATCTTCTGCAGTTGCTTTATCTACACCCTCTTTAATTGTTGAAGGAACGTTTTCAGTTGCATCTTTTGCTTCTTTTAGTCCAAGACCTGTAAGAGCACGTACAACTTTAATTACGTTGATTTTTTTATCACCTGAATCTACGATGATAACATCAAATTCAGTTTTTTCTTCAGCAGCTTCAGCAGCTACAGCTACACCAGCAACTGCAACAGGTTGTGCAGATACACCAAATTTTTCTTCGAACTCTTTAACAAGTTCAGACAACTCAAGTACAGATAAGTTAGAGATAAACTCTAATACGTCTTCTTTAGTAACAGCCATAATGTTCTCCATTAATTTTATTTTAGTTTCTTATTTTTAAAGAAAGCAGATTATGCTTCCTCTTTTTGTCTTTTTAATGCATCTAAACCGATTGTGAAGTTTCTGATTGGACCCATCCAAACAGAAGCAAGCATACCAAGAAGTTCTTCACGACCTGGAAGTTTAGCAAATGCAGCAATTTTAGCAGCGTCAGCAGGTACTTTATCTAAGTAACCAGCTTTAACTGAAAATTTATCATTTCCTTTAGCAAAATCAGATGCAACTTTAGAAGCAGCAATAACATCGTTTGACCATACAAAGATATTAGTATCTTTAAGTTCTAAACCAGTCATACCAGCTTTTTCAAGTGCAATTTTTGCCAAAGTGTTTTTAACAACCTGAACACTTGTATCTTTTGCTTTTGCTGATTTACGTAAATCTTCTAGATTAGCAACTGTCAAACCTTTGTAATCACAAACTACAACTGCAGTTGAATTTTCCAAAGATGACGCTAATTTTTCAATTACTTCAGCTTTTTTTGACTTTAACATATAATCTCCTTTCCAGACATAACTTCAAGATGGGAGGGAAAGGCCTATTAAGCTACTACATAAAGTAGATGCCCCAAACTATCTTTAGTCCAAGTAATTCAGATTTTCATATTTGAAAACCTTTACTTTAAGATATTATTATCACAAAGTAAAAGCTTACATGTAAGGAGATTTTTGCCAAGGAATCTTGGCAAAAAACTATCTAATATCCGCTAATTCCATAATATCTAATTTAATTGCAGGACTCATTGTAAGACTTAAAACACCATTTTTGATGTAACGTCCTTTTGCAGTTGATGGTTTATGCTTGTTAATTGCACCAACAAAAGCTGAGATGTTTTCTGCAAGTTTTTCAGATTCAAAACTTACTTTACCAATACCAGCGTGAATATTACCTTTTTTATCTACACGGAAAGTAACTTGACCGCCTTTTACATTTTTAACAGCTTGAGCTACATCAGGAGTAACTGTACCTGTTTTAGGGTTAGGCATCATACCTTTTGGCCCTAGAATACGACCGATTTTACCAACAAGACCCATACAATCAGGTGCTGCAACAACTACATCAAAATTGAAGATTCCCTCTTGTATTTGCTCAACAAGATCATCAGTACCAACGATATCAGCGCCTGCTGCTTTTGCTTCATCAGCTTTAATACCTTTTGCAAAAACTGCAACACGTACAGTTTTACCTGTACCATGAGGAAGAACAACTGCCCCTCTAACCATTTGGTCTGCATGTCTTGGATCAACATTTAAATTTAATGCTATCTCAACTGTTTCATCAAATTTTGCTGATTTTAAATCTTTGATAGTTACCGACGCATCAGCCACTGAGAAGCTTTTTGCAACATCTATTTTTTCTTTTAATTGTGTATAACGTTTTCCTGCCATTGAATATCTCCTATGATTTCTGCCGCAAATAAAGGTCAGATAAATTTTTATTTATCTGATAAACTCTATTAAATCACCAATGCGGTCGTTGATGAATAGATTTTAAAATTTAGTCTACTATCTCTACACCCATAGAACGAGCTGAACCAGCGATTGTATTTGCTGCCATTTCTATATCTGTAGTATTCATATCTTCCATTTTAGTTTTAACGATTTCCATAAGTTGGTCTTTTGTTATTTTACCAACTTTATTTTTCAATGCGTTATCTGTACCTTTTTTAAGGCCTGCTGCTTTCATAATTAACTGTGATGCAGGCGGTTGTTTAGTGATAAATGAAAAACTTTTATCACTATAAACTGTAATAACAACAGGAACTTTAAATCCCATTTTATCTTTTGTTTTTTCATTGAATGCTTTACAGAATTCCATAATATTAACACCACGCTGACCTAATGCAGGACCTACTGGAGGTGCTGGATTAGCTGCACCAGCATTTATTTGTAGTTTGATGTAACCAGTGACTTTTTTTGCCATTTTGCTTCCTTTTGTTGAGTTTAAATTATTTTTTCGACTTGAGTATACGATATATCTACTGGCGTTGCACGTCCAAAGATAGAAACATTAAGTTTCAATGTTCCATGTTCTAAATCATACTCATCTACAGTACCAGTAAAGTTTGCAAATGGTCCATCAATGATACGTACCATCTCTCCAGAATCGAAGAAAACTTTTGGTTTTGGAGCAGCACGATTATTTGCACGATCAAGAATAACTTGAATATCACTTTCACTAAGTGGTGTTGGATGATTTGCTTCGCCTACAAAACCTGATACGCGTGGTAAAGACTGTATTAAGTGTTGCAGTTCTTTACTCAAATCAATATAAATAAAAACATAACCTGAGTATAAAGATCTTTCAGATATTTTTTTCTTACCCTCTTTAACTTCGATAACGTCTTCAGTTGGAACAAGAAGGTCTTTAATCTCTTCTTGTAATCCTCTTTCTATAATAATATTTTGTATTGCAGCTTTAACACTACGTTCACTTCCAGAATATGTCTGAATCGAATACCATTGATGTGCCATTATATATCCTTAACCTAGTAAAGCTGAAACAGTAGATGACATTATAAAATCTACCAATGCTAAAAATAGTGATATAAATGTTACAACAATAACAACTGAGATATATGCTTGTTTTACTTGCATTTTATTTGGAAAAATAACTTTGCTAAGTTCTAACTTTGCATCTCGTATATAACTATTAATATTCTTCATCGATAATCCTAAATATATCTGCAATTACATTTTCAATTAATAAGTCTCTAAAGATTCATTAATTGAAAATGGCAGGCGAAGGGGGACTCGAACCCGCAACCATCGGATTTGGAATCCGGCGCTCTACCATTGGAGCTATTCGCCTATGTAAATCAAACAAGTAGATTCAACTCTACTTGCAGATTAAATTATAATTTCATCTCTTTATGAACAGTATGCTCACGACAAAATTTACAAAATTTACGTACTGAAAATTTTTCAGTATGAGTTTTTTTATTTTTAGTTGTGTGGTAGTTACGACGAGTACACTTTTCACAACCTAAGTGGATATTTTCTCTCATAGTGTTAACCTAATTTAAAAATTTACTTCCACCAAGTGGAAGCAACATCAATTACTTGATGATTTTAGAAACAACACCTGCACCAACTGTACGTCCACCCTCACGAATAGCGAAACGAGTTCCCTCTTCCATCGCGATCGGGTTGATTAGTGTTGCAGTAATTTTAACGTTATCACCTGGCATAACCATCTCAGTACCTTCTGGTAAAGTGATAGCACCTGTAACGTCAGTTGTACGAACATAGAACTGAGGACGGTAGTTAGAGAAGAATGGAGTATGACGACCACCCTCTTCTTTACTTAGTACATAGATCTCAGCTTCGAAAGTTGTATGTGGAGTAATTGACTTTGGTTTACAAAGAACTTGTCCACGCTCAACAGCTTCTTTAGCGATACCACGTAGTAGAACACCACAGTTATCACCAGCTTCACCTTGAGTCATCTCTTTACGGAACATCTCAATACCAGTTACAGTTGTAGTTTGTGTATCACGGATACCAACGATTTCAATTGTATCACCGATTTTTACAAGACCACGTTCGATACGACCAGTAACAACAGTTCCACGACCAGAGATTGAGAAAACATCCTCAACTGGCATTAAGAACTCTTTATCAGTTTCACGAATTGGATCTGGAATATACGCATCAACTTCAGCCATCAATTTTTTGATTTTATCTGACCATGCACCTAAAGTACCAGTTTTTGCTTCTTCAAGAGCTTTAAGAGCTGAACCTGCAACTATTGGAGTATCATCACCTGGGAATTCGTATTGATCAAGAAGTTCACGGATTTCCATTTCAACTAGTTCAAGAAGTTCTTCGTCATCAACCATATCTTCTTTGTTCATAAAAACAACGATGTATGGTACACCTACTTGTTTAGATAGAAGAATGTGCTCACGTGTTTGTGGCATTGGGCCGTCAGCAGCAGAAACAACTAATATAGCGCCATCCATTTGAGCAGCACCAGTAATCATGTTTTTAACATAATCCGCGTGACCTGGACAGTCAACGTGTGCATAGTGACGGTTATCAGTTTCGTACTCAACGTGTGAAGTAGCGATAGTAATACCACGCTCTCTTTCTTCTGGAGCATTATCGATTTGATCATAATCCATCATTTTTGCACCATTTGTTACCGCAAGAACAGCAGTAATTGCTGCAGTTAAAGTAGTTTTACCGTGGTCTACGTGACCAATAGTACCAATGTTAACGTGTGGTTTGGTACGATCAAATTTCTCTTGAGCCATAGCTTTACTTGTTTATTTATTTGATTAATAATCAGCATTTACTTTTTTGTGAGCTGTTGACGGGAGTTGAACCCG